>JBCCLK010000001.1:0-183491 GCA_039026935.1 Pseudomonadota bacterium
GATGGCGACTTCCAGATGCTGTACTACCGGACAGATGTCTTGGCAGAAAATGGTCTTGAACCACCGCGCACGTGGGAAGAGTATCTAGAGGTTGCCGAAGCTATTCATGGCCAAGACATGAACGGCGATGGGGAGGCCGACTATGGGTCCTGCATCTTCAAAAAGCGTAATGCTCAGTCTTACTTTGCTGTGCAATCGATGGCTGCAAGCCGCATCCAGACCCAAGGAACATCCGAGGGTCTCTACTTTGATCCAGAGACAATGGAACCAAAGATCAACAATGCAGCCTGGCGCGAAGCGTTTGAGATCTATCAAGCGACTGGCGAGTTTGGTCCGCCGGATGAGCTGAACCAAGACATTGGCGATACCCGTGCGCTTGTCGTTGGTGGTCGCTGCGGTATGGCGATCGACTGGGGTGATATTGGCCCGCTTTCGATTGAAGAAGGCAGCGCTATTCGCGACCGTATCGGCGCTGTGATCATGCCTGGCTCCACCCGTGTTCTGGATCTTGAGTCCGGCGAAATGATAGATTGCAATGATAACACCTGCCCGCATGCGGTCGATGGCATCAACTACTCACCGTTTGCAGCGTTTGGTGGTTGGACAGCTGCTATCTCTGCAACCGCAGATGAAACAACGCAGCAGGCCGCTTACGACTTCCTGAGCTATATGAACCAGGCAGCGCAGTCGAATGTTGATGTGACCATGGGTTGGACGGGCTATAACCCGTACCGCAACTCGCAGCTGGAAGACACAGCTGCTTGGGTTGAAGCTGGCTTCAGCGAAGGATCTGCTGAGAACTATCTCAGCGCTATTCGCGAAAGTCTGAACCACCCCAATATGGCATCTGATTTCCGTATTCCTGGTGCGCAACAATACACTGGCGTTGTGCTTGACCGTGAACTAGCCCGCTTCCTTGCTGGCGAGATCACAGTCGACCAGGCACTGGAAAACATCGAAGAGGGTTGGAACGAGATCACCGATGATTTCGGTCGAGATGAACAGGCGGCCATCTACGCGCTGTCGCTGGGCATTACCAACTAATCTAAGTAAACGGGCCGGGCGCGTGCCAATAAGTGCGCGCTTGGCACCTCATGACGGCGCCTTATTGAGCGCACGCTTCCAACAATAAAAACAACATTGGAAGGACGCTGCGGTGGACCAGTGGCTCGACAAACATATGGGGCGGCTCTTCTTGACCCCGGCTGTTGTGCTGATTTTGGTCTTTTCCATTTTCCCGCTGGTAGCGTCCCTTATTCTTGCATTCTCTCGCATTCGTTTCACCGGCGGTGGCTTTCAAATGCGCTTTGCCGGCTGGCGCAATTTCGACAAGCAGCTCTTCGGGTCAGAGCAGTTTCACCTGCTTGGGACACTCGGCCCGTTTTCCATTCTTGGATGGATCGTCGGTCTGACAGCCACTGGTTTGCTGGTCTACTGGCTTTACAAATACTGCCGTACCCACTTCACCTTTGTCGGCTTCATCGGGCGCTGCATCACCTTCGGCATGGCTCTTGGTTTGGCCTGGATGCTCTCTGCCACTTTGTTGAGTGGTAGGCCGTTCGGGACAGTTGGTACCACGCTGTTTTACGTGGTCATTGGGTGCGGCATCCAGTTCATTCTTGGCACAACTTTGGCGTTTGCCTGCTCTCAACATATCGCTGGCAATCGGCTTTTCCGCGTCATCTTCTTTGTGCCGATGATGATCACGCCCATCGGCGTTGGATACATTTTTCGTATGATGGCTGATACCACCAAGGGACCGTTCTCAGGCGTTTGGCAATGGGTAGGCTTGGGCGATTGGGCTTGGGCGACTGATCCATGGGCAGCGCGCATTTTCATTGTCGTTGCCGACAGCTGGCAGTGGATCCCCTTTGTCTTCATCATGATGTTGGCGGCTTTTGAAAGCGTCCCGAGGGACCTCAACGAGGCGGCCGAGATTGATGGTGCAGGCAAATGGATGACGTTCCGTGAAATCATCTGGCCGCATGTGTTGCCAATCGCTGCAACCGTGATGCTGATACGCGTCATCGAGGCTTTTAAAATTGTCGATTTGCCCAACATCATGACATCTGGCGGGCCAGGCATCGCGACTGAATCAGTATCGTTACAGGCCTATTACGCCTGGCGATCACTCGATCTGGGGTCCGCCTCTGCCATTGCCTACATTCTCTTGTTTATCACAGTTGTCATCTGTGTGTCGTTCTTCAACTTGGTGGTCTTGGCAAGAGTGAGGGCCAAACCATGAGCGCAGCTACGCGACGCTATAGTCTGTTTGAACCCAACAAGATCGGCGAACTTTCACCCGCAGCCAAGTTTGCTTTGTACACCTTTCTCGCCGCTTGGTCCTTATTCGTCCTGTTTCCCATTTACTGGCTTTTGATCACGTCCTTCAAAACGCCAACAGCGGTGAACAATGGTCCGTTCTTCATCCCCTGGGTGGACTTCCAACCTAGCCTGCATGCCTGGAGGGATCTGTTTGTCCTCGACTTCGAGGATACCTTCCGCGCTTACACCAACTCCATCATCATCGCGGTGTCCTCCACCGCACTGTCAGTGCTGGTTGGATCTATGGCGGCATACTCGCTGAGCCGAATTGAGTTTGCCCCCAACCTCATCACCATTTTGTATTTCGTGGCGCTGTTGATCGGTAGTTGCGTTGCGATTGGTGTGTTCGACGCAGATCTTTGGCTAACCTTGGCAGTTGCCGTGGCACTGTTTTTTCTGCTCGCAAGGGCTGTGGGCAAGCTCTACACAGTCCGGTTGAAGAATGGTGATGTTCTCTTTTGGATCATCTCACAGCGTATCTTGGCTCCGATCGTTGTGGTGGTGCCGATTTACATGATGTTCCAATCAGTGCGGCTGCTGGATACACACATCGCACTCATCCTCACCTATGCAGTTGTCAACATGCCAATCGTTGTGTGGCTGATGTACGATTTCTTTAGCTCCATCCCCCGAGACCTAGAAGAAAGCGCGCAGATTGATGGCGCGACCATGATCATGACCTTTCGAGAAATTGTTCTGCCACTTTCGCGCGCGGGTCTTTCGGCAACAACGCTTTTGGTGATGATCTTCGCTTGGAACGAGTACTTGCTGGCGCTGTTTATCTCTACCTCAAGAGCGCAAACATTACCGATCCTGGTGGCAGCTATGAATGCAGGAGAACGTGGCATCCTGTGGTGGACCATGTCGGTCGCAATCATTGTTATGATCATTCCAGTCGTTGTGCTGGCTGTGGTTCTGCAAAAGTACATCACCAAAGGCCTGCTGGTTGGCGCGGTGAAAGGCTAAACAGAATGAACGCGCATTCATCTGAATTGACAGCAGTTGCCAAAGGGATCACGGCAGACGAACTGAACAAATTTTACGGCGGATTTCACGCGCTTAAAGACTTCTCTTTGGAGGTCATGCCTGGCGAGTTTCTAGTGCTGTTGGGCCCGTCGGGTTGCGGCAAGTCCACCGCACTTCGCATGATCGCCGGTCTTGAAAGCATCTCCAGCGGAACTCTGACAATTGGTGATCGTGATGTCACCGAAGTGCTGCCCAAGTACCGTGACATCGCGATGGTGTTTCAATCGTACGCGCTTTACCCGCATAAAACCGTTGGCGAAAACATTGGCTTCCCGCTGAAGGTCGCCAAAATGCCAAAGGCCGAGATGGAGAAAACCATTTTGGCCGCTGCTAATCAGGTTGAACTGGCTGACCTGCTTGATCGACTGCCTGCCCAGCTTTCTGGCGGTCAACGGCAACGTGTTGCGCTGGCACGGGCCATGGTGCGCCGCCCCTCCGTCTTCCTCATGGATGAGCCGCTGTCCAACCTAGACGCCAAGCTGCGCGGCAACATGCGTGCTGAACTCAAGCATATGCAAAGCACGCTCGGCATCACGACAATTTACGTCACGCATGACCAAATTGAAGCGATGACTTTGGCGCATCGCGTCGCCGTTATGAAGGACGGGGAACTCCAACAGCTGGGCACACCCAAACAGGTCTACACCGATCCGGCGAACCTGTTTGTTGCAGGGTTTATGGGATCTCCTCCGATGAACTTCCTGGAGGGTGAAATAAAGGATGGGGTATTTACTGGCCCGGGTATGACCCTAACCGCGACAGGTTACGCCGATACCGCCCACGCCACCTTAGGCTTCCGCCCTGAAGACTGCAGCGTGGTTGAGAGAGGCGCAGGGCAGTTGGATGCTCGGGTGTATACCTTTGAAATGACCGGAGATCAGTCGCTCGTCACGTTTCGGGCCGGTGACAAGCCACTGGTTGTCAAAATGCCGAACGATTTTGAAGTCGCCGCCGATGAAACAGCTGGCATCTCACTTTCAACGTCCAGTGTTTGTTTCTTTGATCAGGCCGCTGGCCTACGCATACGCCCTGTTTCATAGCCTTTCTCATTCACTCTCTCTGGTTCCTCCCGCCCTACGTCTCCCACCACTTTTTGAAAGCCAGTGTGATGAAAGCAGCGCGTATCAATCGGCTCTTTGGGAAGTCTGGTCATTGTTTTGATGTCGCCATCGATCACGGGATGTTCAACGAACGCACCTTTTTGGGCGGCATTGAGAACATGCGCCAGGCCATCCACACGGTGGCCGCCGCGGCACCCGATGCAATTCAGCTTCCACCGGGAACAGCGCCAATTTTACAGTCGATTGCCGGTAAGCATCGACCAGCATTGGTGCTTCGAACCGACATCGCCAATGTCTACGGCAATCCCTTGCCTCGAACACTTTTCTCAGAAGTCATTGCAGATCCTGTGGATCAGGGAGTGGCGCTAGATGCGGCCTGCGTGGTTGTAAATCTGTTGATGCTTCCCGACCAGCCGGAGGTTCATCAAACCTGTGTGCACAACATCAACCAGATTAAACGCGCGTGCGATGTTGCGGGTATGCCCCTGATGGTGGAACCGCTGGTGATGCAGGACAATGCCAAGGCCGGCGGTGGTTACATGGTCGATGGCGACCTGGACAAAATCCTTCCCTTGGTACGCCAGGCCGTGGAGTTGGGCGCGGACATCATCAAGGCAGACCCGTGTGAAGATGTCAGCGAGTACCACCGCGTGATCGAGATCGCGCAGGGCATTCCTGTGTTGGTGCGTGGCGGCGGCAAGGTGTCGGATGAAGAGATCCTAACGCGCACTGCAGCGCTTATGCAGCAGGGCGCCAAAGGCATTGTGTATGGCCGCAACGTTATCCACCACGCCGACCCCGCTGGTATGACGCAAGCGCTGATGGCGGTGGTTCATGACAACACATCAGTCGCCGACGCTATGGCCATGATTGGGTAAGCGGTGCTCGCATGACGCAGCTTGTGAAGTTTGGTATCATTGGATGCGGCCTCATGGGGCGAGAATTCGCTTCAACGGCGGCGCGATGGTTGCACCTTGACAACACAAAAGCCCGTCCTGAAATCGTGGCGGCATGTGACCTCAACCCGGCGCTGACAGACTGGTTTGATACAAATGTACCTACAGTATCTCAAGTCACTGATGACTATAGGGCTCTGCTTGCCAACCCCGATGTTGAGGCCGTCTACTGCGCGGTGCCTCACAACCTGCATGCACAGATGTATCGCGACATTCTGGCTGCTGGAAAACACCTTCTGGGCGAGAAACCTTTCGGCATAGACGCCTCGGCCAATGCCACAATCCAAGAAGCGGTAGGCGCCCATCCAGAGGTGTTGGTGCGCTGTTCCTCCGAGATGCCTTTCTACCCTGGCGCTCAGAAGGTGATCAATCTGGTCCGATCCGGCGAACTGGGATCAATCATTGAAGTGGAGGCCGCTTTTCTGCACTCCTCTGACATGAACCCCAACAAAGCCATCAACTGGAAACGCATGGTTGATGTGAACGGCGCTTATGGGTGCATGGGTGATTTGGGCATGCACGTACTGCATGTGCCGTTGCGCCTGGGGTGGCGGCCATCCTCCGTTTCAGCTGCGCTGGTCAACAGGTTCCGCGCCAGACCCGATGGCAAAGGCAACACTGTTCCTTGCGAGACGTGGGACAATGCCACCATCACCGGTCACGTCGATGATGCGGATGGGGGCTTTCCGTTGGTCTTAAAGACGTGGCGCGTTGCGCCGGGTCATTCTAATACGTGGAGCCTGCGCGTTTTGGGCACGCGAAAGAGTGCTTACTTCAGCACCCAGAACCCCCGCCAATGGCAATGGATGGACTACACCGGAGGCGCTCAAGTTTGGCAGGTGGAAGATCTTGGCTTCCAAACACTGTTTCCTGCAATAACAGGCGCAATATTTGAATTCGGCTTCCCTGATGCTCTGCAACAGATGTGGGCCGCTTACCTGGACGAACTGGCCGGTGGTGACGCCAAGGGGTTCCACTGCGTTACACCGCAAGAAGCCGCAGATCATCACGCTATTCTTAGGGCCGCGTTGAAAGCTGGAACACAGTACGTCGTTGAGCCTGTCGCCTATACAGGCCAGTGATGCGGCGCTCTGGCGTGATCTGTGCGGGCAATTGGATTGTGGATCTGGTGCACGAGATCCAACACTGGCCAGCAGAACACAATCTGGTGCGTATCGGCGGGCAAAGCCGTAGCATGGGTGGTGGCCCAGCCAATGTCATCGCGGCCCTTTGCGCATTGGAGACGGGGTTTGACCTATGGCCCATGGGTGCTCTTGGTGATGATGAGTATGGCGCATTTATCCGCCAGAACTGCGAGGCCTTGGGGCTGGATACCAGCCAGATGGTCGTCAAGCCGAATATTGCTACGGCACACACGCATGTTATGTCGGTGGCCGGACAAAGTCGGACATTTTTCTATCAAGGCGGTGCAAATGATGCACTTAGCCTTGATGACTTTCCAGCCGGAACGTTTTCGCAAACTGGAGCGCGCCTGTTCTACCTGGGCTATCTCACCCTGCTGGGCGAGCTTGATACATTTGATGGCGATGGCACTACGCAGGCCGCCTATGTGCTTGAACGTGCCCAGAAGGCGGGTCTCCTAACCTGCGTTGATCTGGTGTCTGTCCACCATGATGAGTTTCGAAACATCATCTGTGCAGCCGCGCCGTTCATCGATTTTCTTATTCTCAATGAAATTGAAGCAGCCAGAGCAACAGGCGTCGATGCAGACGATGATGATCTTGGGGACCCACTGAAACTGCTGAAGATGGGTAAAGACCTTCTTGAGGCTGGCGTTTGCAAAGCCGTGGTCCTGCATTGTGCAGATCGGGCTGTGTGGATGGGCACTGATGGTGCGCGCCATTTGCAGCCGGTAGACCGTTTGCCCGGCGATCAGATTATCAGCCATTTAGGCGCCGGTGACGCCTTCTGCTCGGGCATTCTGTACGCCGTGCATGAAGGTTGGGAACCACAAGAGGCGCTTCAACTGGCCAACACAGTTGCACGCGAGTCGCTGAAAGGAACCAGCGCAAGTGAAGCCATTCCTAGCCTTTCTCAACTCATCAAAACACCCACGCCGTCCTAACCAAACCAACACAGGTGAACGCCATGTTTGCAACACGTCTCTTAAAGGTTGGAAACGTCCAGACGGTGGAAGTTCCGCAGCCGCAACCAGAGCCAGGTGACATTGTGGTCAAGGTTGAAGCATCGGGTATCTGTGGAACCGATCGCCACCTGTATAAAGGCGAGTTCCCATCCAACGAGAACACGACTCTCGGACACGAGTTCTGTGGTGTCGTCGTGGACCCTGGAACTTCCGATCTCAAGGTTGGCACACGAGTGACCTGTGACCCCAACGCTTGGTGCGGAACATGTGATGCCTGTTTGCGAGGTCGGGTGAACCTCTGCCAAAACCTGCGCAACATTGGTATCGCACGCGACGGTGGGTTAGCCGAGTACTGTGCGTTTCCTGCACGCCACGCCCATGTTCTGCCTGATGACTTTAACCCACTTCACGGTGCATTCTGCGAGCCGTTGGCGTGCGCCGTACACGGTATGGACATGGGCCATGTGCTGCCAGGCGAAAAGGTGATTGTCATTGGAGGTGGCGTTATTGGACTTCTGGCCGTCCAGCTTGCCAAAAACGCCGGCGCGCAGGTTATGCTCTTGACCCGAAATGCCGCCAAGCAGCAGCTGGGCCTCTCCACTGGCGCCGATCTGGCAACTGCTTCACCAGATGAAGCCAAGGCCCATTGGCCTGGTGGTGCTGATCTTGTGGTCGAATGTGCAGGCGTTGCAGCCACGGTTGAAATGTCGCCGGGTCTTTCGCGCACGGGCGGTCGCGTTGTCGTGCTAGGCGTTCTGGCACAAGGTGAAAAGGTATCGATTGAACCGTTCGACATGCTGCTGCGCGAGGTGCAAATGCACTTCAGTTTTGTCAATCCCTTCACACACGAACGGGCAACCCAGATGATTGCAAACGGCGATATCAATGTCGCCCCATTGGTGACGCGCACCATTTCACTTGAGGACGCCCCTGACGTGATCATCCAGCCAGCGCCAACAGGCGAAGTGCGTGCGATTGTGACGATGGGTTAGTATGACTGAGTTAATCTCAGACTGCTGAAAAGATCCAAACACCGATCGGTTTTGTTGCCCATACGCCCAACGGCAAGCTGATGGTCAGCGGCCCTGATGTCGATACTTGTCATGTCTATAAAACAATGGGAGAGGTAAAATTAGCCAATAAGCCGAATTTATTTATCAGTTGTCAGTATTTTAAATAACTGATTTGAGATCAATCTGCATTAATCTACAATAAAATTTGATATTTCTAAAGGGATAGACGGATTACTATCTCAGTGCATGTAGGCCGTTAGACTGAGCCTGTCACGAGGCGGTGGACACAAAAGATCGCCCGCGGCGCCTTATCGGCTGCAACGTTGACACCACTACTTCACTGATCACCGTCCAAGATGACGAGTTCTCTCGACTGCATAGTCCCCATTGCGGCCTTTAAGTAGACTCAGCCTAACGCTCTTACTTGCTGGCTGTTCAAGAAGTTTCGCCATCCACCGAAACTAGTAATGTCCTCAGCGCCATCCAATCCAGCTTCCTCGCATACGAACCCTTTCACGCTACGCCCGTCCTCAATATCAACGGTGCCTATGGCCAATGGTGACGGGATCCCCGCCATGAAACTGCCGACCGCCTCACGTGGTAGCGACCAAACCTCAACATCGATAGCCATACCACCGCCATTGTGAT
This sequence comes from Pseudomonadota bacterium, assembly GCA_039026935.1. GTDB lineage: Bacteria > Pseudomonadota > Alphaproteobacteria > Rhizobiales > MH13 > MH13. The sequence continues at coordinate 9,137 of JBCCLK010000001.1, forward strand.
CACGAACGAGGCCTGGCCTGAATGGAGGCCCCCCAGCAAGCGCGTAAAGCCGGTAGTCCGGCATGGTTCGTGCGGCGCCGATGAGCCGCGCGCCTCGGGAAACCAGCTCTTTGTTTAGAGGCAGACCGGACATATGAGCGCCGCAGACAGCAAGCGGTAACTCGTCGGTGGCCAGCGGCACATCGCCCAACCTGTCAGGGCTCGCACTTGGATAAGGATGCTGCGTGGCCCCCAGATTTGGACCATGTGTCCGGGCCAGCTTGGCTGCGTGCGCAGCGACCTTCCCGTCCTGCCCGGCCATCGCGATGAGTGTGACGCTACCTGGTCGCCCATCTCCGCGGGGCCCGGTTGGCACGGCGATGGCGCACAAGTTCAACAGGTTCACAAAGTTTGTGTAGGTGCCCAGGTTTGAGTTGGGCTTAATCGGATCGGCTTTAAGCGCATCGCGCGAATAGAAGGTCGGAATGGATGGAACGCACAGCATGTCGGCCGCATCGATTAGCGGTTCGCAGGCGCGCTTCAGTTCCTCAAGGCGGTACAAACCTTTGAAAGCGTCCGCCGCACTCAGGGCTTCAGCCTGCCCGATGATACCGCGCGTCACCGGATGCACCTCGTGCGGGTGCGCGGTCATCATATGTTCGATTGCGGCGTAGCGCTCAGCGACCCAAGCGCCCTCATAAAGCAACTCCGCAACTTCGTAGAACGGCGTGAAGTCGACCCGCGAGATCTGTGCTCCGTGCTCACGAAAGCTGTCGAGCGTGGCCTCAAAGTCTTCGGAATGCGTTTCATCGCCAAAAAAGATCAGACTCCTTGCGTCTGGCGCACAGATCTGAGGCGCGGGGAGAGACGCCGGCATAGGTTCCAGCGGCAGTTTACGGGAGTAGGCGTCCTCATGGTCATACCCGCTTGCAGCCGTGAACACCGCATGGGCATCCTCGACGGTCAGGGCGAACACTGAAATCGTATCGAGCGTCCTGCACGCAGGAACCACCCCTCTTGCCGAAAGCGCGCCCAAGCTCGGTTTCAAACCAACAATATTGTTGAGCGCCGCTGGCACGCGGCCTGACCCGGCTGTGTCGGTACCCAATGCGAAGGGGACAATGCCGTGCGCAACAACCACCGCGGAGCCCGATGATGAGCCACCGGGAACGATCGTTGGATCTAGCGCATTCTTAGGCACGCCATAGGGGGAGCGAACGCCAACCAGCCCGGTTGCAAACTGATCGAGATTGGTCTTGCCCAGAACAAGAGCCCCCGCTTCCTTGAGCCGCGCCACAACGAACGCGTCGGTCTTGGGCTCGTACTTGTAAGCGGGGCAGCCCGCTGTTGTTGGCATGCCTGCAACATCGATGTTGTCTTTCGCCGCGAACGGGACACCCCACAAGGGCTGCGTCGGATCATAAGCTCCAAGTGCGTTTGCCTGCTCGATAAGCGCGTCCTCGTCAGCCAGGTGCAGGAAGATCGCCGGGTCGTCCACGATCCGTAAGCGACGAAAGACCTCCGCGATCACCTCGGCTGGGGTCGTTCCGCTGGCATAGGCTTTGCGCAAAGAGGGAATTGTGAAGGCTAGGTCGTCGAGAGATGTCATGGGCAGAGATGTCACTAGGAAGTCTTGCGTTATGGGACTTAGTATTATTCGGCGGCTGCGCGTTCAACGCGCGCGACAAGGCTGGATGACTCGATGTTGGGTGGCTTAGGTGCTGCCGAGAGCAGCGTTCGCGTGTAAGGGTGCTGCGGGGTGTCCATCACTTTGTGCGCTGGACCTTGCTCGACAATTTCCCCCGCCTGCATGACAATCACGTAATCGCATAATAGGCGCACAACGTGCAGATCATGGCTGACGAACAGGTAGGTCATACCTAAACGCGTCCGTAGGTCAGCAAGAAGGTTCAGCACAACCGCCTGAATAGACACATCCAGTGCTGCGGTTGGTTCGTCGAGAATAAGGAACTTCGGGTCGAGCGCTATCGCGCGAGCGATGCCCACACGCGCTTTCTGCCCTCCAGAGAGCTGGTGGGGGAACCGATCAAGAAGGTTGGTCGGCAGTCCACAAAGGCTCGCCAATTCCTCAACACGGGCGACCAACGCCGAGCCGCGCAGCTTGCTCATGCGCAGGATTGGGTCGCTTATTGCCCGGCGCGCGGTATCACGCGGGTTGAGACTGTCAGTGGCGTCTTGAAACACCATCTGCACATCGCTGCGCCGCGGGTCGCGGACGAATTCATCCGCTGTGATGGAGGCGATATCACTGCCATCAAAAACGATCTGCCCAGAGGTGGGGTCGAGCAATCGAACCAGCATAGAAGATGTTGTTGACTTGCCGCACCCGGATTCTCCAACCAGTCCAACGCTTTGCCCTTCGAAGACGGAAAACGATATTCCCTTGACGGCGTGCACCGGACCGGCCTTGCCAGCATAGGTCTTGAAAAGGTCTTTCACTTCGAACAGCGGCTTTTCGCCCACCGTGTGGGGGGTCAACGGGGTCCGCTGTTCGGCAGGCAACAGGTTTCGAAGCTGCGCGCCTGGCCGAGGCGTCGCATCCACGAGCTTGCGCGTGTAGGCATGCTGGGGCGCAGAAAAGATCTCAGCCGACGGTCCCGTCTCGACGATTAGCCCGTCCTTCATGACGGCCAATCGGTCACAGTATTCCGCGGCCAACCCGAGATCATGGGTGATAAGAACGGACGACATGTTCCGGTCGCGCGTGAGGTCGCGAACAAGATCCATCACGGCCTTCTGGGTCGTGATGTCGAGCCCGGTCGTCGGCTCATCTGCGATCAGTAGTCTCGGGTTGCAGGCAAGCGCAATGGCGAACACGACGCGCTGGCACATGCCGCCGGACAGCTCGAACGGATAGGCTTCGTAGCGCGCTTGCGCATCTCGGATACGCACGGCTTCGAGTGCTTCAATCGCCTTGCGCTTAGCATCTGACGCCACCGCTTGCGCATGCATTCGCAACACGTCTTCAAGCTGATGACCGACTTTACGGATCGGATTGAGCGCGGCGCGGGGGTTTTGGAAGATCATGCTGATCTCACGACCGCGAATATTGAGCATATCCCGCTCCGCCGCTACCGCAAGATCCTGGCCGTCATACTCCGCGCTGCCAGCCTTGATGCGGCCGCCAGCATCCAGGATGCGCATAAGCGCATACGACGTAACAGATTTGCCCGAGCCACTTTCGCCGACGATGCCGAGCGTTTCGCCCTTTGCCAGATCAAAGGAGATACCACGAACGGCTTCCACTTCGCCCTTTCGCGTCGTGAAAGAGACCGCAAGATCCTTGATCGAAAGCACGTTTTAAGTTCTCCGGCGCGGATCGACGATATCGCGCAATCCATCGCCCATGAGATTGAATGTGAAAACCGCAAGCATCAACCAAAGACCTGGGAACACGGCGACCCACCAATGGCCAGAGATAATGAAGTTGGCGCCCTCGGCCACCATGATACCCCACTCAGGGGTGGGCGGGCGAACGCCAAGACCGATAAAGGATAGGCCTGCCGCGTTCAAAATGGCCCAGCCCATGTTCAGCGAGATCTGCACCATCATGGGAGGCAGCGCGTTGGGGAAAATATGAAACGCAAGTGTTCGGATGTGGCTGTTGCCGGACAAGCGAGCGGCCAGCGCAAAGCCTGCCTCGCGCCGGATATTGACCTCTGCTCGCACCAGTCTTGCATAGAAGGGGATATTGATCAGCGCAGTCGCATAGATGATGTTTTCAACCGTGTTCCCGAGCGCGGCCACAATACCCATTGCAAGCACGAAAAGCGGGAACGCCATGATCGTGTCGAGGAGCCGATTGAGAACCCCGTCGATCCATCCACCCCAGTAGCCAGCAACGGCGCCCAAGACAGAGCCTATGACGAACGAAATCGCCACAGCAAGGACGGAGATCGTCAGGTCAAGTCGCGTTGCCACGACAACACGGGAGAAGACATCTCGACCGAGATTATCCGTTCCGAACCAATGGGTCGCATTGGGCGGTTGAAGCGCGTTGGCTGAGTTGGTCGCTAGCGGGTCAAATGGCACCAGCATCGCGCCGAAGAACGCCTGGAAAATGAAAAGCCCGAACATTGCGAAGGACAGCAGCGTGACCGGGTTTTCGCGCAGCACGTAAGTAAGATGCGAAAACGCGCTGTTCTGTTTGCGCTCCGAAATTTGCGTTATGTCGGTCATTTGGCGCCGAAGCCAACGCGTGGATCAATCAACGTGTAGCTGAGATCGATCACAAGATTTAGCACCACAAACAACAGCGCCATGGTGAGGACGAAGCCCTGCACGGCGGCGTAGTCAGATGCGATCAAGGCCTCCACGGCATATGAGCCAATGCCAGGCCAGGCGAACACTTTTTCGACAAGAACAATCGCGCCAAGCACAAAGGAAAAGACCATGCCGAGGGTGGTGACGACGGGGAGCAGGGCGTTGCGCAGGCCGTAGCCAAAGATCACTTTTCGGCGGGAAAGGCCCGCTGCTCGTGCGGTGCGGATATAGTCAGATGAGAGAGCCTGCAGCATAGCCGCCCGTGTCATCCGAGCAATCGGGGCAAGCGTGAAAAGCGCCAGCGTGATGGTCGGTAGGATGAGCTGTCGTGCAGTCGCCCAGAAGGTTTCAGCATCGCGCGCGATCACGCTGTCGATGAGGTGGAAGCCTGTCACGCGCGGTGGATCGAGATAGATGAAATCGAGCCGCCCAAGCGGCGCAGGCGCCCAACCGAGCAAGTAGTAGAAGACATAGACGAGAAGAATGCCGGTGAAGAACGTCGGCAAAGAGACTCCCGCTGTCACGATCACACGACACAAATGATCAACCCAGGAGCCCTGTCTCACAGCCGCTAAAACCCCGAGCGGGATAGCAACGAGGCAGGACAGGACAAGAGCACAGATTGTGAGTTCGAGCGAGGCCGGGAGGCGGGTGGCGAGATCGGTCAGAACCGGCTGACCCGTGCTTACAGCATTGCCGAAGTCACCACGCAGCAAGTCGCCGACATAGACGACAAACTGGGTCATGAGAGGTTTGTCGAGACCCAGCTCCCGGCGGACCTGTTCAATCGATTCCGCATCCGCCATCGCGCCCGCGAAGTAGACCGCTGGGTCGCCGGGCAGGGCGCGCGTGAGGATGAAGCTTATGACGACCACCCCGACAATGACCGGAATGGTCTGAAGAAGCCGCGATCCAACCGCACGCGCCGGCCCAGACATATCTTCTAGACCCCCGTCATGCGGCGCGGATCGAGCTGGCGGTGGAACCAGAACTCGTAGCCAGACGCACCATTGACCGCGACGTTCAGCGCCGGCTGATAGAGCGGAATGCGCGGGATGTCTTCAATGACGATCCCCATCAGACGTTTCATGACTGGTGCCCACTCCGGATCGTCCATCGGCAAGTGAAGGATCTGATCTGTAAGAGCGTGCACTTCCTCATTGTCGTAGTTCGATGAGTTGAACAGCCGGTCGCGCTGATACGCCCAGAAGAAATAATAGTCAGGCGTATTCAACCAGCCGCCGAAGTTCTCAAGGTGCAGGTCGAGCGTCTTGTCGACGAGCGCGACCGTTCGCCAGTTTGCGCCTGGGATCCGTTCGATCTCCACATTGATTCCAAGCTGGCCAAGGCTCTCTTGCATGAGCAGCGCTGTCGGCTCCATCCAGCTGGCAAGCCCCAGGCTGATTGACATGGTTACGTCGAAGCCATTGGTAAAAGACGACTTCTCCAAATGCTCACGGGCCAGTTCCATGTTGGTTGCATACGGGAAAGGGCGCGGCCATGCCGTATCGGTGATCTCCGCTGACCCACCCCACATAGGCGTGCCGCGCCCATAGGCAGCTGCCTCGAAGATCGACTCGTAGGGAATGGCGTACGCGACGGCCTTGCGCACATCCGGGTCTTGGAAGGGTTCAAAGTTCGCGTTCAAACAAGCGCAGTGGAGGCAGTTTTCAATCGGCGTTGAGAAGACATCGACCGTTCCAACAAGCTCGGACGCATCGCGATCTGGGATGTTGAAAGAGACCTGCACATCACCTCGCTCGATGAGGGCACGGCGGGTGGCAGCGCTTGGAACTTCTCGCATGATCACGCGACGGATCGCCGGGACTGGCCCGCCCGCCCAGCTGTCGTTGCGCTCATAAACCAGCTGCTGCCCTTGGTCCCACCGGGTGACCTCATACGCGCCAGAGCCAGCCGTTGTGGTGTGCAGATACTCCATCGCCCAAGGGTCATCCTCGGTGGCGTTTTCCATCGCGACTTTGGAGTTGATAATAAACGGAACCGGCACAGCCAGGTTTGGCAAGGATAGTTTGGAAGGGAAGTCGAGGGTCAGAACGAATGTGCGCTCGTCAACAGCTTCGAATTGATCGGGGCGATTGAAACCACCAGCTCGCATTTGAACCGATGGGAAACCGCCAACAGATACCGCACGATCGAAGGACCATTTGACGTCGGCTGCTGTGACCGGCGACCCATCGGAAAACGTCGCATCTTCCTTCAAAGTGAACGTGAGCACGAGCCCATCGTCAGAGATCGTCCAGCTCTCGGCAAGTTCTGGAACGATGGTGTCGTAGTCGTAGGACATCTCACCGGTTGGGAGCTGCTTGGAGCCGAAACCCACCAAGCGATCATAGCAGTTAATGGCCACCTGGTAGCTGGCGCGGTTGGTGCCGGTGCGGTGTAGATCGAGGCTGTTGATGGTTTGACCTGAGGCGACCACCATTGTGTCAAGCGCTTGCGCCTGGGCGCTTGTCGCCCAAGCAAAGGGCACCATCGTAGCGCCGCCAGCGGCTGCCGTAAATTTGAGGAAGTCTCTGCGGTTTGTCTTCATCGCCTGGGTCTCCGACCATCGTACACTAACACTGAATGTACTTTTCCACGTTGCGACCTGTTCTTGAAATGCTATGATTTCACCAGACCGATGCATGAAACGCACCGCTAGGCCATCAGATGCAACATCTGGAAACACTCCGCTTTATCGAGGCGATCTCGCGCGCAGGTTCGATCCGCAAGGCGGCGGAGGATTCCAACATCACCGCGTCGGCGCTCAATCGACGCCTTGCCCGCTTTGAACGGGAGTTCGGCTCGCCGATCTTCGAGCGCCTGCCGCGTGGCGTTCGTTTGAACGCGGCTGGCGAACTGGTTCTGCAGCATTATCGGGCACAGCGTTCTGACCTTTCGCGCGTGCAAAGTCAGGTGGCAGATCTAACCGGCGTCAGGCGTGGCCATGTTTCGGTAGCCTGCTCTCAGGCTCTCCTTCCCTTCTTCTTGCCACAACAGATCGCGCAGTATCGCAGGCGATACTCGGGCGTCACATTTTCAGTGAACGTGCGAGACCGTGAGCAAGCCGAAGCGGAACTTGCGAGCTTCAGCAGTGACCTCGCACTGGTTTTTGAGCCCGTGGTGTTGGTGGATTTCCAAGTGATTCAGGCCATCGCACAGCCGGTCTGTGCTGTTTTTGCGGCCGATCACCCCCTTGCAGGTAAGGGCGAGTTGCGTTTGCGCGACTGCCTTGACTATCCCCATATCGCGCCAGCGCGGAAATATGGGGTGCGCAATCTTCTCGATAGTGCGGCCAAATCGATTGGACGGACGGTCGAGCCGTTGGTGGAAACTGAATCGTTTGAGCTCATCCGGTACTATGTGTTGCAGGAGCAAACGATTGGATTTCAGATACCCGTCGGGTTGCAAGGCGCCAAGCAAGCCGGACTTGCCTTCAAACCCATTTCAACGCGCGATATGAAACCTGGTGGGCTACTGCTGGGTCAATTGAGAAGCAGGGTTCTATCCGTGGCATCGCTGCGCTTTGCCAACCAAGTCCAACAAGCGCTTGTTGGCGCATTGGACGACTGATGGTGCCGCTAGTGCATGTTCAGCGAAAGTGCGCGCGGTTTCGCGCCTGGAACATATCAAATCGGACCTGACTAGATTTAAAGCTGAAGCTTACATCGCATTTCTCAAATGTTGGATGGTGATTTTATAGTTCCAAGTACCGTCTCTCGCCCCCAAGTCGTGGGAGTGTGGCGGAAGTGCACTTTACCCACTCGTCACGGTCCTTTATCGAAGCACAGACCGTGTCCCCACCGAGTTTAAAAGCATGCAGTTGAAAACGAAGTTTCTGTCCGGCGTCTCCCTGTGCGTGCTGGCAACCGGGTTCGCCATGCCCGCCCAGGCGCAGGTGGTAACCGTCATTCAAGACGGGCAAGTTGTGAATGTCCAACAAGTATTAAACGGGGATGATACCCTGATCATCGAACAGGGCGGGGAGCTTAATGTCGGTCAGGACGCTGTCAGCGCAGTTGGGGACGACAACGTCATCACCAATAGCGGTTCGATCTCAACGACGGGTACTAATTCAGTAGGCATTTTGTCGGGGGATAACCTGGGGGGAGGTGCAAATGCGGTCATCACCAATAGCGGGTCGATCTAAACAATAGGAGATGGTTCGGAAGGTATTCTATCGCTCGACGCCGGTGCCATCATCTCAAATAGCGGTTCGATCATTACCAATGGAGATTTGTCTGAAGCTATTCAGACGCTCGGCGCCAATGCCGTTCTCACCAACAGCGGATCGATCTCAACGAATGGGGATGATGCGTTCGGTATTATATCAAGCGTCGATGCCGATAACGCCACCATCACTAACAGCGGGTCGATCTCAACGATGGGTACTGATTCGGACGGTATTCTTTCGCAGGGCAACGATGCCGTTGTTACCAATAGCGGTTCGATCTCTGTAACCGGGCTTAATGCCATTGGTGTTAACCTTGATGGCCCCGGCCCTACTGGGGTGATTGGAGACGATGACAACACCCTGACCAATTCGGGCCTGATTTCGGCCACGGGCAGTGCGACGCAGGCGATTGTTGGCGGTACCGGCATGCAGACGGTGAACCTGGAGCAGGGCTCGATCATCATCGGCACGGTCGATCTGGGCGGTGGGATCGATACGGTCAACATCAATGGCACCGGACCATCCACGGTGGTCACCTTCCTGGGCACCGAAAACATCAACCTGGCCGACGACGTGCCCGGCGTGGTCGTGGGCAATACCGTCACCACGGTGGACCCGACCGGCCAAACGATCCAAAGCGTCGCGGTCAGCGAGCTAACAAGTTCCATCCACACCACGATCCATGGGCGCGCGAATGGCCCCTCCGCCTCCGCCTCGTCCACCCCAATCCCGGCCTCATCTTTCGCAGCGGGTGCCTTTTCATCGCTTGGCGATGGGACTTTCGGTGGCGGTGTGGAGATCTGGGGCGAGGTGTTCGGCAACAATGTAGACCGCGAGGGCGAAAGCACAATCTTGTCTTTCGAGCAGGAGGCCTTTGGCGTCGTCTCCGGCATCGAGACAGATCTGAGCGTTGGACGCATCGGCCTTGCCTTCGGTATAGCATCCAGCGACAGCCAGACCGATGCCGAGTCCATCGACACCGAGACGACCAGCTATTTCGGCGGCCTCTATGGCCATGTGGATGTCGCCACCGACCTCACGCTGAGTGCAAACCTCATCCTGGGCTATGAGGACTATGACAATGACCGGCTGGTGGCTGACAATCTCAACGGATTTGAGACGGCGAGCGCTGATTTCAGCAATGTCTTCATCAGCCCTTCGGTGAGCCTGGAGTATCAGTATGAAGTGGCGCAGGGCTTTTACCTGCGCCCATCAGGCTCGCTGACTTACACCGCCTCCTTCTTTGACGATTACACAGAAACCGGCACAACGCGGGCGAACCTCACCATCGACAGCCGCACCGTCCATACCCTCAACACCCGTATCCAGCTTGCTGGTGCTCTTGTGCGCGATGCAATCGATGTGGAAGTGCGCGGCGGCTTTGATGGACGCTTCACCGATGAGGATGATGTGGATGCGTCCTTGGCTGGCAATTCGTTCCGCTTCTCAGGCAGCGACGATGAAAGCGTTCTGGGTGGGTTTATCGGGCTGCGGGCGGAAATGGCTGCAAACGATCAGTTCAGCATCATCGCCGATGGCGAATATCGCGCCGCGAGCGGCGACGAGGACGCCTTCTCGGGAAGCTTGCAGGCAACCTTCAGGTTTTAAAACTGAAAACTCCTCGAAACGGGCGCCCCTCAAGCGGCCGAGGATCATGCATCAGCTCGCCGCTTGCCATTCCTCGCCCCATTCCATCACCTGATGATCGTCAGCAACAGTGATGTAGGTCCGGTTTTGCGGAGCGAAGCGCAATGACCGAATGGGATTGGAAATCTCGCGTTCAGACAGGCGGTGTCGCTCATTGCGGCGTACCGGGTCAGGTATGGGGACGGCGGACAACAAGCGCTTGGTGTAGGGATGCTGGGGGTTTTCAAAAATCGCCTGACGGGAACCGATCTCGACGATCTCGCCCAGATACATAACGGCTACCCGGTGACTGATGCGTTCTACAACGGCCATGTCATGGCTTATGAAGACATAGGAGATTCCGCGAGACTCCTGGAGTTTCATCATCAGATTGACGACCTGGGCCTTTACCGAAACGTCCAAGGCTGAAACCGCTTCATCGGCGATGATGATCTTTGGCTCAACCGCCAAGGCGCGGGCGATGCAAATCCGCTGTCTCTGACCGCCAGAGAACTCATGCGGGTAACGGCCCATCATGCTCTCTTCCAAACCGACTTCACCCAGCAGGTCCACAACCTTCGTGCGCGCTTCTGCCGGTGAGGCCAGTTTGTTCACCAGGAGCGGTTCTGCGATGGCGTCTCCGACCTGCATGCGCGGGTTGAGACTCGCGAATGGATCCTGAAAGATGATTTGAATGTCCTGGCGCTTTTTTCGCAGAGCCTTGGGATCGAGACCCCCCAGTTCACTTCCGTCCAGTCTAATGGAGCCGCTTTCCGCAGACGTGAGTTGAACGATCGAGCGTCCGGTGGTCGACTTGCCGCATCCCGACTCTCCAACGAGCGATAGCGTTTCACCGCTCCGAACACTGAAAGACACGTTTTCAACGGCATGGACGCGGCCGCTTAACCGGCCCAAAAAGCCCTTATTGATCGAAAAGCGGGTGACGAGCTTGCTTACCTCAAGCAACGTGGCATCCTGCGGAGCAGCGTGGTCTTCTTCCACCTGCGTATCTGCCAAGCCCGTCCTTCGATCAACGGTGGCAAACTGCGCAGGCACGCTTCGCCCGGTCATTGAACCAAGGCGCGGCACGGCTGCTAAAAGCGCGCGGGTATAGGTTTCCTTAGGCGTTGCAAAAATCTTCTCCGTCGTATCGCACTCGATGGCTTCGCCCTTGTACATCACGAGCGCCCTGTCAGCGACTTCGGCCACCACACCCATATCGTGGGTGATGAACATCACAGCCATGCCCTCGGCGCGCTGAAGGTCTTTGAGGAGATCAATGATCTGCGCCTGGATTGTCACATCAAGTGCGGTGGTCGGCTCATCGGCGATCAGAATTTTCGGCTGACATGCCAGCGCCATAGCGATCATCACACGCTGGCGCATGCCCCCTGAGAAGTTGTGAGGATAGTCGTCAAGACGTGACGAGGCCGCCGGGATACGCACCTTGTCCAGAAGCCTTTTGGCTTCCTGGCGAGCGCTCTCCACCGTCATTTGGCGATGCAGAACCAGTGGCTCTATCAACTGGCGCCCAACGGTGAGAACCGGGTTGAGCGATGTCATCGGCTCTTGGAATATCATCGCAATGTCATTGCCGCGGATCTGGCGCATGTCTGCTTGCGTCGCTGCAAGAAGATTGCGTCCATCAAAGTCGATGGCGCCGCTTTGACGTACCGTCTTGGCCGGATGAAGGCCCATGATCGACAGGGCGGTTACGCTTTTACCCGATCCAGATTCACCCACAACGGCGAGCGTCTCGCCTTTATTAATGTGAAATGAGATGCCATTCAGGATTTGCTTGGGGCCATCGCCCGTCAAAAACGAGGTTCTCAAACTCCGTACGGAAAGGATGGGCTCGGTCATAATGGTGTTGCAAACGATTGACTGAGGTGACCTTCGCGCTTGCGGCGCGCCTCTTCGTCGGCAATCGCGGCATCGAGCGGCGCTCGGTCCGCAATGCCTGAGAAGTTTTCAACCGTCGGCATGGCTTCGGCAAAATGGATGAACCGTTCATGCGCGACATCGTAGAGGCGGCGCAGTTCAGCAAGCGGGTCAGCATGATCGTCCGCTCGCAGATCGAGCCAAGGGTATGGCTCACCGCGATAGATCACAAGCGCTGCAGACTGCGTGCCGCGCTTGTCACCGCCCGCCTCCGCGCCTGCTTCCATCGCGCTCATCAGGCGTTCGGCGAACGGCTGGTCGATATGAGCTTCATACGCGGCCAGCGTTTCACTGATGACCGCTTCGCCCGCGAGCATATTGCCGGCGACCGATACGCCATTGCCAATGACATGGCCGCACCAATCTACACAGTCGGCGCCGGTGTGCGCGGCTGATACGCCGCCCGCATCTATCATGTGCGCTTGTCGCTGCCTTTCATTGCCGTCGCGGTGGACAAGGTCTGCTAGAACATCGCCTGAAGCTTCACCAGATGCCATCCGATCTGCCGCCTCAATGCCCCATAGAGGATTGACGAACGCCTGCGTGGCCACAGCGCATTGATTTGGCCTGATGTGTGGAACAAGAGCGCCCACAGCAAAGAAACGCGACGCGACAGCAACGCCCAGATGGCCGGTCGCCGGGTCGCGCGCAACGATTGAGTAAGTCATAGCTGCCCTCCTATCTAACGACCGACCGCGTAGGCCTGCATCAAGCGCGGTGTTGCTGCCGCTTTTAAAATTCCATCCGGGGTGCGGCAGGCCGCCGTGAGCCGCCCAACCGTCCAAGGTTCGGCCAAGTCGATCTCGTGGCCGCGTCGCTTCAAGTCTTCGATCACGGCTACATCGAAAGCCGGTTCGATCATCAAATGGCCGGGCCGAATGGCGCGAGGGTAAAACGAGGATTGCAGATGCCCGGTGTGAAAGAGCGGCGCGTCGATACCCTCTTGCAGGTTGAGGCCGGCATGGACAAGCCGCAAAAATAGGATGAGCTGCCACTGGTCCTGCTGGTCCCCGCCAGGTGTGCCAAAGACATGACGTGTCCCATCGGGAGCTTGTGCCATGGACGGCGAAAGGGTCGTGCGAGGTCTGCGGCCCGGGGCAAGAGACGTGGGACGGCCCTCCTCCAGCCAAAACATCTGAGCACGCGAGTTTAGCGGTATCCCAAGACCGGGCACGACAGGCGACGATTGCAGCCAGCCGCCCGATGGCGTGGCGGAGACTGCATTTCCCCACTGGTCAATGACGTCGATATGGACCGTGTCCCCGCGTCGCTCCGACAGATGCGCCATGGTCGGTTCGCCTGCGCCTACGCCAGGACCGGCATGCATCTCCGAGGCGGCCTGAGAAGCCGCCGCCTCAACCCAGTTGGCATGCCCAACGATCTGTCCGGGGCGAAAATCATGCGAGGCGGTATCGCCCATCAGCGTCGACCGGGTTGCCGCGTACTGCGAAGACATGAGCGTCTCGACCGGTATCTCGGAGAAGTCAGGGTCGCCATAATACGCCTCACGGTCCGCAAGCGAGAGCTTCAACGTCTCCGTGACCTTGTGCACGAAGTCGGCGCCGTTCGTATCGATCGCGCCAAAGTTGGACGCCTCCAACATACGCAAGGACTGGAGCATAGAAGGTCCCTGGGTCCAGACGCCGCACTTCCAGACCGTCCAATCTTGATAGTCAACGCCGAGCGCAGCTTCGTAACTTGCCTCCCAGTTGGCCATGTCAGAACCGGTCAACACGCCCTTGCGCCGTCCGCCCGCCGCATCCATCACGCAGGCCTCGCGCAGATAGGTGTCGATCGCTTCGGCAACAAAACCTTGGGAGAAAGTTCTGCGCGCCGCCTCGACTTGGGCTTCGCGACCCGCGGCCGCCTCCGCCTCCTTTAGAAGGCGTTCCCATGTGTCAGCGAGCGCTGGATTGCGAAACAAGCTGCCAGGTTCAGGGGCATGTCCGTCTGGGCACCAGGTCTCAAAGGACGTCGGCCATTCCTGACGGAAGAAGTCGGTTAGCCCGTCGATCGTTGCGGCGACCCGAGGTAAAATGGGGTGACCGTGACGAGCGTAATAAATCGCCGGTTCGAGGATCCGGCGCAGCGGCAAACGTCCATGATCGCGCAACATCAACATCCAGGCATCGAACGCGCCTGGCACGACGGTGGCGAGAAGCCCGGAGCCGGGAACGAGATCGAGCCCTTCGGACTTATAGTGGTCGATGGTTGCAGCTGCCGGGGCGACCCCTTGGCCGCAGACGGCGGTGGGTGCATCCTCACCGGCCATACGGATCAAGGCGGGCATATCGCCAAGTGGGCCATTGAGATGGGGTTCCACCACATGGAGCACAAAGCCCATCGCGGCGGCTGCATCGATTGCAGTTCCACCTTCCTCGAGGAGCTTCATGCCCACTGTCGAGGCAATCCAGTGCGTTGAGGCGCAAACGCCGAACGTGCCCTTAATTTCGGGCCGGGTCGTAAATGTCATGAGTGTTCCAAGTCAGCTTTCTCGCGGATCCAGCGCGTCGCGCAGTCCGTCACCTAGAAGATTGAAGCCCAGGACAACGAGAAAGATAGCCATGCCGGGATATAGCGCCATCCAGGGCGCTTGTTCGAGAAAGTTCTTCGCCGTGTTCAACATGGAGCCCCAGGAGGGTGCCGGAGGCTGCTGACCGAGCCCAAGGAAGCTAAGCGAAGCTTCGGCGATGATGGCAGTCGCAATGGTGAGCGTTGCCTGGACCAATATGGGTGGGAAAATGTTTGGGAGGATGTAGCGCCAGATGAGCCCCAAGTGACCGACGCCTATCGCCCATGCGCTTTCGACATAGTCTTCTGTCAGCACTAAAAGCGTTTGGCCGCGTGCCAACCGGATGAAAATCGGCGTTGCCGAAATACCGATTGCAATCATGGCATTTGTAAGCGACGGTCCCAAAAAGGCCGCGAGTGCGATTGCCAGGATTAGAAAAGGCGCCGCTAACAGTGCTTCCGTTACACGGGAAATGACAGCGTCGGTCCAGCCTTTCAGATAGCCCGCAAGAATGCCGAGCGGCACTCCGATCAGGACCGCGATCAGAACCGAGACCACACCCGCAAGGAGTGATGCCTGGGCACCCCAGAGCATGCGGCTCAAAACATCGCGGCCAATCTCATCGGTACCAAACGGGTGTGCCGCGGATGGCCCTTTGCGGACCGCAGACCAGTCCGTTTCGGCTGGTCCTGGGATAGGCAGGAACGGCGCGAGAAGCGCCATCACGATAAAGAAGGTAACCAGCGCGCCACCCAAAAGAGCTGAACGGCTACGGCGAAACTTCGCCCAGGCGCGGCTTCGTTGTTTCGTTTTAGCCTCATCACTGCTAGCGGCAACGACTGAAGATGGATCAACCGCCGCGCTCATGTTGACGTCATCCTTGGATTGAGGACGCGATACGCCGCATCGGCCAGAATATTCATCGCAATGAAGGCGACGCCGGTACACAATATAATCCCCTGGACGACGGCATAGTCGCGGTTAAAGACCGCATCGACGACCAGTTTGCCGAAGCCTGGGATCGTGAAGATCTGCTCGGTCAGAACAGCGCCCGCGAGCAGTTCACCGAAAAGCAAGGTTGTCACCGTCACGACGGGCACCAGCGCATTGCGAAGCGCATGTCTTATGAGGACGGTATTCTCCTTCATCCCTTTCGCACGGGCGGTGCGCACATAATCAGATTGAAGCACGCTCAACATTGCCGAGCGGGTGTGGCGCATCAGCGTGGCCGCCAGTGCCGTTCCCAACACGAAGGCCGGCATGAGCATGGTCCGGATGGACTGAAGCGGATCCTCCGACAAGGGCTGATATCCCGACGCCGGCAGCCAGCCAAGATTAACCGACACAAGCAGGATCAGCATGATCCCTAGCCAGAAATTCGGCACTGACAAGCCCGACAGAGCGATGACATTTGCGATCCAGTCGACCCATGTACCCTTTTTGTAGGCTGAGATAACGCCCGCAGGTATACCGATAACCATCGCGATGATGAGCGCCATCACCGCCAGCTGAACGGTGACAGGCAGCTTCTCACCGATCAGTTCAAGAACGGGCTGCTGCGTTCTAAGCGAGATACCCAGATCCCCTTGAATGGCGTTCCCCACCCAAGCCAGATACTGGACCGGAATAGGATCGTTGAGACGATACTTTTCGCGCAATGCCTCGATAACCTGCGGATCGCGTTCTTCGCCCGCCATAACCAGAATCGGATCGCCAGGTAAAAGGTGCTGCAGTCCGAACACGAATATCGAGATCAGAATAATCGTTGGGATCGCGATAAAAATTCGACGAGCGAGAAAAGTCAGCATGATGTTGATCCCTTCACGAGAGTGGGTGCAGGGCAGAACCTTCGACAGGCAACGCCCCGCACCGGGCCGTTCTTATTCAGACAACGACACACCGTGCAGACGGATCATGCCGTCTGGATAGGGGGTGAAGTCCTGCATTGAGTCAGCCAAAGCCCAAATCCAAACAGGATGATAGAGATAGACGATCGGCATGGCTTCCTGTTGGAGCGCGATTGCTGCGTCATAGCTTTCACCGCGCACCGCAGGTTCGGTTGACAAGCGAGCATCGTTCAAAAGCTGGTCCATGCTCTCGCTTGAATATTTGGAATCGTTGATACCGCCACCTGTGGTCATGAACTGGTGAATGTTTCCGTCTGGATCGACCCGACCGGACCAGCCGACCTGGCTTGCGGTGTAATCACCAGCCGATTGATCAGAAAGAAGCGTGGCAAACTCCTTGGCCACCAGTTCAATGGTGATCCCGGCGTCAGCCGCCATGGATTGAATCACCTGCATCACTTGCGTTTGAACCGGATTGTTGGCGACTTGGACTTCAATGGTGACCCCATCTGCAAACCCAGCCTCGGCGAGAAGCGCCCGTGCAGCGTCCACATCGCGTTCCGGGACTGGGAATGATGCGTTGTACCAAGGCGACGCTGGTGAATAAGGCTGGTTGCCCGGCGCAAACGCACCCTCGAACACGACCTGATTAAGCGCGCCCCGGTCGATGGCCAACGACAACGCTTGGCGCACGGTGGCGTTCGATCCGAGCGGGTTCTCCGCGCGCTCACCGTTCCCCACATTGATAGTAATGCCCTGATAGCCAAGCGACGTTGCGCTCTCCATCTGCAGCCCCGCATCCGCTTCAACTGAGCTTACGTCCGTTGCGGCCAAACGCTCCAGCATATCCAAATCGCCGGCACGCAGGTTGGCTAGACGCACAGTTGTATCGGGGATTGGAAGGAAGGTCACGCTGTCAAAAGCGATTTCGTCAGCCCGGTAGTAGTCCTCGAACTTTTCCAGAACGATGCGATCCTGCTGGATGCGCTCTGAGAAACTGAAGGGACCTGCGCAAACGGGGCTTAAACCGAAATCCTCACCTGCTTCATTGAAGGCTGTCGGAGACAACATCATGCCCGAGCGATCAGCGAACTGGGCAATAAGGGTGGCATCCGGCGCAGCGAGGGTCATCTCAATTGTGAACTCATCGATCACGCTCCAGCTTTCGATGGAGCTCACTTCCGACTTTCGCCGTGATGTTTCGAGGTTTTTTGACCGATCAATGTTGGCAGCCACCGCCTCAGCGTTGAACGGCGTGCCGTCGTGGAAAACCACGTCGTCGCGCAGATCCATCGTCAAAACAGTGCCGTCATCGCTCCACGACCAGCCCGTGGCGAGCATTGGAATGATCTCCAGGTCGGGAGTTATATCAACCAGTTTGTCGCAGAGCGACGCGTAGACGATGCGGCCCACAAAAGTCCGCGACTGATCCGGATCGAGAATATCCGGGTCTTCCTGAAGGCCAATTCTCAGGTCCTGCGCTTGTACCGCACCGGCAGTTAAGGCCAGGATCGTGGCGGCTCCCATATATTTGGCGAAGGTCATGTGACGTCTCCTTTATACTCGACTAGCAGTTATCAATTGGGGGGGAGGTAATTTGAGGGTTCTGTCGAGGCGCGAGCAGAAGATCGCTGACCCCGAGGCGTGTTCCTTCCGCACACCTGCTCCCGAAGACCTTTGACAGGCTGGACCAGCAGGATGAAATCTGTCCGACATTGGACCCCCGGTGGGTACCCGTGTCGTACTGCGCGCGCTTCCAATCCGGATAGGTGAGGTTGTGAATCTCAAGGGAAGCTGCGCCGATGGTCATCATTGCGCGTGCCGTTCTTGCAACGGCGTCTGAAGCGATAGCTTTAAGTTGTCCGAGAGGGCTAACAGATGTTCACGCATGGCTTCAAAGGCGCCCTTGCCGTCCCGCTGTTCGATGGCGTCAATGATCGTGCCATGCTGGCTGTCATACAGCGTCATGCTCTCGGGCGTGCGCGCATTGTGGCGCTTTTCAACCCAGTCAGCGCCCAGTCGCACTTCGTTGAGAAGCGAAAAAGAGCTGAGCATTATTTTGTTTCCCGCCGTGCGAGCAATTGCTCGGTGGAGAGCACCGTCCCAGAACTCAGCTGTTCTTGCATCGTCCGGGTGAGATGCGCGCCAGGCAAGCTGACGAAACCGCATAACGTCTTCGCCCGTTGCTCTGAGCGCGCAAAGCTCGGCGAGCGCCGGCTCAATGCACAGGCGCGCTTCCATGACGTCCAAGGGATCGACGCTCGGAGCAATTTCTGCGGCCAGCACTTCAGTTGGATCGGGTGGCTGACCGGCGAAGGTACCTTTGCCCTGCCGCCTCCAGATAAGACCTTGCTTTTCCAGTGCATCCAAGGCGTTGCGAACGGCGCGCCTACTGCAACCGATCTCTGCGGCGAGCTCCCGCTCCGGCGGCAGGCGTCCGTCGGATGGTAACCGTCCTGAGTCAATGAAACGGCGGACCGCAGTTAGGGCCGGGTACCCCTGCTGTTTCGTCGAACTATCGCTTTCCAAAGTGCCTCAGACCCTTAGCAGACTATTAACCGCCAGTGCGTACCAATTACATATTGGTTCACATGGCGTCGTCAAGCCCCTATTTTCATTTGGATGCGTCATAGACCCGCCAAAATCCCAACCAAGCGCGTGATCGTTGCTTTGCGCAAAAAAAGCGTCGAGCCTAGGAATGACCTTTTTTGCGCAGTGTGAAACGCATGAGGTAGACTTAGCAGCGCCTTGAGGAGGCTTTGATCCTCAGGGCCTGTGCGCCACGAGCCACAACCTGGCTAGAATGGAACTCACAAAGGGTTTAGTCGCCGCCACAGCCCTGTCAGGCCCAGCAGCAATATCGATCAAGTGCTTGAACAATCGCGTGAGGGCGTTGTCTTTGGTATTCGTGAAAACCAGCTGAGCAGTGCCTTCCTCACTCAGCATCCCCGTCATTTCGATCGGGCCCTGACTCGCACAAGACTAGGAAACCGTCAGTGAACATGAGTGATTCAACCGCACCCGCGGCATCAGGCTGAGCGGCAGCATGGCGCGCATCGGCGACAAAAGCATCAAGCGAAAAGCTCATTCGGCCATCTGTCGTAAGGGTTCATGATGGCCGTGTGACGCGGCAAGGTTTCGCAAATCGGGCAGATTCGTCGCCCCGCCGAGGCGTGAAACCGCGACGGCGCCACACGCCGCCCCGAGCGCAAGCGCTTCATCAAGGGTTTGACCATCGCACCAAGCTGAGAGGAAGCCCGCGTTGAAAGCGTCGCCGGCCCCCGTCGTATCGACAACGGTCACCGGCTGCGCTGAGACAGTCATGCTATCCCCATCATCGGTGATGCACGTCGCGCCATCTGCGCCTCGTTTGATAACGGTCGCAAGGCGCGGCGCAAGAGACGTGCCCGCCAGCATCAGCGCCTCAGCCTCATTCTCATTTGGTAGGAAGAGATCGACGCTTGCGATCACCGAGCCGAGATCACGACGCGCCAAGGAGGTCTCGTCCCATCCGCAATCGAGTGAGATCGTCATGCCTCTCGAACGCGCTGCTGTGATGAGATCGGGATGCTCCAAAGCTGTCGTAAGTTCACCGATGTGCAAATGACGCGCTGGCGGCAGGCCATCAATCATTGCTTGCGGCACGGCACGTCCAACACGGCGCGTGATGAAGGCCCGGTCGACCGCACCCACGATGGCGGCGGTCAGCTGTGCATCACGACCTGGCGCTACGGTACAATAAGGATGGATGGCGCTAGCCGCCAGATCGGCCTGAACAAGGCCACTAAAAGGTTCTGCCGGCAAGACACCCAAAAGCCCAACTTTCTGGCCCAGCGCTGACAAGTACGCTGCGGAGATAAACGCACCTCCGCCTGTACACACCTGCAGTGCATCGGCGAAGACCTCCCGCCCCATGACAACCGGCGCATCAAGTCCGGCAAAAACGAGGTCACAGTAGACCCGCCCTGCGGACAAAATGACAGGAGAACCGAGCAATCTCATGATGCGAGCGACCGCTCCAAGGGCGGCATCTCGCCAGAAATCGTCGGACCTCCACCAATGGCGGCTCCGGTTCGGGCATCAAACATGCGCATCGCTGCAGGGTCAGCGGACAAATCAAGCGTATCACCCGCCTGTGGCGGTCGCCGCCCCGACCCAGACGCAATGATCTCCGTTCCAGCTACATCGACATAAATCAGTGTCTCTGATCCGAGAGGTTCGGCAACCGATACTGATCCTCGCAACAAGGCATCAGCATCGTTAGACGACGGGCCAATATCTTCCGGGCGCACACCCAACAAAATATCTAACCCATTGGCGATCATCCGATCCGGCATTGGCACGCTCGATCCGTTGAACAGATGCACCGCCCCATCGGCGTAGGTGCCTTTCAACAAATTCATCGACGGGGCGCCAATGAACTGCGCGACAAATGTATTTGCGGGTGCATGGTAAACTTCAGCGGGCGTACCGATCTGCTGAATATGCCCCTCCTTCATGATCACAATCCGGTCAGCCATGGTCATCGCTTCGACTTGGTCATGGGTGACGAAAATGATCGTGTTTTTGACGCGCCGATGAAGCTTCTTGATTTCCAGACGCATCTGGGTGCGCAACTGTGCATCAAGATTGGAGAGTGGCTCATCGAACAGAAACACAGCCGGATCGCGTACCATCGCTCGACCGATCGCCACGCGCTGACGCTGGCCGCCTGAGAGTTGCGATGGCTTGCGATGCAACAGATCCTTCATGCCCAAAATGCCCGCCACCTCATCAATCCTCGCGTTTTTGTCCACCTTGGAAAGATTGGACGACCGCAGGCCAAAGCCGATGTTCTTGCGCACAGTCATATGGGGATAGATGGCGTAGTTTTGAAACACCATCGCGATATCACGATCCTTCGGTTCCAGATTGTTGACCACACGCCCAGCGATTTCGATGGCACCTTCGGTGATCTCTTCAAGGCCTGCGATCATGCGCAAGGTAGTCGACTTGCCACAGCCTGACGGGCCGACGAACACCATGAACTCCCCGTCTTCGACTTCAAGATTGATCGAATGCAGCACCTGCGTCTTGTCATAGCGCTTGACCAGATTCCGCAGTGACAAATGGGCCATTTAGGCGGCCTCCTTAAGGGCATTGAACGCCGTGGCGAGAGATTGGTCAGCATCCTTGGCGCGCTGTTGATCCGCCAAGAGGGCAACCCGTTCAACATGAACAGCCTGCCCATAACCATCCAAAGCGCGTTGAAGCGCAGCGGGTGCTGGCCCGCCAAACCGGTCGCGGCGTTTGACAAAGGTCGACATCGCGACCGTATCGACAAACGCAGCCTCATTGAGGCTGCTGGTCCGTCCGGTCTCGCTCTCAAAGGCAGAAGAAAACGCTGAATAACCGGTGCCAAGCGGCAAGCCGTCCGCAATCACCGCTCGCGCCGTGTAGGCTGCGATCTCATGGGCTTGGCGGAACGACAGTGACTCGATGCGGACCAGCGTGTCTGCAAGTTCAGTAATCGTCACGCATGCACGATCGGCATTACGTGCGACCGCATCCGCGTTGATGCGGCAGGCCGGCAAAAACGCGGTCAGCAAATCAATGACGCGCATGCCGCTTTCAAAAGCGGCAAAGCCAGCGGTCTGCACTTCGCCTTCACTGTCATTCATGTCGGTCAAAGGCGTATTGTGCATCGTGACCAGCACGCTCTCGCAGCGTCCAACCGTCATGCTCGCCAAATGACGCATATGCTCGATCGGCACAGGGTTGCGCTTTTGTGGCATGATCGACGAAATCTGCACAAACGCATTGGGCACGTAGAGCTGGCCGACCTCGAAGGCGGACCAGAACGCCATGTCTTGAACGAGACGACCAAAATGCAAAAAGGGCAGCTTCAGCGCGCTGTAGAGCCCGGTCACATAATCCACCGACGCGATGCAGCCATAGCTGTTTTGTTTGGGTGCTGCGAAGCCAAGCAGTTGCGCCAAACGGTAACGATTAATCGGAAATCCACTTGTTGTGATCGCCGCCGCGCCCATTGGGCATAAATCAAGCGATGTACGTGCCGCCCTCAGCCGGGCTATATCGCCAAGCAAAGTCTCAATGACCGCCCCGAGATAGTGCCCAAAAGTTGTCGCTTGAGCTGGCTGACCATGCGTATAGGCAACGATCGAAGTGTCGCGTTCCATTTCCGCTTTGGTTATCAACGCGGTGGCTAAGTCCATCAAACCGATAAGCATGTCATCGGTATGAGTTCGCAGGACAAGCTTGAAGAGCGTATGATCGATATCATTACGCGAGCGCGCGGTGTGCAGCATGCCACCCAAATCGGCGCCGAGTCGGCGCTTGAGTTCGGCTTCCACGAGGAAGAAATAATCTTCATGCTCGCCGGTGTAGGTCAGCGCGGCAAGATCTGTTTCCTGATCGATAGCGTCTAAAGCATGGGCGATCTCACGCCCCTGAGTGGCTGTGAGGATTTGCGTTTCCACCAGCATAACGAGATGCGCTCGATTGATAGTTGTCATCGCACCCGCAAAGTGGGTTTTCACACCTTCGAAGAGCGGCGCCAGGACTGTGCGGTTATAAACGGGGTCGGGGAAAACGGTCTGATCAGTCATCCTGTTCACCGCTATCCCTTCAGTCCAGCCATCACGACACCGCGAATGATGAACCGCTGGAAGACAAGAAAGACGATCAGCGTCGGGATGGTTGAGATCGCCGCTCCTGTCATGATCAGCTCCCACTGAACATCCGCTTCATCGCCGAAGCTGGAAAGCCCAACGGGCAGCGTGTAAAGTTCGGTCGAGGTGGTGACGATGAGTGGCCAAAGAAAAGCCGTCCAATTGCCAAGAAAGATGAAGATTGCCAGCGCGGCGAGCGCTGGTTTCACCATCGGCATCGCCACAGTCCACCAAATCTCGAACTCGTTGAGCCCGTCTATCCGTGCCGCTTCGAGGAAATCGTCGGGCACCGTTTCGAAGAACTGTTTCATCAGAAAGACGCCGAAGGCGGTCATCAACCCTGGGAACATGATGCCCCAATAGCTGTCGAGCCAGCCGAAGCTTTGACTCATGAGATACCAGGGGATGACCAGCATCTCGGTCGGGATCATCAGCGTGGACAGGATCGCGATGAATACGATGTAGCGCCCGCGAAAGCGGAATTTGCACAGCGTGTAGCCGATAAGGCTGTCAAAGAAGAGGCTCGATATGGTTGTGATCGTGGCAATGATCAACGAGTTGATGAACCAGGCGAAGAACCGTCCATCCTCGAGTACAAAGATGTAGTTTTCCAGGTGCGGTTCTTCAGGGATCAGGCTTACATTGTAGACCTCAAATGGCCACTTCAGTGACGTCGAGATCATGTAGGCGATCGGCATCACCATGAGGATTCCGCCGATGAACAGCAGCGTCCAACGGATGGCTTGGCCGAGCGAACGGCGCTGCTTCGCGCGCTGGCCATCCAAGAGTGTGGCCGACGAGGCGCGGATTTCAGAGATGTTGGCCGTGTCGAGCGTTGCCATCCTCTAACGATCCTTGAGCAGGCGCAGCTGGATCAAGCTGACGATCAACAAGATCAAGAACAACACCACAGTCTGCGCCGCCGCGTAGCCCATATTGAAGCTGTCAAAGGCGGTCTCATAGATCATCAAGACCAGCGGTTTGGTCGCGTTAAGCGGCCCGCCCGGATCGTTGGTGGTCATGTTGAAGACGTGGTCGAATATGCGCAGGAAGCCGATGGAGGAAAATACGACGATGAAGACGATTGTCGGCTTTAAGAGCGGAAGCGTAATCTCGGTCAAGATAGTCCACCAAGACACGCCATCGATCTTGGCTGCCTCATAATAACTGCGCGGGATGGCACGCAGGCCCGCCATGAAGATAATGATCTGAAACCCCAGACCTGCCCAGATCGCAGGAGCAAGAACCGCTGGAAGGGCAATGGTCGTCGAGTTCAAAAACGCGATCTGGCCGATGCCAACCGAGGCGAGCAAATTGTTGAATAAACCAATTGGCACGCCTTGGTAAAACCAACGCCAGACCCATGCCATGGCCACCGCCGATGTCATAAATGGCAGGAAGTAAAGGGCGCGCAGTGCTCCATGGGCAAAGCGTACCTTGTCCAAATGGTAGGCAACAATGAACGCCAGAACGAGACTGATCGGAGTCCCGATGATGAGATAGAGAAAGGTGTTGGCAAAAACCTTCCAGAACACCGGATCGTTGATGAGCTGAACGTAGTTCTCCCAGCCAGCCCATGTCCGCTCACTGAGCAGGTTCCATTCCTGGAAAGACAGCACGAATGCGTTGAATGTGGGGTAAAAACGGATAACAACGAAAAAGAGGATCGGCACCGCTAGAAAGCCCCACGCCCAAAGCGTACGCTTTTGCATGATGGAAAGGCTATTGTAGCGCGACATCGTTGTATCCGGAGAGGGCGGCACGACGCTTGCCAGCGTCGGCATATCATTTCACGCTTTATGTGCGAAAATGTTACAAACCCGGCAGCACGGGAAAGAGCTGCCAGGTTCGACTTCGTCAGACATTAATCACTGGGTGTAATATCCGTTGAGCAGATTCTGCTCAGATGCGGCAGCTTGAGCGAGGCTATCTTCGAGTGACTGGCCTTCGATATCGGTCCGCGCCACCATGTCCACGATGATTTGACGCTGCGCGCTTTCGTCGGCAAATTTTGTCGTATGCGCGTAGCCCAGACCGCGAATGAATGGTCCAAAGACTTCATCGTTCACATTGACATCGGCCAGACCCGCCTCTTGGCGTGCTGGCAATTCGCCGACGACATCAAGCCAAATCTGCATCGCTTCATCAGAAGTCACGTATTCCATGAAGCGCACAGCTGCCTCGTAGCGCTCGCCCTCTGCCTTGGTGGTGATTGCGTTCACCCAGTAGGAAGAATAGTTGGAGCGCATGCCGTCAGGACCAGCGGGAAGCTCAGCCACGCCCCATTCGAGACCGCGCGTGCCATTAAGCGCACCGATACGGAACGAGCCGTCAATGTGCATCCCTGCGCGGCCAGCACGGAACGCTGCTTGTGGCTCATCCATGAAGCCAATCTGCGTTACGCCATGGACATCTTCGAGGCTCGTGTAGAATTCGAGCGCGGCCAGACCTGCATCCGTGTTGTAGTTCACTGTTTGATAGTCATCCATGTAGGGATCTCCGCCGAACTGGCGCACCAACACTTCACGAAACCAGTGGTGATCCTGTGCCGTCAGGCCAGTGGTGATACCCACTTGCGTTATGTTACCAGCACCATCGCGTTCTGTGAGCGCAGCAGCCACTTCCACGAGCTCATCGAGCGTTGTCGGCGGGCTATCAATGCCGGCAGCTTCAAACAAGCGTTCGTTGTAGAACAAGGCTAGAGAGCGAACGGCCGTTGGCAGCGCGTAGTACTGACCATCACGTTTCATGGCCTGCACCATCGGAAAGAACTCCTCATCGACCATTGCCGGATCAAACGTATCGGTCGGCAATGGCTGAATAAGTTCAGCATCAATGTAATCGTTGAGCCAACCATAGAACAGCTGAACCACATCAGGGCCTTCACCTGCCGGCACAGCCACAGCAGTGCGTGTGCGATAATCGGCATAGGGGAAGTGAGTCATGTTGACGGTGATGTCGGGATTGGCTTCCTCAAAATTCTCGATCAGCACCTCCATCGCTTCAACACGCGCATCGAAGAAATACTGCCAATATTCGATTTCAACAGCCGAGGCCGGCGCAGTAGCCATGAGGGTTGCGCTGGACAGCGCCGCACCGAAGAAAGTCTGACGAAGTTTAGTGTTCATAGAAGTCTGCTCCGATTTGACCAAGTGATTACAATGACTTGAGAGCGTCAACGCGCTTTTAGGGCGGATTGTACACCGCGATCATTAATTCAACTAAGTTGAGTTAATACGAAAAGCGCGCTACTTGGCAAGTCACTACACTGCCTTGAACCGATAGTACTTTGGCCGCACTCACTAGAACGACACAGACCCAGTCAGGCTCGAACGCAGAACGCAGCCGGGCGTTCAATCGAGCGCTGGTGCTAGCAAAAGTGCGCGCTGCCGGCGCTAGCGGGCGCGCTCAAATCGCGCGTGCCTCAGGTCTTTCAACGCAAGCGGTCAGCAACATCATTGGCGATCTGGTTGCGGATGGATGGCTCTGCGAGAGAGGCAGACGCTGCGAAGGGCGGGGCCAACCGGCGATGCAGTACGCGATTGCACCTTTCGCCGGGGCGGCGCTCGGGATTGAAGTGCGCCCTGCCACCGTTTTGGTTTCCCTCGTCGGACTTGATGGCACAACGCTGTACACACACCGCCAACCTATCCCGCGCGCCGATCCTGAAACGTTAGCTAACTTCGTACCGTCCTTGCTTGATGCTGCAATGGAAGCTGGGAAAGACCAAGGCGCAGACAGGCTACTAGGTGCCGGTGTTGTAATGCCAGGCCCTTTTGGCGAAACGGGCCTTGCCGGAGCCCCTTCGGACCTACCGGGCTGGGCGCATAGCGATCCAGCGGAGTACTTTGAGCGCTGGTTGAGCCTTCCGGTGCGCATTGAGAACGATGCAAACGCGGCGACCATGAACGAACGGATACTTGGCAGCGCGCAGGGTATCGACACGTTTGCCTATCTGTATTTCGGCACAGGCCTTGGCCTTGGGATCGTGATGGGAGGCACTCTTCAGCGCGGAGCTTTCGGCAACGCAGGCGAGATCGGCCACATTGGCGTCCCTTACAAAGGTCGTATCGCACCGCTGGAAAGCGCCGTCAGTCGAATGGCCCTGGAAACTGCGATGCGCAAGGCCAGTCTTCGAGCAACACGCATTGAAGAGTTGGAGGCGCTGTTTGAAGCCCGCGACAGTGTTCTGCTCGCATGGCTTGATGAGGCCGCGCCTGCTCTCACGCATGCGCTTGAAACGCTGGAAAGCTTGATAGATCCGCAAACCATCGTGCTCGGCGGTGCGCTGCCCAAAGCGCTCGTTGAAGCGTTGGTTGCGCGGGTCCATCTCACGGAGCGTTCTGTCGCCAATCGACCTGAACGCAGCCACCCACGCCTCATGGTTGGAGCATGTGGGCGCATGACCGCATCCCACGGCGCGGCAGCGCTGGTTATCAATGCCGCGCTTACCCCCCAAATGGCTTCTATGGCTTAACCGCCTACCCCCAAGGACATGCCCCCATGCCCCTCTCTGCGCCCGATCGCATAGACCAGCAGCGCCAGACATCACGCATCGTTGCGCTTTGGCGAGCGCTTCAACCGCTGCGCTCTGTGGTGCAGTTTCTCAACACAGGTGCCCACCCCGATGATGAAACCTCGGCCATGCTGGCAGCGCTTATCTTTCGTGATGGCATCAACATAGCTTACGCCTGCGCTAATCGGGGTGAAGGCGGACAAAACGATTGCGGGGGCGAAGTCACCGAAGACTTGGGCACGATCCGGACCGCCGAAATGGAGCGGGCGGCTGACCTACTCGACATGCGGCTTTATTGGTTATCCCAAAGCCCGGGCGACACACTCTTTGATTTTGGCTTTTCCAAGTCTGGTACCGAAACCATGGAGAAATGGTGCAAAGCGCGCACCTTGAAGCGTTTTGTGGACATTGTGCGAGCTGAGAAGCCCGACATTATCTGCCCGACCTTTCTCGATATTCCCGGCCAACATGGCCACCACAGGGCGATGACCTTGGCCGCCCACATAGTGATGGATCTAGCGGCCGATCCGTCTTACACAGACAGTGACTTGCCCGCCTGGACGGTCTCGAAGCTGTATTTGCCAGCTTGGTCTGGCGCTGGCGGAGCCTATGATGATGAGGTACCGCCACCGCCCGCGACAGTAACGGTGAACGGCCAAGGCGTTGAGGAGGTGACCGGCTGGAGCTGGGAGCAAATTGGCCAGCACGCACGCTGGTTTCATAAGACGCAGGGCATGGGCCATTGGTGCGCACCAGGCACCGAGCGGGACTGGCCGTTGCACTTAGCGCAATCGCGGGTCGGTGACGATGACGGCTCCATTGCCGACAACTTGCCTCAAACGCTTACAGACCTTGACTCGGGTAATGCCCTCTTGGCCAAAGCGCAAAGCGCTATCGACGCAGCCATCGCTGCTTTTCCGCATCGTGTCGGCATCATGGAGGCAGCGCAAACCGCGCACGGCGCGCTGTCAGATATAGAACAGGACGTGCCGTACGCGCATCGCGTAGTCCACAAACGCGATCAGCTTGCCCTCGTTATTCGCCTGGCGTCGGGAGCCAACGTTCGTGCCTATGTCGCCAGAGATCGTCTGCTACCCGGCGAGACGACGGACCTCACCGTTGAGCGTCGCGAGCCAGATACGCAGACGATGACGGTGACCGTCGAGCCTGGCCACAGCTGCACGAGCGACGACAAAACATTTTTGGTTCACGCCGACGCAGAACCAAGCGATGCCTATCCCGATGCCCACGATCCGCTGCGTCCTGTAACGCCGCGATTGGCTATACGGATTGGCAAGAGCACGTCATACCTCCCGCTTGAAGTACCGCCGCTTATCTTGCCTAAAGTCGTCGCTGGACTATCGCGAACGAAAGCGCTGCTCAACACCCGTGCCAAAGCGCGTAGCATGACGGTCGCCCTTTCCGGGACGAGCGGTGGCACCCCGACATTCAAGCTGCCACCTGGATGGTCTCAGACGTGGGATGGGACCAGCGCGACCATCGTCGCCCCCGACGAGCTCACTGCTGGCCTTTATGATCTACCATTGATGCTCGACGGTGTCGCCGCGCAAACGGTCAATCATCTCAGCTATCCGCACATCCAGCCGCGCTTGCGCAGCTTTCCAGCAAGTCTTTCCATCCGATCGGTTGATGTTACGGTGCCGGAGGGAGTTGTGGGCTACATCGGTGCTGGCAAAGACAATGCTGCATCATGGCTTCGAATGCTTGGGTTCAAAGTTCGCGAACTTGATCCAGCAGACCTTGCTGGTCCCGGCGCGCTAGATGGGCTCGACAGCCTGCTCATTGGCGTCTTCGCGTTCCGGTTTCGTGATGATCTGCACGACCATCTGGCCGACATCCATGCGTGGGTGCGCGCAGGCGGTAACTTGGTGACCCTGTATCATCGGCCTTGGGATCGCTGGGCACCGGAGACAACACCACTGGCCCCGCTGGAGATCGGCCAACCATCACTTCGCTGGCGCGTGACGGATGAAAACGCTGCTGTCACACACCTTGTGCCTGATCACCCGCTTCTCAGGACGCCAAACGCGATCACCGACGCCGATTGGGCTGATTGGCACAAGGAGCGCGGGCTTTACTTCGCGAAAAATTGGGACCCGGCGTATACACCGCTTCTTTCGATGGCGGATACTGGAGAGGAGCCGCACCAAGGCGCACTTCTCAGCGGAACTTTTGGCCGAGGCCGTCACACCCATTGCTGCCTCATTTTGCACCATCAGATGGAGAAGCTGACGCCGGGCGCCTTTCGCTTGATGGCAAACTTGCTTGCTGGGCCATTATCACCGGCGACATGATCATCTGCAAATGACGTCTCAGGCAGCAACCAGAAAAGAGAATCTGCGCGCGTCTGTTTGGCTGATCGCCGATATGAGCCTCAATGTTTGGGCGCTCAGTATCGTCAAGGCCGTTGGGCTCGACTACACGGCAACACAGCTTGTTTTTATACGCGCAATAGTCGGCTTCGTCTTGCTGGTGCCTTGGGCCTATAGGGAACGCTCAGCCTTTCTTAATCTTGATCATTTGAGCCTTCATGCCGCTAGGATCGTCTTGTCTGCTGCGACACTAGCAGCAAGTTTCTTCGCCATTGCCCGCGTGCCGCTTGCCTTGTTCTCGGCCATTAACTTTACCAGACCCATCCTGCTTATGATCATGGCAGCGTTGCTTCTGGGCGAGCACATCACCAGATCGCGCTGGACAGCAGCCAGTATCGGTTTGTTCGGTGCCATTATCGCAGTGAATCCGGCAGCTATCCAAGCAGGTGGCGACGGAATGGCTCTAGGCCTGGCTGCTTTAACGCTCACCGTCACAATGGGAACCCTGGCGATCATCATCACCCGAAGGCTAAAAGGTACGCCAGCGGTCATTATGATGGTGTTTTACACGGGCGGCTTGGCGCTCTTCACCGCGCCGTTCGCGGCGGTAAATTGGGTGCCCGTGGAAACGAGGCATTGGCCGTTGTTGGTAGCCATCGGACTCTTCGCGCAGGCCGCGCAGTTCTGCTTTCTCAAAGCCCACTGGCTTGGTGATACCGGCGTGTTAGGCCCGGTTTCCTATCTGTCTCTCATACTCTCGACAGCTGCCGGTTTCATCTTCTTCGCAGAGTTACCTAGCCTTCCATTGGTGATTGGCGCAGCTGTTATTCTCCTCTCAGCCTGGTACATCGGCTCTACTGCGTAGGCACCAGACTGAATCAAGCAGATAAGTAACGCAGTTGTACGAACGCTTCACATATCCCGACCGCAACAACTATTGTAGTTAAAGTAAAAAGGATCGATG
This sequence comes from Pseudomonadota bacterium, assembly GCA_039026935.1. GTDB lineage: Bacteria > Pseudomonadota > Alphaproteobacteria > Rhizobiales > MH13 > MH13. Next base: position 39,984 of record JBCCLK010000001.1, read on the forward strand.
CCAGAGGCGCTCATTGAGAGATGACAGTTCAATCCGCGTTTATGATCAGCCCAACCTGAGTGGCGCAGTTTAAGTGTTAATGCATGATCTGGTCTCTCCCCTGAGATGTTCCGCCACGGTGTTTAGGAGAACAAAGGAAAGCGATGGCCAACAAGCGAGCAAAGCGGGAAGAGATTGTTACTACGTTATGTCAGGCAGTGCAGGATTGGATCAAGGCCGTCGGCGCAAAGACCAACCCCCTATTCCAGCCTTCCTGCGCTGATCTTTGTGCGCCAATACTCACCGCAGGCCCCACGAGCGAACGCGTAGACCGAAAACTGCTGAAAAAACAATTTTTGATAACAGTTCAAGGATCCCTCATCCAGCCGCACCTTCTGGCTGCAAGATAGTCAGGGTGTTGGTCTGCTTGCGTTTGATCCCAAAGGCTTAGGGGAGAAGGGGCGGTTTCATCTTTCGTTGTTTTTCGATGACCGTTAAAATTGGTGTCAGTTGGAGGGGAGCCGCGGTGGTGTGAGGCCATCAATTGCGGAGGCAAAACTGCCAGCTGGGAAGGAACGAGGTTTGAGCGAAGTGTTGGATCAACAGTGGCGCGGCCTTGTGGACAAGGCTCTCAAGGGTGAGCCACTCGCGACACTTAATAGTGCGACTGAAGAAGGCATCACCCTTGAACCCCTCTACGCTGCGGGCGACGCCCCATCGCTTACCTGCCGAGGTGGAGCAACGCGTTGGACGGTTGCACAGCGTGTAGATCACCCCAATGCAGAAATGGCATACACGCAGACCATGGCAGAACTTGAAGGTGGCGCCTCCGGCTTGTGTTTGGTCGCGCGAGGCGCACCTGCGTCCTTCGGCTACGGCATCGATCTCGATCACCTTCCCACCATCCTCGGCGACGTCCTTGTCGACGCAATTCGGCTGACGCTCGAGCCCTCACCGGCTCGCGCCCGCAGTGCTCGCGCGCTCGCCCACTATCTATCGGAGCGCTCTGAACTCAATCGACTGATCACCGTCGACTTTGGGCTCGATGCGCCGAGCATGCTGGCTGCAACCGGTGGCCTTCGTGGTACCGCTGAGACAACACGGGAACGCCAGGCAGTTCATTTCGCCGAACTCAAGGACCATGGCTTTGGCGGCACGATCTACCGCGCTGATGGCCGGGTGATCCACAATGCAGGTGGGACAGACGCTTTAGAGTTGGGCTTTGTTCTGGCGTCACTGGTCTTTGCCATGAAGTCCGGCAGTAATCCTCAAGAGGCCGCAGAAGGCACAATGCTCGGGGTTGCCTTGGATGCGGATCAGTTTGCCGGCATCGCGAAACAGAGAGCGTTGCGCATCCTGCACACAAAGCTGATCGAAATGGCCGGGTTGGAAGCTTTCAAGCCCCACATCCATGCGGAAACGTCGCGGCGCATGCTCACCCGGCTAGACAGCCATGTGAATATGCTACGCACAACGACAGCGGTCTTTGCCGCCGCCGTCGGTGGTGCAGACGCCATCACATCCCTACCCTTCACGTGGCCGCATGGCCTGCCGGAGGCTTTCGCGCGGCGCAATGCACGCAACACGCAATTGGTTCTTCAGGAAGAAAGCCGGCTGTTCCAAGTCAATGATCCAGCTGCCGGTTCGGGTCTGTTTGAAAGCTATACCCGAGCGCTTTGCGACAAAGCCTGGTCAGCCTTCCAGGCGATAGAGGCTGAAGGGGGTGTGATCGAAGCCTTAACCTCGGGACACATTCAAAAAGCGGTTCGGCGAGCACGCGAAGAGTGCGCTGAGGCTTTGCGCTCGGGCGAGCGGCACCTCACTGGAACAACGATGTTTCAACTTGCCGACGAATACCCGGTTGAGGTGGATGAACTATCACCGACAGAAGAGCGTCTCAAAGACGGTCTAGCGACCTATGCTGAACCGCTTTCCTTCGCACCGCTTGATCTTGACGCGCTTGGTACGGCTGAGATTGGAACCGGGTCAGGAGATGGGCACTGATGGTGAAACTTCCTGACTTTGCGAGGGCTCCGCCTCCAAGCTTCAGCAGTATCGGTTCGAGCGCATCCGACACGCAAGCACTTTGGGAAACGCCCGAAGGGATTTCCGTCAAAGCGACTTATGAACGGCCCAGCCGAATGGGGCTTGGCCATGTCGATAGTTTCCCAGGGTTGGCCCCGTTTGTCCGTGGCCCCTACCCAACTATGTATGTCCAGCGGCCCTGGACGGTTCGCCAGTATGCGGGCTTCTCAACAGCTGAAGAGTCCAACGCCTTCTACCGCCGCAACCTGGCTGCCGGTCAAAAGGGTCTTTCGGTCGCCTTCGATCTCGCGACGCATAGGGGCTATGATTCTGATCATCCGCGCGTTGCCGGCGACGTAGGGATGGCGGGCGTTGCGATCGACAGTATCCTTGATATGCGCCAGCTCTTCGACGGCATCCCGCTCGACACCATGTCTGTCTCGATGACCATGAATGGCGCCGTGCTCCCGGTTATGGCGCTCTACATCACGGCGGCGGAGGAGCAGGGCGTCTCTGCGGACAAGCTCGCTGGGACCATTCAGAACGATATCCTCAAGGAGTTCATGGTTCGCAACACGTACATCTATCCGCCAGCGCCATCGATGCGGATCATCTCCGACATTTTTGCCTACACCTCACAGCATATGCCGAAGTTCAACTCCATTTCGATTTCCGGCTACCATATGCAGGAGGCAGGCGCGACAGCGGATCTAGAACTTGCCTATACGCTGGCTGACGGGATTGAGTATGCAAGGCGTGGCGTTGCCGCTGGCCTTGATATTGATGCCTTCGCGCCCAGACTTTCCTTCTTCTGGGCGATTGGCATGAACTTCTTTATGGAAGTCGCGAAGATGCGCGCCGGGCGGCTTTTGTGGTCGCAGCTGATGCAGGAGTTCTCACCAAAGAGCGCTAAGTCCACAGCGCTGCGAACCCACTGCCAGACATCCGGCTGGTCGCTAACGGCCCAGGATGTGTTCAACAATGTTGTGCGGACCTGCGTGGAAGCGATGGCGGCCACGCAAGGCCATACACAGAGCCTGCACACCAATGCGCTTGATGAGGCGCTTGCGTTGCCGACGGATTTTTCGGCGCGCATTGCCCGCAATACGCAGCTCTTCTTACAACAAGAATCTGGCACGACGCGGGTGATCGATCCGTGGGGAGGCTCATACTTCATTGAACGCTTGACCGCTGATCTTGCCGCCCGCGCGATGGAGCATATCGAAGAAATCGAGGGCTTTGGCGGGATGGCGCAAGCCATCGAGAAAGGCATCCCCAAAATGCGGATTGAGGAAGCCGCCGCAAAAACACAGGCGCGTATCGATTCCGGTCAACAAGCGATCATTGGGGTGAACTGCTTCAAGCCGGACCGCGAACAGCCCATCGATATTCTCAAAGTTGACAATGCATCGGTCCGCCAACAGCAACTCGACAAGCTCGCCAGGCTTCGCGCTGAGCGCAATCAAAGAACCACGGAGGCAGCACTGACCGCATTGACCAATGGCGCCGCCGCCGATGGCAACCTTCTGGCGTTGTGCGTCAATGCGGCACGCGCTGGGGCTACAGTGGGCGAGATGTCAGATGCGATGGAAAAGGTTTTTGACCGCCACCGCGCCGAGATCAAAGCTATCTCTGGCGTTTACAAACGGGAGGCTGGGTCCATGTCCGATGCGATCGTCCATGCGCTTGCCATGACAGATGCCTTTGAGGAAGCTGATGGGCGACGTCCGCGCATTCTCGTCGCCAAAATGGGGCAAGACGGTCATGATCGCGGCCAGAAGGTTATTGCGTCAGCCTTTGCGGACATCGGGTTCGATGTTGATATCGGCCCCTTGTTCGCAACCCCAGAAGAGGCCGCACGCCAAGCTGTTGAGAATGATGCCCACGTGGTTGGCGTCTCCTCGCTTGCCGCAGGGCACCTTACACTGGTGCCAGCTTTGAAATCAGCGCTGGAGGCAGAAGGTCGCGACGACATCATGATCGTGGTCGGCGGTGTGATACCGCCCCAAGACTTTGATGCCCTGATCGAAGCTGGTGCAGCGGCTATTTTCCCACCAGGCACGGTGATCGCCGATGCCGCATGCGATCTCATCGATAAACTCAACGCGAAACTCGGCTATCTGCAAGAAGCTGCCGAGTAACGCCTCTATCCTCCCAGAGATAGCGAATGATCCTCACCACCACATCGACACTTCAGGACAAGACGATCACCGACTACCGCGGTATCGTGACGGGTGAAGCGATCTTGGGCGCTAACATCTTCAAAGATTTCTTCGCCAACATTCGTGACATCGTCGGAGGGAGATCTGGCGCCTACGAGCGGGAGCTTGCCAAAGCGCGCACGATCGCCTTGGAGGAGATGCAGCAACGGGCGGACGCTATGGGCGCCAATGCGATCATTGGCATCGACCTTGACTATGAAACGATCAACGTCGGGTCAGGCGGAGGCATGCTCATGGTCTCAGCGTCGGGCACGGCGGTAACCGTGCGATGATTGGCGCTTTGCGACCGTCGCGAATCCTTTAAGACACAGGTGTCCTCGGTTGCACCTCATCATAAAAATGTCTCGCCTCTCCCTTCCCCTTGCCCTCTTCGCACTCGCCCTCTCCGCCTGCGCAGTCAGTGAGGAATTCATCACAGATCCAGCTATCCCCGTCCGCCCCACCACCGTCCCGGGGCTTGCACTCAGCGAGACGGGCGTCGGCTTAGTCGACAACGCTACCGGCTTTTCAGCAAGTGCGATTTCCAAGGCGCTCAATGGCGCACGTGTGGAGCAGGTTAACGCGACTGATGATGGGCGGGTTGTTAGGCAGCTCGCAGCGTTTGGACCCTCTGGCCTTCAAATGGCCCGCTTTCGTGGGAGCAACGGGCTCGTGACGTCGGTTCAAATCGTATCTGAAGACGTGCCAAGCCCAGATGGCGTTCGGGTCGGCATGACCTATCGGAGTACAAACTGCAACGCCATGCAGTGCAATGAGGGAGCAGGCAGTTGGACAGGCATGGCGGTCTGTCGACGGCTTGGGAGCACAATCACCTATGTCTATTCCGTGCCACTCTGGCAGGGCGGCGCCATGCCGCGGGGGAACGAGCTCAATGATGCGATCCTGAACCGCATGATATGGGAACCGTGATCGTCAGCGCTGATCTCTCCGTTGAGGCTCTCGCAGAACGGATCTGCGAGGGTGACCGAGCAGCGCTGGCACGTGGCATTACCTTGGTTGAGTCTAAAAGACCAGATCATCGCGATAAGGCTCGCTCCCTGGTTCAAACGGTCATGCCAAGGACTGGGAAAGCCATCCGCGTCGGTCTGACCGGTGTGCCCGGCGTTGGTAAATCGACCACCATTGATACGCTGGGCAGTCATCTCATCACCCAAGGGCACACTGTGGCGGTTCTTGCCGTCGACCCATCCTCGACGCGGACCGGCGGCTCAATCCTGGGTGACAAAACCCGCATGGCGAAGCTGGCAGCCAATCGGAGCGCCTATATCCGGCCCTCGCCATCAGCGGGAACGCTGGGCGGCGTCACCGCTAAATCACGAGAAACGATCCTGTTATGCGAGGCAGCCGGGTTTGATGTCGTAATAGTAGAGACGGTTGGTATCGGCCAATCAGAGACGGCCGTTGCCAGCATGGTGGACGTCTTTGTCGTTCTTATGCTGCCAGGCGCTGGCGATGAACTCCAAGGGATCAAGAAGGGGGTTCTGGAAATCGCTGACATAATTTCCGTCAACAAAGCGGATGGCGATAATGTTCGAGCCGCGCGCAAAGCTGCAACGCAATATCGCGCGGCGCTTGATGTTCTGGCACCCACATCATCTATCTGGAGACCGGCGGTTTTGACCCAGTCGGGCCTTGGCGGTGACGGTTTGGAAACGCTGTGGACGACCATCCAAGACCACCGCGCCAAACACAAAGCCGCTGGTCTTTTCGGCCAGAGACGAGCTGATCAAAACCTCGTCTGGATGCGCGAGATGCTGCGCGAGCGCGCGCTAGAACGCCTAACCCGCGACGCAGGTTTGCGAAAGCGCGTTGCGGAGTTGGAGGCTGATGTAACGAGCGGTACGCTCGCCCCATCGGTGGCAGTTGAACAGTTGGCGAACGAAGCGGATTTGTGACTGTCCCATTGTAAGACACCTTAAGCTGGCATGGTCGTTGCGCTTACAGTCGGCATGAGCAACAACCACTCACTTCCAAGACGCGGGTTTCTTGCAGGAGCCGCTTCCCTAGCGGGACTGGGAGCCGCAACAACTGCCCAAGCCAAAGCTGCGCTACCATCAGATTTCATCTTTTCGGACCTGCGTGGGTCTTTGAACGCATCAACAATCGGCGTGCGCCCAGGCGTGCTCGACAATCAAAGCGCGCTCTTTCAAGAGGCCGTAGACGCAGCTGCCACGCATGGACAGCCACTGTTTCTTGAAGCTGGCGACTATTTGGTCAGCAACATCGACCTGCGCTCAGGTGTTACCATCGTGGGCGTACCCGGTCGGACGCGCATCAGATATGCGGGAGATGGTCACCTTTTCTTTGCAAGCGGCGTGACGGATGTCCGTTTGCAAGGGCTGGTTATTGACGGAGCCAATAGGCTTCTCGCCGACTACGCTCCGGCCATCATTCATATCTCCACTGGCGCTAACATTGCCATCGAAGACTGTTCAATCCTCGGCTCAATCAAGGACGGTATTGTTCTTGATCGCGTTTCGGGTCGCGTTGAACGCACAACGATTTCAGGAGCGCGCAGCGCTGCACTTGTCTCCAATGAGGCTGAGGGCCTTGCTATTCGGAACAATGTGGTCGCTGACTGCGCCGACAATGGAATTCTCGTTCACCGTTGGCAAAACGGTCGTGACGGGACGCTGGTCACCGGCAACCGCATTTCGCGCATTCGAGCAGCCTCCGGTGGGACCGGTCCTTTTGGCAACGCGATCAACTTCTTCCGTGCCGATGATGTGATAGCCACCGGCAACATTATTGACGATTGCGATTTCTCAGCCATTCGCTGCAACGCTTGCTCCAATGTTCAGGTCAGCAACAACACCTGCACAAACCTTGGCGAAGTTGCTGTGTTTGTGGAGTTCAGCTTCCAAGGCGCCGTCGTCTCGAACAATATCGTTGACGGCGCTGCGCGGGGCATCAGCGTAACGAACTTCAATGATGGTGGTCGCCTTGGCGTCGTACAGGGCAACTTGATCCGCAACTTGGTCAGCGCGGCTCGCCTCCCTACGGACGATCCAGTACAAGGGATCGGCATTGGCGTTGAGGCCGACACGACGGTGATTGGCAATGTCGTCGAAGATGCCACGTACGCCGGGATCACGGTCGGCTGGGGTCCCTATTTGCGCAATGTCATCGCTTCACAGAACATAGTCCGCCGCGCGCCGATGGGTGTCGCCGTGTCCGTGGTCGATGGTGTTGGCCAAGCGGTGGTGAGCGACAATATGTTCAGCGGCACGCCAGACGGGGCGGTGGTTGGCATGCGTTGGCTTGACCGCGCCACGGGTGATCTCACTCAAACACGCGATGTGCCAGCGCCCCTCACGGTCGAACGCAATCGAAGCTTGGGAGTCTGACGGGTTAGGCAGCAGCGCTAAACCCGCGAGCCCGCCAAGCTTCAATGCGCGAGAGTGCCTCATCCAGGACTTCATCACGCTTACAGAAACAAAAGCGAAGAAGATTCTGGGGCGCCGCCTTTTGATAAAACGCCGACATTGGAACCGTCGTTACCCCCGCTTCGATCGTCATGCGCTTTGCAGCCTCCACGTCGTCTCCAAGGCCTAGACCAGCGATATCCGCGATGAGGAAGTAACTTCCGTCCGCTTGAAGTGTTGAGAATCCGAGCCGCTGCAAGCCGACTGCTAGTCTGTCACGTTTCGCTTCAAGGTCCGCCGCCAGTTGTTGAAAATAGCTGTCCGGTAATCCCAGACCGTAAGCCACGGCTTTCTGCAAATGCGGGGGCGTCGTGAATGTGGTGAACTGGTGCGCTTTCGAAATTGGCGCAATCAGGTTTGACGGCCCCGAAACATACCCAACTTTCCAACCAGTCAGGGAAAAACTCTTCCCCGCCGAACCGATACGCACGCTGCGCTCAGCCATGCCGGGTAGCGTGGCGAGTGAGACGTGCTCTGCCCCACTGAAGATAAGATGCTCATAGACCTCGTCACAAATGCCAATAGCATCATGAGCCACCACCCGGTCGGCCAACCGCTCCAGATCGCCACGAGGGAACACTTTGGACGCAGGGTTCAATGGATTGTTGAGAAGGAGGGCTTTCGTCTTACTAGAGAAGACCGCATCTAAATCTACATCGGTGAAGGTCCAGTTCGGTGGGTTAAGTGGGATAATCTTTGGCACACCACCTGCACGTTTTATAAGTGGCACATAGCAGTCATACGACGGGTCAAAGAGGACAACCTCATCCCCCGGCTCGATGAGTGCCATGAAACAGTCTGAGAGTGCCTCCGTGGCACCAGACGTGACGACAACATCGGCTGGTTCGCGCTCGATGCCAAAGAATCGCTTCTCACTTCTGGCCACCGCTTGGCGAAGCTCAGGCAAACCCATCATGGGCGGATATTGGTTGGGCCCTTCGATCAGCGCTTGAGCCGCGACACGGCGAACATCGTCCGGTCCATCCACATCAGGAAAGCCCTGTCCAAGATTGACGGCGTTGTGCTCCATTGCGAGACGACTCATCACCTCGAATATGGTGGTCGGCATCCCCGTGTAGAGCGGATTGGTGTTCGGCATGGCGCACAAAACTCAGTGTATGGGTGCAAACAGACGGCCTTTTAGCGGCAAGCGATTGTTGCGATCAATCATAGGCTTTCGCTTTGCGGTAAATTGCTGGTACAAAGCAATTGCTTTGGTGCCGCTTTAGGGTTCTGACCTGCGGGCGGTGAAAAGGGAACATGGTGCGTTAAGGATCACGCAGGTGATGCTGTGACAAGGCCATGGCTGCCCCCGCAACTGTAGGCGGTGCGGCGAGCGCGACAGACCACTGTCAGGACGAAGACGTCCAACGACGGGAAGGTGCGCTCGCTTTAAACCCGCAAGCCAGGAGACCTGCCAAAGCACGACAAGAACCAGCCGGACGGGGTGTGCCGGAACGGAACCTTACGCTTTGGCATCACGCTCAAGGTCCGTTCTTCCTCCATACCTCACCGCTGAAACGCATTTGAACGGGCGGCCGTGCATGGATGATCCTCAGTTCCCCTGCCACTTGGTGCTTGGCGGCACGCGCTCGGGTAAATCACGATATGCAGAGGCTGTCTGCCGCGAAACGGAACTAACGCGAATCTACATCGCGACAGCTGCCGCGCACGATAGTGAAATGCAGGAGCGTATCGCTGGCCACAAAGAGATGCGGGCTAATGATGGCTGGCAAACAGTCGAGGAACAGCACGACCTCGCCAGTGCTCTGGTGCGCGAGATGGCGCCGGAACAGATCGTTTTGGTTGACTGTCTGACCCTATGGCTTACCAACCGGCTGCTCTCAGATGCTGAAATGCCAATGGAGTTCGATCGCCTCGAGGCGACCCTCAAACAGCGCCGTGGGCCGGTGGTTCTGGTATCCAATGAAACAGGCCTTGGCATTGTGCCCGAGAACGCGCTCGCCCGACGCTTCAGCGATCTTCAAGGTCTTCTCAATCAGCGGATGGCCACGCTTTCAACCCATGTCACGCTCGTGGCGGCAGGTATCCCACTCACTCTCAAGGAGCCGTCAGCATGACGACGAAAATCCCGGCAACCATTATCACTGGCTTTCTTGGTTCAGGCAAAACCACACTTATCCAGAACCTGATCCGTTCCGCGAACGGACGACGGATAGCACTTATCGTCAATGAGTTTGGTGATCTTGGGTTCGATGGTGAGCAGATCGCCGGATGCGGCATTGAAGGGTGCGCTGACGACGATGTGGTGGAACTTACCAATGGATGCATCTGCTGCACCGTAGCGGACGATTTCCTGCCCACCATGGAAATGCTGCTCGCGCGCAAGCCCGCACCGGACCATATCGTGATTGAGACGTCTGGCCTTGCCCTGCCCCAACCGCTGGTACAGGCGTTCAATTGGCCAAGCGTTGCTACACAAACGACAGTCGATGGGGTCATCACAGTCGCAGATTCTGAAGCGTTGGCCGAGGGACTTTATGTGGCAGACGTCGCCAAAGTCGACGAGCAGAGACAGGCTGATGAAAGCCTCGACCATGAGACGCCAATTGACGAGCTGTTTGCTGATCAAGTGCGCTGCGCGGACCTCATCGTTTTGTCGAAGACTGAGGGACTATCAGATGAGGCACTCGCCAAAGCAGACGAGATAGTTTCGGGTCGACGCGAGGGAGTTGAGACGATTCGCTCAACCCAGAACGGTCTGCCAGCGGCGCTTCTCCTTGGTCTCGAGGCCGCATCTGAAGAGGATTTTCGTGCAGACGGGGAAGGTAGCCGCGCTGCGGCGCATCACCATCATGAGGACAAAGGGCACGACCATGATCACCACCACGACGAGTTTGCCTCAACGGTTCTAACGCCCCAGCCGTTTGCAACGCGCGAGGCGCTCGATGCCTACGTTGCTTCTCTTTGCGCAAAGCCCGGCGTGCTGCGTGTCAAAGGCGCTACATCGATTGAGGGCAAAGCTGCCCCGATCATTGTCCAAGCTGTGGGTCAACGCATTTCTAGTCACTTCGATGCGTCTGGTAGACCTCAAAAGCAGGGCCTAGTCGTGATCGGCCTCGCGCCCTTGCCCGATCTCGAGATAGCCGACCAGGCAAACGCGGCTTAGGCGTTCGGACGCGTGCATGTTCTCAGCGCTCAGACAGGCCGCATTGATGATGGCGATGAGCCGATTGATCTTGGCCAAACGCCGGGCGACGTCGTTTTTCTTTCTGCCGCTGACAGTGAGCTATCCGCTTTCGCGCTCGCCGCGAGGCAGGTAGAGACGGGAACAGCATTCCGCCTCGCCAGCCTCCTGCAGTTAAAGCACCCCTACTCTATCGATCTTTATCGGCAAAAAGTGTTGAACTGCGCCAAGCTGATCGCCGTGAGGCTGATAGGTGGGGAGAGTTACTGGCCCTATGGGCTTGAGCAGTTGCAAGAGCTCTCCAAGCGCGAAGGAATTCACCTGCTCGTGGTACCTGGAGGGGCGGATTGGGACGAGACGCTCGTCGCACTGTCTACTGTACCCACGCCTACGGCACGCCGTTTTTGGCAGTTGTGTGTGGAAGGTGGGCCAACGAACAGGCGCACCGCACTCTCTCTTCTAACTGCAGTGGTTGGTGATACCAGTCCAAATCCTTTGGACTACGCTCCCATTGAACTGCCAAGGGTGAGTTGGTGCGACCCAAGAGATCTATCTGCGACCCGAACACCACCCCCACCAGGTAGCGTCCCCATCGTGTTCTATGCGAGCCTCTTGCAGTCGGGCACGACAGCGCCCATCCAGGCACTGGGCACTTCGCTTCGCGAACGCGGTTTAACGCCAGCGCCAGTGTTTGTGCCAAGCCTCAAAGATGAGGACGCGCAGCGCTTCTTGCGGACGGGGCTTGCCGCCGTTGATCCACCCGTGATCGTGAACACCACCGCGTTTGCATCCACAGCCCCAGACGTGGGCGAAGGTGGGCCGCTTGCTTCCACTGGCGCTCCCGTGATCCAGGCTGTGCTATCTGGCGTCTCAAAGGAGGCATGGAACGAGAGCTCTCGCGGTCTGCCTGGCACAGATCTCGTGATGCACGTGGTCATGCCGGAGCTAGATGGCCGCATCCATGGACGCGCCGTGAGCTTCAAACGGCAAGGCATTCGTGATCCTCTAACGGAATTCGCACCAGTCGACTACGCGCCGGTGGCCTCACACATCAACGCCGTAGCTGATTGCGTCGCACGCTGGGCAAAACTGCGCGAGACGCCTGCCTCTGAGAAGCACGTTGCCATCGTGCTTGCGAACTACCCGACCAAGGCGAGCCGTATTGGCAATGGCGTAGGCCTTGACACTCCCCAGTCGGTGACGAAGCTTTTCGATGTCATGGGCGATCAAGGCTATGATGTGGGACATGCGCCTTCGTCTTCCGCCGACTTGATGGACGCTATTCTGACAGCGCCACTGAGAACCAAGCTTTCGCTCGACGAATACACAAGCTTTTTCAAAAGCCTGGATCGGTCCATCCAACACGAGGTCACGGAACGGTGGGGAACGCCAGCAGATGATCCAAATGTTGTCGATGAAGCGTTCATTCTTCCGTTGCTGCGCTATGGGAAATCGCTTGTCGGCATCCAGCCAGCGCGCGGCTATGGCATTGATCCAGCCAGCACGTACCATGACCCCGATCTTGTTCCGCCCCACACCTATCTCGCGTTTTACGCCTATTTGCGCCGAGAAGCAGATGTCCTGATTCAGTTTGGCAAGCATGGCAATCTTGAATGGTTGCCAGGCAAGGCGCTCGCGCTCTCGGATGCCTGCTATCCCGCTGCGCTCCTTGGCGATCTTCCAACGCTCTATCCTTTCATCGTCAATGACCCTGGAGAAGGCTGCCAAGCAAAGCGCAGAACGGGCGCTGTGATCCTCGATCACCTCACCCCGCCTATGACACGCGCAGAAAGCCATGGGCCGTATCAAGAGCTCGAAGCGCTGCTTGATGAGTACGCCTTTGCCGACGTCGGGGACCCAAAGCGCGCCAAGGCGCTCGCAGCGGACATTCTTGCGTTTGCGCTGGAGACAGGGCTGAGTGATGATATTGGGCTGAGCGGTGAGGATGATGATCTCGTCACGCTCGACACAGCGCTCTGTGATCTAAAGGAGATGCAAATCCGCGACGGGCTGCATATCTACGGCACACCGCCTGATACCGACCAGATGGGCGATCTGATCGTCGCCATTGCGCGGGCGCCGCGAGGATCACGGCCTGAGGATGCATCGATCCTTCGCGCGCTAGCTGACGATTTTGGATTGGATTTCGATCCCCTCACGCGGGAGTATGGAGCGTCTTGGACGCTTGCAAAGCCGCATGCTTTACAAACGCCAGGCCCATGGCGCACGGTGGGCGATACGATTGAGAGGCTCGAGGACTTCGCGCTTCATCTCGTAAAGGGCCATGCGGACATCCCTGGCCCCGCGTCTAACGCGGTTCTTACGTGGATGAACACAGAGCTGCGCGCAAAGCTCGACGCGTGCGCGCCACAAGAAACCGCACATCTTTTGGCAGGTCTCGAAGGGCGCTTCATTCCGCCCGGCGCGTCTGGCGCACCAACTCGTGCCCGACCTGACGTCCTGCCAACGGGCCGGAACTTTTATGCAGTTGATGTTCGCGCTGTCCCCAGCGAGGCAGCTTGGCGGCTTGGGCAAAGGAGCGCTCAGGCGCTACTTACCCGACACTTTCAGGATCATGGCGAATGGCTCAAGTCACTTGTGCTGACCTGTTGGGGGACGGCGAACATGCGTACCAGTGGTGATGACATCGCACAGGCTCTTGCTCTGATCGGCGCCGAACCACAATGGGATGGCGGCACGGGCCGTGTAACTGGCTTCACCATTCTCTCCCTGTCGCAACTGAAACGCCCGCGCGTTGATGTGACGCTGCGCATATCCGGTTTCTTCCGTGATGCCTTCCCACACCAGATTGACCTGTTCGACAGTGCCGTGCGGGCCATTGCAGCGCTCGATGAACCACGGGACATGAACCCCATCGCTGCCAAGTACAGGGAGGATCGTGATGCGCTGCTTACCAATGGCAAGTCCACAGATGATGCCGAACGAAGAGCCGGGTACCGGATCTTTGGTTCAATGCCTGGATCGTATGGCGCTGGCCTCCAGGCGCTCATTGATGAGGGCGGATGGAGCCAGCGCGCGGACTTTGCCAATGCGTTCATAGCCTGGGGTGGCTTCGCCTATGGTGCCGGTCGGCAGGGAGATGCGGAAGAGGACCTTCTCAAAACCCGCCTTAAGTCCGCGCAAGCCGTTGTTCAGAACCAAGACAATCGGGAGCATGATGTTCTCGATTCCGACGATTACTATCAGTTTGAAGGTGGGCTGGCGGCCACTATTGAAACGCTAACGGGTGATGCACCGGCGAGCTATCATATGGACCACTCGCGGTCCGAGGCCCCACATCCCAGAACCCTTCGCGAAGAGATCGGCCGCGTTGTGCGAGGGCGAGCGTCCAACCCTAAGTGGATAGCTGGCGTGATGCGGCATGGCTACAAGGGTGCATTTGAGATGGCGGCGACGCTAGACTATCTCTTTGCTTTCGCCGCCACAACCAATGCCGTCACCGATCATCATTTTGATGCGCTGTTTGAGGCCTATATTGCTGACGAAAATGTGCGCACATTCATAGCTGAGGCCAACGACCCAGCCTTAACCGATATGCTCGCGCGCTTCCAAGAAGCCCTCGATCGTGGATTGTGGACCCCGCGACGCAACGCAACCCAAGGCCTCATTGAGCGCCTTATGTCACCATCCCAGGAAGCTGCCGAATGAGCGAACCATCCCCTCTCAGCGAAGCCGAACTTGATGCTCGCCATGCGGAAAAAATGCGCAAAAAAAAGATAGCGCGCGACCGTATCCTGGAGACAAAAACCATCGAGAAAGGCCTTGTTATTGTCCACACAGGCAAGGGCAAGGGTAAGTCTACCGCCGGGTTTGGCATGGTGTTTCGCGCCCTTGGCCACGGCATGCGGGTGGGCATTGTTCAGTTCGTCAAAGGCCGAATGGAAACCGGTGAGCGCAACCTTCTGGATCGGTTTTCCGATGAGGTGACGTTCCACACAATGGGCGAAGGCTTTACCTGGGAGACGCAGGACCGACAACGCGACATCGCAGCGGCGCAGAGTGCGTGGGAAAAAGCAAAGACGCTCATTGCAGGCGGCGAGCACGCATTGGTTTTGCTCGATGAGCTCAACATCGTGATGCGCTACAACTATCTCGATCCGAAAGATGTGGTTGCGTTCCTCAAGAATGAGAAGCCTGAAGATGTGCATGTGGTCATCACCGGTCGAAACGCACCGGAAGCGCTTATAGAAGCGGCGGACCTCGTGACTGAGATGACTATGATCAAGCACCCTTTCCGGTCGGGTGTGAAGGCACAAGTAGGCATCGAGTTCTAAGGTCTGGCCTGCGAGCCGCATAGCCGAGCAGATATGACCCGAACTGCGGCCCTTATGATCCAAGGTACCGGCTCCAACGTGGGCAAGTCGGTGATCGTTGCCGGTCTATGTCGGCTGTTTGCTAGGCGTGGGTTCTCAGTCCGCCCCTTCAAACCGCAGAACATGTCAAACAATGCTGCTGTTACCTTTGATGGCGGAGAGATTGGGCGCGCTCAGGCGCTTCAAGCCCAGGCCGCTGATGCCGAACCCAGCGTTCATATGAACCCAGTCCTGTTGAAGCCGCAGACCGATGTCGGCTCGCAAATCGTCGTTCAAGGCAAAGTCTGGGGCACGATGAAAGCCCGCGAGTACGGCAGCCGAAAGGCTGAACTTATGAGTGCTGTTCTGGACAGTTTTACAAGAATGGAAGGCGAAGCTGATCTCGTTCTTATTGAGGGCGCCGGGAGCCCAGCAGAGGTTAACTTGCGGACGGGCGACATCGCCAATATGGGCTTTGCGGACGCTGCCAGAGTGCCTGTCGTGCTATGCGCCGACATCGACCGAGGTGGGGTAATCGCTAGCCTCGTTGGCACCAAGGCGGTCTTACCACTTCAAGATCATGCACTTGTGCGCGGCTTTTTCATCAATCGCTTTCGTGGCGATCCATCTCTCTTTGACGACGGCCTGACGTTGATCGAGGAAAAGACAGGGTGGCCGAGTTTAGGCGTTGTTCCTTGGTTTGAGTACGCGCGCGATTTGCCAGCGGAGGATGTGCTCGGCCTCACCGGAGGTGAGGCTGGAGAAACGATCATAGCCGTGCCCCGTTTGGGGCGGATCGCGAACTTCGAAGACCTTGATCCCTTGCGCCTGGAGCCCGAAGTAGACTTGCGCATCGTTGAACCAGGCGAGCCTCTGCCCGCGGCGGCAAAAGCGGTTATCCTTCCAGGGTCTAAGGCAACCATCGCAGACCTCAAAGCTTTCAAAGAAAGTGGCTGGGACATTGATCTTAGGGGTCATGTCCGGCGCGGCGGCCTTGTTGTTGGCCTTTGCGGTGGCTTTCAGATGTTGGGGCAGCGCATCGCCGATCCACAAGGCGTTGAAGGCCCACCAGAGACCTTAGAGGGTCTATGTCTGCTTGATGGTGAGACAGTACTCGCCAGCGACAAGACCACACGTTTTGCGGGCGGAACGCACATTGGTTCCGGCCTCGAGGTCTCAGGCTATGAGATTCATCTTGGCGAGACCAATGGCAGCGAAGTCGCCATGCTCCAGCTGGATAGTGGGCCCGACGGGATGGTATCGTCAGACGGGCAGATTATGGGAACGTATCTCCATGGGCTCTTTGCATCTGATGCTTTCCGCGCATGGTTTCTGAAACGTATCGGAGCTTCGGGCAGTATACGGTACGCTGTGCGGGTAGAAGCTGCGCTCGATGGCCTCGCTGACCATTTGGAACAGCATCTGGATACAGAAGCCTTGATGGATATCGCGAAACAGCGGCTCTAAAACGCGGCAAGCGCGATCAAAAAGACTATCAGCACCGTTACACCACATGTCGCATGAAACAGGAGCAATCCAGCCTTCAGGTCATCTGCCGACAGATCGCGGCGTCCAGTGGCGTTGATGAACAGCGCATCGACCGTGTGCGTCGGATAAACACGCGGGCCACCGAGAGCGACGCCCAATACTGAAGCATAGGCCGCCTCAGGCCATCCAGCATTCGGCGAGGCATGTGTCGGCGCATCCTTCAGAACCCGCTGCATAGACGGCCAAGACAAGGAGGCCGGGTAGCGCAGAAGCCTGGCCGCCAAAACTCCAAGAGAAATCAGAATTGGCGATAAACGCGCAGGCAACCAGTTCACCAAATCATCTATCCGGGCGGCAGCCCAGCCAAAATGCAAATACCGCTCGGATTTGTACCCCACCATGGAGTCGGCGGTGTTGATCGCCTTGTAAACCGCTACGCCAACCGGACCACCAATGAGCATCCAGAACGCAGGAGCGATCACTCCATCAGAATGGTTTTCCGCGAGGCTTTCAAGTGCTGCCCGAGTGATCCCGCTTTCATCTAGTCGTGTGGTATCCCGACCTACGATCATGGACAAAGCCTGACGGGCACACAGCAGATCGCCGGAACCCAGAGGCACGCGCACCGCCTCGATATGCTTGTACATCGAGCGTTGAGCAAGAAGGCTGAAGCCTATGACCACCGAGACGAAGAAGCCAGCGCCCCCGTGCAGCGCGTTGGAAAAGCTCCAGACAAGAGAAACCAAGCCGCCAACGACCACAATAAGGATAACAACAGCGATTACGCCCAGCAAACGTCTGTTCTGATCTGAGCCAGTGGTCTTGTTGAGTTGCTTATCCAGCGATGTAATAAGCGCGCCGATTGCCACAACGGGGTGCCTGATGCGGCGGTAGAGCCAATCAGGCTCACCGAGCAGCGCATCGAGGAGTAGCGCCATGGCAAGTGCAGCGGCGTTTGCACTGATCCAGTCAAACATAACGCGTTCAGTTCGCAGGGAACCGCTGGAGGAACGCGTCTCGCTCCCGCGCGAGATGTTCAGCAGCTTCGATGAGCGAAGGTCCCGGACAAACCGTCAAGCGCTCGGGCAACGCCATTCGACGCTCAAGAGGAAAGCGCTCAGCAAGAACGGGATGAGAGAGCCATGCCGCCCCTTGGTCCTCCGCTTCAGGCTCGAGGCTGGATAAGATCAAGACATCAGGCTCTGAGCGAACGATCGTCTCCAAATCTGCAAATCCACCACGCTGCGACACCAGGCTATCACTGGCCAGACGAATGCCGAGACGGCTGAGAAGATCAGCCGTCAGTGATGCGGTTCCGGTCGCATAGCCCCGACGCTGAAGGATAAGTGCATGCATAGACTGAGGGACCGTGCTTCGTATGAACGCGTCGGCGATCTCTGCATTCAAATCATCGGCGCCTTCAGAGTTGCCCAGCAGCGCGCCGACAAGCTCAATCACATCTTGAGCGTCATCAACCGAACGGACAAACGGCACCTCTTCGACCCGGTATCCCAAACGGCGCAACAGATCTTTCGTTGTTCGATTGGTGAAACGACCAGTTAGAACCAAGTCCGGCTCAAGCGCGATGACAGTTTCGGCTGACGCTGGAAGAAGCGGATACCCTTCCGCCTGGCTTGCCGCATAGGATAGGTGAGGGTCTGCTGCAAAGCGGCTGAGGCCCAAGATCGTCTCCGGGTCGCCAAGCGCGAGGAGCAACTGGTCGGTGCACATGTTGAGCGAAATCACACGCTGAGGTGCCCGCGCGTTGGATGGTCGCACGGCGACGAAGCAGACCAGTAGCAACAAAAGCCAAGCGGTGAGCCAACCTTTCCATACGATCCTAGTCATCATCCTCCGTCTTTCGGTTGGTTAAGGCGTGGCAAGAGGAACGATGCCAAAGCTGTAGAGCCTGAGACACATCCCGTGACAGGCGGTTCTGACGAACCAGATCGAAACAGTAAAGGTCTTTCGATGACGCGTATCCCAGCGTCCAGCCAGTCCGCCGGCAAATGCAGTCTTGCGCCTTTTTCCGCACATCAAACCTCGTCCCAATAACCTTGAGCTGGACCGGTCTGTCTACGTTTTTAGCGCCCCTAGCCTTGGCGCAGTTCACATCCTAGCTTCTATAACGACATTAAGAACCTTATTGATTTTGACTTTGTCACTAACTCCTTTCTCAATGTCTCCGAGGCTGAGATTTACGGACTTGAAGTAACGGCAAAGACCGTTCTTATTCCCAACCAATTCACCGGTTCTGCAAACTACACCTATCTTGTTGCTGAAGACGGTGACGGCGATCGCTTACGCCGCCGACCGGAACACGAGGCGAACTTCACGCTGACCTATATAGGGCTAGATCGAATGGTCCTGAGCGCCACAACCACTATTGCGGGCGGCAAGCACTTCTCCTCCACCAGAGAGCGTGACCTGCTCGATCCCTACATCCGCGTTGATCTCAATGCCTCCTTCCAAGCTCATGAAAACTTTGAAATCTTCGGGCGCGTGGAAAACCTGTTCGATGTTGAGCATCAAGTTCGTGATGGCTTTAACACACCGCGTCTATCCGCCTATGCAGGGGTTCGTGACGCCTTTTAATGGAGAGGTCGGTTGGGGCTAAACGTTGCCTTGGGTGGACTTACCGCTTGTTTGGCAGCGCTGTCGCTCGCCATTGGAACAACGTGGTTTAGCCCTGATCAGTTCATCGCTGCTGTTCTTGGCAGCGATGAACGTCTCGCACTTATCCTGTACCAAATCCGCCTTCCCCGAACGCTGCTGGCCATTCTGATCGGCGGTGCTCTGGGACTATCAGGCGCGGCGCTTCAGGGACTTGTGCGCAACCCCCTTGCTTCACCGTCCCTGTTTGGCGCGCCGTCAGCCGCAGCTCTCTGCGCGGTCATACTCATTAGCACCGGAGCAGCCGGCGCTTTGTCCTTCATGCTTCCTATTGCTGGGATAACGGGCGCGCTTCTTTCCGTGGGCGTGCTGCTCGCCATTGCCGGCAAAGATGCACCTATTGTCGTCTTGTTGCTCGCGGGCGTTGTCTTATCCAGCTTTGCTGCTGCTGGAACGTCGCTTGCCATCAACCTGTCCTCCAATCCCTTTGCCGCACTTGAAGTTGCCTTCTGGCTTTTGGGATCACTTGAGGACCGCTCTTTCCAACATGTTTGGATGGCGGCACCGTTCATCGTTGTCGGTGTTCTACTCATGAGCTTTCAGGCGCGCGCGTTGAGCGTCATGAGCTTGGGCGAAGAAACGGCAAAGAGCTTAGGCGTCGATGTGGTGCGACTAAGAATACTGATCATCCTCGGCGTGGCTTTGGCCGTTGGGTCAAGCGTCGCGGTGGCTGGTACCATCGGGTTTATCGGCCTGGTTGCGCCACATCTGGTACGCCCGCTCGTTGCGTATGATCCGTCGCGGCTTCTGGTTCCTGCAGGGCTAGCAGGAGCGAGTCTCCTACTCGCTGCTGATATTCTGGTTCGCCTTGTGCCAACCAGCGGTGAGCCGCTCAAAGTTGGCGTTGTAACTGCGCTTGTCGGAGCGCCCTTTTTCCTCGGATTGGTCTTGCGTGAGCGCCACGCTTTGGCAGCTCGCGGCGCTTGGTGATTGGCATGTCGAACACCAGCTTATTAGCTACTGATATTTTGGTTCGAGCGGGCAACGCCATGCTGCTCAACAAGGTGAGTTGCACCTTCCAGCAAGGTGAGCTTACGGCGATTGTGGGCCCCAACGGTGCCGGCAAATCAACGCTGCTTCGCGTGCTTCTTGGCCTCGTTCGACATAGCGGTGAAGCACGTTTGGGCTCTGAAACCGTCGCCACGATGAACATCAAAGAACGCGCTCGCCGCATATCCTATCTGCCTCAGGGGCAAACGCATGCTTGGCCGCTTTCGGTTGAAGCCGTAGTTCGTTTGGGGCGGTATCCGCATGGCGGCAGCACGCCAGCTGCTCCCAACGCTTCAGAGAGTGGCGATGCCGTGATCGACCAAGCTCTTGAGCGCCTTGACCTCATCGGATTGCGGGATCGCTCTATTCTCACTTTGTCGGGCGGAGAACAGATGCGGGTTGCCTTGGCACGGGCTCTGGCCGTCGATGGAGAGTTTCTCCTGGCTGACGAGCCGCTCGCCTCACTCGATCCGCGTTACCAGTTTCAAATTATGGAGGCCCTGGCTGCCGATGCATCACATGGTAGAGGGATTGTCGTCGTTATGCACGACCTTGCTCTAGCGGCACGCTACGCGCATCACATGATCTTGCTCGCTCATGGAAAGGTTCTGCGCAGTGGGACACCAAGCGAAGTCCTTACGGAGGACGCTGTTGTCGAGGCCTTTGCTGTGAAAGTACAGACCGTAGAAGTCGATGGCCAAAACGGAGCTTGCTCGGTCGCCCTGCCGGTCGGTGTCGCCTGAAAACAGTATCAGTCGTTCGGGATCGACCATGTTTCTGTGGCACCCGACGGTGCACGTGCGGAAGATCGCACGATGAGTTCACCAGGCAGTTCCGTCGAGCTTGGAGCGTAAGGTCTGCCGTCAACAGCTGCTTCAATCGCGTCAAAGATGGTCGTGGAAGATGCGGTGATCATGGCATCGACGGGTTGGGAGAAACTGGTGATAGAGTATGTCGGCCAACGTGCAGGGCCAACATCGTCGAACCCGATGATGGACACATCATCAGGGATTCTCACATCCAGCTGCGACCTCAGCGCATCCATGGCCGCTATGGCCATGTGATCGTTGGCGCAAAAAATACCGTCGGGTGGCTCAGCCATCTGCATCAGCTCGATGGCCGCCCAAGCAGCTTTATCGGCATCGTATTGACCGTTGGCACGCGCATGGAGCTCTCGGTTGCATTCGCGCAGACCGGTCATGAAGCCGCTTTCGCGGTCGCGGTTGGTCGAGGTTTCATCAAGACCTGCGAGATAAGCAATCCGTTTGTGGTCGGCCTTGGCGAGAAAATGGGCGATCGTGCGTCCGCCAAGCTCGTTGGCACCGGTCACTTTGGAGGCGGTGGGAGCATCAGACAGGCGATTTACCATCACCACTGGGATACCTGCATTGTGGCAACGCTCAGCGATCTCAGATGACAAAGAGACAGACGCTAAAATGAGCCCATCGATCTGATAATCCAGAGCGCGTTGAAGCTGACGATTGGCTGCATCGCCTTCGCCCACCGTAAACAAAAGCACATGGTAGCCACGCTGCTGGCAGAACGCCGAGATGCCCTGGACCAGCTCAGGATAGAAATGATTGTTGAGGTAGGAAACTGCCATGCCGATCATGTGCGACCGGCGGGTGATGAGCGAGCGGGCAATTGCGTTCGGGCGATAGCCTAAACGGTGGGCCGCTTCTTGAACTCTTTCGCGCGTCTCCTGTGCAACGCTTGCTCCCGGGGTGAAGGTTCGCGACACCGCCGACTGCGACACACCTGCCGCCAGCGCAACATCAATTGAGGTGATTTTTTGCCGCGACACGAGAGATCCCTCAGTCGGCCGTCCAGCCGCCATCTATGAGAAGCGATGTGCCGGTGACCATGGCGGACGCATCGCTGGCGAGATAAGCAACGGCACCCATCACGTCTTCAATTTCTCCAACGCGGCCAAGCTTGATCTTGGACTCGACCCAGGCGAGCTTCTCAGGATCTTCCAGCGTCTGCGCTCCAAGGGGTGTGCGAATGAAGGTTGGGCAGATTGTGTTGATGCGGATTTTCTTAGTTCCCCATTCTATCGCCATGGCCTTCACCATGCCTTCCAGTGCGTGCTTAGAGGCACAGTAAACAGCGCGTTCCATACCGCCGACGTGCCCCATCTGAGATGAAATATGGACAATAGAGCCGGGCTTACTGGCCGCGGCCATGCCTCGTGCAGCTTCAATCGAGAAGACGAACGCACCGCGCACGTTGATCGCCATCACCGTATCATAGTCATCCATGGCCGTTTCCAAGGCAGGGGCATGGCGCGCGATGCCAGCGGAGTTCACTGCAACATCAAAAGGGCCGAGGTCCGCTATGGCATCCGCGACAGCACCGGCATCGCCAAGATTGAGCACGAGCGCTTCCGCGCTGTGGCCAGCTTCTCTTAGGGCCCCAACGGCTTCCTCAAGCTGATCTTTGCCTCGCGCTGCACAGACGACGTGCGCACCTCGCTCAGCGAGGGCGGCCGCACAACCAAGACCAATACCGCGCGACGCCCCTGCGACGAGCGCGCGTTTGCCATCGACCCGCAAGGATGGAGTTTTGGGGAGGCTCATTGGGTTAACTCGTGCTTTGCGCCACTCAGAACAGTGTGAATTACGGGGATAACAGCGGGCATATCGCCCGCCACCCATTAGTGGAGACTGAGAAGAACTTCTATGTCGCGCTGACTAAGGCTCTTCAAGAGTGCCTGCTCTTCCAAAGACAGGCGGTCTCCCGCTTCAACACACGCCTTGATTTGAGAGGCGATGTAGCTGGTCGGACGATAGTAAATGTCACTGTCCATCTGGCTCATCTCTTCAACAAGGCGCTTTAAGAGCTGTTTCTGCTTCTCTCCGTCCAAGTCCTTGCGCTTGTCTTTCAGCATGGGGTTCCACCGCGTTGTTGTTTGACCACTGCCGTAGCCTAGATAGCGCCGCGCGGGTCGAGGGCCATGACTCGAGCGGACCACGCTCAATTGATAACCTGCTCTGTAGGTGCTCGCTGAACCACTGATCGTCCCGGTTTGATGAAAAGCTGGAGGCCTAACGGCCCAACCGCTTATCTCTCCGCGGGCCGAAACGCTCTGGGCCTCACGGCCCAACCGCTTACTCGGCGGCCATCTTTGGCTCCGCACGGGCACCATAGGGAACATTGCGACCACCGTAACGACGCACGCGCACATTTGCTTGTTCGGCATGCCCAACAAATCCCTCGAGCATGCAGAGCCGTGAACAGTACTCGCCCATCATCGCAGCCGCTTCGTCGGTTAGAACTCGCTGGTAGGAGTGGGTCTTCAGATATTTGCCGACCCAAAGTCCACCCGTATAACGACCCGCCTTTTTGGTGGGAAGCGTATGGTTCGTGCCAATGACCTTGTCGCCGTTGGCGACGTTGGTCCGCGCGCCCAGGAAGAGAGCGCCATAACAAGTCATCTTCTCCAAGAACCAGTCGTCACGATCGGTCATGACTTGCACATGCTCTGAAGCGATGTCGTCTGCGACCTGCAGCATCTCATCATACGTGTCGCAGACAATAACTTCCCCATACTCTTCCCAAGACGTTCGGGCTGTCTGCGATGTGGGCAGTATACCGAGAAGACGTTCGATCTCATCCATTGTTTCGCGGGCTAGCTTCTCAGAATTGGTAAGCAACACAGCGGGAGAATTGTAGCCATGCTCGGCCTGGCCAAGAAGGTCGGTAGCGCAAAGTTCGGCGTCAGCGCCATGTTCATCTGCGATCACCATCGTTTCGGTCGGACCGGCAAACAGATCAATGCCAACACGCCCAAACAGCTGGCGTTTTGCTTCGGCAACAAAGGCGTTGCCCGGCCCAACCAGCATATGCACGGGATCAATCGTCTCCGTTCCGATGGCCATGGCACCCACAGCCTGAATGCCGCCAAGCACATAGATCTCGTGTGCACCACCGAGCTTTATCGCAGCAATCGCGGCTGGATTTGGTTCACCGTTAAATGGCGGTGTGCATGCGACAATGCGCGGTACACCTGCGACATCAGCTGTCGCCACAGACATATGCGCAGACGCCACCATTGGGAACTTACCGCCAGGCACATAGCAACCAACTGATTGCACGGGGATGTTCTTGTGACCGAGTACAACGCCCGGCATCGTCTCAACTTCGATGTCAACCATCGAGTTGCGCTGATGCTGCGCGAAGGCGCGTACCTGATCCTGCGCGAATTCAATATCATGCATGTCCTGCGCAGACACCGTGTTGATAAGGCTGGTGATGTCATCGTCGGTGAGACGGAACCTTTCAGGCATGTAACCATCGAACTTCTGTGAGAGATCCTGAACGGCCGCATCACCACGCTCTTCAATATCTTTCAACGTAGCCTCGACGACGGCCCGTACTTTGGCATCATCCTGCGAACGCTCAGTCTCGGGCTTGCCACGCTTAAGGTAATTGATCATCGAAAATCCCTCTCAAAGGCACTTTGCATTCGTATGCAATAGACACACCTCTGCGTCTTCGACAAGAGCGCAACGTTGCAGAAACGAACGTGAGTTGTAAGGGGAGTTGGGCCAAAACTTGGGGAAGTCAGGCGTTGTAGTAGCTGCGATACCAGTCAACAAAGCGCTGGACGCCGACCTCGACCGAGGTTGATGGCGTGACCTCTATAAGACGGGACAACAAGTTCGTGTCCGCCCAGGTCGCTGGAACATCGCCTGGCTGCATAGGCAGATGGTTGCGCTCCGCCCTGCGGCCAATGGCCTTCTCAATAGCCTCAATGAAGGCCGATAGCTGCACTGGCTGACTGTTGCCGATGTTCACGACGCGCCAGGGAGCAACTGGAGAAAGCCCAAGGGCATCACGGTCCTCAACGCCATTTTCACTCTCGCCCTCGGTGTCAGACTCCAGCGGCGGTGTTGGAACTGCGTCAGCCAACGCCGCAATTGCAGCGGCTAAATCATCGATATAGGTAAAGTCGCGGCTCATCTCTCCGTGATTGTACACGTCGATAGGTTCGCCATTCAGGATCGCGCGGGTGAACTTGAAAGCCGCCATGTCTGGGCGGCCCCAGGGACCATAGACCGTGAAGAAACGAAACATGGTGGTGGGTATACCGAACAGGTGTGCATAGGAGTGTGTCATCGACTCCGTGGCCTTTTTGGTCGCAGCGTAAAACGACATCTGCAAATCAGCCTTGTGATGCTCGGCGTAGGGCATCTGTGTGTTTGCGCCATAGACCGATGAGGTTGACGCGAGCATCAGGTGTTTGGGCGGGCAGGCCCGCGCCGCTTCAATGAGCTCGAATGTACCCACCAGGTTGCTGTCAACATAACTGCGCGGCTCATCAATGGAGTACCGCACGCCAGCCTGCGCAGCGAGATGGATGACAACATCGGGCCGCGTTTCAGCCACCAGATCACGCAGTACGCCGGGGCTTTCCAACCGTTCCTCAACCGCTCGAAAATTTTGGTTCTGAAGCAGGCGTTGATGACGCCGCTGTTTCAGTTGGACATCGTAGTAATCGGTGAGCGCGTCAAACCCTACAACGCTGTACCCAGCTTGGAGGAGTGCCCTAGAGACATGATATCCAATGAAGCCTGCTGACCCCGTAACGAGCGCTGTTTTGTGGTTGGGCCCTTGATGAGCTGACATCAATCCACCCCAAAAAGATCACGGGTGAAGACCTTATCCTCAACGTCAGATAACTCCGAAGCCTTGCGATTGGCGATGATCACATCGCTCTCTGCTTTAAAGGCTCCCAGATCCCGCACCACTGCGGACCCAAAAAAGTGAACCGCATCCAGGTTCGGTTCATAAACAATCACTGGTATGCCTTTCGACTTGATGCGCTTCATGATGCCTTGCACCGAGCTGTCCCGGAAGTTGTCGGAACCTTCCTTCATGGTCAGCCGATAAACCCCGACGCATCCGGGATTTCTTGCGATGATGGAGTCAGCAATGAAGTCTTTGCGCGTGGTGTTTGCGTCCACGATGGCGCGGATCAGGTTTTGCGGCACTGTCTGATAATTGGCCAAAAGCTGCTTGGTGTCCTTCGGCAGGCAGTAGCCACCATAGCCGAAGGATGGGTTGTTATAGTGGTCGCCAACGCGCGGATCGAGGGAAACGCCCTTGATGATCTGCCGCGTGTCCATCCCGTTGATCTGCGCGTAGGTATCAAGCTCGTTGAAGTACGCCACACGCATCGCAAGGTAGGTGTTCGCAAAAAGCTTGACCGCTTCGGCATCGGATGGGTCTGTAAGTACGATTGCTATGTCATTGCGCAGCGCACAATGCGCCAACATATCCGCGAAAGCCTGACCTCGGCCTGACCGTTCGCCGACCACAATGCGAGATGGGTAGAGATTGTCGTAGAGTGCTTTGCCTTCTCGCAGGAACTCAGGCGAATGAATGATCCTGTCCGTCGAGAACTTTTCACGAAGGCTCATGACGAGACCGACTGGTATGGTGGACTTAATGATGATCAAAGCGTCATCGTTAACCGCCAAGACATCGCCAATCACCGCCTCAACAGAAGACGTGTCAAACGCATTTGTGAGAGGATCATAGTTGGTGGGTGTGGCCACAATCACGTGCGAGGCATCACGGTAGGCGGTCGCACCGTCTGTTGAGGCGACCAGGTTGAGCGGCTTGTTGGCGAGATAATCCTCTAGCTCAGGGTCGCTAATCGGGCTTTTCTTGTTCGCAAGAAGCGCCACACGCTCCTCGCAAATGTCCACCGCGTGAACAGGATAATGCTGCGCCAAAAGCACGGCATTGGAAAGACCGACATAGCCCAAGCCTGCCACAGCAAAAGATACTGACATAAATGGCTCTTCTTGTGTTCGCGCAGTCGTCGTTGGTAAGGCAAAGCATCGCTGAAAAAGTCAAGAACGCGGCAGCGACTGCCTTGCATGTTGGCGCACCCCTAAGCATAGACGGGACAACGTGGGCAAGTGGTCGCTAACCCTACACGCATGAAGAAATGAGGTTTCCATGAGCGGTCTGCTCGCGCTTTTGGATGATGTGGTCGCCATAGCGAAGCTGGCCGCAAGTCAACTCGATTGACGAGACCCCGATGACTTGGCGACACAAGCGTCCAAGGCAGGAACGAAGGCGGTCGGCATCGTCGCGATTACTATTACGGTTCTTGTCTATGGAGCGGTGGCGCTTATCGTGAAGATGTATGATGTCGAACTGAAGCTCGGCCAAGCCGGTTGACTGTCTGACACGCGTATTTTCGGTCGTGGCTTCGTGAACGCCAGAAGCGTAAAAGGCGACCAAACGCCACCAGCTAGCGCATCTGGACGAGCCTGTCCGACTTTCGCCATACTCAGCACTCAGGCAATATTGCTTCGCGTCCAAGGCGCGGCGCCATCCAACACGGGATACAATCCGCATGGCCGAGGCACTAAGGCGCGGCGTCAGCCGACTAGAGACGACAACGAAGCTGACGCTTGCCATCCTTGCGTTGGCGAGCGGCGTCTACACGTATCTCGGCGTCCGCGGTCTCCTCCAAGGGGTTGGGCCAGTGGTTTTCTTCGGGGCGCTGATTTACTCCACCGCCGTGTCGATTGGCATCTATGCGTTCTGGTCGTATCTCATTCAGTTCACGCCGCACATCAAGCACGCCGCCGAGCGTCGCACGATGCTCATTGCGATGGTGCTCGGCTCCCTCATGATCGTGGCTATGTCATCCTGGCTCAACGCGGCAGCATTGGCCGGTGGCGCAGCCATTGAACAGCATCTGGCGAACACGACCGAGGAGTATCAAGAACGCCTGTCGCAGGCTCATAACAATGCGCTCGCCGCGCAAGGGCTCCTTCCAGACATTGAACTTGCCAGCGACCGGTTCCAACGCCTGGCTCAAGAGGAACTGGCCACCGGATCACTGACAGGCACATCAGGATCAGGCACGGTCGTTCAGCTTCTGAACCAGATGTCAGGCCAATTGGAAGGGCTCGCCGCTGAGGTGCGCGCGTCACGGATTGAATCGGACGCTTTGTTTGACCAGGGCGGCCAGTATCTTGGCGATATGCGCCGAATCGTTTCAGCCGCAGGGCCCATTGAACCGCGCGCCATCGCCTTCGCTGAAGAAGCTGTGTCGCTGGCTGGCGTTATCACAGCACTGTCGCAGACATCCATTGCACCAGCAGTGAAGCGAGCTGCCGAGGACCTATCGGCTGCCTTTGTCGCGCCGGAAGCTGATGGTGGCAACGCTGATCTTGCATCCCGCCAGCAAGCCATCGTTTCGCGTGTGGAAGAGGCTATCGGCGTTCAATCGATTGCACTCGCAAGCGCTGCAGATACCATACTGGCCCGCGATCCTGTACCAGCTGTCCGCTTTGTTCCTCTATCGACCCCAGAAGCCGTGCTTCTCTATGCCGATGAGTTCCTTCCGTCCTGGGCGGGGGCGATTTCTATCGATCTTCTCCCTGCCGTTCTCATTCTCATCCTGGCAGGCGTGCACGCTGCGATACGCAGAGAAGAAGGCGCAGAGATGGACGCGCACCATGTGACGGTACATGAGCTGAATCAAGCATTGCGGCTTTACCGATCCATGCAGGAGATCGAGCAAGGCCCTGCGTTAGAACAACTGATACCCCAAGAGCGGTCGCCTGAAGTATCTCCTAGAACGCCGCCGGTTGCGCCTTCACCGGTCGTTGCGGATCAAGACATGACGGCAAGGCCTCGAGAACAAGCTCAAACACCGCAAGGCGTTACGCCGCTCACACCCTTCAAGCGGGATCGCTGATCCATGTCGATGGAGCCATCAGCCGACAGCGATAAACGATCAGGGAACGCGACGGGCAGTGACTTGGTTCTGGGTGGGCTCTTCGCGGCGCTGATCTTTGGATCAGGGGCGGCCTTATTCTTTGACTTTCAGTCTCTTGTCCAGCAGCAGCAAGCGTTTGAGCGAGGTCTGCCCAACCGGACAAGCGGCGCGCCTCAGTTTGCCCCTGGCGACTTACCTGGCAATGATGATCAGGTGCGGCGCTACGATCCGCGCGCCAACCCTGGCAGAGGTAACACGGAGCCCGTAATCCTACCGGGTTTCGAGGGCGACCCAGCCATTGCTATTGGCGCCTCCATCACCTTCCATGTCGGACCAAACGGTACGGCTACAGCCATCGGCCGGATTGATCCGGGGAGCTTTGTCGCCTTTGAAGAGTTCATCGACAGCAATCCTCAGCTTAGCACGGTAACGTTTCAATCACCGGGCGGCAGCGTGCGTGATGCTATCGCCATGGCAGAACTCATCCGCGAACGACAGATTGATACAGCGGTGGCACGACATGGCTATTGCGCCTCGTCCTGTCCCCTCGCCTTCTCCGGCGGTGTCGAGCGGGGCGCGGGCGACTCTGTTTCGCTCGGTGTCCATCAGGTTTTCACATCAGATGCACAGATCGGCACGCTGCAAGATGGCATGGAAGGCGCGCAATTTATCTCGTCGCTCGCGCAGCAAACGCTCGTCGATATGGGTGTCGATCCACGCGCTTGGATCTTCGCAATGGCGACGCCAAGAGATCAGCTCTACGTTTTCAACCAAGAAGAGTTGGTTGATCTAAACTGGGTCACCGATTGACGTGACGCCCAGACCCCTTAAGGCCGGTTAGCTTTGGGAACAGGCCAATCGCCGCTCAGCCTCTTGCGCCTGCTCTTTGGTGTTGACGTTGAAAAAGACCGTCGGATCATCCCATGTCATTGGACGGGCACCGACAGCGTCAACGACCCGCATGAGCGGCGGCGACGTACCGAGCGATCCGCGCACGTTCTGCAAACCGCCCAGCGTCCAATAAGCGAGGGTTGGATGCCCACGGTGTTCATCGTTCGCATAAGCGCACCGATAGGGATCGGACGATAACCTTGAGACCAGGTCCATCGGAAGGAATGGCGCATCGACTGGGACAGTGAGAAAACCCACCGCATTTTCATCTCGGCTTTGCAGCCAGTCGACCACCCCATAAAGCCCACCAACTGGGCCCTCAATATCGGCTGCATCATCGACAAGAGGTAGATCCGTGCCGCGATCATTGCTGCCAGACAAAACGAGATGATCGACCTGCGGTGAGAGACGATCGTGCACGATGTCAATCAGCCGTCGATCACCAAGGTCTAAAAGCGCTTTGTCAGCGCCGTCCATCCTGCTGGACTGACCACCAGCCAAAATGACTCCAATCATCGCATAACGTCTCACCTGTCCTCTTTCGGTAGATTGTCAGAGTGTAATAGGTGCAATGCCCTTTCGTCACTCAGCTGCGCGCAGTTTGGCGTGAATGGGCACCAACGACATCTCAGGAGTACTCTGCTTATCAGTCGGCGACTTTTGGAACCTACCCCAGACCAGCAGGAATGCTGGTGGTATGAAATAGAAGCTGACAACGGTCGATAAGAGAACCCCGCCGGCAACCGCCATGGCAAAGGGCGGCCAGAAGCCACCGCCTGCCAGTATCAGCGGCAAGAAGCCGCCAAACGTCGTGACGGTTGTGGAGATGATGTGGCGCGAAGAGTTCATAACCACATCGGCCATCGCGTCCAGGTTCCCGGTTGCAGCCTCAGGATCCTGTTGCAGCGCTGTCATGATGATTAGGGCCGCGTTGATCGAAACACCAATCGATCCAATCAGCCCAATGATTGCGTTAATGCCGAAGGGATAGTTGAAGATCGCAAGCGCCAGCATGGACAGACCGGCAGATAAACCGCTAACCGTCAGTGCCACAGCTGCGAGGCGGAAGCTCTTGAAGGTCATCACCACGATGCCAATGGACAGTGTCACGATCAGGCCAAGCGGCGCCAACAGATTGTTGAGTGTCGACGAGCGCGCGTCGCTGTCGCCACCGATCTCCAAACGGTAGCCATCGGGCAAGGCAAAGCCGCTCTCCTCAATGGCCGCGCGGACATCCACCAGCGCGTCCTCCGGCAGGACACCGCGCAGCAAGAAACCCTGGATGGTGTTAGCCCGCTCTGCGTTGCGCCTTGTGATTTGCCCCTCACCAGGCACTATGACCAAGTCAGCAAGGCTCGACAAGGGAACGCCAGTGTATGCTCCGGTGGAGGCGCTTTGGGCAGCCCTTGGCGGGATGAGGATCAAGTCTTGGATCGCAGTGGGGTCAGAACGCCGGGCCTCGTCCAGGCGAACCCGAATGGGCAATTCTTCGGCTCCCTCGATTAGAGTTCCACCGGTTGCACCGACCAGCGAAGCCTCGAGTTGCGCAGCAATCATGCCGAGCTCAAAACCAAGGAGCCGGGCACGAGCCTCGTCGACCTCAATTTCGATTTTTGGGGCGCCTTCGGTGACAGACGCGCGCGCGAGAACTACGTCGTCCTGCGCCGCAACAAGACGTCGCAAAGTCTCGCCCTGCGCTCTCAAGACATCAAGCTCAGGTCCAACCAAGCGTAGCTCGATCGGCGCGTTGACTGGCGGACCTTGCACAAGACCTCGGATGATGAGCTGAGCTTCAGGTGCGAGGGCTGGCAAAGTTCGTTGCAGTTCTGGAAGAACCGCTTCAGTGGCCTCTGGCGATGATGTTCGCACCAAGGCTTGCGCATAGCGGGAGTCAGCATCGCGGCCACCGGTTATGTTGTAGTAGAAAGCAGGCGCAGACGTGCCGACTGTCCAGGTCACGCTTTCGATGCGCTCATCGGCATTCAACTGCGCATCAATACGAGAGACAACGCCGCTGGTGTCCTCAATGGCCGTACCGGTAGGCATGTCGAGCTCAATAAAGAACTGATCGCGGTCGACGCCTGGGAAAAACTGAGCGGTCAGAAGCGGCAAGCTCGCAAAACCCAGAACCGGCAAGATCAGTGCTACCGCTATCGAACGGACAGGGTTGCGGCCTGAGACCGTCAACGTCCAACGGAAAGCCTTGCCGACGAAACCTGATCGTATGCCACCTCCATGACCAGAAGGGAGCAACCAGCCTGCAAGTGCGGGGGTGATCGTCACTGCGATGAGAAACGACCATACCAGCATGATGACCACGGCCAGCGCGATCGAGCCGACAAAGTCACCGGCAGGTCCGGGCAGAAGGATCATCGGCGTGAAACTCAGAGCGGTCGTCGCCGTGGACGCGAAAAGCGGCATAGTGAGCCGCGATACCGACGCCGCCACAGCATCCTCGCGGGACGAGCCAACGGCTATACGCCGCCGAATTTCATCGGTCATGACGATGCCCGCATCCACGAGAAGACCGAGCGCGACAATGAGCCCCGTCACACTCATTTGATGGATCGGCAAGCCGATGAACTGCATGGTAGCGAGGCTTGCCAGTGTCACAAACGGCAAAATGATCGCGACAATTAGGGCTGCCCGAAGACCCAGAGTGACAAGCAAAACGCCAACCACTAGGGCAACGCCGATGGCCATGTTCCCACCGACCTCTACCAATCGGTCCGATGTATAAGTCGACTGATCGAACACAAGACCTGCTTGGATGCCGCCTGGCAGACCCGCCTCGAACTGGGCAAGCTTCGCGCGAATGTCAGCGGCCCAGACATCCACTTGCAGATTTTCATCCAGCTTCGCCGCGACCAAGATAGCGGGCGTGCCATTCTGCAGGGCCTGTTCAGGAGCAGGCGTCCGAGCGCCGCGTTCGATCTGGGCGATATCTGCCAAGCGGACGGTTACACCCCCCTCGCCTTCACGCACAACCACGCTGCGCAAACGGCTTAGGCTTTCGATCTCGCCTTCAACTTCGATTATCAAATCGCTCTCAGCGCTCAGCAATCTGCCAGCTTGTACTTTTGTGTCAGAACTACGGATCACATTCGCGATCGCTGCCGGGGAAAGGCCTAGAGCTGCGGTGCGTGCCGCATCCAAAGTGACGGTGATTTCCTCCTCTGGCTGGCCATAGACCTCGACCAGCTTGGTGCCAGAAACGCCGCGCAACTCATCGGCGAGTGCGTCCGCCCAGCGAGAGACGAGTGTCAGCGGAACCCCATCGTGGCCGATTGAGAGCGAGACAATCGCCCCGAAAGCGCCGGTACCATCTGTGTTGAGATCCGGCGAACCCACGCCTTGCGGAAAGGAAGCTTGCGCATCAGCAAGAGCATCGCGGACTTCTGTCCATACCTGTTCAATCCGTTCCTCCGCAACGGTCTCTATAAGATCGATCTGAACAATCGAAATGCCGGTCGACGATGTGCTTTGGATGACATCAACCTCGGCAATCTGGAACAACGCATCTTCAATCTCAGAGGTGACCAGGGCCTCCACCCGAGCTGGCTCCGCGCCCGGATAGGGTGTGGTGACCAGCGCGAACAAATTGGTGATCGTCGGGTCTTCCTGACGACCTATGGTCAAAAGGGCCGAAGCCCCCGCCGCGATGATGATAAGCACGATGAGCGCGACGATCCGTGGCTGACGCCAGGTGAGCGAACCAAGAGCGTTGCGTGATTGTCGGCGGGGGAACTTAGCCAGTGTGTTGAGGCCGCGCATCAGCGAGCCCCCACATCAGCAAGAGTGTCGCCAGAGATTCCATTCGGCGTTCCGACGAGCGCAACCAGCTCGCCCGGGACAACACGATGCGTTCCATCTGGTAGAAACAAGGTCCCATCCACGAATGTACCCCGCGCGAAAACCTGACCCTCGCCCACGTGAATGATTTCGACGGCTTCAACACCGATTGAGGCGCTCGCCTCATTCTCCTCAACGGTCAGAACTGTCCATGTGCCGCGCGGGCCTTGGCGAAGCGCCCTCAAAGGAAGCCATGCGCCACGTGCGTCAATGCTGTCGGAGAGAACAATCTCGCCGGTGGTGCGCGCGGGAACGTCGGCCTCCACGTCGAAGGTGACAACTTGCGCGCGCGTTGCAGCGTCAAGCTCGGGTGTGCGACTGGATAGCGTCGCATCAAAGATGCCGACTGCTGTTTCTATCTGCGCCACTCCGTCTTCCAAGAGATCAGGCGCCAGCTGTGGATCAAGACCGACACGGAAACGGGATGGACCGTCTTCCAATAGAGTCAGAACTGGAACGCCCCCAGATGTGACCGAGCCCACATCCAAGAGCCTATCAGCTATGATCCCGGCAAAAGGTGCGCGAAGCTCTGATTTCGACAGACGAACCTCGACAGAACGCAAGGCGGCATCGAGTTCAGCGCGGCTTGCTTCCAAGCGATTCAAGGTGAGCGAACTGTCGTCCAACCGCGCCTCAGAAGCATGACCGGCCGAACGCAACGCCTCCTGACGTTCGTTCGTGCGCCGGGCCAGTTCGACCTGCGCGTCCATAGATCGGATCATGGCCTGGAGCCGGTCCCGTTCAGCGTCGAGCAAACGGGTGTCAAGCTGCGCCACAATCATACCAGTCTCAACAACGTCGCCTTCGCGCACCAAGATCTCGGTGACCGTGCCGCCTTCTTCAAAAGCAAGCCGTGTTTCTTGTTGCGCTTCAAACTGACCAGAGAAGCGACGTTCGACCGTGAAACCCTCGCGCATCGTGATGGGCAGCGCCGCCACAGTCGTTAGGGGGGCAGCAACCCGGTCATCATCTTGCGCTGCGCGACTCGATAGAGCCTGGTGGCCAAAAATGCCTGTGAATAAAGCACCAGCAATGATCACCAGTGTAAGCATCATCCGTGCTAAGACCCGAAGGCCAGCATGGAAAAGGCTTTGAGATTTTGAAGAGGACATGATCCGACCTTTGTGACGTGAGATGCGAGTCTGGGCATCGGGCCTTCGATGTTGAAATGTTAGTTACGCTCACATAAGTAAGTTGGACTAACATTTCTCGCAAAAAGTCAAGTCGGCAAAGATCGCGAACCAACAACTCCATGATTCAAGAGAAAAAAAACTATCATCACGGGGACCTTCGTGAGCAGCTCATCGAAGCGGTCACGCAACTGGTCGAAGAAGATGGCCCCGATGGGTGGAGCATCGCGGAAGCGTGTCGAAGGGCTGGGGTCAGCACGGCTGCGCCCTATCGGCACTTTCAGGATCGCCATGATCTGCTCCGACACACCGTTCTGCGTGCGATGGACCGCTTCTTCGAACGCATGCAGACGGCAGCCGACAGTTTTCCTGCGGGCGACGCACGGCGCATTGTTGCTTTAGGTAAAGCCTATCTTAGCTTTGCGCGCGACGAACCGGGCATTTTCCGCATTATGTTCAGCCTGACCGAACCGCTCGAAGGACACGCGGACGTTGATGCACTCAACACAGATGCGAAGTTTCTTTTGGACCGCGTTGTCGCGGCCCATCTGAACATACCTGTCGAAAGCGAACAGACCCGTGCACGAGCCATGGCGCTTTGGTGCTTCGTGCACGGCTATAGTTTCTTGCAGATCGACGCGAAGAGCAAAGCAGAGGCACATGCTGTGCCCGAAGACATGCTTCTATACCTGGTCGGCGAGGCCATCGTGCCATCGGATAGTTCTGTGAACTCTGATGAATGATTCTGGATTACAACGCCAACTGGTCTAACTGCGATTTATCCAACTTCGAACGCTTTACGGAGGCGCTATGTGCGGTCGCTTTGTCATCACCACGCCTCGAGAGGCTATAGAAGCACTTTTCGATATTAAAACCGAGGGCGAGTACACACCGCGCTACAACATCACACCCACGCAGCCTGTCTTGTACGTTCACAGATGGAGTGGAGAAGAACGGCGCACGGATTATGCGCGCTGGGGCCTGATACCCTCCTGGCATAAGGACCCTCAAAATGCGCAACCCATGATCAATGCACGCATTGAAACGGTGCTTGAGAAGCCATCCTTCAAGGCTGCTGTCCGACACCGGCGCGTACTGGTGCCAGCAACGCACTTTTATGAGTGGAGACGTGATGCCACTCCAAAGCAGCCCTATGCGGTGGGCCGCACAACGCCAGAGCACCCGTCAGGTCTTTTCGCTTTTGCTGGCATCGTTGATGAATGGACCGGCAAAGATGGAGAAGTCCTCCCGACGCTTGCCCTGCTTACACAAGCGGCGCAAGGCGCTGTGGCTGATGTTCACCATCGCATGCCGGTAACGGTGCCGACGGCTTTCTTTAACACATGGCTTGAGTGCCGGGCTGTGGATGCTGCTGAGGCACTGGCGCCGTTGCGGAACCCGGCGCGCGACGCATGGACCCTTTGGCCTGTGGATATGGCTGTCAACAAAGCGACGTCTGATGGATCGCATCTGTTGCATGAAGTTGTGCCAGAGCCAGAGCGACCACCAGCACCAGATCGTCAAATGAGCCTTTTCTGACCGTTCTCAGGTCGGCTCGATCGGCAGCACCTTGCCGGGGTTCATGATACCTCTGGGATCAATAGCGTCCTTAAGTGTTTGCATCAGCGCCAGCGCCACCGGATCCTTCACAGTTTGCAACTCATCACGCTTCAACTGACCGATACCATGCTCAGCGGAAATGGAACCGCCAAACTCGCGCACGAGGCCATGAACGATAGCGTTCATTTCCCCCCATCGCGCGAGAAACGCCTCTTTGTTCGCGTCTATTGGTTGCATGACGTTGAAATGAATGTTGCCATCGCCCAAGTGCCCGAAAGGCAGGGGCCGGGACCCTGGAACTGATGCCTGAACAGCGTCGATCGCAGCATCCAAAAAGTCCGGCACAGCTGAGACGGGAACAGAAACATCGTGCTTGATAGAGCCGCCTTCAGGTTTCTGCGCCTCCGACATACTGTGCCGAAGCGTCCAAAAGGCGCGCGCTTGATGAAGCGATTGGGCAACGGCTGCATCTTCGATAAGCCCCATATCAAACGCTGTTTCCATAGCGTCCATGAGCAGCGTCTCTGCCTCCTTTTCGCTACGCCCTGATGAGATTTCAGCAAGCACGTACCATGCATGGTGTCCTGCAAGCGGGTCTCGAACGCCCGGCACATGACGCATGACAACCTCAAGTCCAAAGCGCGGCATAAGTTCAAAACCAGTCAGGGACGGACCGGCAAGCGCCTGAAGCTGCGTGAAAAGAGAAAGCGCCTCGTGCGGCGATCTCAAGCCGATAAGCGCAGTGCGCATGCCCTTTGGCTTGGGGAAAAGCTTGAGGGTAGCGCCAGTGATTACGCCAAGCGTCCCCTCAGCCCCAATGAAGAGGTTCTTCAGATCGTAGCCGGTGTTGTCTTTGCGCAGTTTAGATAGGCCATTCATCAGCCGCCCGTCGGGTAAGACGACTTCAAGCCCAAGCACCAAATCGCGCATGTTGCCATAGGAGAGAACACCTGTGCCACCGGCGTTGGTAGAGAGATTACCGCCAATCATGCAGGAACCTTGCGACCCTAGCGATAAGGGGAACAAACGGTCGTTGTCGTCCGCCACCTGCTGCACTGCCTTCAGCACCACGCCAGCATCGACGGTCATGGTGTTACCAGCCAGATCGACCTCGCGGATGCTATTGAGCTTGGCAAGGGATAGGAGGATTGCGTTGCCTTCGCCACTGGGGGTCTGGCCGCCGACGAGACCGGTGTTTCCACCCTGCGGGACAACAGGCGTGCGCGTTTCAAAGGCATAACGCACGACCACGCACACCTGATCGACGCAGCTAGGTTGCACAACGGCTGCCGCCTTGCCGGTGAACTTATCACGCCATTCGGTGAGAAACGGGGCTTTATCAACTGCATCCGTGATGACGGCTTGGTCGCCCAGGATACTGTAAAGATCGCGAATTGTATCCATCGCTTTTCAAACGCCGATCAGATTTGCATCTCCGGTAACAGCACCGACACATGCTAAGAGGTGGTGGGGCTTTTCCTTGGCTAGGGTCTAGGGTAAGTACCGCGCCGTTGCCAAGCTGGCAGCGCATTTCTCCTTTGATCCGAAAGAGGCAGTACAGGTGTCTGGTCCCCTCATGGAAGGCAAGCGCGGGCTTATCCTCGGCCTTGCAAACAATCGCTCAATAGCATGGGGCATTGCTAAAGCATGCCATGACCATGGCGCAGAGCTTGGTTTTACCTACCAGGGCGATGCCTTGAAGAAGCGGGTTGAACCGCTTGCCGAGTCGCTCGGCGGGCAGGTTTTTGGCCACTGCGATGTCACCGAGCCAGCGTCGATGGACGCTGTCTTCAAAGCAGTGGAAGACAAGTGGGGCTCGCTTGACTTTCTCGTCCACGCCGTAGCCTTCTCAGATAAGGACGAACTGACCGGGCGCTATGTCGACACCACGGTTGAGAACTTCGACCGGACTATGAACATCTCGGTTTATTCGCTTACCGCGCTGGTCCAGCGGGCGGAGAAACTCATGACCGATGGGGGATCAATCCTCACGCTTACCTACTACGGCGCTGAAAAAGTGATGCCGCATTATAATGTAATGGGCGTTGCGAAAGCAGCACTGGAGGCGTCTGTGCGCTATCTCGCCGTGGATCTTGGCAGCCAAAGCATCCGGGTTAATGCCCTCTCTGCCGGCCCGATTAAAACGTTGGCAGCCTCCGGCATTGGCGACTTCCGCTATATTTTGAAGTGGAATGAGTACAACTCGCCACTTAAGAAGACAGTGTCCATTGAAGAAGTTGGTGACGCAGCCGTCTATCTTCTGTCGCCGCTTTCACGCGGTGTGACAGGCGAAGTGCATCATGTGGATTCAGGCTATCACGTCGTGGGTATGAAGTCAGTCGATGCGCCTGATATCTCTGTCGTCAAAGACTGATAAGCAGCACGTGTGATCACGCTCTCCCATCCTCTTGTTTTTATCCGGCACGGTCAGACAGACTGGAACAAACAAGGCCGGATGCAGGGTGGACAAAACATCCCCATCAATCAAACTGGACGAGACCAAGCTCGCCGCAACGGTCGGCGGCTAAAAGATCTGTTTGAGGAAACGGGCTATGCGCTTGAAAGCTTCCGGTTCGTTAGCTCTCCTCTCGACCGGTGCCTGGAAACGATGGGGCTGGTCCGCAAAGAGCTAGACCTCTCACCCAACACAGGCTTTGACCATGATGAATGCCTTAAGGAAATTACCTTCGGGCTGTGGGAGGGCAACACGATTGGGGAGTTGAGGGAAACCGACCGCCGCGCCGTAGAGGCGCGTGAAGCGGACAAGTGGGGCTACATCCCGCCGCGGGGTGAGAGCTATGCCATGCTTTGGGACCGCATACGTCCATGGCTTGAAAGCCTTAATGAACCAACCGTGGCCGTTTCCCATGGCGGAGTTTCCCGCGTGGTGCGTGGACTGCTCTTTGGCTTGCCCAATGATGAAGTACCAGTACTTGATGTACCGCAAGACAAACTTTACTTCGTTGAAGACGGGCAAGGCTACTGGCTTTAGCTCGATGACGATCTGCGGCCTTGTTTGACGCTTTCAGGCGGCCAGTGTAGCA
This sequence comes from Pseudomonadota bacterium, assembly GCA_039026935.1. Taxonomy (GTDB): domain Bacteria; phylum Pseudomonadota; class Alphaproteobacteria; order Rhizobiales; family MH13; genus MH13. The sequence goes on from JBCCLK010000001.1 coordinate 79,476, forward strand.
CGCCTTGCACGTCCGCCGGGTTCGCCCACCCCCCACATTCAGGTGTTTATGTCTCACAACAGTTTCGGTCATCTGTTTCGCTTCACCACCTTTGGTGAGAGCCACGGCCCGGCGCTTGGCTGTGTCGTGGATGGCTGTCCGCCGCGCATCCCACTCACTGAGGCTGATATCCAGGCTGATCTTGATCGTCGCAAGCCAGGGCAATCGAAATACACGACCCAGCGCCGCGAGCCTGATCAGGTGAAAATCCTCTCCGGTGTTTTGGTCGATGAGGATGGAGTTCAGAAGACCACTGGCACGCCCATAGGGCTCCTCATTGAGAATACAGACCAACGTTCCAAGGACTATTCGGAGATTAAAGCGAGCTACCGCCCAGGGCACGCAGACTACACCTATGACGCCAAGTACGGCATACGTGACTATCGCGGCGGCGGGCGGTCATCGGCACGAGAAACAGCTGCACGTGTGGCAGCAGGAGCCGTAGCACGCAAGGTTCTTGAAGGGGTGACCATCCGTGGTGCATTGGTCCAGATGGGGCCGCACATGATCAATCGGGACGCATGGGACTGGAAAGAGGTCGGCAACAACCCATTCTTCTCGCCGGACCCTCAAGCGTCTGAAACCTGGGCTGACTTTCTCGATGGTGTGCGCAAGGCTGGCTCGTCCACAGGCGCCGTGATCGAGGTTGTGGCCGACGGCGTCCCTGTCGGTCTTGGAGCGCCTATCTATGGTAAGCTCGATGCAGATCTCGCAACAGCGATGATGTCTATCAACGCTGTGAAAGGCGTCGAAATAGGGAACGGTTTTGCCGCCGCTGCGCTTTCGGGCGAGGAAAACGCTGACGAAATGCGCATGGGTGAAGACGGCCAGCCGCGCTTTTTGTCGAATAAGGCTGGCGGTGTTTTGGGCGGTATCGCAACAGGCGAGCCGCTTGTTGTGCGGTTTGCTGTGAAACCGACGTCATCTATCCTCACCACACGTCAATCCGTTACACGCAATGGCGATGAGATTGACGTGCGCACGAAAGGCCGCCACGACCCATGCGTTGGCATTCGCGCTGTGCCCGTGGGTGAGGCTATGATGGCGCTCGTGCTGGCCGATCACCTTTTACGCCATCGTGGCCAAATGGGAGTTTGAACTTTGGATCGTGACCTAAGCCATGTAGGCGAAGCGATTGAGGCCTTCAAACGCGGCGAAATGCTTGTTGTCACCGACGATGACGATCGGGAAAATGAAGGCGATTTGTTCATAGCTGCTGAACATTGCACGCAAGAAGCTATGGCGTTCATCGTACGCCATACATCCGGCATAGTGTGCGCTCCCATGCCGCTGGACAACGCAAAACGCCTGCGCCTCGACCCAATGGTCGCCAGCAACGACGCCCCCCTTGGAACCGCTTTTACGGTATCGGTCGATGTTCGCCACGGCCTGACAACGGGCATCTCAGCAGAAGAACGAACAAACACCGTTCGAGCTTTGGCAAACGGCAATGTGGGCGCGGATGATTTCGTGCGGCCTGGTCACGTTTTCCCGCTGATTGCCCGCGAAGGCGGGGTCCTGGTCCGTTCTGGCCATACCGAGGCGTGCGTGGACCTTTGCCAATTGGCGGGGCTGGAACCTGTCGGCGTACTCGCCGAACTGGTCAATGACAACGGCACAGTGACCCGCGGCGAGGAAGTTTTAGCTTTCGCAAAAGAACATGCGCTGAAGATGGTATCGGTTGCTGATCTCATAGCATGGCGTCAGCGTTCCGAACGTTTGGTGACGCGTGCGGATGAAGGCGATATTGAAACCAAGTTCGGCCCGGCGCGCGTTTATACCTACGATGTGCCCTTCGATGCGATGCAGCATATGGCCATTGTGTATGGCAACAGTGTGGGTGCACGCGATGTGCCTGTCCGACTGCACTTGGAGCGCGTTAGCGAAGACGTTTTCGGTGCTTCAAGCCGCCTTGACGAGGTGATGGAAAAGTTCGCCGCCGAGGACCGTGGCGTGATTGTCTACCTGCGCGAAGGCTCGGTTGGCGTAGCCCCAACAAGCGCGCGTCACTCGCGTGCAGCGTTGCAGGTCGAAGATGACCATCGCACGGCCGACCTGCGGGCCAATGAATGGCGTGAAATTGGCCTAGGTGCGCAGATCCTGCGCGACCTGCGGCTTTCGTCCATCCGTATCTTATCGAGCCAAGAGCGAACGTATGTCGGCCTTGAAGGCTTCGGTATTAGAATCATTGGCACAGAGATCGTGTAGAGCTTTTGATGCCTGAAACAGCGCCTGTACAGACGTCGGCCAACACTCCGCGCTCATTGGGTGTAAACTATCTGCCCGGATCCGGCGACATGATGGCCTATGGCGGGATCGTGCTTTTCGCGCGTGGGGTGCTCGCTTACTTTGTGCAGGGCAATCCGATCTTTTTGTGGATGTGCCCGATTGGACTGGTGGTTTCAGCCCACTTTTATCCCTTGATCGAGAAGGGCGTTGTTCGTCTTGGGGCCGACAACAGAGGAATGTTTTTCGAAGGCTTGGGCGTTGTGCCTTGGGGTGCCATCAAACGGGTTCATCACACGCAAAGGGCGCTGCGCACACTGCGTCTCCACACGATGATGGTTGAACTGACCGATGCCCCTGAAAATGTGGTGATCGATCCGAATCCCTTTCCCGCTTGGAAACGCTTCATGGCGAAGGCTTGGAAGGCCCATGGTGCAGTGATCACTGTAGAATTGCATCCACTCGCCAAGGACCCCGTCAACCTGGTCGATCAGCTTTTGGCCTTCCGCCCAGATTTACTGAAGCAAGTTCACGACGACCGCGCGGCGTCAGCAGCAAACTCTTAGCCTTCAACTATCGACAAATCAGCGACGGCTGCGATTTCCGAGCGAACATCACGTAGGAGAGCGAGCCGGTTAGACCGAACTTTCTCGTTGTCAGCGTTCACCAGAACTGCTTCGAAGAATGCATCGATTGGCATGCGCAAAACGGCCAGTGCCTGCATGGCTGCTTCGAAGTCGCCGCGCTGAGTTGCATCACTGGCGCTTGTTTTCGCAAACGTCAGCGCGTCAAGCAGCGCACCTTCCTCAGCGTGCTCGAAGAGCGTCTTTTCAACGACTAGCGCGACTGTCGTGCCTTTCTTCTCCTCGGCAGCGAGAATGTTTGCGGCTCGGTCATAACTCGCCTTCAGGTTCTTGCCATCGTCAGTCTTTAGAAGCGTTGACAGCGCAGCGGCGGCTTTTGCCGTTTGCAAAATGTTTCCAGAACCGCCTGAGATGGATGCATCCACCACGTCGTGACTGATGCCTTCATCACGCAGAACGACCTTCAGACGATCCATGATGAAGGAGATAAGATCACTCATCTGAGCCTCGGTTACACCGAGATGGCCCTCAACTGCCGTCGCGATAGATAACGTCAGAGCATGCTCACGGATAATTCGCACGACCCCAAGGGCGGCACGCCGCAGCGCGTACGGATCCTTTGAGCCGGTGGGTTTTTCGTCAATCGCCCAGAACCCACACAGCGTGTCCAACTTGTCTGCCAACGCAACGGCCACAGCCACGCTATCGGTGGGGACGCTGTCGGATGGTCCTTGCGGTTTGTAGTGATCTTCAATCGCAGCCACGACCGAGGCATTCTCGCCCTGAAGTGCCGCATAACGTGCGCCCATAAAGCCTTGAAGTTCAGGAAACTCGCCCACCACTTCAGTCTGCAGGTCCGCTTTGGCAAGCTTAGCTGCACGCTCTGCCAAATCAGGGTCGGCTCCGATCTGCGTTGCGATCGTGCGTGAGAGCGCCGCAATCCGAGCGATACGCTGGCTTTGCGTTCCAAGCTTTGCATGGAAGACCACACCCAGCGCATCCAAACGCGCAGCGCGCTGGTCAAGCGGTTTGGAAAGATCGAGCTCAAGCGTGTGCGCACTGGATTGAAGCTCTTGCCTATCTGGCAAATCAGCCTGATCGGTCTGCCAAAAGTAGAGCGCATCAGAAAGACGTGCGGCGATGACCCGTTCGTTCCCAGCCACAATCGTTGCCCCTCCATCATCTGGCATGATGTTGGAGGTCAGAAGAAACTTGCTCGCGAGATCGCCCGTTTTCGGGTCTCTTAGAACGAAACACTTTTGGTTCGCCCGGATCGTCGCGCGGATGACCTCGTCCGGGATGGCGAGGAATGCTTCATCAAAGGATCCCATCATGACCACAGGCCATTCGACAAGCCCGGCCACCTCGTGAAGAAGCCCAGGATCATCGACAACCTCTAGTCCAGCATGCGCAGCCAGCTTATCAGCATCGTGTTTGATAACGTCTTCCCGGCGCCGTGGATCAAGGACCACTTTGGCGGCTTCAAGCTTTGCCGTGTAGTCTGCAAGATGATCGACGGGGAAACGTTCTGGCGCATGAAAGCGGTGCCCTTCAGTGGTGTTGGACGACGTCAAACCATTAACTGCAACGGGAACCACCTGCCCGGCCGCATTAGCTCCACCAAAGAGACAGAGGACCGAGTGCAACGGCCGCACCCAGTTAAGTGAACCTGAGCCCCAGCGCATACTTTTCGGCCACGGAAACGTCTCCACTACGTGCGCGACAGCATCTCCAATGATGGCTTCAGCGTCACGGCCCTCTTTTGTGATCTTCGCGAGATAGAACGAACCCTTTTTGGGGTCCTCGACCACTTCCGCCTCTTCAATAGACGAGAGCCCTGCTCCGCGCATGAAACCATCGATGGCTTTCTCCGGTGCGCCAACGCGCGGACCCTTTCGCTCTTCGCTCACATCTGGAGAGCGCGCGGGAACACCGGTGATATGCAAGGTCAAACGACGAGGCGTCACAAAAGTTTGCGCCGTCTCAAAAGATAAACCTGCTTCACCAAGCCAGTCGGTTATACCCTTCTTCAAATCCGCCGCCGCGCGGGCCTGCATGCGCGCAGGGATTTCTTCGGAAAACAGTTCAAGCAGAAGGTCGGACATCGAAGTCTTTCGGGAGGAAGCAGTCAGTTAGAAGCGGTTACGCTGGCCGGTAGCAGTCAGGCGAGGCTTTGTCACGCGCAGCGGGCTTGTGTTGAAGCCCTCGCCGCACCAGCCACCACCGTGGCCAGAAACCCGCCACCACCGCTGCGGCTTGAAGAACCGGACGATTTTAGTATGGAACTGGAGTAGGCGGTGCCGATAGTAGACGCGATAGCTTGGGCGCTCAGGAGGCGTCATCGCATCCAAATGCCCCGCCAACGCCTCTTGGAACTCCATAAACTTCGCTGACGCTTTGAGATCAGGCTTGGTTCTCTGCGACCGCGATCAAACGACCAAAGGCTGCGCCAAAAAGGCTTTCAACGCCGGCGCGCAGGCCGTTACATTTTCCAGAACCTCTTTCTCATGCCCCATGTACCCTTTGACGGTCTCCAAGAGGTTAGGGATGAGGTCTGAGCGGCGTTGTCGTTGAACCGAAATGCCAGACCACCCTTCGCGCACCATCCGATGGCTTTGACAAGTGGTTGTAGATGATGATCGCATAGCCGCTGACTGCCCCCACGATTGCCAGAAGAGCCTACTCCATTGAAACCTTCCCTTACGCGGCTTGATGTGTTTGTGCAGCAACAGCACCACCGGCGCGGGTCTTAAGCCAGGCAGCACCGCAGGCCTTTGAAAGCTCACGCACCTTCAAAATATAGGCCTGTCGTTCGGTCACGGAGATAACGCCGCGCGCATCAAGCAAGTTGAAGACGTGGCTTGCCTTGATACACTGATCATAGGCTGGCAGCACAATCTGATGTTCTCCACCACTCTCGCCTGGGTCTCCGGCAGCAAGAAGGCTGCGGCAGGCTTCTTCGGCATCCTCAAAATGACGGAAAAGCATCACAGTATCAGCGGCCTCAAAATTGTGTCTAGAGTACTCTTCTTCAGCCTGCTGGAAGACATCGCCGTAAGTTACTTTGTCCGCGCCTTCACGGCCATTGAAATTGAGGTCGTAAACGTTCTCGACGCCTTGGACATACATCGCGATCCGCTCAAGCCCGTAGGTAAGCTCCCCCGAAACCGGCGAGCATTCCTGGCCACAGACCTGCTGGAAGTACGTGAACTGCGAGACTTCCATCCCGTCGCACCAGCACTCCCATCCGAGCCCCCAGGCACCAAGCGTCGGGCTTTCCCAATCATCTTCTACAAAGCGGATGTCATGGGTCGCACTATCAAGACTAATCGCGGCAAGCGAGCGCAAATATAGGTCTTGAAGGTCCAGTGGAGACGGCTTCAAGATCACCTGAAACTGATAATAATGCTGCAGTCGGTTTGGGTTCTCACCGTATCGACCATCCTTTGGCCGCCGTGATGGCTGTACGTAAGCTGCCTTCCAGGGCCGGGGCCCAAGAGCGCGTAAGGTTGTCGCCGGATGGAAGGTCCCTGCCCCCATCTCAACATCATAGGGTTGCAGGACCACGCAGCCCTGATCGGCCCAAAACTGCTGAAGCGCGAAGATAAGGCCCTGAAAAGAGCGTTTGGGATCATTGTGAGGCTGCATAGGACACCGAAGCTAACGTGTAAGACCCGTGCATACCCCACGCCCCTTCTACGTCAAGCAAAAGGGCGCTTGAGAAAGCCACGCCACACTGACGGAGACTAATCATCAGTGGGTCGATAGGTGCCCGTATCTGGATCCCGTTCCAGCTTGCGCGATGCTTCGCGCTCACCGGGCAGACCGTCGCGGCGCTGGGCATCCATTTCTTTGTTAACACGGGTCCATTCGCGGCGCGCAAAACGCCAGACAAGCATTCCACCCACGGCAAGCGCGAAAGCTCCGAAAAGGGCAGGCATGGGAACCTCCTAGCGAGAGACGATGCGGCATTCTAAAGACCAAAACGGCTCCAGTGAACCTGTTCCTCAAAGCGCGCAATGGCGGCCTCGACAACACCGTCACCCAAGGCCGCTGCTGACCATGCCGGCGCCTCACCTTTCGCACGGAACAGCCCTGCGAGCCCGCGTCTTTGCATGGGGATCGCAACCAGCTGCACCTTATCGCCGAAGCGGGCTTTCATGGCGTCATCCAAGTTCTCAACGCGGTCGGCAAGCCCGAGTTCGACGGCGCGGATACCTGCCCAAAACTCCCCCGTGAACAGGGTCTTATTCTCAGGATCAAGGCGACTATCACGACGAGTCTTCACCAGATTGACGAAGCTCTCATGGATGTCGGACTGGATAGCTTTAAGCCGCTTAATCTCTTCTGGGCGCTCTGGCGAAAAAGGATCGAGCGTCAGCTTCTTCTCACCAGCGGTGTAGACCCTGCGGTCAATCGCGTAGCGCTCAATGAACCGGTCAAGGCCAAAACCGGCCGAGATGACCCCGATGGAGCCGAGAATAGACGACTCGTCGCAAAGGATCTCATCGCCAGCACACGCAAGCATGTAACCGCCCGACGCACCAACATCCTCCACAAACACGACCACCTCTTTTTCCTTCTCAGCGGCGAGCTTGCGAATGCGGTCATGAATGAGCCGCGACTGCACCGGCGATCCACCCGGTGAGTTGATCGAAATCGCGACGACAGGCCCATCAAAGGAAAAAAGGCGCTTCAAGGGCCCGGCAACAGCGCTTAGTGAAAGCCCTCGGTTAAACCGGCTGCTTGAGGCACCGATGACACCGGTCAAGCGCAGGAGAGGGACCTGCGGGGTCTTCGGTCGGAGGGCTTTGGGGAGATAACGACGCACAATCCGGGCTTTCTTTGTTTCGACTACGACCCGAAATGGGCCTCATCCTGTGTCGGTACAAGCCCCTTTGCCAGGAACTGAACCGGTCGTTCAACCATATGCCAAGTCAATCGCCCTTCCACCTTGAAGAATCGCGCGGGCCTCCTGGCTATATGCACCGCCCTCATCATGAACGATGAGACCTGGAAGGATGCGCAGGGGCGTCTTGCGCCCTTTTATCGCCCGAACCAAAACCCGCTCAGCGGGTTTTTCCTTCAAGGGATGAAGACCTTTCACAACCACCGCGCCAAAACGCCCATCTAGCGCTTTGAAAAGATCCGTTAGCCCATCAGCAGAGAAAATGATGGTGATGCTTCCGCCCGGCTTCAAACAACTTGCTGCCGTACGCATCCAAGCGTTAAGCGAGGCATTATCAATGGTGTGAGCGCTGCGTTTATCTTCATTGACACGAACGTGCCCCGCCTTTCGATACGGGGGATTTGTAACGACGTGATCGTAAGCAGCACGCGCCAGTCCCGCGGCGATGCGGTCTTGCTCGTTTGTGCATACATCGACCGCACATATGTTTACGCGGGGGCGGTACTGATCATTCTTAATGAGCGACCGCTCGCAACAGGCGAGCATCATCAGATCGCGCTCTGCAAGATCGACTGTCACACCAGAACACTGCGCGGCGATGAATAAACCCACAGCGCCGACCCCAGCCCCCATATCGAGGACACGGCCATGCACGTTGCTCAAGCAAGCAGCGAGGAAAACCGCATCCGACCCAGATCGGTGCGCGCCTTTTGCGGGCTGAACAAGCGTAACTCTGCCATCGAGAAACGTGTCTTCAGTCGTTGGAAACTCGAGCATCTCAGACCGGCATGATGCCGGCATCTTCCAGCACGCGCTCTGCTTGCGCCTTGCTCTCGGCATCGACCATCAAGCGACGTGGAAGGACGCCTATCGACCCCTCCAGCACCGACATGTGCTCATCGGCGATAAAGTAGATGATGTCGAACTCCTTCAAAAGCGCTTCAGCGGCGGATAGAAGGACCATGTCATTGGTGCGAAACAGTTCGATCATAATCGAGCTGCTCCTTTTCAAACGGGAACGACTTGATAGTTGTGTTGGCGCGGTTTTGAGCCGTTAGCAAGCGCTCTTCTTATCTCACGTGAGTAATATCCTCAGGCGTGACCCTTTGCCGGACTGTTCAAAGCGCGCCACCTGTGCTTTGCACCGCCACGAAGCTCAAACGCAGATATCAACGAAGGCCAACACAGTATGGGCGTAGCCGTCCCCCTGCATTCAACACCTGCTGACATGACCGGGCGGGCAACGCTCGATGGTGTCATGGCGCTCTCTGCCTCGGCAATGCAAAGCGTCAATGCGATGATTTTATCGCGCACCGGCTCAGATGTGCAGATGATCCCAGAGGTCGCCAAACACCTCATCGATTCTGGAGGCAAGCGCTTGCGGCCTATCCTGACGGTGCTGTGCGCAGACATGTTCGGATATCAGGGCGAGGGCCACATCAGACTCGCTGCCTCTGTTGAGTTCATGCATACCGCGACACTTCTACACGATGATGTGGTCGATGAGAGTGACATGCGGCGTGGCAAACCAGCGGCGCGCATGGTTTGGGGCAATCAGGCAAGCGTCCTTGTCGGCGATTTTCTACTGGGTCAAGCCTTCCAGATGATGGTGGAAGTAGGCTCATTAGACGCATTAGACGTGTTGTCGCGCGCCTCGGCGATCATTGCCGAAGGCGAAGTTCTCCAGCTGACTACGGCCAAGAACACCGCCACCACAGAAGCGGACTATCTAAAAGTAATCGGTGCGAAGACGGCTGCTCTTTTCTCAGCGGCTTGCGAGGTTGGACCGATCGTCGCTCATCTCGGTGAACGCGAACGTACTGCCTTAAGAGCGTATGGCGAGAATTTAGGGCTTGCGTTTCAATTGGTTGACGACGCGCTGGACTATGGCGGCAAGGCAGATTCACTTGGTAAAGATGTGGGTGACGACTTCCGCGAACGGAAAGTAACGCTGCCCGTCATTCTCGCCTATAGCCGCGCAGAAGGCGACGAGCGCGCTTTCTGGGACCGCGTGATTGTCGATGGGACGCAGAACGATGGTGACCTAGAACGCGCCATGACCTTGGTTCAGGTGCGCGGTGGTTTGTCTGACACAATTGCCCGGGCACAGTCTTACGCCGACGCCGCGTCAGAAACCCTCGACATATTTCCGGCAAGCCAACACAAGCAAGCGCTTTTGGATGCTGTGGCGTTCTGTGTCGATCGGGTGACATAGCGCCCGAGCCTTGAGCTAAAAGCGTCAACCTTTGTGACTTGATCGAATGGATCATGGACCACGAGGCCTTCGCCCTGTAGGGCTTTCCCTCATTATTTTGCAGCGCAGCATAACCACTGTTCCAAGACGAGGAGACGTAACGTGGCGATGACCAGCATGAGTGACCCCATGCCCCATCCTGAACCGGCGCATGCCTGGGTTTATGGGTTTGGCGGCGGGTCGGCCGATGGCGACGCCTCGATGCGCAATCTCTTGGGTGGTAAAGGGGCCAATCTCGCCGAGATGAGCCGCATTGCACTTCCAGTCCCCCCAGGTTTCACGATCACCACTGAGGTATGCACGCACTTCTACGACAATGCGCGCAGTTACCCCGACGGGTTGATCGATCAAGTCAATCAAGCTTTGGAAACCGTAGCCACTATCACTGGCAAACGCTTCGGATCAAAGGAAAATCCACTTCTTCTTTCTGTTCGTTCAGGTGCCCGCGTGTCGATGCCTGGGATGATGGACACTGTCCTCAATCTCGGCCTCAATGACGCAACAGAGCAAGCCCTTGCGAGCCTTTCAGGCGATGCGCGTTTCGCAGCCGATAGCTATCGCCGCTTTATCCAGATGTATGGCGACGTTGTCATGGGCGTTGACCATGAGCACTTCGAAGATGCCATTGGAGCGATGAAAGATCGCCGCGGAATCGAGCTTGATACTGATCTGACCGCTGAAGATTGGCACGCGCTGATCACCACCTTCAAATCGCTGATCGAAGAAGAAGCTGGCGAGACGTTTCCGCAGGATCCCTATGAACAGCTGTGGGGTGCTGTGGGTGCCGTCTTCAAGAGCTGGATGGTGCCGCGCGCAGTCACATACCGGTCTCTGCATGATTACCCGGAAGATTGGGGCACAGCCGTCAATGTTCAGGCTATGGTATTCGGCAACATGGGCCAAACATCGGCAACCGGCGTTGCATTCACGCGCAACCCGTCCACCGGTGAAAAGGCGTTGTACGGCGAGTTCCTGATCAATGCGCAAGGTGAGGATGTCGTGGCCGGTATTCGCACGCCGCGCCCCCTGAGCCGCCGCGCCCGCGAAGAAGCAGGCGAAACAGCGCCGTCGCTCGAAGAAGCGATGCCCAACGCATTCGCTGAATTCCTCAAATACTGCGACATCCTGGAGAACCACTACCGGGATATGCAGGATGTTGAGTTCACGATCGAAAACAGCACGTTGTGGATGCTACAAACACGCAGTGGCAAACGCACCACCAAAGCAGCGCTGAAGATCGCCGCTGAAATGGTTGGTGAAGGCCTGATCACCCAAGATGACGCACTCTTGCGCGTCGACCCAGCTGCGCTGGATCAGCTGCTCCACCCCACCATTGATGCGTCTGCCGAACGCACCATCATCGCGCTTGGTCTTCCGGCCTCCCCCGGTGCAGCAACTGGGGAGATCGTGCTTACCTCTGCAGCGGCAGAAGAAGCCGCGGCAGCTGGTCGCGACTGTATTCTGGTGCGCGTTGAGACGAGCCCGGAAGACATTCACGGCATGCATGCTGCCAGAGGCATCTTGACTGCGCGCGGCGGCATGACCTCCCACGCGGCCGTCGTCGCGCGCGGCATGGGAACCCCTTGTGTTTCTGGCGCAGGCTCTATCAAGGTCCACCCCGACACGCAGATCGTTGCCTTTGGAGCATTGAAGCTGAAAGCAGGTGACGTGATCACAATCGATGGCGCATCAGGCGAGGTTATGAAGGGCGTTGTCGCCATGCAGGAACCTGAGCTCAGCGGCGAATTTTCCAGCGTCATGGAGTGGGCTGACGCGGCCCGGCGAATGACGGTACGCACGAATGCTGAGACAGCAGCTGACGCTGAAACCGCGCGCAAGTACGGCGCCGAAGGCATCGGCCTTTGCCGCACGGAGCATATGTTCTTTGACGGTGACCGCATCTTGTCAGTGCGTGAGATGATCCTAGCAGACGATCCCGCTGACCGTGACAAGGCCCTGTCGAAACTCCTACCCATGCAACGCGGTGATTTCCGCCAGCTTTTCGTTATCATGGCCGGACTACCCGTCACCATCCGCCTCCTTGACCCACCTCTTCACGAGTTTCTGCCGCGCACCGACGAAGAATTGGATGCGGTTGCCCGGGAATTGAACGTGGATGTCGCAACACTACGTGAGCGAACCGAAGAACTGCACGAGTTCAATCCGATGCTCGGGCATCGCGGCTGCCGGCTTGCGATCTCTCACCCAGAGATCGCCCGGATGCAGGCGCGGGCAATCTTTGAGGCGGCTATCGAGGCGGGCGAGGAAACGGGAAAGCTGGTCGAGCCCGAAGTGATGGTGCCGCTCGTAGCAACGCGCGCAGAGCTTGATTTCGTCAAGACGGCGATAGACGACGTTGCTTCGGCAGTGATGGCGGAGAAAGGAACCACAATTGCTTACACTGTCGGCACAATGATCGAACTGCCGCGTGCAGCCCTTCAAGCTGCTGACATTGCGCGCTCGGCTGAATTCTTCTCCTTCGGAACGAACGATTTAACGCAAACGACCTTCGGGATCTCACGCGACGATGCAGGCCAGTTCTTAGGCACTTATGAACGTCTTGGCCTGATTGAAAAGGACCCGTTTGTCACGCTTGATCAAGCTGGTGTTGGCGAGCTGGTTAAAATCGCAGCGAAACGCGGCCTTGCCACACGATCCGACATTAAGCTGGGGATATGCGGGGAGCATGGAGGCGACCCGGCATCCATTGCGTTCTGCGAGAGTGTTGGCCTTGACTATGTGTCGTGCTCACCGTTCCGCGTGCCAATCGCCCGTTTGGCGGCTGCGCAGGCGGCTCTTCGGCATAAAGCAAGCTAAAACGAGCTCGCCCCCATGACGCTTGACGCGCTTAAAGCGGGTGGCAAGCGCGATATTGCACGAACACTTTCGCGGCTTGATCGAGAGTATCTTGCCGACGACGATGTAGCGCTCCTTGATGCGGCGTTCCATGCACCACAAGGCTTGGTGATCGGGCTCACTGGCCCACCCGGTGTTGGCAAATCGACACTCACGCAAGGGCTTCTTGAACACGTACGCAGAGGTGGCCGGTCGGTCGGTGTGATCGCGATTGATCCGTCCTCTCAAACCACCGGTGGTGCGCTTTTGGGGGACCGGACGCGTCTATCCCTTAATCCTGATGATCGGCACGTCTTTGTGCGTTCGCTTGCCGCACGAAACAGGCTGGGAGGTCTTTCTGATCATGCCATCGCGGCCACGATGCTCCTACGCGCACTTTTCGATGTGGTCTTGGTCGAAACGGTCGGCATTGGTCAGTCAGATTCAGACATCGCGTTGATCGCCGACAGAAGCGTTGTTTGCATTCAGCCTGGTTCAGGTGACGCCCTTCAGTTTATGAAAGCAGGCATCATGGAATGGCCGGACGTGATATGCGTCACGAAGGCTGACATGGGCAAGCCTGCACAACGCGCTTTCGCCGATGTAGAAGGGGCACTTGGCCTTGCCTCCTTCACCACCGATCAGCCTACAGTTTTCCTGATCTCAGCAAAGACTGGTCACGAGATCAGTCCTTTGGCAATGCAACTGACCAGGAGTGGCAGCCTTTCGCGCCAATACCAGCCATATGCTTTGGTGAAAGATGCAGTCCAACGACGGTTTGGAACGTTTGGCGCTGAAAACTGCGACATCGCCTCGGCTCTTGAGCAGGCAGACGGCCCGTTTGGTGCCATCGCCCAAATCCGACGCGTACTGGAAGAGACACCGTAACGAGGCCTACGGTTTATGCGTCAGCCTCGAACAAGGCGTCTCGTTGAGGAACCATCATTAAAGTCGCTTAACGCGTCTTAACACCCCTGTCCCAACTCAAAACGCCTGCCGTGTCAGAGCTTTACGGCTTTGCAAGGTTAACAGTCTATCACCGATGCTACTGCGATGTGACGTCGGGGAGCTGGTCATATCGCTGTGTTGTATGGCGATAGGCCGAACACCGCGTTTGGGTGCGGAGCTTCGGTTGGGGTATTGCGTAGGAGTAACACGTCCATGATTGGTGTTGGGCCTGTCGCCAAACATCGCAGATCAAAGGGTCTAGGCCAACTGATGGCAAGGGCTTGTTCGGTCGCCGCGATTAGTTCCTTCTTTCTTTTCCAGCAGCCCGTCGGCACGGGGCATTTGGACGCCGCTCGGCTTCTTGGCCTAGGCGGACCGCAGTCGGAAACGTGGCAAACATTTGTCATTGCCTCGCCCGCTGGCTCTATCCATCAAGCGACAGTGAACGTGGAGGGCACGGTCAATGATAATGTTGGGCTTGCACGGGCACACAGCGATGATCCCTTTCAGGTCGCATTGAGCGCGGCCCGTCAAGATCACTCTATCACTACTGGGTCAACTCCTTCCGACCAAGCGCGCCTCCCAGCTGGGGCCTATCCTCAAGTTGCGCGCAGCGCGCGCACTGATCGGTTGGATACACCATCTACCAGGCAGTCCTTCGCGAGCCGTCGAGCGCCTGCCGTGCTTTATGAAAGTCATCCGTTTGCGCGAACGCAACTGGCGAGCCTGCCGACAGTCGGTTTCGACGGATATGTGGGGATGATCCCACCACCGCCAGAGATGATGTTCGCGCAAGAAAACGAACTTCTCGCGCCGCTTGAAGGCGCGAACGAGCCCGAAACAGAAACCGGTTCTTATGCGCTTGCGCTTGTTGACCCATCAGCTGACGGCTCGCCGCTCGCTGACACAGAAGGTCAGCTTCAGATTTCAGCGTTTTTACGCAACGACCGCCAGTTCGAGTGCCTCGCCGAAGGCATTTACTTTGAAGCGCGCGGCGAGCCGCGTCAGGGCCAGGTTGCTGTCGCGCAGGTGATCATGAATCGGGTCAACCATTATGAGTTTCCAAACACGATCTGCGGCGTTGTCTATCAGAACCAGCACTGGCGCAATCGCTGCCAGTTCTCGTTCGCGTGCGATGGCATTCCAGAGCGTATCAATGAGCGTGATGCGTGGGAGATGGCAGAAGACGTCGCCCGCCAGGTGCTTGAAGGCCGTGATCTTATCCAAACAATAGCAGACTCAACACACTACCACGCGACTTACGTGCGTCCTCGGTGGGCACCGCGTATGATCCGCCTCGACCATATTGGCCTGCATGTGTTCTACAAGGGACGCTACGGCGGCTGGCGTTAGTTGTTTGGAACTGTAACGGTCTGTCTTAGATACGACAGTGAGTTATTGCACCGCAGGTATTCGATAACCCTCGGGCCAGACTCCCACCTCTTCTACCTCATCACGTGTAAGACCGCGCTGTAGCTTTCTAACAATAGCTTCAGCATCGATCTCGTCATCTTCAAGGTCCCGGGCGTGGATCCATTGGAATCGAGCCTCAAGGCGGCGACCTACCATCCAGTATGCATCGCCCAAGTGGTCGTGGATAACGGCTTGTGTCGGATCGAGCGTCACAGCAAGTTCCAGCTGTTCAACTGCTTCTTCAAAGCGACCGAGGCGGAAGTAAACCCAACCGAGAGAATCGACGATATAGCCAGAATCTGGGCGCATCTCAGCCGCCCGTTCCAGCATTGATACGGAGCGTTCCAAATGCTCGCCGCGATCAACCCAGGTGTAAGCGAGATAGTTGAGGACATCCGGCTGGTCTTCAAAAAGCTCCAGCGCTTTGAGAAAGTCCGCCTCTGCCAATGGCCAGCGGTCCGTCCGCTCGTAGGCAATGCCGCGCTGGTAGAAGAGCCGCCAATGTTCGCGGGTTGGTTCATCAAGCGTCTGGATGCCAACTGTGTAAATCTCCACTGCCTTCTCAAAGTCACTGCGGAAGCGAAGGACTGTGCCGTATGTGTTGATGGCATCGAGATCACTTGAATTGGCTTCAATCAGCGCCTCAAGATGCAAATCGGCTTCATCCGGGCGACCCAATTCATCAAGCAAAAGGCCAAGGCGTGTTTCACTGGTTCTTTTGAGCGGATGCGTATGCCCGATCAACTCGTAAACTTCGACAGCACGGGACCAGAGCTCCAGGCGCTCATACACACGTGCCAGCGCAAAACGGCCAAGATCGTGATCGGGATCAGTGAAGAGCGCGAGGTTAAGATAGATTGCACCGACCTCCTCCGCGCCTTCTTGACCAATCGCTAGACCAAGGCCGTAGAAAACCTCGGCGATGCCTTGCTGCGGTGTCACCACTCGATGCTCAAGCGGCTCGGCGGTCTCCAGAGCCTCGGCATCAGCGCGCACGACAGAATTGTTTGGCGCTGCCTGCAAGAACTGCTCGAAGACGGCGCGTGCCTCGTCAATACGGTCGCTTGCGATGAGCGCTCGCACATAGCCTTGCGTCAACCGCAAAGCGCCTGGATCGGCCGTGTAAGCGCGTTCCAGGCTCTCCACCGCGCCTTCGATATCGCCTGAAGCAAGGCGGATAAGGCCGCCGTGGTAGTCGGCGTAGACAGTCACCCATCCAGGACCATCCAAAGCCGCGAGGCGTGCAAGGGCGGGGTTAACTTCATCGTTGCCAAATTCCACCCACGCCATAATGAGCTCGGCCACTAGATCGCCGAACCCGTCCGTGCGGTAGGCTTCAAGCTCACGCTGAGCTGCCCGATAGGACCGCTGACGAACGGCATCTAGAGCCAACGTCAAACGAGCCATCCCTACATCGCCGCTCTCAACTAGGATCGCCGCCAAATCGAGTGCAGAGGCCATACGACCATCGGCAAGCTCCATCGTGAAGGCGCTTTGCAAGAAGCGATCCGATTCCGGTTCTCGCTCATAGGCCTGTCGATAAAATGTGGCAGCAGAGGGAATGTCGCGGCTGGTCTCTGCAAGCGTGGCGGCCAAGAATAGCCCGGAAAGCGACGTGTTGACTTGCGGTTCAACAGGCGGCGCCAAAGCCTCGTTGCCGGCTGCGTTTGCAGCGGTCGTGTCAGCATAGGAGAGAGCGGGGAATAGAGTAGCTGAAAAAGCTGCAAGGAAAACCAGACGGATGAATTTCACGCTGACGACTTTCGTTGGAGGAAGGACGGGCTGTTCATTGCATCTAAGGCGAGCGTCGAACCGGTTTGATGCCCCCAGAACCAACATCATGGCTCGTATTGTTCATTAGAACAACCTGTTAGAACATCTTATGATTGCCAAGCTCTACCTGCTGCTCGCCTGCGGCAAGTTTATGGTAGAACGAGGAAAGCGTATCACTCCCGAATTCAGGCGTTGCATCCGCGTTGTAAGATGCGGTCGCCGGATCCCACACCAGCATGGATTCTGTTGCGTAATAACGGCCTATGCGGACAAGCTCCGCCTTGTCACGCACAGACGGGTGAAGCCAACGTAGGCCGTTGAGCAGCATGACAATAAAATCCAAACCACGCGGCGATACGCCGCGGAACTTTGGTTGAAGCGCAAGAGCTTCAAAAAGCGCTTCACCTTGCTGACGCGGCGAGAGAGCAGGCCCGGGGCCGCCAATTGGCAGAATTTTGTTGTGAAGGGCCTCATCGCAAAGGCACCCAACAAGGTACTGCGCCAAATCCTCATCGCTAATGGGTTTGCAAGCAGTCAGGTATCCATCGCCAAACAGCAAAAACGGCTTGCCCGCCTTGAGACGATTAAGCTGACCCGACAAAGACTTGAAGAACGCAGTCGGTCGAACGATCGAATAAGTGAGGGGCGCGGCCTGCAACTTTTCTTCAAAGGCAAGCTTTGCTTCCTGGAAACCAAGCTTCGGTTTTTGCACACATATGGCGGACAACAGCACAAAATGACGAACATGCGTCTCTTGGGCAGCTTCGAGCAGGTTTAAGTTCGCATCATGATCAATAGCCCACGCGTCACTGGGAACGCCGGTGCGCGATGCAAGGCAGGAGATGACGGCATCGAAGACATCACCTCTTAGTCCGTCCGTTTTCAGGGATTTGGGATCAGTAACATCAACCTCGCGAACGTCCACATCCTGTAGATCACGGCGCAAGACGTTGGCGTTACGACCAGGTCGAACAAGACAAACCGTATTGTACCCCTTTTTGACGAGCGCATTGGCAGTGGCGGTTCCAATCGTACCCGTAGCACCGGCCAGCAGAATGCGCTTGCGTTCCATGCTCATCTGGCGCCCGTTACTAAGCGCTACATATTTGGGTAGTTCGGCCCGCCTGCACCTTCGGGAACCGTCCAGACGATGTTCTGGTTGGGGTCTTTGATATCACATGTTTTGCAGTGAACGCAGTTCTGCGCGTTGATCTGAAAACGTTTGTCGCCATCTCCATCGTCCACCCACTCATAAACGCCCGCCGGGCAATACCTTGCCGATGGCCCGCCAAAGAGCCCAAGTTCGGAAATGCGCTGAAGCTTTGTATCACGCACGCGTAAATGGACCGGCTGATCTTCTTCGTGATTGGTGTTCGATAGGAACACAGAAGAGAGACGATCAAAGGTGAGTTTGCCGTCAGGTTTGGGATAGGCAATGGGCTCGGCGGCGAAATCATTCACGGTCGCCTCGTGGTCGGCTTTTCCGTGACCCAATGTTCCGACGGGCGACCACCCTGTCAGCTGCCGTAACCACATGTCCAAGCCGCCGAGCATGATACCAAAACGCGTACCGTGGCGCGACCAAAGCGGCTTCACGTTGCGCACAGGCTTGAGATCCTGGCCAATTGGGCTTGATCGCCAGCCATCTTCATAGGCGTTGAGCACGTCACGCTCACGACCTGCATCCAGAGCGTCCACGATGGCTTCAGCTGCCTGCATACCCGACAGCATAGCATTGTGGGATCCTTTGATGCGGGGGACATTGACGAAGCCTGCCGAGCACCCGAGCAGCGCCCCCCCAGGGAAGGCAAGCTTCGGCACCGATTGATAGCCACCCTCTGAGATTGCACGCGCGCCGTAAGCGATCCGACGGGCGCCTTCAAACGTGGGGGCGACCATTGGATGGGTCTTAAAGCGCTGGAACTCCTCGAACGGTGAAAGATGCGGATTGGTGTAGTTGAGGTGGACCACGAACCCGACAACCACCTGATTATCTTCCAAATGGTAGAGAAAAGATCCGCCGCCAGTCGCGTTATCAAGCGGCCAACCAAAGCTGTGTTCCACCCGCCCGGGCTGGTGGTGCTCCGGTTTAACTTCCCAGAGTTCCTTGAGACCAAGACCATACTTCTGGGGTTCTGCTCCTTCGGCCAGCTCAAACCGATCAATGGCTTGCTTGGCAAGCGACCCGCGCACCCCCTCAGCGAGCAGCACATACTTGCCGTGCAGTTCCATGCCCGGGGTGTAATTGGCGGTTGGCTCGCCATCGCGTCCAACGCCCATATCACCGGTAGCAACGCCGTAGACGCGGCCCGTCTC
This sequence comes from Pseudomonadota bacterium, assembly GCA_039026935.1. Lineage (GTDB taxonomy): Bacteria > Pseudomonadota > Alphaproteobacteria > Rhizobiales > MH13 > MH13. Next base: position 98,773 of record JBCCLK010000001.1, read on the forward strand.
ATCGACGAGGAGCTCCGACGCAGCGAAGCCTGGATAGACTTCGACGTCCATCGCCTCAGCTTTTTCGGCCAGCCAACGGCACACATTGCCAAGCGAGACAATGTAGTTGCCGTGGTTGCTCATCAGTTTGGGCATCGCCACATTTGGCAAGCGAACACCGCCGCCGGTGCCAAGATAATAAAAACGATCTTCTGTCACAGCCGTCTTGAAGGGGTGCTCGTCATCCTCGCGCCAATTGGGCAACAGAGCGTCTATACCGACCGGATCGACAACGGCTCCAGAAAGAATGTGGGCACCAACCTCCGCGCCTTTCTCAAGCACGACAACGCTCGTCTCAGGGCGCAACTGCTTGAGGCGCAGGGCGGCAGAGAGCCCGGCAGGCCCGGCACCGACAATCACGACGTCGAATTCCATCGCTTCGCGTTCGATCTTGCTCATTGCCGACCCACTATCTTATCCATTCGTATCTGCTGCATGGCGATCCTAACGACAGCTTTGTGGTAGCCATCGCGATGCGGGCCATAATGCTGTAGCGCATAGCTATCGCGTGTCGTTCTTCTTCCGCTATATCCTCTTATGGTCAACTGGCTCGAAAGTCTTGGATGAATGGCAATGGACCGAACAGCATTGCGGGAACTGCTTGAGTTTTACGACGCCGCCGGTGTTGATTGCGCCCTTGGTGAAAATCCCATTGATCGGTTTGAAGTGCAAAGCGTCATGCAGCCAATCGTTCTAGCCGCGCAGACGGAGAAGCGTTTTGCGCCGCAGAGCGAGGCACTGCTTCCTCCCGTTCCACGAACGCCGACCCCGGCTGCGCAAGCCACATCCACGTCCCGGTCAGCAGACGCCAACACACTTGCAGATGCCGAAGCCGTCGCCGCAAACGCAAACTCCCTTGATGAACTGCGCGCTGCGCTGGAAACCTATGAAGGCTGCGGACTAAAGAAGACTGCACAGCGCATGGTTTTCTCCGATGGAAATCCAAACGCCAAAGTCATGCTGATCGGCGAAGCACCCGGACGCGACGAGGACGCACAGGGCAAGCCGTTTGTGGGGCGCTCCGGACAGCTTTTGGACCGGATGCTGGCCGCTATCGGGCTTGACCGATCCCTCGTTTACATCGGCAACGTGATCTACTGGCGTCCGCCTGGCAATCGAACCCCGACGCCAGCGGAGCGTGCGGTTTGCGAGCCGTTTATTCGACGTCAGATTGAGCTTGTTCGCCCTAGGGTTATGATGACCCTTGGTGGTTCTGCGCTGGCAACGATCCTGAACCGGCAGGGCATCATGAAGACGCGCGGACAGGAACTCACTTATGCGCATGGAGAGCTGGCAATCCCAACCGTTCCAACACTTCACCCGGCAGCGCTTTTACGCAACCCAGCCAATAAGAAGCTTGCTTGGCATGACCTTCTGGTCTTGCAATCTATGATCGAGAAAACGCGGGCACTCCAGACAGACGCATGAGCAAGCTGGATGAAACTTTGCCATTCATACCGCTGGGCATTGCTGTTCTGACGGTTTCCGACAGCCGCTCTTTGGAGGATGATCGTTCAGGCACAGTTCTGGTGGATCGCCTTGAGGCCGCTGGACACCGACTAGCCGACCGCGCGATCGCGACCGATGATAAAGATGCGATCACGCAAGATGTTTTACGATGGGTTAACCATGATGATGTCGACGTTGTGATCACCACCGGTGGCACAGGGTTCACCGGGCGCGACGTCACACCGGATGCCCTGGAGCCCCTTTTCGACAAGCGTATGGATGGGTTTTCAACCCTGTTTCATCAGCTTAGCTTCGACAAAATAGGCACGTCCACCCTCCAGTCGCGCGCAACGGCTGGGCTTGTTCAAACCACCTTTGTGTTCTGCCTACCGGGCTCGCCTGGTGCCTGCAAAGACGGATGGGATGGCATCCTAAGATGGCAGCTCGACTACCGGCATCGCCCCTGCAATTTCGTAGAAATTATGCCGCGCCTCGACGAGCATCTAAAGCGTGGCGCGGCGAAGGGTTGACTCTGAAGCTGATCCAGCACCAGCAGCTAGCTCGCTCTGATCTAAGACATCCGAGATAGGCAGAGCCACATGCGAGCGCGAGCGCAGCCGTAGGAGGTTTGTCAGCTTGATCGAAGGGTCAGCCGTCTTCCAGTTGATCGAAGGACATGCGCTCCCTTCCAGATCGGAACGACGGATCAGAATGCCTTGGGAGAGCTTCGCCACCGACGCCAGACGGTTGGCGATCAAACAGACCATGCGACGCCGCAGGTCGGCACTGCCAAGTTCAGGCTCATCCTCTGGGCGAAATACAGCTGAAAGCATGCGAGAACGTGTGCGCACTCTATCCTGTCGCTCAATGAAGCTGATGGTCTCATTGAGCCATCCGGGGCTCAGGACCGTCGCCTGATCCAATAAAAGGACCCAGTTTCCTCGCTTCGCCTCATTCAAAGCGACTGCAAGGAGCAAGCTTTGATCACCTTGTGACGAGAGGAAGTGAGCCCCCGCCGCATCTGCAATCCGCGCTGTTCCATCCGTTGACCCCATATCAAGGAAGACCACGTCGCGCACCACGCCCTCCGCCGCGGCCGCGATAAGCGGGCGCAGTGCCTCCAATAAGACTGCTTCCCCGTTACGTGTACGCAAAATAACGCTCAACATAGCGGCATGGTTACCAGCCGCCTTGAGCTTTGGCGAGAGAAACGCCCGTTTGCAGTGAATCATGCCTCGTGAAGAGTATTTTGTTCTTTATTTGTTCTGTTTGACGCGCTAGCCTTAAAGGCATGGCAGAGGATGACCCGCTTGAAACCGATGTTGCTCGCGCACCGATTCGACCGGCAAGGCGCAAAGGTCGCGGCGCGACGCTGAACCCTGGGGGGCGGTTTGAACCGCTCGGTCGAGTGCCGCTCGACGATGGCTGGGATTCCATGGATGACCTGCCACCCTTTAAGACAGATGTGACGCTTGAGGCGGCACGCCACATCATAACCCGCAATGCTTCACCCGACATTGATTTTGATCGTTCGATCAATCCCTATCGCGGCTGCGAGCATGGTTGCATCTACTGCTTTGCGCGCCCCACCCACGCTTACATGGGGCTGTCTCCAGGAGTTGATTTTGAGACGAGGCTTTTTGCCAAACCCAATGCAGCCACGCTTTTGCGTGAAGAGCTTTCAAAAGAGGGCTACAAGGCAAAACCGATCGCTATCGGCACGAACACAGACCCTTATCAGCCGGTGGAGAAAGACCAAAAGATCATGCGGCAGATACTGCATGTGTTGTCCGAGTTCGCGCATCCCGTACTCATCACGACCAAATCGGCGATGGTGGCGCGCGACATTGATTTGCTCGCGCCAATGGCAAAGCAGGGCCTTTTGCATGTGACACTTTCCGTCACAACGCTTGATAAGCGTCTCGCGCGGGCGATGGAACCGAGGGCCTCCACACCAGTAAGGAGACTGGCGGCGATTGAAGCACTTGCGCAGGCTGGCATTCCCACAGGGGTTAATGCCTCACCCATGATTCCGGCTCTCAACGACCATGAGATGGAAGCCATTCTTACCGCTGCTCATAAAGCGGGCGCTCAGTCAGCAAGCTATATTTTGCTTCGGGTGCCGCTTGAGGTGCGGGACCTGTTCAAGAGCTGGCTGGTTGAGCACTATCCAGGGCGCTATCGCCACGTAATGTCCGTGCTCAGGTCCATGCGTGGTGGAGCAGATTATGACGCAGCGTGGGGCCGACGCATGACGGGCACAGGTCCATTTGCGCAGGTTCTATCCAAGCGCTTCAAGATGGTCACGAAGCGACTTGGTCTTTCAACAAACCGTCTTAATCTTCGGTGCGACCATTTTCGCGCTACGCCAAAGCAAGGCGGGCAGTTGGACCTGTTTGGGAGTGAAGACACAGACAAAAGTGCCGGTTCAGGTGAGCAGGCGTCACCTCAAAAAAGAAAGGGGGCAGCTTAACGCCACGCTCTTCAGCACTATCAGATTGTAGTGCCGTTGGTCGAGCGGCGAAATGCGCAGAACCTAGCCTGAACAGATTTTGTCGGGTCGGAAAGCATCGGTTTGTTTGCTAAAAAATCAATGTGTGTTTGGGATCACCGCCATAGGCTTTGGTCGCAACTGCCCGCAGCGTATCGCCTTTCTCGACATTTGGCACTCGGCTTCCGCAGCACCATCAGCTGGCTCGATCTTGTCCCCGACCTGTGCGATATCTTCCACCTAGCCGGCTGTCAGAGTAACCTACTCGCGCAGATGTTGGCTCGGTGCGGAACCGACCATGACAACCTTGTCGCCATCTACCTTCACTTCAAAATCGCCCTTCAGACTTAGGTCGGCCACTTCCTTTTGGATCGCTTCTACCGGATCGTCGCCATCAAAGAGTTTCTTTCCAGCATCACATACGAACAAAGTAAGCCCCATGGGTCAGTCCCTTTTTGCCCGTGAATTGCGCCTGTTTGCCGCCACACGAATGTTGATACCAATCGGCGTTTATCGGTCCGTAGCACTCCAAGGCATGCAGTCGCCTTTGGAAAGCTCAGCCATAGATATTGCGCGAGCGCGCTTTGTAACTTTCGCAAGCTTGTGCCCATGCAATACAAGATAGGCGACAGCGGGTGAGACCGCGTGGACGAGGCAAACATGGCGCTCAGATGGGCAGCTTCGTAAGGCAACGGCTCAACGGACCAGATGCGACCTACGAACAGCAAGCACGTCAGCTGGGCTTCAGCCGGGTTGCTGGAGTCGACGAGGCGGGGCGCGGTCCGCTCGCAGGTCCGGTCGTTGCAGCAGCGGTGGTTCTTCCGCTGTCTCTTACCAATGATGGACCGTTTATCGCGCCGACGGAACTGGAAGGGCTCAATGATTCCAAGCAGGTGACTGAGGCGAAACGCGAACATCTGTTCGAAACGCTCTGCGCAGTGGCCGAGGTGTCGATCGCTAGTGTAAGCGTTGCCTTCATTGACGCACGCAACATTCGCAAGGCTTCTTTGGAAGCCATGAGACTTGCGCTTATTGGCCTCCCAACGCCACCCAGCTTTGCACTTATCGACGGGAAGGATGAACCGCCTGGCATGCCTTGCGCAGGGCGGGCGCTTGTCAAGGGGGACGCGCGCTCTCTTTCTATTGCTGCTGCTTCGATCTGCGCGAAGGTAACGCGCGATAGAATGATGGTGGCGGCGGACCGCAGCTACCCCGGATATGGATTTGCTGAACACAAGGGGTACGCAACACCGGTTCACCGAGCATCTTTGCAAGAGCTTGGGCCCTCTCCCATTCACCGGAGGACATTTGCCCCGGTGCGCGAGGCTCTTGTACGTCATTCTTCGTGAGCCAAATGGTTAATGCCGACATGTCAGAAATCGACCTGCATTTAGACTTCAGAAAGAGTTTCTCAACGTCGCCTTTACCTTAACAAGGCATTGTCATCGTGCTTGTCAGGTAGTGCGTACAGGTTGGGTCATGTCAGTTTTGCGTAAGGAGGCACCGCGTTCTGGTGCCTCCATGCCCCAGATCGATGGGGTAAGTCGAGCGGGTGCTCAAGGCACCAGCCTATCCCCGTTTCTCGATGAGGTATCGGTTGGCGATTGCATCGCTTTGATGGAGAAATTGCCTGCAGGAAGCGTCGACGTTGTTTTCGCCGATCCGCCTTACAACCTCCAACTTCAAGGCGATCTGCAACGGCCCGATCAAAGCCATGTCGATGCGGTGGATGACGACTGGGATCAGTTCGACAGCTTCGCTGCCTATGACGCTTTCACATCAGCCTGGCTTTTAGCCGCGCGGCGCGTTCTGAAGCCAAACGGTACACTTTGGGTCATCGGATCCTACCACAACATCTTCCGTGTCGGCGCGCGGCTTCAGGACCTTGGATACTGGGTTCTCAACGACGTGGTCTGGCGCAAAACCAACCCCATGCCAAACTTTAAGGGCCGTCGCTTCGCGAACGCGCATGAAACGCTCATCTGGGCGGCACGGTCCGAGGCCGGCAAACGCTACACCTTCAATTACGACGCACTGAAAGCTGCCAATGAAGACGTGCAGATGCGCTCCGACTGGACCTTACCCATCTGCACCGGCAGTGAGCGGCTAAAAGATGCGTCTGGCGCGAAAGTTCATCCCACGCAGAAGCCCGAAGCACTCCTCGCACGGGTGATGATCGCATCCACCAAACCGGGCGATGTTGTTCTTGATCCCTTTTTCGGCACCGGCACGACGGGAGCCGTGGCCAAGAAACTTGGGCGGAACTTCATCGGCCTTGAGCGCGATTCTGGATATGCGGACGCTGCACGAGCGCGTATCGACGACATAGTCCCAGTACCAGAAGCAGCCCAGGCGATGCTTCAAGGAAAACGCGCGCAGCCCCGCGTACCCTTCGCGGCGCTTTTGGAAGCTGGCTACATCATGCCGGGGGAAGAGCTGTTCGACGCGCGAGGCAGACACACAGCTCTGGTACGGGCCGATGGCACGCTAGCCAGCGGTGATCACGAAGGGTCCATCCATAAAGTAGGCGCACTGGTCGAGGATCGCGAAGCTTGCAATGGCTGGACGTTCTGGCACGCACGCCGCGAAGGCAAGCTCGTCCTGATCGACGACTATCGCTCAGAAGTGCGCAAAACGACCGTCTGAGCCCACCGGAAGCATGAGAGATCAGCTCTTGCGTTTAACTCGTAGCGTCCTTCCAAGCTCTGGAACCGCAGCCTTTAAGACTTTCACCATCACTGTTGGCCACGCCTCCTCAGGCAGGTCTTCGGGCGCAGACCACCATCCGTGCTGACTTGGCAGCGTGTCACAATGACGGCGATAGACGTTGAGAGTAAGCGCGAAATGAGTGAAAACGTGATCGATTGAGCCCACTCGTTCCGCATTTGGGAAGGCTTCGGGCATGGCGTCTGACCAATCCGTCGTGGGGACCTGTGTCATACCGGGTAACAATCCGTCCTGCGGGCGCTGTTCACACCAAATCGCACCATCCGACCTCACCACTACGACAGCTGCACCATAGCGCCTGGGCTTGGGCTTCTTGTCTGGTTTAACCGGATACGTCTCCATGTCTCCGGCTTTTCGGGCTTGGCAAGGCTCCATCCAAGGACACAGTGAGCAAGCCGGTTTCTTCGGTGTGCAAATCGTAGCGCCAAGATCCATCATGGCCTGGGCGAAGTCACCTGGTCGATCTTGGGGCACCAGCACTGCCACCTGCGTGGTCACTTCCCGCTTGACCTTCGGTATCGGCGTTGCCAGCTGAAAAAGCCGCGTGATCACCCGTTCCACATTGCCGTCAACAACGGGAACCGCCTCGCCAAAAGCAATCGAAGCGATAGCAGCGCTTGTATAATCACCAATGCCTGGAAGCTGTTTCAACTCTTTAGCGGTCTGTGGGAACGTACCACCTCGGCCAGCCACCTCTTTGGCGCAGGCATGCAGATTAGCCGCGCGGCGATAGTAGCCAAGCCCCGCCCATGCAGCGCGAATAGCGTCGTCCGTGGCTGCAGCCAGTTCAAGCACTGTTGGCCAACGCTCAATGAAGTTTTCAAAGTAAGGGCGGACGGCTGCAACGGTTGTCTGTTGCAGCATGATTTCTGATAGCCAGACCTTGTAGGGTTCTTGCCGGCGGCCCTTTAAACTCTCAGCATGAGTAACACGCCATGGGAGTGACCGAGCGTGTTTGTCGTACCAATCAAGAAGATGATCAGCGGTAAGGAAAGGCGGAGGTTCAAGAGGAGGCACGCTCGAAGCTGACGAGCGCGCTTTAATTGATCCGCGATTTGACGTCCGCGATGGACTTATCGATCAAATCCGCCGCCGTTGCGCCGGTGGCCTGACCTGCAAGAAGCTTCTCGGAGGCTACAATTGCGATATCCGTCGCTCGTGCACGCACTTCGCTTAAGGCCTGAGCTTCAGCCTGCGCGATGCGCGCTTCAGCCGCTGCCGTGCGGCGAGCAATCATCTCTTCCAGCGCAGCTTCGGTTTCTTGCGTCATGCGGTCTGCTTCAGCCTTGGCTTGCTCGATGATGGCTTCCGCCTCCTCATCGGCGCTCTGCGTTTTACGGCGAAAATCGGAGAGCACCGACTGTGCTTCCTCACGCAGACGGCGCGCTTCCTCCAACTCGTTGCGAACCTTCTCGGCACGGCCATCGAGAGCGCGGGCGACCATACCAGGTGCTTTAACATAAATGACGATACCGAGAAAAATGATGAGGCCGACAAATGCCCAAAAACTGGAGTCCATTGTGCCTTAACTCGCGAGCTTGAGTGAAAGAGAAGTCATACAGCGCATCAGCCTTCAGACGCCGCAACGACTGCCTTCTTGATGGCGACCTTCGTTGGCGCCTTGGGCGCTAACACATTCATGATGGCCGAAGCTGCGTCTGCCGCGATTTCGTCAACATCCGCCAACGCTTCAGCTTTGATCGCCGCGATGCGCGTTTCGGCCTCTGATAGTTTTTCAGCAAGTGCTTCTTCAGACGCGGTTCGCTTGGCAGCCGTCTCCGCGTTCAACTTGTCGCGCGTCTCAGCAGCCATCGTCTGAGCCTTGGAACGCGCCGTCGCGAGCGCCTGCTCGTACGTCTCGATCGCCTCATCGGTCTCGCGCTTGAGCCGGTCAGCTTCTGCAAGGTCACTGGCAACACGGTCGTGGCGATCCTCCAAAATGGCGGAGATACGCGGCGCGGCTATCTTTGAAATCACATAATAGGTGATGCCAAAAGCAATCGCGAGCCAAAGAAGCTGAGATGCAAAAGTACTCGTGTCAAAGGGCGGAAAAACCCCTGCTACAGCCTCTGCACCGTGGGCTCCATCGTCAGTGGTCGCCATCAGCTAAGTCCTTGTGCACTGATACAGTCATCTCGGCCAACGGCAGTATGCGGCTACCATGACCAAACAGGGGGAGAGGGCTCGCGCCAAACCTTACAAGGTAGCGCGCGAGCCCAACCTCACATTCATTACACTGCGAGCTGGTTAGACAGCGAAGAGAAGCAGAAGTGCAACGAGCAACGAGAAAATTCCAAGAGCTTCAGTCACAGCGAAACCGAAAATCAGGCGGCCGAACTGGCCGTCGGCAGCCGTCGGGTTACGCAAGGCGCCGGAAAGGTAGCTGCCGAAAATGTTCCCGAGGCCAAGAGCTGCACCGGCCATGCCGAGACATGCGAGGCCTGCGCCGATAAATTTTGCTGCTTCCGCTTCCATGTTGAAACTCCTTTGGAATGAATGATGCGGTTATAAGATCCGAGCAATGCGAGGATGCACTGCCTGGGAAACTGGTTAGTGCGACGGATGAAGAGCGTCGTTGAGATACATGCAGGTAAGGACAGCGAACACATAAGCCTGCAAAAACGAGACGAGAAATTCCAGAGCCGTGATCGCGACGGTCATGAACAAGGCAAGCAATGCGCCGCCCCACCCGGCCAGACCAAAAGCCGACAGGGACACAACAAACCCGGCAAAGACTTTGAGCGCTGTATGCCCGGCCAGCATGTTCGCAAACAAACGCACCGAGAGGCTGATGGGACGCGATAGGAACGAAATAACCTCAATCATTGTAACCAAAGGTATCACCGCCATGGGCACACCTTCTGGCACAAAGAGTTTGAGGAAGCTCAGTCCGTGCTTCATGAACCCGTAGATGACCACGGTGAGCATGACTACCATCGCCAACGCGAACGTGACGATGATGTGGCTTGTGGCCGTAAAGAAGTACGGCACCATACCAAACAGATTGGCGAACAAAACGAACAAAAACAGTGAGAAGACCAGTGGGAAAAAGCGCATCCCTTGTGTTCCAGCCGCATCGCGCAACATGCTTGCTACGAACTCATAGCTCATCTCGGCTGCCGACTGCCAACGGTTGGGGACAAGACCACGCCCTGACGTGGAGAGGACCAGAAAGGCGGACACCGCACCGGCCGTCGCCATCATGAACAGCGAAGAGTTGGTGAAGGAGAAATCGACACCAGCAATTTCAATCGGAACGATTGTGGAGATCTCGAATTGCTTAATCGGATCATCAGCCACGTATGTTCACTCCTCAACTCGGCCAGCTCCGGGCCTAAGCTCTTCATCTCAGACCGCATAGGCTTACCGCCGCTCACGATCGTTCATTTTGTCGTCCTGCGTTACCGGATGATTGCCGGTCGACGCATCTTTCTTACCAGGCCTGAAACGCCTCGGCTCAGCAACAAGACCCAGGGTTCTCATGACGTTTAGAACGCCCGCAGCGAACCCCAGCAAGAGCAGGACGATCAACCCAAAAGGCGATGTTCCCGCGAAACTATCGAGAAACCACCCAAGCAGTCCCCCGACGAAAATGGCTGCGATGAAATCCGAGGACACTCGAAACGCCATCGCGTATTGCGACTTGTCTTCTTTTCGCCTGCCGCTTGGCGGCTCCTCCGGCCGACGCGCTTGCAGCTTGTCTTCAAGCGCATCCAGGCGTTGGCGCACATCATCAAGATCGGCAGGTTCACGTTCGTCGCTCATGCGAAAACCAGTCTGGTAACCCATACCTTTAGGCTCATACGCGACGAACCTTGGGGTTGAACCAATGATGGCAAGAGGGTGACGCTCGCGGGAGGCCTAATCGTTGAGTGTTATGCGGACGGCGTAAAACAGGCATCGCTGACCAATTTCACGCTGCAAGACCTACTCCAAACGATCTATGATCATGTTCGAAGATAGCCTTGAAAATCGCCGGGACCTTAGTGTTGCCCCTTATGGAAGTCAACAAATATTGGGCAACGCACAATAGCGTCTTAAGTCGTTGATTTTAAGTAATTATGCGGCATTTTCTGCGCCAACCATCACTTCAGCTTCAGCTAGGACGACCGAGACAATTTGGCTCACGCCCTTTTCGGCCATCGTCACACCAAACAGCCTGTGCATGCGGCTCATGGTGATGGGGTTGTGCGTTACAACCAAGAAGCGGGTCGATGTGCGCGTCACCATATCCTGCAGAAGATTGCAGAAACGCTCGACATTGGCATCATCGAGCGGCGCATCAACCTCATCGAGGATACATATCGGGGCGGGGTTTGAAAGGAAGACCGCAAAGATCAGCGCCATCGCAGTGAGTGCTTGCTCACCGCCTGACAGCAACGTAATCGACTGAGGTTTTTTGCCTGGCGGGCGGGCGATGATATCAAGACCGGCTTCAAGCGGGTCGTCAGCGTCAATCAGGGTTAGCTCCGCCTCACCGCCACCGAATAGCCGAGTGAAAAGATGCTGGAATTGGTTGTTCACCCGGTCGAAGGCCTCAAGCAGCTTAACCCGACCTTCGCGGTTAAGGGTCGAGATGGTGGAACGCAGTTTTGCAATTGCCTCGGCGACATCATCGCGCTCCATGCCCAGCGTATCGCGACGCTGGGCCACCTCGTCAGCCTCCTGCTCGGCTTGGAGATTAACGGCACCCAATCTTTGGCGGGCGTCGCGCAGTTCAGCCAACTGCCGCTCCAAAACATCAAGCGCTGGTGGTTGTTTGCCAGGCTCAAAGCCCGCCATTGTCATCAGCTCATGCGGCGCCGCATCCACAGTTTCCAAGATGGCCGCCTGCAACGCGGCACGGCGCTCGTCAGCGGCGGCTTTACGCTCTTCGGCCCGGCCGTGAGTCTCACGCGCCTTGAAATACGTATCCTTCGCTTCGCGAGACTGAGCGTCCACGTCACGCAGCGACGCTTCAAGCTGCGCCAACGCATCTGCCGCAACTGAACGCTCTCTACCCGCTTTCTCGACAGAATGAGCTAGCTCACGGCGTTTCTGCACAAGGCGGCCAGGTTCATCTCTCAGCTTCGTAATAAGCGCAGCACAGTCCGATCGCCTCTGACCGAGAGTAACAAGGTGGGCTGCCGCAGCTTCGGCTCGGCGCTGCCACGCTTCGAGCGCCCGCTCCGCCGCTTCACGGCGACGGTCATGATCAGCACTTTCGCGGCGCACCTGATCGAAGGCAAGACCTGCTGTGTCTCGCTCACGGCGCTTTTCTTCTTCTGACGCTTCTGCCGCGCCGAGCTTCGCTTCCAAGTCTGGGATGACAGCTGCGCCGTGTACTTGGGTTTCAGCGTTTGAAAGCGTTAGTCGGGCCTGATCGAGTGCTGCAGTCACCCGGGCAACCTCCTGCTCAGCCGCATCGCGCCGAGCAGCATCGCGTTCGGCGTCCTTCTCAAGCTGCAATAGACCAGAGGATGCCAAATCGAGGGCCCGGCGCGCCTCAGCCTCGGCGGCCCGAGCGTCAACCGAGGCTTTGTCTGCATTGGTGAGCGATGTCAGAGCGACCATATGCGCGGTCCGCAACTCATCGACCTGGACACGAAGCTCGTCAGCCTCGGTGATGAGGTCGGCAAGACGGTTCCGCTCCAACAGCTTCACTGCCGATGCGTCCGGTGCACCAGCAGTGCGGGTCAGACCATCCCATCGCCAAAGGTCGCCATCGCGGCTGACCAGCATCTGTCCGGTTAAAAGCTCTGCCTGCAGCTCAGCCCCATTGGATCTCCCAACAACTCCGATCTGTGCGAGCACACGAGCCAGAGCATCAGGAGCCTCAACATGCTGGGCTAACGAGGAGACACCCTCCGGCAAAGAAGGGTCAGCGTTGGAGCCTATAACACGCCAAAAATGGGTGGTTCCATCATCTGTGGAGGCGCTCAGCGCTTCTCCAAGTGCAGCACTCAGCGCCGTTTCTAAGCCCGGCTCGACATTGAGCGCATCAAGCACCGGAGCGCCCTCTGCCGCTTCACCATTTTGCGTGCCCACCAGCTTTTCCAGCGCAGCTATCTCAGCCTCGAAACCTGTGAGTGTTTTTTCCGATGCACGCAGAGGGCTTTCAGCGTCTGCGACCGTGGCCATAGCAACCATGCGCGCGGTTTCTGTGTCGGTAACCGCCTGGGTGGCAGTGTCGCGCGCATCTCTGAGCGCCTGCACCTTCGCGCGCTCGTCCCTAAGATTTCGGCCAAAAGCATTGGCTTCCGGGAGGTCGGCAAGCGCCAAGCGCGCTTTATCTGCTTCACCTTCCAAACGCGCAACACCATTGCGGGCCGTCTCACGGATCCTAAGAGCCGACGCTTTTTCCGCGCGCGCTTCAGACAAGGCATTACGCGCCTCATTGCTGAGGCTACGAGCCTTGGTGAGAAGCGCCTCAGCTTCTTGTGCCGCCTGTTCTAACGCCGGCATACGCTCCGTCGTCTTCGCTTTGGCTTCTTGAACAGCTGCCAGCTCGGCGTCTAAAGTAGAGCGCTCACCGGCATGATCATCGGAAAGTCCAGCCTCGCGGGTCAGATCAGCATCGAGCGTTTTCAGCTGTGCTTCAGCAGCCTCAAGCCGCTCCGCAATGCGTTTTTCTTCGGTCGCGATGTCATCACGGGCACGAATGAGACGCCCCAAAGCAGCTCCTTTTTCGGCGGCTTTAGTACGCGCATCGGGCACGCGTGCAGCGACACTGGCTTGCTCGGTTGCAGCAGACAATTGTGCTTCGTCAGCCTTTTGCATGGCTTCCGCTGCATCATGAAGCGCACGGTTTGCCTCATTGGAAGCTTGGTTGGCGGCAGACCATTTGAGAGCAAAAACGCCAGCCTCAGCGGTGCGCGTCTTTGCAGCAACCTCGCGGAACCGAGCAGCCTGGCGCGCTTGACGTCGCAGGCCATCAAGTTGCCGATCAAGCTCGCCGATCACGTCGTCAAGACGCTCGATGTTGGTCTCTGCAGCCCGCAAACGCAGCTCAGCTTCGTGGCGACGCGTGTGCAAACCAGAGATGCCAGCGGCCTCTTCCAGCAAGGCCCGCCGCTGAATGGGCTTGGCGGCGATGATCTCGCCAATCTGACCCTGACGCACCATCGACGGGGACCGCGCGCCAGAAGCCGCATCAGCAAACATCAACTGGACGTCGCGTGCGCGGGCTTCACGGCCATTGACCCTGTAGTCTGAGCCCCTATCCCGCGCGATCTTGCGGGCAACTTCCAACTGCTCGTGCTCATTGAAGGCTGCGGGAGCACGGCGGGAGCTGTTGTCGAGGAACAGTTTTACTTCGGCGCTATCGCGGGCTGGACGCTTGCCAGAACCGGAGAAGATAACCTCCTCCATTCCGCCAGCCCGCATGGCCTTGTAAGAGCTTTCGCCCATCACCCAGCGCATGGCTTCGACAAGGTTCGATTTGCCGCAGCCGTTTGGACCGACAACGCCGGTTAAACCATCCTCAATGAGAAGTTCGGTGGGCTCAACAAACGACTTGAACCCCGCAATGCGCAACTTTGTAAACTTCATCGCGACGTGCCCTTAGCACACCGCTCCAAAACCCCTGCGCAGGATGGGCACGCGTCAGCTTTGCGCGATAAGCGGGTCGATAATTTCTGCGTAATCGGCAGGACTGCGGGCACCTGGAAATCTCGCGCCATTGATAAAGATCGTCGGTGTAGACGCCACGCCAAACTCCTGCGCGCCACGATCTGCACCTGCCACTATTGCTGTTTCCAGATCACGATTCGTCAAGCAGGCACTGAACGTCTCCTGGGTATAACCTGCCTGCGCAACAATAGAAAACAGCGCATCGGCCGGGTTTGCAGCCGATGCCCACTCACGCTGACGCTCAAAGAGCACCTCCAAAACCGTGTGATAGAGACCCTCATCGGCGCATCTGGCAAGCATGGACGCAGCGCGTGCACGCGCATCCAGTGGAAACTCCCTGAAGATGTAGTGCGCCAAGCCTTGGTCTATGTATTCGGTTTTCATGACCGGTAGCGACGCAGAATGGAACCGCGCGCAGTGCGGGCACGTGAGAGACGAATAGTCAACGATCACGACAGGCGCGTTGGGGTCGCCAAGAGTGCGATCGGGCAGTCCGTCTGTCGGGGTCATAAGCGCAGCAAGATCCACTGTGTCGTCGCCGGTGGATGGCACCATCCGCTCAACACCACCCACGGTGACTGTGGACCCGCCATTGTTACAAGCGGCCAAGACGCCCGCTGACAAAGCTACGAGCCCGGTGTTGCGCAAAAAGGTACGGCGGTTGGTTTTCAGGTCCATGTTGATAGCCCCATCGCTTGTTTTTTCAAATGTAACGTGCCGCCCGTTTAAGCTCGAAGCGCTCGCTTCTCAAGGGAACATCTGCGTTACTGTGAGGTAGCGCCTCGCACCTGTAAGTGGCGAAAAAGCGGCGCCAAAGGCGTGCCTCTCTATGCTTTATCGAGCTTTACGTGTTTCAGCGATGATGGCTGCACCAAGCTCGCAGAGAGCGTCGCGTAAGGCCGGGTCTTCGACGTCTCCGGAGGCCGTGCGCAATCGTTGCTCCGCCTGCGGATCTAAGACTGGCTCTGCATTCTCCTGAGATGGCACGCGGGACGATCTGCCACTTGTCTCAGCCACAGCCTGTTTCATCACGACTTTCAGACGACTCACGGCCCGATACCCGAAAAAGGCGTTGATACGCTCAACTAAGACAGCTTGCCCGTAATCAACATCCACCATGACTTCGGCCGCACAAAGCACCTCCAAAAGCGCGCCGTCAGTGCCTCCAACACGGCGGCGCGCAGCGCTCCCTGACCGCTTAGGTTGCTGCTTCAAGTTGACCGGCAAACACACTCCGGCGAGCCTTGGTCCAACAATCTCTGGCCAGGCAGAAAGCAGCTCAGGCGGTACAAACCGTTTCCCACGCGCTTTGCCTTTTCCATGAAGTGGACGCAGCAGTTTTTCCACCTCAACGCCGATCGAGCGAGCACTCGTAGGCATAGCAGCCTTTGTCTGCACCTCTTGGCCGAGAACCGCGCTTTTGATGTCTCTATGACTGTTCATTGGGACTGTTCATTGAGTGTTTTGTCCCGTTTCGCTCGCAGGCGAGAGGGAAAAGGTTGCGGATTTGACAGTCACAAAAGTTATCAAACTAAGCAAGACTGAGACTGCAGCGAGCTAAAGCCTTCGGCAAGTTAAAGGTTCAATCAAGTCAGAGACCCAGGCCAATCTGGGACTATCGCAGGAGACCAATCCCTGTTACCGCGCCTTGCGATACAGAAAGAAGCTTTCAACCTGCGTCTTCCTCTCACTTTATGGAGCCAACTGTGCACGAGCTCATTCTTTTCGACTGTGACGGCGTTCTCATCAACTCGGAGATGATCGCCGCGCGGGCCGAGTCAGTTGCCTACAAGCGGGTCGGCTTTGAAATGGAACCACTTGGTTTCGCGGAGCATTTCGCCGGCATGTCACATCATGACATTCGCGAGGCGATTGAAGAGGAACTGGGCAAGAAGCTCGATGAGGATTTTGGAGATAAACTAAGCGAGGCGTTCTTTGAGCTTGCCGACGCAGAACTCACGCCAGTCGCGGGAGTGGAGGAAATGTTAGACCTTGTGGACGGGCCTCGCTGCATTTGTTCGAATTCAGAGTCTGATTACCTGCAGCGCTATTTGAGCGATGTTGGCCTTTATGAGCGTTTCGCGCCGCATATTTTCTCTGCGGGCGAAGTGGGCACAAACGCGAAAAAACCGGACCCCAATGTTTTCACGTTTGCCGCTCAAGCTTTTGAGGCAGACCCGGCCAACTGCCTCGTGGTGGAGGACTCATCCTTTGGCGTGAAAGCCGGAGTTGCCGCTGGCATGACAGTTGTCGGCTTTGTGGGCGCGGACCATAGTTGGCCGGGACACGCGGAAGCCCTCATGCAGGCAGGCGCCATCACGACCGTTAGCCGCCACTCCGATTTGCCGGAGACGATAACCGCACTGGCTGGTTGGCGCGCAGAAGCGATTTAAGGTCGGGATCCACAAATCCCGTCGATTGGTCTTGTCGGGTGGTCGGGTCGGGGTGGCTAACCCTGACCCTCATCAAAGCCAACCAGAACTTGATAATCGGTCTGACGCTCGGGCTGTGGAATGACAAACGACCGGTTGACCAAGGTAAAGAGCGCCGACACTTCTGGCGGTTCGATCACAGCATTGGTGCGGCTAAGCTCGCTGTTCACCACCTCGCCAGTCACCGTGTTGCGCACGACGAACCGTATCGGGAGGTTTATAGCCGCTGGCGTTCCTTGTGGACCAAGAAGCACCTGACCGGCGACGCCAATTGACAGCGCCAGCTGCCCAGCTCCTGGTATGCACTCCACAACTGTCTGCGAGATCTGGGCCTGATAACGCACTGTGCTCGGGCTCTCCTCGTCGCCTGCATGGAGACGCAAGGTGCTGGTCCCATCTTGCACAACAACAGCTGGACAAAGCTGATCTGCCTGGAGCTGCACGATGGGGATTCCGCCAATGGTGGACGCTGTAACGGGCGTCACGCGTGTCTCTTGCGCTGAGCGACTGCCGCTCAACACCCCGTCAAGACCGTCAAAGCCGCCTGCGCATCCCGTCACGCTAAAACAAACGGTCAGAATGGCCGCCGCACGCATGCATGGGACGAGGGGTGTTGTAAAAAATGCATGTATCATCTTGAGTATGGCAACGTGCAATTGGTGTGTAAGTCTGTTGGGTTGCCCCTTTCGCGTGCGGCTGTGTAGCAAGTTGATCTTACCGTGGCGAGAGGATAGGCGCAGTTCCGCACAAGCGCGCAGACAGAGCGTCTCATATGCTCTCTCATTCGCAACTTGGTGCGGACGAAAGGAGCCCGTCATGAGCACAACGGATGCGCCCCTCACACCGGATGCGCTTCAACGCCATTGGTCGCTCCGTCTCTTACCCTCATGGGCCCGCCCCTACGGACGACTTATGCGGCTGGAGCGCCCGGTGGGATGGCAGCTTCTGTTGTACCCGTGTTTGTTCGGTTCGCTTTTGGCATCTATTGCTCTTGAAGCTCCCATCGCTTGGAACCATCTCGGCCTGTTCTTTTTGGGCTCGATCATCATGCGCGGCGCGGGCTGCACGCTCAATGATGTCGTAGATAGGGACATTGACGCGAAGGTCGCCCGAACCGCGCAGCGTCCTATTCCCTCAGGCGAAGTGGGCGCGCGACAGGCCGCCATTTTCCTCACGGGTTTGTTGGTAGCTGGGTTTGCTATCCTCGT
The DNA here is from genome assembly GCA_039026935.1 of Pseudomonadota bacterium. Taxonomy (GTDB): domain Bacteria; phylum Pseudomonadota; class Alphaproteobacteria; order Rhizobiales; family MH13; genus MH13. Next base: position 116,730 of record JBCCLK010000001.1, read on the forward strand.
CACGTTCAACATGCTCACCATTGCGGTGGGCATAGGGTCGCTTGCGCTGATCGCGATCTATCCGTTCATGAAGAGGATCACCAACTGGCCGCAGCTTGTCTTGGGGCTGGTCTTTGCGTGGGGAGCACTTGTTGGCTGGACAGCTCAGGTCGGGACGTTGTCTTGGGAACTAAGTGGGCTTTGGGGACCGACAAACCTCGCTGCACCGAACGCCTGGGCCATGGTCTGCGCCTATTTTGCGTGCGTCCTCTGGATCGTCGGCTTCGACACGATCTACGCTTTTCAAGACTTGGAAGATGACGCGCTCGCTGGTGTGGGCTCGTCAGCCCAAGCACTTGGCCGACGCGCCCCGCTCTTCATTACGTTTTCCTACGCCGCCTTTATTGCGCTGATGGGTGCAGCCATGGCTTTCGTCGGCGCTGGTATCTTGAGCTTTGCCGGGTTGGTCGCTGCGCTGGCGCATCTTGCCTGGCAAGTCAAAACGCTAGACCTCAGTGATGCAAGTGGCTGCCTGCACCGTTTCCGATCAAACGGTCGGGTCGGGCTCCTTCTTACACTCGGCCTTGCCTTGGACGCCTTTTTGTAGCCTGCAGAAGAGCGATAGAGAGCTCAGCGATAACCACGGCGTTTTGCAAAACGAGGACGGCGCTGCTTAATCGCATTCATTTTGCGTGGGCTGGCAGAACCGACCGCAACGGCCCCCAACATAGGTCTAACGACCGTGTCTTCGGCACCTGACTCGCGCAGGATGAGGGGCACCGATAGCCGATCGGCCCACATACGCCAAACGGCGACCGCTTCATCCACGGCCAAATGGTCTTCAAGCGTGATAGCAAAGGTTGGCTCGTCATGACACAAGGTGAGCCGAACCGAAGCTTCCCCGCCCGAAAACGTCGTCAATTCTGCAACGACACCGCGATACGCATTGAGTGGAATGCGCTGCATGAGCAGCGTGCCGCCAAGACGGGCTGTAATGACGACAGACCGATCTGCCTCATCCACACGGCCGCGCAAAGCCATCGTCGGTGACGCCGCGCCAGACCAGTTGATGCAGCCATCAACGCCGTGCCCTTGGCCGCGCCCTCGCGCGGCGTTCGGGCCAGCACTCGTGCTGTTAGCGACAGCTCTTTGAGCCTTCAAAGGGGCCATGCTCTTGCCTTCCTGTTTGGCTTTCGTTGGAAGCCAGGGGTCAAGCCGTCGGTTTGCCCAACGTGTCTTGATTGCACCTTTGTAGCTCCATCGCCTTGGAGCCCGCTTAATCAACGCGGTAAAAAAAGTGTGCGTGCAGAGAGGGTTAGCGAAAGGCAAACGAGGAAGCCTGCATGCTAGGCTCGCAAGCCCATCCGAGCCTGTTGATCGATTAGCCTTTTCGACTACATCACGCATGCTGAAGTTTCTTACCTGTCAAGGCGCTCTGAGGCTCTTGTTCGCAGTCAAGATCCCAAGCAGCTGACGCCCAAAGCCCGAACCCGAAATGAATGTCCGCAGTCCATGTCCCAACCGTCCCCCACACCGACGCTCCAAAATCTTACGTTGCCACCGCTGCATGTTCTGAGCGACGCAGCACGGGAGGCTGGCGAGATCGCCTTACGCTACTTCGGCAAAGCCAAAAGCTGGACAAAGGCTGGAGACTCTCCGGTCACCGAGGCGGACCTTGCCATCGATCACATGCTGCATGGCCACTTACGCGGTGCTTACCCGGGCTTCGGCTGGCTTTCTGAAGAGATTGAAGATGACGGATCCCGCCTCTCGGGCGCACCAACCTTTATTGTCGATCCAATCGACGGCACGCGTGGGTTTATGGACGAGCGTGAAGACTGGGCCGTCTCTATCGCGCTGATACAAAACGGCGAGCCGAAGCTCGGCGTGCTCTTTCAGCCTGTGACCGGGCAGCTTTACTTCGCTGAAGCTAAACGAGGTGCCCATCTTGAAGCCTCCGACGGGACAGTTACGTCGTTAACACCTCAAAACACCGAGACACTGCACAATGCGCTTCTCGCGGCTCCTGGTCCGCGCAAAGACGATGCTCCTTTTCGCAGAGCAGCGCACATTGCGTCGCTTGCCCTGAGGATAGCGCGCGTTGCGAACGGCGCCCTGGATGGTTGCATTGCAAAACCTCATGCCAAACATTGGGACATCGCAGCTGCTGACCTATTGGTGCGAGAAGTTGGCTTGCGCTTGGAGCATGCAAGTTCGTCGTCGAAGGGTCACCGTCCCCGGTATGATACCGCATCGATTGCGCATCCCGCGCTCGTGTGCGGTACATCGAGCCTTTGTGATACAATGCAGACGATGGTTTCCACCAACCATTCTTGACCTGCTGTAGCGGTTGGATAACAAGCGCCTATACTGTTGACTGAGTTTTTCAAAACCAGACGTTAGCGCCACTTTTGTGGACTGACGTGCAAACTGAAACACAAGGATCACACGTCGTGAGCGCATCGCAAGACATGCCGCCCAAACAACTTTTGCACCTGGTGTTCGGTGGTGAGGTTGAGAACCCGGCCTCGACGACTTTTATCGACCCGAGCAATCTGGATGTTGTTGGCATTTACCCCAGCAACGCAGAAGCGGAGGTGGCGTGGCGTGGCAAAGCGCAAGCAACAGTTGATAACGCCAATATGCGTTACTTTGTTGTTCACATGCATCGACTACTCGAACCAGGTGACCCGGACCCTGAGGCGTAAACAGAGCAAGGCAAGCATCGATCTTGCTGGCCCTTAAATGCCTGCCGTCGCATGCATCCTTCACCGAGATGAAATGGTAACTTCGCTCTACAAACGCGTTGTACGGTATCCAGGCATCCAGAACGCCATGGGGCGTGCCCTGGCAGGATATCTGTCGCTGGTTCACCGCACCGTAAAGCGCGTTCCCGCTGATCTTGACCAAGCCGCACCTTGGCCTGACGGAAGCACAAAGACACCTTCAAAAGACAGCCACTCCATTGATCACATCCCGCCCCATTTACCAGCGATTTTCACGTTCTGGCATGGAGAGCACTTCATGGTAGGTCCAGCCGTTCCGCCTGACTGGGGCATGCATGTTATGATCTCAAAGAGTCAGGATGGCGGGATTAACGCCATTGCGGCTGAACGACTGGGTATTTCAGCCGTGCGTGGCGCCGGCACAGGAACCAAAATCGGCAAGGACAAAGGGGGCGCCCGCGCCTTTTTGCGGTTTGTTCAGCTCTTAAAGAGTGGCAAGAGCGTCGCCATGACTGCTGATGTCCCCAAACTTGCGCGCCGCGTCTCGCCAGGTCTCATCAAACTCGCTTACAAGACCAAACGGCCCATCATTCCAGTGGCCTATGCGACCCATCCCCGGATGAGCCTTCGCAGCTGGGACAGAGCGTCTGTCGCCCTGCCCTTTACGCGCGCTGCACTTGGAACCGGTACACCAATCTACATCACGGATGCAGATACCCCACGTGCTGAGGAGCGCGCGTGCCTACTGGTTGCGGATCGACTCAATGCCCTTGAACAGCACGCCTATCGCACAATCGGCGGCACGCCAGCCTTTGCTCCCGAAGAGTTGGCACACCTTCGGGAAAGCGCCACCCAGACGCTCCCTGTGGAAGAGTCCGCGCATGGCTGATCAACTCTCAGAAGGGCTGCTTGCCGGCTATCGCATGGCAGGAACGCTCGTCTCGCCGCTCGCCGGCGGTCTCATCCGAGCTCGCGCCAAGAAGGGCAAGGAAGACCTTGAACGCCGTAAAGAGCGGTTCGGCTATCCTGGCCTTACCAAACCACCCGGCGCGCTTGTTTGGATCCATGCTGCGAGCGTTGGTGAAACAATCGCCATTCTCCCTCTGGTTGAGCGCATTGAAGCAATGGGAGCCAATGTCCTTCTGACCACCGGCACTGTTACATCGGCTGCTCTGGCACAAAAACGGATTAGCCCGCGCACCTTGCACCAATATGTGCCGCTTGACCTTGCGCCTTTTATCAAACGCTTTTTGAACAGCTGGCAGCCGCAGCTTGCTGTGTTCGTCGAATCAGAGCTATGGCCCGCGACTTTCCATGCCCTTGCGCAGCGAAACATCCCGCACGTTTTGGTCAATGCACGCATGTCGGAAAGGTCCTTTCTGCGGTGGCGGCGGGCCAGTGGGCTGATCGATGCGATGCTTTCAACGGTTACTTTATGCCTGGCCCAAACGGTGGATGACGCCGAGCGCTACCGCGTCCTTGGAGCCCCCAGAGTGAAGGTGACAGGGAACCTTAAATTCGACACGCCAGCGCCCGCGCCCAACCCGGCGCAGCAAGGACTTTTGGCGCAAACGATCGGCCAGCGCCGGGTATGGCTGGCCTCTTCAACCCATTCTGGCGAAGAGGCAATCGCGATGCGGGTTCATCGCGCGCTGCGGCATCACCTGCCAGACCTCCTAACGATCATCGTCCCCCGCCATCCCGAGCGCGGTGAGGAAGTCGAAAAACTTGCAGATGAAGAGGCGATACCAGCCGTCCGACGCAGTGAGGGGCATCTGCCTAAGGCGCAAACTGAGATTTATATTGGCGATACCATCGGCGAGATGGGGGTGAATTACCGTGTTGCACCGGTGTCGTTTATCGGCGGATCTTTGGTTCATCGAGGCGGTCAGAATCCGATCGAAGCAGCCAAACTTGGCACGGCGATCCTGCATGGACCTGATGTTTACAATTTTCCCGAAATCTACACCGCACTGAATGACGCTGGTGCAGCAATCTGCATCGAGAATGCGGAGGAGTTGGCGCGTGTCGTCGGCCGTCTTCTGGTGCGTGATAGCGAGCGCAAGAAACTGTGCGAAGCTGCAACCGGTGCTGTTCGTGAGTTTGAGGGGGCGCTTAAGTCAACGGTGGAGTCGATTGAACCGCTTCTCACCGCCTTCTCGCTCAGTGCAGCCCTGGAACAGATGCGGTGAGGAAAAACACACCTCCGGACTTCTGGTGGCCAACGCCCGAGGAGAGAAAGAGCTTCAAGTTTTGGCTAAAATCTGGAGCACTTTTTCCCGCATCGCTTATCTATGGCCGGGTGGTGGCGGGCCGCATGGCAGAAAACGGCGCGGACCCAGAAATTCCCGTGGTGTGCGTTGGCAATTTCGTCGCGGGCGGAGCTGGAAAAACCCCTACTGCCCTTGCCCTCTATGACGTTTTTGAAGACCTTGGGCTAACGCCTGCCTTTGTGACGCGAGGCTATGGTGGGCGTCTAGCGACCACCAGTTTTCGCGTCGATCCGTTCCATAATACCGCACAAGAGGTCGGCGATGAACCGCTGTTGCTGGCAGAAAAGGGACCGACGTTCGTTGGGCCAGAACGGCTTACTTCAATTGCGAGTGCGGCGAAATTTGGCGCGACATGTGTGCTCTTCGACGATGGCCTTCAAAACCCAGCCATCCGCAAGAGCCTGACCTTTGCCGTGGTCGATGCAGCACACGGGGTTGGTAATGGCCTTTGCCACCCGGCCGGACCACTGCGCGCCTCGGTTCGTGATCAAATGCCATTTGTTGATGTCGTGATCGTGGTTGGTAAGGGTAACGGGGCGCAAACGGTTGTTCGCGAAGCTGCAAAACAAGGCAAGCCGATCTTGCCCGCGACGCTAACCATGGATGTTCAAGATCGTCTGAGGGACGCCAAAATCGTCGCTTACAGTGGCATCGGCCACCCCGATAAGTTCTTCAAGGGTTTGCGTGAGGAAGGGCTCGATGTTGTGACAACCCACAGCTTTCCCGACCATCACATGTTCCAAGACGAGGACGCAGATAGGCTTCTTGCCTCGGCAGAAAAGACAGGTGCACAGTTGGTAACCACGCAAAAAGATGCGGTGCGGCTTGCTCGACAAGATGGCAAGCTGGCTGAGCTTGATATCAGATCGACGGCGGTTTCGGCCAGTTTGACGTTTGAAGATCCGGCCTATGTGCGCTCGCTCCTGCGAACAGCGATTTCACGATGGCGGCGCGATCTGAGGCTCATTGAAATCAGCTGAAGTTCTATACCCGTGCGTCAGTGCTTCTTGGCCCGTTGTTCAGCCTCGACGGACGCCGCCACATCTTTGTAGGGCTCCTGGCGGGCGACCGACCAATACTTCAAATCCGCAAGAGCAATCCGCTCGTGCGTGATGGCGCAGACGACGTACTCGCCAGGTCGCAGCACATGATACTCCGGCGTGTCATAGCGTATGACCGCTTCACGTTCGTCATTGTTGAAGACCATTCGCGCCAACCTTCTTCAGGCGTTCCTTTTGCCTGCAAAGAAGTTTTTCAGCAAGCGTTGCGCATCGCGCGCAGCGATGCCGTCATAGACATCGGGCGCATGATGACAAGTTGGCTGGCTAAAAAAGCGCGGGCCATTCACAACGGCTCCCATTTTTTCATCCGCGGCTCCAAAATAAAGGCGCCCAATGCGAGCATGGCTGATGGCGGCAGCACACATGGCGCACGGTTCCAGCGTGACGTAAAGACTGGCACCAGTAAGTCGCTCTTGGCTCAAAAGCTTGGCTGCCTCCCGGATAACTAGAATTTCAGCATGCGCCGTTGGGTCGAGATATTCACGCGTGCGATTGCCGTCCAAGGCAATAACTTGGCCCCCCATTGTCAGCACGGCGCCAACAGGCACCTCATCGCGCTCGCCAGCTTGTTGCGCCTGCGTGAGAGCAAGCTCCATCATGGTGTTTGGCGCGTGTTTCAAGACGTTCATCACAAAAGGGGCTTGCCACGAGCGAGGTAGGCTCGTCAAAAGAAGCTCCCGCCCCTTAGACGGTAGCAACCCTTTTGACCCAACCATCCGCACAATCCTCTTCAGCTCTTGCCAAAGGTGAGCGTATTGCCAAAGTGATCGCCCGCGCTGGACTATGCTCACGCCGCGATGCGGAGAGCTGGATCGAAGCTGGTCGTGTCAAGGTCAATGGGAAACGCCTCACAACGCCTGCATTTCTTGTTGGTCCAACGGACAAGGTTGAGGTGGACGATAGCCCGCTGCCTGCCAAAGAGCGCACACGGCTCTGGCTGTTTCACAAACCGCGCGGCGTCCTAACAGCGTCCCGTGATCCAGAAGGGCGCGCGGTGTTGAAAAACATCCTGCCAGCCAGTTTGAAAGCTGCAAACCCTGTCGGGCGTCTCGACTTCAACACCGAAGGGCTCTTGCTGCTCACCAACGATGGCGCGTTGAAACGCCTTCTGGAATTGCCCTCAACCGGATGGCTTCGGCGGTACCGTGTGCGTGCGTTCGGCGAGGCGCCGGAGGACGTCCTGGACAAGGCCCGCGCTGGGATGGCGATTGAAGGTGTCCAGTACGGTCCAATGCAGATCGATGTTGAGCGGCAGAAAGGCGACAACCAATGGCTAACGGTGGGCCTGCGGGAGGGCAAGAACCGCGAGGTCAAAGTGGTGCTGGGAGCGCTCGGTCTGCAAGTGAACCGCCTCATTCGTATTTCCTACGGGCCATTTCAGCTGGGTGAGTTGGAAGCTGGGGCAGCACAAGAAGTGCGCACGCGCATTCTGAGGGACCAGTTGTCCGGAAAGGTCTTTAAAGAGGCTGGCCTTTTGTTCGACGGGCCGCTCCACTCGGAGGTCGTTGGTCGAGACAAGCCGGCACCAATGCCAGCAAAGAAATCCACTAAAGGTCGCGGTCGAACTGCAAACAAAGCTGCTGGCCCGCCAGCTGGGCGCGGACAAGACGCGACGCGTGGCAAGCCTGGTTTTATCGACCGGCCAAAACGTGGTTCGAAAACAACCCCGCGAACAACCGGTGCATCCCGCAGCAAACCTGGCCGGCGACCAGCGCGTTAGCCAATGCGGATTGTTGGCGGCAAGTTTAAAGGCAAGGCGCTGAAAACGCCGAAGAGCGACCAAGTCCGGCCAACCTCGGATCGGGTCCGCGAAACGATCTACAACATCTTAGCTCACAACAATGATCTGTTTGCCAACGATGCCTCGGTTGATGGCTCAAACGTCATTGACCTATTTGCTGGCACTGGCGCGCTGGGTCTTGAAGCCCTGTCGCGCGGCGCGGCTTTCGCGCTGTTCGTCGATTCCTCGCTGGAGGGACGAAGCCTAATTCGCGAAAACATCATGGTCTGCGGCGTTGCGGCGCGAGCCCGTCTCTTCAAGCGCGACGCCACCAAACTTGGTGCGCGCGGCAAGATGGGGCCGTTCTCGCTTGCGTTTCTCGATCCTCCTTATGGCAAGGGCCTTGGAGAAAAAGCGCTAGCAGCTCTGGTGGACGGAGCCTGGCTTGAAGAAGGTGCACTCATCGTGTGGGAAGAGGCGGGACGAGCAGACACTGAAGCTCCACACGGTTTTTCAGCGCTCGACACCCGCCAGATTGGAGAGACGCAGATCACCTTCTTTCGCTACACTCAACTATCATGATCGCACGTCTCGTCACGGTTCTTCTAGCGCTCACAGGCGCGGGGACGATGGGCCAAGCACCAGAGTTTGCCCAGCAGTATCGCCAGGCGTTGGGTGGCGCTGTGGCCGAACTTCAGCTTGTCGTGGAAGACTTTGACGATGCGAGCGCCCGATCCGGCCTGTCACGGGAAGAGGCGCTGCAACAGTATCAGACAACGGACAATGAGTTTCTAAGCGAGCGTGGCACTCAAATTTCTCAAACAATCAATCGCTTTGAGAGACTGAGAGATCAGGCAAACGCATTAGAAGCTGCGGGGCCATTTGAGCGCATTTGGCTCGTCGTCCAGAGCCCTGATGCGCGCGTTCTCAACGGAGCACGTACGACGTTCGAGCCAGCCGTACCGCTGACCGTCGCCGGTCTTGGCATGGCGCTTCTTGGGGCGTTTGTCGGCTGGGGGATCGCACGCGGTACAGGCACAATAGTTAAAGCATCCGCCAACATGATGCGCAGACGTAACAAGGGCCGAAAGACCCAAGTTTAACGGTCAAATAGCTTGTCTAGCTTCGACCGATCAAGGCGAATGAAGGTCGGGCGACCATGGTTGCATTGTGCAGCCTCCGGCACCTGTTCCATCTGCCGCAGAAGCGCGTTCATTTCATCGATCTTCAATTTCCGCCCTGCCCGAACCGATCCGTGGCAGGCCATGCTGGATGCAACACTCTTGAGTTTATTCTCCAGCCTGTCGCTCTCGCCAAGATCACTGAGTTCATCTGCGATATCGCGCACAATGTTCGCGACATTGCATAACCCAAGAAGGGCTGGTGTCTCTCGAACGAGGACAGCCCCTTCGCCAAAGGGTTCAAGGACGAGTCCAAGCTTTGCTAAGGTTTCAGTGGCGTCCGCGAGCGCGGCTGTCTGACCTGCAGGTAGATCCACAACATCTGGAATGAGGAGCGGTTGCGTCGCGATGCCATCGCGTTCCATGCCCTGCTTGAGAGCCTCATACACGAGCCGTTCATGGGCCGCGTGGGCATCGACAAGAACAAGGCCATCCCGGCTTTCCGCCAAAATGTAGGTTTCGTGCAGATGCGCTCGGGCGGACCCAAGCGGATAGTCAGGCTCATCACTCTGCGCATCGACCGGACTGGGCGCACTTGACGGACAATCCAAATCTGCCATCCGCATAGCTGACGGGGGCGCTGAGACATGTCGAGTAGGAGAAGCTTCGTAGGTTGGGTGCGCGCTGTCTGCGAAACCTAATGGTGCTGCGGCATCCGATTCTGCGAAGGCGTAGGCGACAGGCGGCGCGGACATGGTAGGTGCCGCAAACGAAGCAAGTGCCTCATCGGCCAGTGACGTTGATGCCACAAGGCCTGCATCCCCCAACGCATCGCGGATAGCGGTGATCAAAAGCCCGCGCATATGGCCAGGATTTTGAAATCGCACGTCCGATTTTTGCGGATGCACGTTGATGTCGACCCGCGCCGGATCAATGGCAATGGCAAGCACGACGCTCGGAAAACGATCGCGTGGCATAAGGTCAGCGTATGCAGCGCGCACAGCTGCATTGAGAAGGCGGTCGCGCACTGGACGGTCATTGACGATCAGATAGACATCGCGGCTTGTCGCCCTGTGCCAGGTCGGCAGGCCAACCATGCCCTCAATCGCAAGCCCTTCTCGCGAGGCCTGCAACGGACGCATATTGGCGAGCGCGTCGGGTCCCAGAAGGTCAAAAAGACGATGCTCAAGCGCAGGCGTGAAGGCAAGCTGCGCATCGGCAGGTGCAAGATCAAGGATCGTGCGCTTCTCCGAGCGAAGACTAAAGCCCACTTTGGGAGCAGCGAGCGCGAGGCGACGGATACAATCGGCGATGGCAGATGTTTCAGCCTGATCAGATTTCAGAAACTTTAGCCGTGCTGGCACTGAAGCGAAAACGCCTTCAACGTCGATTACCGTACCTTGTGTGAGCGCGGCGGGCACAGGCCCGCTCACCGCGCTATTTTGAACAGTTGCCGACCAAGCCTCGTCAACACCTCGTGCACGAGACGTGATGACCATCTTGGCCACAGCCCCGATGGAGGGCAGCGCTTCGCCGCGAAACCCTAGGGTGCGAATGTTGACCAGATCATCATCGGCAAGCTTGGACGTCGCATGACGCTGGATGGCGAGCGCTAGCTCATCGCGCGTCATGCCCTTTCCGTCATCAACCACGCGGATCGAGGCCTTACCGCCTGCGTTGATCACAACTGAGATCGACCGCGCCCCCGCGTCGAGGGCGTTTTCGACGAGTTCTTTCACGATGCTCGCAGGCCGCTCGACGACCTCACCTGCGGCGATGCGGTTCACCACATGGTCTGGAAGGGCACGCAGTTTCGCCATGGTGCCAATACCTGGAGTGTTTACGTGAGCGCTTTTCCGACAATGACGATGGAGAGCTGCGCATTCAAGATGCGGCCAGCAACACGCTTGATGTCATCCACTGTTATCGCACGGATGAGGTCGGCCCGCTCAGTCATGTAGCTCACCGGCATATCTTCCACCTGCATACCAACAAGCTGCTGGGCGATCTTTTGCGATGAATCGAAGCGAAGCGGATAAGAACCGATAAGGAAGTCCTTCGCCAGACTCAGCTCTTCATCCGTTGGCCCTTCTGCCAAGAATGTGGCGATGATCTCGCGGATCACATCGAGCGTTTCCTGCGCCCGGTCAGGACCTGTTGAAGCCCCGCCGGCAAGCATCGGCGCATGTTCCCGCGAGGCGAGGTAACTGTAGACCGAATAGGTGAGACCGCGAGCTTGACGGACCTCTTTAAAGAGGCGGGATGAAAAGGTTCCACCGCCCAAAATGTGGTTCATCACATGGCCGATGAGGTAGTCGTCGTCATCACGATCAAGGCCCGGAAGGGCGAACCGAATGACAGTCTGCGCCAGATCCAACTCTTCGGTGTCCTGAACGCCCGTTGCGACGCTCGTGTTTGCAATGGCTGGAAGTTCAGTTTCGTCTGGTAGGGAACCGAAGGTGGTATCAACCAGCGTATCGGCCTCCGCACCTGCAATGTCGCCAACGATCGCGATGCGCAACCGGTCTCGGGCCAGAACTTTTTGGTGATGCTCGGCGAGGTCATCTCGCGTGATCGCCGGGACGGTTTCGAGCGTTCCTTGCACCTGATGTGCATAAGGGTGTCCAGGGAAGAACGTGTGCGAGGATAGCCGGGTTGCGATGCTTTCAGGATCATGCACATCGCGCCGAAGGCCCGCCATGATCTGCGCGCGTGTGCGCTCGATGGCATCTTGATCAAGACGGGGCTCAGTTAGCGCAAGCTTCAAAAGCTCGGTTCCAAGCTCCACTGTGTCCGACAGGATCGTAAGCTCGCCGGAGAAGTTGTCCTGGCTTGCATCGAAGCTGAGACGAATGGCGTTGTCTTCCAGAAGCGTCTGAAAAGCGAGGCTGTCGTATGGCCCTGCGCCCTCATCCATAACGCCGGAGAGAAGATAGGCTGTGCCATCTCGCCCTTCAGGATCTTGCACTGCACCGGCACCTTTAAAAGCAAAGCGCAAGGCGACCAGTGGCAGCGTATCATCTTCAACAAGCCAATAGGCTATTCCCATTGGACTGACGCGCTCATCCACACTGACAGACGCTTGGGAGAGCCGCCCTTCGGCGCCATCGCCATCGTTAAACGAAACAGACTGTGCGCTTTGTCCCATTATGCTGGCTCCTGCAGACCAACCACTGCGCGCTGTGGCTGAAAGACTTCGCGCGCCGCGTCCATGGCTTCATTGAGCGTAACGTTCCCAACACGAGCGGGCCAAGCCTGCACATCGGACAGAGCTTCACCAACCGCGAGAGAGGACCCAAAAATGCGTGCAAGCGACGACTGGCTATCCTGCGCGAACACAGTCTGCGCGACAAGATTGCGTTTGGCACGTGCCAATTCATCCTCGGTGAGACCGTCTTTCAGGAATACTTCGATCTCTTGTTTGATCTCCGCCTCAAGCGTTTCCAAGGACACACCTTCAGCCGGGTAGGCAAACAGGTAGAAAGTGCCATGGTCGAGGGCTGAGCCCTGATAGAAAGCACCGATTGCCGCTGCGACCTGCTTCTCGATCACGAAGGTTCGGTAAAGGCGGCTCGTCGTGCCATCCCCCAGATAATGCGATACCACATCAAGCGCGGCAGCGGCTGCTGGGTTGCCACCATTGTATTTGTAAGATGGCGCGAGATAGGCCATCTGCACCATGGGCTGTGCGATGCGCGCGTCACGCATGGCTATACGGCGCTCGGCCACAGGAGCTGGCTCCAACGGGCGTTTCCGGCTTGGGACACCGCCCTCACAGGCTAGTATCGCACCATACGTGCGTTCGGCCAGCGGTCGCACAACGGCCTCATCCACATCACCAGCCACCACCAAAATGGCGTTCTCAGGCGTGTAGTGGCGGGCGTAAAAATCAAGGGCCATCTCGCGGGACAAGTCTTCAATCTCATGCCGCCAGCCGATGATCGGCACACCATAGGGATGATTTTGAAACAAGGTGGCGGCGAAGCTCTCACGCATGAGTGCCGATGGATCATTATCGATCCGAGACGAACGCTCTTCCAGCACCACATTGCGCTCAGACATCACGACCTCATCGTTGAGAACAAGGTTCTTCATACGGTCAGCTTCCATCTCCATCATCAGTGGCAAATGCTCGGCCGAGATGCGTTGGAAGTAGGCTGTGTAGTCGAGCGAGGTAAACGCGTTTTCAGTACCACCAAGTTTAGAAATGGTCTGCGAGAATGTATCGTCAGGATTGGTCTTGGTGCCCTTGAACATGAGATGCTCAAGGAAGTGCGCAATACCGGACTGACCAGGCGCTTCGTCGGCTGCGCCGACCTTGTACCAAACCATGTGCGTCACGACAGGAGCGCGGCGGTCAGGGATGACCACTACATCCATGCCGTTGTCGAGCTGAAACTGTGTTGCGCCAGGTGCAAACGAAAAATCGGACGCGACGGCGGTTCCTGGCGTCAATGCTATTGGTCTCATGCCAGCAGGCCCAAAGATACTCTTCATCGTGATGCTTCGCCCTCATTTGTGCAGCGTTTTGTCACCGCTGCGTCGCATGTCGTGTTCTTGTGATGTTTTTGCCCAATTGCCTAATGATATGCCGCTGTCTCGTCAAAGGTCGTGAGCTGTCCATCTTGGGGTAGCAAAAACCTGGCGCTCGCCTGCTTGAAACATGGGGCGTGAAGAGCTGAATTCAAAGGGTCTTGAGATGCGCGACTATGATGAGAAAGCAAGGCGTGCAAACGACGCACCTGGAGGCGGGGTGGGCCTAAAAAGGCCACCAACCACCACTTTCTTCTTCTTCAATAGCTTCCGATCCGAATGGCGCTTCGGATGATGGCGCGCGGGTTGTCGCGGGTGGATCGGTCAAAAACCGACGACTGCCAGTCGCCACGTTTTCTTGCGCCACGCGCGCTTCTTGGCGGGCAAGCTGTATATCTTCCTCGCGGCGTATTTCATCTGGGGTTAGGCGCTCACCGTCCGCGATCTCTTCCTGCCGGCGCGTGGTGGTAGACGTACGCGTGCGCTGAGCCAGCGCCTGGGTCGCTTGAATGTCCACACCATCAACACCTGGCGTGAACACCAAGGTCCGATCTTCCGCCTCAAGCACCTGAGCTATCCGCGCACGCGAGCCAGTGGGCCAGTTCGGATCAGACGTTGCGGCTGTCTGCTGACGCGGCGTGGGAAGTGCGTTGGCGTTCGGTGGAGCAACCAACGGCGCACGTGCCGAGTAGTCGATATTAGGCTCTTGTTCGGTCGCAACGATGCCAATGACACCACCGAAGAGGCTCTCCTCCAGACCGGGTTCGTTCTCGTCAAACGTGCCGAAACTTGCGCACCCGGCGAGGAGCCCGGCACCTACTGCGAGAGTGAGAGGTGCGGATACACGCGCGACACGAAACCTGATGCCAATCAAACGCATTAAAAACCTTTAAATCTTGGTCAAACTAACACAGCCGCCTTAGTAAGGCCTAATAGGACCCAATTACGGCAAGAGCATGCATTCTAGCGCACTCTGGTTCACTTCACGTTAGGCCATCAACTCTTAGCTTCGGGAGCTTCTAACCGACGCTTGTCGAAAAACGCGTCATACAGGAGAAGCCCCACGCCGGCAACGACCCATACATCGGCCAGGTTAAAGACATACCAGTGGAAACCAGCGGCATGAAGTGAAACGAAATCAACCACCGCACCATGGACAATGCGGTCGGCGGTGTTGCCGATTGCACCGCCTATCAAAAGGCCGAGTGCGATCGCCGTCAATCGATCCGTATTTCGAAAAAGCCAAATGAGAAGACCGATGGTTATGACGACCTTGATGGCGACCAGAAACCAGACCTGCGCTTGGCTTTCAGCCGGGAAGAGACCGTAGGAAACACCCCGATTCCAGACCAAAATGAGATCGAAGAACGGTGTGACCGTGATTCGGCCCAAGGTTCCATCCAGGAAGGTTGCTAGGACCACCCACTTGGTGACTTGGTCTATAACGAGACCAATCACAGCGATGAGCAATCCGAGCGTGACGGTTGATCGCATCGTAGAGTTTTGTATCACGCGGCCTTGGAGTATCCGAGCGCACGCAACGCGTCTGCATCGCGCAAAGTAACATCGGGAAACTCAGGATCGGTGCCAACTTCCGGCAAAATTTTCCATGAACGTGCGCACTTGCGCCCCTCAGCTATCACAGGGACCACGCCAACGCCGTGCACTTCATCCATGTGAAACGCTCCATCTGGCGCCGAACCATGCTCCACGGTCGCCTGACTGGCAATGGCGACCTCGGCCCAGTCCACATCCTTGACGGCGTCATAAAGATCCTGATCGGCGATGATGATGCGCGGTGCAGCCTCAAGGGACGAACCGATGCGCTTCTCGCGGCGCTCGATCTCCAAGGCGCCCGTGACGACCCGGCGCACCTGTCGAATGGTCTTCCAACGGGCAGCCAAAGCCTCATCACGCCACGCGCTGCTAATGTCAGGAAACTGCTGCAAATGCACCGAGCGCACCCCCTCGCCATGCCGCGCTTGCCATACCTCTTCCATCGTGAATGGCAAAAGAGGGGCCAACCATGTCGTGAGCGCGTCAAGGGTCAGATCAAGGACCGTGAGGCAAGCGCGACGGCGATCACTGGATGGCGAATCGCAATAGAGAGCATCCTTGCGGATATCAAAGTAAAAGGCTGAGAGATCGATGGTCGCAAACGCAAAAAGCGTCTGGAATACCTTCTGGAAATCGAAGCTCTCATAGGCCTTACGAACGATCTCGTCGAGCTCAGCCAGCCGATGCAACATGTAACGTTCCAGCTCCGGCATCTCGTAGGCGGGCAGAAAATCGCGATGGCGATCATGATGCGCCAAAGATCCAAGCGACCAGCGCAGCGTGTTGCGCAGCTTTCGGTAGCTATCGACGACCGTCTTAATGATCTCCGGCCCGAGCCTTTGATCATCAATGTAATCAACCGACGCGACCCAGGCGCGCAAGATGTCTGCGCCATACTGATTGATCACATCCTGCGGCGCGACGATGTTGCCAAGGGACTTCGACATTTTCCGCCCGTCCTCGGCCATCGTAAAGCCGTGGGTGAGCACATCATCATAGGGTGCATGGCCTCGGGTGCCGCAGCTTTCCAGCAAACTGGAGTGGAACCAACCGCGATGCTGATCAGACCCCTCCAGGTACATGACACGGTCCTGCCCGCCGTCCATTGCGCGGGTTGTGGAAAGGTCATCGCGTTTTTCGAGAACATAGGCGTGGGTGGAACCCGAATCGAACCAGACATCCAAAATATCGGTGACCTGCTCCCATTCATCGACGTTGTAGGCCTTGCCTAAGAAACGCGCCTTCGCGCCCTCCTTAAACCATGCGTCCGCGCCCTCCTCATAGAAGGCTTTCACAATGCGTGCGTTGACACCAGGATCCCGTAAAACCTCGCCCGTCTCCACATGTGTGAACACCGTTATCGGAACCCCCCAAGCACGCTGACGGGAAAGCACCCAGTCCGGCCGGTTTTCGATCATGGCACGTAACCGGTTCTGCCCTTGAGGCGGGTAGAAGGTTGTCGCATCAATTGCGTCAAGCGAGCGCTTGCGCAGAGTGTCGGGTTCACTTTGGTTGCTCTGGGCCTCCGGCCCAACCGCGGTTGCACCATCCTTGATCGGCTCGTCCATGTAGACGAACCATTGCGGCGTGTTGCGGAAGATGACTGGCTTTTTGGAACGCCAGGAATGAGGATAGGTGTGCTTCAGTCGCCCGCGTGCGAACAGCATGTCTTTCTCGATCAATGCTGCGATCACGCGCTTATTGGCATCGCCCTTCTTGCCTTTGTCGTCGATGACGCGTGCAGGCCCGCCTTCAGCATCGGGGCCAAAGCCGGGCGCATCTTTGGTGTAGTAGCCATCATCACCGACTGGGAACGGGATGTCTGTCTCAATGCCTCGCGCTTTGAGATCGGCGGCATGGTCCATCCAGGCGTCAAAGTCTTCTCGTCCATGGCTCGGAGCCGTATGGACAAAGCCGGTGCCGGCATCATCTGTCACGTGGTCGCCATCGAGCATGGGGACACTGAAGGTATATCCGTCTTCAAGACCCTTAAGGGGATGCTGCAGGCTCAGGGCTTCGAGTTCTGAACCGGAAACGTCCCGCAGCCTCGTCGCCTCAACTTTCGCTTGCGCCTTGACGCTATCAAAGAGTGCGTCGGCCACGATGAACTTCTCATTTTCTTGCGGACCAAAGTCGTTTTCCGCGGCTGTCACTTGGTAAAGGCCGTAAGGGATACGCTTAGAGTAACAAACAGCGCGGTTGCCTGGGATTGTCCAAGGTGTCGTTGTCCAGATGAGGACGTTCGCACCCCTTAAATCGCCCTCGGCATCGGTGATGCCAAACTTCACCCAGACGGTGTCGCTCTCATAGTCCTGATACTCGACTTCCGCTTCCGCAAGTGCTGTGCGTTCCACCACCGACCACATGACCGGTTTGGAGCCGCGGTAGAGCTGGCCGTCCATGGCAAACTTCATCAGTTCCTCTGCAATGGTTGCTTCGGCCTCAAAGCTCATGGTGAGGTAGGGCTTCTCAAAGTCGCCCTCGACGCCCAGCCGACGGAATTCTTCTGCTTGAACGCCGATCCATTTGTCAGCGAAGGCACGGCACATGGCGCGCAGACTCACGGTATCGAGATCGTCCTTCGACTTGCCCTTCGCGCGAAGTTCTTCCTCCACCTTCCATTCAATGGGAAGGCCATGGCAATCCCAGCCCGGAACATAGTTGGAATCATACCCCGCCATCTGCTTTGAGCGGGTAACCATATCCTTCAGCGTTTTATTGAGCGCGTGGCCGATATGGAGGTTCCCGTTGGCGTAGGGAGGACCGTCATGGAGTATATAGCGGGGCCGTCCGGCAGCGTCCTCGCGCAGCTTCTTATAGAGGTTCTCTTCATCCCAGCGCCTTAGGATTTCCGGCTCTTTCTTAGGAAGGCCAGCACGCATGGGGAAATCAGTTTTGGGCAGAAACAAAGTCTGCGAATAGTCAAACGGTTCGGTCATCGTGTTAGGCTGTCGTTTTCGTGGTCAGCGTTTGACCGCGCCAAGCTTTGGGTTGGCTTGCAGTCTTTTAGGAAAGTGCATTCGGTTCCCGGACCTGCCACGCCTTTAGCGGGCAGCCGGGCCAATAATTCGCCGAACGTTATCCAAAACACTGCGTATCCAAATCATAGCAAGCCTCTACCAAGGCGCGGGGATAAAGAAAAGCGTCAAGGCAAAGCGTTCGTCGGGTGTACAAGACCAAGGGCATGATCAAGCGATGAAAGTGGCATTGCTCCAGCAGGGACAGCGCGCGCTTCGGCACTGTCTCGATCCATTTGCGTAATCAGAGCCTCAGGCCCGTCGAACTTCATTTCCGAGCGTAGGTGGGCGTGGAATGCGACTTCAACTTCTCGGCCATACAGATCGCCAGTAAAATCGAACAGGTGGATTTCAAGGAGTGGCGGCTTGTCACCAAAGGTCGGGCGCCGCCCGTAAGAGGCAACAGACGGATAGACCGTATCACCCACTTTGATCGTCGTGGCATAAATGCCGTGCGACAGTGCACCACCGATCATCGGCGCGATGTTCGCCGTTGGATAACCAAGTTGCCGACCACGCTTATCGCCATGCTCCACCGTACCGACTAGGAAATAGTGGTAGCCAAGCAGTCCGTTGGCTTCGGCGACCTTTCCCTCTGACAGCAGAGCACGAATGCGCGTGGAGGAAATCGTCTCCCCGCCTTCGTCGGCAAAAGCGTCCACTTCGACAACTTGAAACCCACCGTGCGCCCGCAAAAGCTCCACATCGCCCGCACGTTTCTTTCCGAAGCGAAAGTCATGCCCAACAACAACACCATCGGCCTGCATTGTGGCGACGATCGTGTCAGCGATAAATTCCTCAGGCGTCTTGCTTGCCAATCGTTCATCAAAGGTCAGCGTCTGAATACCGGTCAGAGCAAGAGCCTCCGCAAGACGTATTTCTGCCTTCAGACTGGAAAGGGTGGACTGGTTCTCGCGCCGGCCGAAATAGATACGCGGATGCGGATCAAAAGTTAGAAGCCAAACTTCCGCCTTCTCCTCACTCGCCCTTTGCCCAGCCATCGTTGCGGCCAGCCGAAGCGCCGTCTTCGCAACTTCCTGGTGCCCACGATGAAACCCGTCAAAATTGCCAATCATGACAATACGGGGCGCTTTAGGGGTCGGTGGATTCTCAGGTTGGCGCAGATACCGCACGCGAGACCTTGTCATTGGTTTAACCGCGTCCGCTCTAGAAAGCTGCAGTGTCCTGGTCAAGCCGGATACAGGTCTTCCCGCCTTGGAACCATCACAAGAGCCTCGCCTTGTAAAACTGGATGGTCCCCCACCGAACACAGGCACGCCAAGCGGGCGCGGTTTTTCTCCGGCTGAAGTTCCTCAACTGTCACAACCACTGTCACCTCGTCGTCGATATGCACGGGCGCCAAAAACTTGAGCGTCTGAGAAAGATAAATCGCTCCCGGGCCTGGCAGTCGTGTGCCCAGAACGGCGGAGATGAGGCTTGCCGTGTAAAGTCCATGCGCGATGCGGGACTTAAAAGGCGTATGAGCGGCAAAATGATCAGACAGATGGATTGGGTTTCTATCCCCCGATATCTCCGCAAAGCCCACAACATCACTTGATGACACACAGCGGGTGATTTCCGCCCGCTGGCCTACAAACAGGTCTTCAAAGGCATGCGGATCTAGTTCCAGAACCGGTGCGTTCATCGATGGTCTCGTGCTGATGTTATCGTGCGGTCAAGCTCATACTGCAGCGCACCATGGTCTGAAGCCTTTGGGAAAAGGCAGTTGTTCCAAATACCTATGAGAGCAACTCAAGCGTGCATAAGCCGTGATTACACCTAAATCCGAAAAAATGTCTGGCATTAACGAATGCTTCAATGGCCATCCGTATTGTCACCTTCGGGTTCGCGTTGCTGGTTGAGGGTGGCGCACTGAAGTGAGGGACGCGCGGCACGCAAGCGTGACCGTGAATATGGAGTAACAATTATGGCTGTAGACACGTCTATCCCGGTGCTCGTCGTCGATGACTATAAGACGATGGTCCGCATCATCCGCAACCTTCTCAAGCAACTTGGCTTTTCTGACATTGATGACGCCAAGGATGGCGAAGAAGCGTTGGAAAAGATGAAGGTCCGCAAGTACGGGCTGGTGATCTCAGATTGGAACATGGAACCGATGACTGGGTACGAACTTCTTAAATCCGTGCGCGCCGATGGCGAACTGCAGCGCACACCGTTCATCATGGTGACGGCTGAATCGAAAACTGAAAATGTTGTCGCAGCCAAAAAGGCTGGCGTGAACAATTACATTGTGAAACCGTTCAACGCTGCCACGCTTAAGTCGAAGATTGACGCTGTGTTTGGCGAATAAGATATCTGACGACGCATTTTTGTGGCGAGCAAAACGAGCGGCCTCTCGAGGCCGCTTTTTTTGTGAGCTTATGCTTTGCCAAAAACGACTAAGGATTGGGTGATGCCATGACCAAGCCATTGAAAACGAAAAAGAAACACCAATCAGCAAAGGGACTTGCGGAGTATCAGGCCGAGGCAGTGATCGCGCATGTTCGTGGTGGTAGCAGTCGTCTTGATGTTGCGCGCGCGCTGGATGTCGCTGGCGTAATGACCAACTCTCTGGAAGGTGCTTTGAGGGAGCTGGAAAACGGCTTCGCCGATGCTGTTCGTGAGGCAGCCAATGATATTCAGCACTTGCGTACAGAGCTCTCTTCGCTCGGCATGGACAAACTGCACGAAGAGCACATCCCAGCTGCTGGTCAGGAACTTGATGCAGTTGTTGAGGAGACTGAAAAAGCCACAGATCGCATCATGGAGTCGGCCGAAGCGATTATGGCAGCCGATCGGTCCGACCCTGAAGCGTTCGCCGCTATGGTCGACACACAGATGATCGATATCTTCGAGGCTTGTACGTTCCAAGACATTACAGGCCAACGCATTGGTAAAGTTGTCGAGACGCTACAACGCCTCGAGTCACGCTTCGATCGTCTTCTGGCGACCCTACCGGTCGATGAGAACTCTGTCGTTCAAAGCGATGAAGAAAGAGTGCGCGATGAGCGGGCAAAAGATTTGATCCTGAACGGTCCGCAGATTGACGGCCCACAGGTTAATCAGAACGATATCGACGCGCTCTTCGATTGATATCCACTACCACTTAAGCCGCGCCATCCATCCGATGACAGGATAAGGCGCGGCCTCCAGGAACTGCGCAACGCGCTTCCAATCCGGTTGGGTCGTCGGTCCAAACTCAGTGGCGTGAATGCCGCCGGTGAGAAACAAACAATCGACCCCTTGATCAGCAGCCCCACGAACATCAGTGCGCAGTGAATCACCGATAGCCAGCACACGGCTCGGGTCTGGATTGCCAGCCGCCTTCAATGCGGTTTCATAGATCGAACTGTGCGGCTTGCCGACGATAATGGTTGTGCCGCCAAGCTCCTCGTAAAGATCAGCCAAGGCACCGGAGCAGTAGATCAACCGATCACCGAGCTCCACCACCTTGTCTGGATTGGCACAGACCATCGGGATATCTCGCTTTGCCAGGGCTTTTAGTCGCTCGCGATAATCCTCCGGCGTCTCCACCGCGTCATCCATGAGCCCGGAACACAAACAGACCTGGGCACTCGCATCATCGGTGAAAGTTACAGGAAGCCCATGGACAAGCGGCTTGTCCTTGTCAGGACCAATGTGTGTGACGCTCGCATCGCGATAGGTTTCTTCAAACAACGTGCGCGTGACATCGCCGGACGTGACAATGTCATCATAGGCTGTCTGCGGCACGCCGAGCTGTGCTAGCTGCTCCCGAACGGGTGGATTTGGTCGAGGCGCATTCGACACAAGAACGACGGTCTTGCCCGCATCGCGGAACGCGGTGAGCGCTTCCACCGCGCTTGGCCAAGCGGTCACCCCATTGTGGAGCACGCCCCAGACATCCGAGAGGACAACATCGTAGTGTTCGCTGTGATGTGAGATGCTGCGAATTGGCTTGGAATGCATAATGGTAGAGTCCACCTTATTGAGCATCGTTCACTATCGGATTCACGCAGACCTACTCAGTGCCCGGGCCGGGCGCATCTCGTCTGACCGTTCCATCTCAGGTGTCTTCGTTAAGGTATCGGGCGCTGTATCATCCGTTTGCGAGCGCCCTGACCCATCACGGTTATAAGGTGCGATGTCCACCACTCGCGGTCTGGAAAACAGATTGCCCTGAGCATATTTCAAGTTGAACTCAAGAAGCTCAACGACCTGGGCTTCGCTTTCGACTTGGCCGACAATCAGGTCAATGCCATGGCGTGCCGCCAAGTCTGCAAGATCCTCAGGATGGATATCGCTGAGCTGTGCGGCGTCAGACCCCAAAAAGAGCGAGGCAGGCGCCTTCCCGTAGCGCACCCCATACTGCGCCATGTCGAACATGTCGGACCTCATATCTTTCATATTACCGATACATATGCGGAAACCCCGCTCAGCCGCCATGGTCAAAAGCTCAAACTCAATAGGCGAAAGGGCGCGAACATCCTTCTGCGTGAGTTCCAACACAAGCTGACCGGCAAATTCTTCATGTTCGGCCAGCTGATTGGTTAGCCAGCCAGCAAACTCAGAAGCCATAAGCGATGTGCCTGAGAGAGGGCAAAACACCATGGGACGTGCTTCGCGCGAGGCAAATCGATCGCAAAGGCTGATCGCGCGCATCAACGCGGCGCGGTCGAAAGGCTCCCGGCACCGAGCGGCGTCAACTGCGGGTAAAGCATGCGCAGCATCCAGGGTTCCTGCGCTTTCAAGCTGCAGGTTAAAGCCCATGGCGTAACCGCGTGCCCGGCGTTGCGGCAGTGTGACGATCGACTGAACAGTGGCTTCCAGCTGATCGCGATCTACAGCGGCAGCCACGCGCTTCAAAAGGGCCTTGGAACGCTCATCTTGTAAGGGCGAAAGCTCGACCGTTCGAGGCCTTTGGGCAGAGGGTTCAGGCGAGGCGCTTGTATCGGCTTTTGTTACATGTGCCTCGATCGGTTGGCCAACCGTCCCAACGGGCTTTGGCACATGAACCTTCTGCGCACGAAATTCGGCAATCAATTCATCAATCCCGATGATCTGCCCTTCGAGATTGACAACCCTGTGCTCTGTATCGGCCAGTGCCTCGGTGACTTGAGCCAAAAGCGCCCCCACAGCCTGGAGATCATTGGCGAGAGGTGCGACACCTGCATCGACCATCTGGCGGCTATCGGTCTCAAGTGAGACAAGCCGAGAGCGGATCATATCAATCTCGTTGAAAGCATCCTGGACCATGTGGTCCGATGTTTCCATCTGCTTGAGAAACATGCGGCGGTCGGCCGCTCGAGACAGCACCTGATCGATTGTTGCAAGCGCAAAGAACAGAACTGCGCCGAAAAGAATGGATACCTCAAGCGCGAGCGGTGTGAGCCGATGAATCATCGCCGCAGCGCTGATCGCAATAACAGCGATTGCACCATAGATGAGAGCAGCGCTCGGTCGCATTTCAACTCCAGCAGACATGAACGCGCCGCCAAACGGGGCCTACACGTCCACTAACCCACGCGAATCAAATCCACGCTTCCCCGAACCCAACTATGCCTCAAGAACGCTGCGGCAAAGAAGAGAGATGCAGCTCATCGCCCACAGATATCCAACGTGCGAACCGAGCGGCGTCCAATCGGCCCGTGCTGCTATCCGCGACCATGAACTTTGTGGGGCACGCGAGCGGCTACTGGACAGTAGCCAGAGCCTTTTTGATCCCAGTAAACGTCTGATCGATTTCAGCTTCTGTAAAGGTCAGCGGTGGTGAGAGCGCAATCGTGTCGCCCGTTACGCGGATCATCAAATCCTGGTTGTGGAAGGCATCATCCATGGCGCCAAAGGCGCGCGCTGTCGGCTTGCCCTCCATGGGCGCAAGATCAATGCCGATCACCACACCGCAGGAGCGAATATCTTGAACCAGCGGATGGTCAGCTAAATGGCTATGCGCCGCGTCCGCGAACGGTGCCTCTAGCAGGGCCGCCTGCTCGTAGAGACCTTCATCGCGGTATACGTTGAGCGTTGCGAGCGCGGCAGCGCAGGCGAGCGGGTGGCCGGAATAGGTGTAGCCGTGGAACAGCTCGATCATGCCCTCAGCGGACGAGTCCATGAAGGTCTGGTAGATTTCCGATGACGCAATCACACCGCCCATCGGAACTGTCCCAGATGTAATGCCTTTGGCAAACACGATCATATCAGGCGTCACGTCGTAGCGGTCGGCAGCGAAGGCTGTTCCAAGTCGCCCGAAGGCGGAGATGACTTCGTCAAAAATCAAAAGAATGCCATGTTTTTTCGTAATCTCACGCAACCGTTTCAGATAGCCCTTGGGCGGTGGCAGCACCCCTGTAGATCCCGCCATGGGCTCCACGATGACTGCCGCAATCGTTTCAGCGCCATGAAGCGTTACAATGTTCTCCAGATCATCGGCAAGATGGGCGCCCCACTCCGGCTCACCCTTAGAAAAAGCCTGTTCGGCGCGGCTGTAAGTGTGCGGCAGGTGATCAACGCCCGTAAGTAGCATGCCGTAGAAGCGGCGATTGTTGACGATACCGCCAACCGAAATGCCTCCAAAGCCCGATCCATGATACCCGCGCTCCCGCCCGATCAAGCGGGTGCGCCCACCCTGACCTTTCGCCTTGTGGTAAGCGAGAGCGATCTTAAGCGCGGTATCAACACCTTCCGAGCCTGAGTTGGCAAAGAAAACGTGATCGAGCCCTTCAGGCGCTTCGCTCGCGATGCGTGAGGCCACTTCAAACGCAATCGGATGCCCAAACTGGAACGTCGGCGCAAAGTCTAAATCCGCTGCCTGGCGCTGAATAGCTTCGACCACGGGTGTGCGACAGTGGCCTGCATTGCAACACCAAAGACCAGCCGTTCCATCCAAGATTTTGCGGCCGTCACTTGCGATGTAGTGATTGTCCTTGGCGCCTGAAATCATACGTGGTGCTGCCTTAAAGGCGCGGTTCGCGCTGTAAGGCATCCAAAACGCATCCAAATTATTGGGCATAGATCCTGATAGTGGTGTTGTCCCTGCCGCTGGATGGCTCATGTCACCGTCAAGCATCATTGTTCCCCTTTTTGCGGCAACTGCCGGTGTATGCGCTGGCCTTACATGCTGAGCAGGTCTATAGCACGCTGCTTGCGTTCGTTCCCACTGTTTAGATCGTCAGATGTTTGACCGTCCGGTCAAAACCATAAGCGAGGCTGAAAGGGTGCGCAAACGAGATTTCGCCCCTTCTGCCACTGTGTTTGCTGGTGCTTTCTTGGCCAACGTCGAACCACCTACGCCTAAACGCCCCGCCGTTCAGAGTCCGATGGCCAAAGCAAGTCGTCCCGGCACCTTGCCCGTTGAGCCAGCACGGCCGTTCAACAATCGGGCGATGCGAACGCGCGCCTTCGGGTCGGTTGCCATAGCGATTGCCATCCTCACGCTTATGGACGCAGGAGTGAAGCATTGGACAGCCACATTCGGCACGCCACAGATCATTTTCATGCGGTACACCGCAGGCTTCCTCGTCGGTGCGATCATCGTGGTCGCGCT
Source organism: Pseudomonadota bacterium (assembly GCA_039026935.1). GTDB lineage: Bacteria > Pseudomonadota > Alphaproteobacteria > Rhizobiales > MH13 > MH13. Next base: position 142,239 of record JBCCLK010000001.1, read on the forward strand.
ATTGGCTCTTCGACGCGTCACTCTTCCAAGCCGAGCCAGCTTAGTGCGCGCCGGACAAAGGGCGCTGATGGTGTCATGCGTGGCTGGCCTCTTCTTCTATTCACTTTCCGTCATCCCACTGGCTGAAGCGACGGCGATTGCCTTTACGGCACCGATCTACATCGCGTTGCTCGGCTGGATAGTCCTCAAAGAACCGGTCGCGCCACAGACTTGGATCGCCATCGTGATTGGGCTCTCGGGTGTTGTCGTCATCTCATCGGGGGCGTTCCAAGGCGGTGAAGCGTTCAGCGGCGCCCTTTCGGGTTACATTGTTTCAGCATTGGCATCGATGTTTTACGCGGGGTATTTGGTTCTCACGCGTCTCCATGCGGCGAGCGACCCAGTGCCGATGATGATCACACTACAATCAGGGTTTGCCAGTCTGTTTGCGTTGGTCTTCGTGGTTTTGGCGGGCTTTGGCGTCCTATTGGATGGGCGCGCGTTGGTTGCGCCTGACCCTGGTGACATTACCTTCGCGCTCGCTCTGGGTTTTCTTGGAACGGTAGGCCACCTCTTTATGACCTGGGGTTTCAAGAATGCACCCGCTGCTGACCTTGGACCGATGGAGTACACAAGCCTTTTCTGGGCGGCACTTTACGGTTTTTTCCTCTTCGACGAGACGCCCGGCTGGCGCCTGTTTGTTGGCTGCGGACTGATCGTCGCTGGAACATGGATCGTTATACGCGGCGAACGATGACCATTAAGGTTTCATCAACCATGATATCGTCATCACCCAAGCCTTCAAAAAAGCGGCGCTGATCTTCTTGACAGTAAGCACGCCTGTCCTTATCTGCACGGCGCGTTAGCACTCACCCATGGCGAGTGCTAATTCTGTTTGGGCGTCAACTTTGAAAGAAGCACGCCCGTGAAAGATCAACCCACGAGGCTTCGCCGTCAGCCGTATGCGCTGATACGAGCAGCGCCTCTCATACCCAAGGAAGATAGAGATGGCATTCCGTCCCTTGCACGACCGTGTAGTGGTCCGCCGCATCGAATCCGACGAGAAAACCGCCGGTGGGATCATCATTCCCGACACTGCAAAAGAAAAGCCGCAAGAAGGCGAAGTGATTTCCGTGGGCCCAGGCGCCCGCGATGACGCTGGCAAAGTCCAGGCGCTCGACGTCAAAGCTGGCGACCGCGTTCTGTTCGGCAAATGGTCAGGCACCGAAGTGAAGATCGACGGTGAAGATCTGCTGATCATGAAAGAAAGCGACATCATGGGTGTGGTTGCCTAAGGCGCACGACGCTTCGTTTTCTTTTTTGCCCGCCTCGCTCCGTTCCAAAAGGAACAACCGCTTCGTCGGGATTCCCTTTCTTCTAATTTGCGTTTCCCGCTCTGTTCGCCACCGAACAACCACTTGGAAACGAGTTCCAACCAAGGACAAACATTATGGCTGCTAAAGAAGTCAAATTTGGCCGTACAGCGCGTGAGCGCATGCTTGACGGCGTCAACACCCTCGCTGATGCGGTGAAGGTGACCCTGGGTCCAAAAGGCCGCAACGTCGTCCTCGACAAGTCGTTCGGCGCTCCGCGCATCACAAAAGATGGTGTGTCGGTCGCCAAAGAGATCGAGCTCGACGACAAGTTCGAGAACATGGGCGCGCAGATGCTGCGCGAAGTCGCGTCGAAAACCAACGACATCGCTGGTGATGGCACCACGACCGCCACGGTTCTCGCCCAATCCATCGTTCAGGAAGGCCACAAAGCTGTCGCTGCTGGCATGAACCCAATGGATCTGAAGCGCGGCATCGACATGGCCGTGACCGAGGTCGTTAAAGACCTTCTCAACAAAGCCACCAAAATCGAGACCTCTGAAGAAGTTGCTCAGGTCGGCACCATCTCTGCCAACGGTGAGGCTGAAATCGGCACCATGATCGCTGAAGCCATGCAGAAGGTCGGCAACGAAGGCGTCATCACCGTTGAAGAAGCCAAGACGGCTGAAACGGAACTTGAAGTTGTGGAAGGCATGCAGTTCGACCGCGGGTATCTGTCGCCATACTTCGTCACCAACGCTGATAAGATGACGACGGAACTCGACGATCCGTACATCCTTCTCCACGAGAAGAAGCTTTCCAACCTTCAGGCCATGCTGCCGATCCTGGAAGCTGTGGTTCAGTCCTCCCGTCCGCTTCTCATCATTGCTGAAGATGTGGAAGGTGAAGCGCTTGCGACCCTCGTGGTCAACAAGCTGCGTGGCGGTCTGAAAATCGCCGCGGTGAAAGCACCAGGCTTCGGTGATCGTCGCAAGGCTATGCTGGAAGACATTGCCATCCTCACCGGTGGTCAGGTCATCTCTGAAGATCTCGGCATCAAACTGGAAAGCGTGACGCTCGATATGCTCGGTACGGCCAAGCGTGTTGCGATCACTAAGGAAGAAACCACCATCGTTGATGGTGCCGGTTCCAAAGATGATATCTCCGGCCGCGTTGCTCAGATCAAAGCGCAGATCGAAGAGACAACCTCTGATTACGACCGTGAGAAGCTGCAAGAGCGTCTTGCGAAACTGGCCGGTGGTGTTGCTGTGATCCGCGTTGGTGGTTCCACCGAAGTGGAAGTGAAAGAGAAGAAAGACCGCGTCGATGACGCCCTCAACGCAACCCGTGCGGCTGTGGAAGAAGGCATCGTCCCAGGTGGCGGCACAGCTCTCCTTCGCGCGTCCAAGTTCATCGACTCCACGGGCGCCAACGCCGATCAGGAAGCTGGCATCAACATTGTGCGCCGCGCTCTCCAGGCGCCTGGTCGCCAGATTGCTGAAAACGCCGGTGAAGAAGCATCGGTTGTCGTTGGCAAGATTATGGACGAGAACAAAGCCAACTACGGCTTCAACGCTCAAACTGCCGAGTACGGTGACATGGTGACCATGGGCATCGTCGATCCGGTGAAAGTGGTACGTACCGCTCTAGAAGATGCTGGCTCTGTTGCTGGTCTCCTCATCACCACCGAAGCGATGATCGCTGAGCTTCCAAAGAAAGAAGCTGCTGCACCAGCAATGCCTGACATGGGTGGTATGGGCGGCATGATGTAAGCATCTGCTTAGCGGAGCTTACGAAATAGCCGCCCATCAACATCCTTGTTGTTCTGTTCCTATGGAACAACCACGGGAATGGTTAGGCCCCGCCAAGCGGGCCTAACTGGTGGCATGACGTAAGTACGGCGGTCGGGCTAGAGGCCCGGAGCTTGAAAACATCATGCCCTCGCTGGCTCTGGGACGCTGGCCAACGGCCAGCCTCCCAACCGCGAGGGTGCCGACATCTGCACCTGAATGGGTTAAAAAAGGCGGGGCTTCAGCTCCGCCTTTTTTGTTGCTTTCAATAGTGCCCTACGCAGTATTTCGGATGAACGCATCTGCATGCCAAAAAATCATGGTTAATGAGGAGTAAAATTTCATTTTGCAGATGTGAGAGAAAATGACGTTTCTTCCATACCTCCCTCTCGCCTGACACTTTCACGTTCGAACAAGAACGTGGCGCAGGCGCCCAACAAGAACAGGGTCAGGACATGGACGCTATTCAGCAGATGCAAGCGGAAATCCCGCAGGACAACCTCGTGCACGGCACGACCCCAGTCGCCCCGCCGACATTTATGCGCGCGCCAGAGCGACGCGCACCCGAGCCTCGCTGGTGGACCGGAACAGCTCCGATCCCAGCTGCGGACTATCAGATCGACGCACGCGACTATGTTTTTGAGAACTCCAACCTGGAACTCAATCAAGCCCTAGCTGATCGCATGCGCGAGACGTTCGACCGGGTTGGTCTGGTGCATGTGGTCAACACGGGCCTAACAGACCTCGGCGTCATGCGTGCAGTCGCGGCGAACGTGATCCGCACCGATATGGACTATAAAGGCGGCGCCAACCCCCGGGACTCGTTGCAGCCAAATGTCTACGAGATTGGCGCGCCGTTACCCGCTTATCTACACTACCATCATGAGATGGCTTACGTCGGACAGAGTGCGTCCATGCTCGGCTTCCTGTGCAAGCATGCAACGCCAGGCAAGGGCGCAACCTTCGTATCCGATAACGTAAGAGTCACCGACGCGTTGCTCGCGACACCTTTCGGCCAAAAATTGAAAGAGCACGGCCTTTGCTACCACCGCAAGCTGACGGACCGTGACGCGTTCGATGAAGACGACACCAACGGCATTTATAATCACTGGCAGAAGTCGATGATGACGGAAGATCCAGCCGAGGCGGAAGCGGATGCTCGTGCGCGTGGACTGGAGACCGAATGGGGTCCAAATCGGTTGCTCATCACCCGATATACAACATCGGCTTTCGAGTACTTCCCGCACCTTGATCGTAACTTGCTGTTCTCCAGCATCGCCGACGATTCTGCTTGGTTCGATGCTTGGCCAAGTGTCATGCATCTGGCACCGGAGGATCGGCCGCTAAAGCTCACCTTCGGCAACGGAGAAGAACTCACCGCAAGCGAGATCCGCCAGTTCATCGACATCTATGACGATTTTGGCATGCCCATCGAGTGGAACGCAGGCGACATCGCGATCGTATGCAATTATCGCTTTGCCCACGGTCGCCCTGCGATCCACCTGGCGGAAGGTGAACGCCGTGAACTGGGCGTCATGATCGGTGCTGCCTTTGATCGGGTCGAAGCTCTTCCCGGCAAGTGGTGATAAGCGGTTAGCCGCCGCTAATCCTCAGACCAAACAGCCATCTCGTTGCCGCCGGGCTCCTTAAACTGGAACCGGCGGCCACCTGGAAAGGCGAAAATCTCCTTGGTGATCGCCGCACCAGCCTCTCGCACGCGCTGCAGCATTGCTTCGAGATCATCAGCCTTAAGCATAACAAGCGGCGGCCGTGGTTCACCACGCTCCAAACCGCCGCCAATACCCGCACCTTGGATGTCCCGGTAGTCCGGCCCGTACTCCACGTAGGTCCAACCAAAGGCCTCAGCGCAGAACGCCTGGGTCTCCTCGAGCGCCGGTGATGTGATCTCGACATAGTCGATCTTGAGTGGCGGCGTATCTGTCATCGCTTCTTTCTCCAGTTTCCAGATGTGTGTGCCACCACTCGCTGGTTCCTAACGCAGTGACCATACCCTCAAGGTCTTCTCCTGCCATCTCATGGCATTGGCAGAAGAGTGTGCCGTGGCGTCCTTAACCGTTCGGCAATCGTTTCCACACATCGCGTTAACCTTAACCACCTACTGTTGAGGGTGGTTAATGCATGGTTGAGCATCTGTTTGCCCATGCGCTTTTGGTGCGCAATGGAGGCAAGTTCGCCTCCTGAGCGCGTCGGTAGAAGTGGTGTGGTGGTAGCGTATGGCGCGTTCGTTTGCCTCGGCTCTTGTTGGAGCCGTTTTGATCTCTCCTTTTAGCAGTGCAATCGCTCTTGCGGCGGACGCGGACGACTTTTCTGACTTTCCCGAGGTGCCGGAGGTTGAACGTTTCGATGCTGCATTCCGCGCAGCGGGCGGCTACATCGGGGTGCGCGGTGGTGCTGTCTTCGCGGAAGAAACCGACGTTCTTCTCAACACCACAACCCGCATCGACAATGCCTATGAGCGCGCACTTAGTGGCGCGGCTTTCATCGGCTTTGAGATACCCGATCTCTATCACGGCATTGGCTTTCGCCTTGAGTTGGAGTTCGGCCAGTCCCGATTGGATGTTGAAACACACACGGTCGGTGGGACACTGATCGCGGAGGCGGACTCGTTCGGTGAAACAATCTCCACCTTTGGCTTCGCCAATGCCTACGTCGACCTCGCAATCCCAGGCACGTCAGGGGCTCTGCGCCCGTTTGTCGGTGGTGGCATCGGCCTCGCACGCACGGTATTTGACAACCATGGGGTCACCGGGTCACTGGGCGTTCTACACGATGCCAACACGAGCTGGGCTTGGCAGGTGATGGGTGGCGCTGGGCTTGACGTTACATCGCAGATCACCCTTGAGGCGATGGTCCGCCACCAAGCAATGATGGACATCGACCTTGTGTCCACGACCGGTCAGGTGAGCACCACGGATCTCACCGCAACGCAGGTTCTTCTTGGAGCGCGGCTGCGCTTCTAGACCCCTCACCCCACGATGCCGCAGCGCAATGCGTCGCGCCCAAAAGCGTGTCACGCATGATAGCAAAGTGTTACGTGCCGCATTGCTTTGCGCGGCTTAACCACAAGGCAATCAGTGGCTTAGGTCACTTTCTCTTCACATGCCTTGTTCCTGCCACCCTGCCGCCACGCAAACTCCACGCAGCGAACACGAAGGCTGCGCAGATCAGGCGCAATTGATGATCATCTGCGGTGCTGAGGCCGCCCGCTTGTGGCTGGCCCTTTCACTGACACATCGCAGGAGTATCGCGTCATGACATACACTTTATCGGTTGCGTCCCGTGCGAGGCGACCTGTCGCCCTTGCCCTTGTCGCAACCTGCGGCCTGACGGGTGGGCTCATGGGTGGCAAGGCTCTCGCAGCCGACATCCCCGAGCCGTTCACGCCAGCGCCCGTTATTGAAGATCGGGTCGCCAGCAGTTTCTCACGTTTCGGCCCTTACGTTGGTGTACGCGGCGGTTTCAGCGCCTTGGACGATACCAGCTTCGCGATCACCGGTGGCACAGTAAACAACGACTATGAGGACTTTGGGCTAACCGGCTCTGTCTTTGCTGGCTATGAGACCCAACTCAGCCCCGTTTTCGGTGCGCGCCTGGAAGCCGAGCTGGGTGTTTCCGGTTTCGAGGTTGAAAGCCACTCTGTCGGCGGTGTGGCACAGCCCCTGCCGACCGGTGATACAACCGCCTTCACCGGCATGGTCAACGCGTATGTCGATGCTGACCTTGGCCTGGCGCGACCCTTTGTCGGCGGCGGTATCGGGCTTGGCAGCGTCTCGTTCGACGATCACGGCGCGGGCGGCAATATCTTGATGGATGACGATGGCACAGGCTTTGCCTGGCAAGTAGCTGGCGGTGTCGGTTTTGACATGACCGACAGGCTAACCCTGGAAACCATGGTGCGCTACCAGAGCATCATGGATGTGGAGCGTACATCGACGACTGCAGGCGGGACGATCACAAGCGAGACAGACGTCAATTCGACGGCTGGTTTAGTAGGCTTGCGTTACCGTTTCTAAAACGCGTTCATCCAAATAAACAAAAAGGGGCGCCCCAGATAGAGCGCCCCTTTCTCATTCCAGCTGGTGAAAATTAGATGTTAAGTTCACCCAAGCTGATGAACAAAGTTTCACCGGAGTGATCGTCCACACCGTCATTGTCGGTGAGAATATAGGCCGTCCCATCGGCGGCAAGGGTGAACCCCTCGATCTTGTCGAGCACGTAGCCGTTCGCACTTTCCAGATCAGCCATCAGGTCGCGCACCAGCACCTTATCAATCGTGGGGGCATCCACAGCAGAAACGCCTGGTTCGACGCCGCTCATATCGACAAGGTAGAGGCGCTTGACGGCGGCGTTCGCACCAATCTGGTTGTCACGCTCGACGATCAGAAAACGACCGTCACCAATCGCGGTGATCTCTGACAAACCGACCCAGCCGCGCTCTGGCGTATCCAGCGGGTAGGACACAGCGGACCATTCACCGCCTACGGTGTTGTAGCCCATCAGCTTGACCATGCCAGCATCATCATCACCCCAGGACCGCTGCTGTGCGACCCAGACCATATCGCCGTCGACGGTTACACCTTCCAGGCCAAATCGGGCCCAGCCGCCAATCAGCTCCTCGGGCAGTGCGATCATCGCCTCAACATTACCCATGGGGTCGGTCTTGATGATCTGATTTGGACGATCACGCTCCGGATGCCCTTCTGAGGCGAGCCAAAATCCTCCATCAGCAGCCACCGCAACGCCTTCAAGGTCTAGATTTTCGACCGCGGCACCGTCCATCGAGACCACCATACGGTTGGTGATCGTGCCCGGCATGGAAGATGCATCGATTTGGTAGATCGCGGCTTCTGTAAGGAAGGAATCCGACACGGCGAACAACGTACTTGCCTCGTCAGGATGTGCTGCCAAACCCGAGAGCGCCGCGAAGGGGATGGGCGCGCCGCCCTGATCAGCCGATTGGATCGTCGGGTAAGCTGGCGCACCATCTTCCAGGCGATAGATCATCACCGATGACCCTGGGCCGTTGTCCTCGCGCAAGTCCACCTCGTTGGCGACAACCAAGAGCTCGCGGCTTGGGATCGCCAAAAGACCCTCCGGACCAATGCCCGCGGGCACAGCCTGCATAAACTCTGGCGCAGATGGGTTTTCGGCATTGTAGACAGCTATGAGGCCGGACCGCTCAAGGCCAACAAAGATCATCGGATGATCGACGAAGGTCGCAACTTCGATGCCTTCAGGCTCAGCACCTTTGTTGCCTGACCGCTCTTCAGGATAGTGACCGAGACGTATTGCAAGATGCTCAAGGTCAGAGGCAGAATCGAAGATCACATCGCCGGTTTCGGAGAAGATCGTGAAACCACGCGATCCGCCCAGATAGTCGCCCTCATTGGCCGTTACGAAGTGCGTGTCATCCAACCATTTGACTGCATCCGGCTCGCGCACGAGGCCATTGATGGTTTCGACCGGGCGGATAACGCCCTCCTCTTCGGTGTCAATCATCTCAAGATCAACCGCACCTGCTGAGAAGTGCGACATCACCTCGCCAGATACAGCGTCGATGACTGCCATATGGTTGTTTTCCTGCAAGCTGACGACAATCTTGCCGCCCGCTACATCCAAGAATTCCGGCTCTGGGTCAGAGCCCGCCGTATCTGCGAGGCCCGTCACATCAACGACCCGTAAAGTGTCGCACTGTGGAACGCCATCTGCCAGATCCAGCAAGGTGACATTGCCAGCTGGCAACTGTGGAATGACGCCATCGTTCAGATCTTCATCGCGCTCATTCTCGATGGCGATGGCAACGAGGTCGCCGTCAGCGTCGATCGAGTCCGGCTGACCGCCAAGGGGACATGTCGCAACGATATCTTGGCTTGCAATATCGACTGCGATCAGATCACCAGCGACATTCACAAAGTCTTCTGACTCATTGACGGCCACCAGCGCGATGCCGTCAGAGACCGTGACAGAGGTGGGCTCCCCAGGCAGCGGCACGAAGCCCGCAGCAACGGGGGATGTCGGCGACGTGATGTCGATGAAGCCAAGCGCCTCCTGCTCGGAATCTGTGTAGATCAACGTCATTCCGTCTTCAGACGCTGTTATGATCTCCGCCACTGTCTCGCCCTCGGCATCACGGGTGGCAGGAAGGTTCTCAAGCACGGGAAACGTCGCGATGCGGCTGAACGCCATACCGGCGTGACCGTCTGCCAAAACCGGCGCGGTCAGCAACGTTGATGTGCCAAGCAAGGCACCTAAAGTCGCAAGACAAAGGGCTTTGCGAGATGCCTGTCCGTTGTTGGATTGTGTCATGATCAAAGACTTCCCTCGTTATTCATCGCGCTGGCGTTACCAAGTGTGCGCAACAGATTCATGACGCCGCTGACAGGTCGTAAGTGAGGGGTGCTTGCTTATCTATGCCGGTGCGCCATCTGCCTGGTCATGAGCAGCAAAGACAAGCAAAACCAAGTTATTGGCACAACGACACAACACACGATTGAGGATGTAGAGACCTATCCAAGGCCGCCTCTTCTTGAACAGGCACTTTACCCGATCACCATCACGCTCGGTGGCGCGGAGATCGTTTCAACGCGCGGTGCATACCGCGTCTTGGAGACCTTCCACCCGCCAACCTACTATATCCCACCGGAGGATGTTACGGATGGGGCACTCGCACCCGTATCCGGTTCATCCATGTGCGAATGGAAAGGTCCAGCGCGCTATTTTGATGTGACCGGCGGCGAAAAGACCGCTCCGCGATCAGCCTGGTGTTACCCCAATCCGACGCCTCAATTTGCAGACATTGCCGGATATCTGGCATTCTACTGCCACCCGATGGATCGATGTTTGGTCGATGGCATTGAAGCGATGCCTCAGCCCGGCAATTTTTACGGTGGCTGGGTGACACCTTGGACGGTGGGGGCGATCAAAGGTGCGCCAGGCACCACCCACTGGTGACTTACTCTTGGATGAACCTTGCGGGATACTTGCAGCGGTGATCCTGGAAGTGGGGATCCTAGCACCGTTGATGAGGGAGCAAGCCTCGAACGGGGCGGTTCGCTTAAGGGTTGCGCACCTTGTTGCATACACGTTGAAAGATGCGACACATTTTCTCTTTTATTGTCATCCAGCATCGGTAAACCCACGTAGTATAGGCAGAAGCGTTGTCCTTTGTTCCATCCCCCGGAATTCTCCAGGACCTTTGATGCGCTTTTTTCGAGCCAATGCATTCCCCCGATGCGCATGTTGGCTTTGGGCCGCCCTCTCCCCCGAAGGCGGCCCTTTTTTGTGCGACCACACGGTTGAGCCGCAGGTTCAGAGCAGAAGAAGGTGGTTGAGCCGAAGGTTCAGAGCAGAAGAAGATGATTGAGCCGCAGACTCAGAGCCGAGGGAGTTGACCTACGCGCCGATACCAAGCGCGTCATAGATAGGCTGGAATGCCCCAGCGGAACCATCGAGCACATAGCTAAGCTCGCCGATGGTGATGGTGGTAGCCCCGCGCTCTCTAAGCCAATCCGATAGCTGCCAAATTTTGTTCTTGCTCACATGCAGGACGAGAGATCCTTGACCTGCTACAGCACCAAACGGCGCTGTGCAGCCGAACTGCTCTGCTGCTTCGCGGAACGTACGAGTCTGGTCACCGATGGCAGTTCGCACCTCATAGACACTGGAAGCCCGCTCTTCGGCGGCAATGCGCGAAAGCATTGCTTTCAACATAGATGATGCCTGGACGCCCCATTCGGCTTTCTTGGAGGCAACGAGGTTAGCCTGACTTTTCAGCATTGTTCCATCGGAAAGGACACGCAGATGATTGGCAGTGAGCGTGGCGCCTGAGGTGGTGATGTCCACGATCAAGTCAGCGGCTCCGGAGGCAGGTGCGCCTTCGGTCGCGCCGAGGCTCTCCACGATCCGATAGTCAGCAACGCCGTGTCGGCGAAAAAATTGACGGGTCAAACGGATGTATTTTGTAGCGAGCCGCATGCGTCGCCCATGGCGTGCACGGAAGCCAGCGGCAACATCCTCTAGATCGTCCATCGTCTGAACATCGATCCAGCTGTCTGGCACGGCCACGACGACATCGGCAAAGCCAAAGCCCAGCTCTTTCACAGGGACGATGGCTTCATCCGTTTCGGCGATCTTCTCATAGACGAGGTCCATGCCCGTTACGCCGAGATGGATACTGCCTGCAGCGAGTTCGCCCGCAATCTCCGAGGCCGATAAAAAAGCGACGTCTACGTCATCGAGCCCTTTGACCGCGCCTCGATAGTCGCGTTCACCCCCATTCTTGATGATGGAGAGCCCCGCACGCTTGAAATATGCGGTGGTCGCCTCTTGCAAACGACCTTTGGATGGAACGCCGAGCACCAGGCTCATTGATCCCCTCCATTTGATCGGCGGTCGAGCCATACCGCGGTTGGGCCGGAGGCTCGGAGCATACAATAATCGCTGGTTGGGCCGAAGGCCCAGAGCACACAAAAATCGCTGGTCGGGCCACTGGCACAGAGCAAGCGGACATAGATGAGGCTCATTGGTCGCCTCCGTTGGGAAGGCGGTCCAACCACAGCGACGCCCCGACGGCAGGTACGGTCTCGCTCGCGCCAAGCCGTTCTATGAGGCCATCAAACCGTCCGCCAGACACGGCAGGAGGTATCGCGATGTCGTCGCTGCCACGCATCTCAAAGGTGAAGCCAGTGTAGTAGTCAAGCCGTCCACCGGCCCAGCCGCAGAACGTCATCCTGTCGATGGGCAGGCTGCGTTCGGAGAGCGCAATCAGACGATCCGAATAGTGTTTGACGACCGACTCAAGATCCAAAGAGGCGACCTGTGACAGACGGGCAAGGAGGCCAGGCGCATCGGAGGCGGGAACCTCCATGTGAATGAGTGTATCGAGGCAGCTCAGCGCTGCTTCGCTCACTTGATCGGCTGCCTCACGGGCCGCTTTCTCGATAAAACGCTCCGCGATTTCTGCCGGTGTGCGTCCGCCAACAGGCTGAATACGCGCCAGGTTCATCATATCTTCCACCATGCCCCGCGCGGTGGAAGGATCAGCAGTCGCGAGCGCTGTAGTAAGCGCACTTTCCTGCCCGGCGGGTGGCGCGCTGACATCCTTCAAGGCTGATTGAAGCCGGTCGCGGGAGCCAAGCCCTCGGCGTAAACGCCGGGCCGCGCTTGGCGGAAAACCCAGGCCCTTCACGAAAGCCGAAAAGATCGCCGAGTCTCCAAGGGTGATGATAGGTTTGGCCAACCCGCCTGCTGAAGCCAGCGACATGGAGAGCGCCAAAACCTCGGCATCGGCTGCGAGGCGATCAACCCGGCCAATGCTCTCAATACCGGCTTGCATAAACTCGCCGCTCTCCCCCTGGCGGAACCTGAAGGCAGGGCCGAGGTAGCCATAGTTGGCGGTGCGGGAGGGGTTACCAGTCTCGATATGGTGACGGCAGATAGGAATGGTGAGTTCGGGGCGCAGGCACAGCTCCTCACCCATTTGATCCTCGGTCGTGAACAGGCGCGTGCGGATATCCTCGCCCACAAGATCTAGGAACACGTCCGCCGGTTGAAGGATCGGCGGATCGACCGGCATGTAACCGGACGTTTCCAACAGCTCGGTGATCTGGCGGCGGGACATGGGCTTAAGCGTTTCCGTCCGCTGCTTGTTCGGCTAGCCGCTTCTTCACCTCGTCCACGAGGCTGTCAGCGGGCACCTCATACTGGCCAGGGCGCGCAGCTTTGTATTCCGCGTTGGTTTCAATCGCCGCCGCCTCGCGCTTGCCCTCAATCATATCTTTGATCTGGACGATTCCCTGCTCGCGCTCGTTCGAGCCCTGGATGATGCAGAGGGGTGAATTGCGTCTGTCGGCGTACTGCAACTGCTTGCCGAACTGCTTCGGATTGCCTTGGAACATCTCGGCGCGAATCCCAGCTTCACGCAGTTGTTGAACCATCTTCTGATAGCCCGCCAGCGCGTCGATCTCCTTATCCATCACACAGACCACGACAGGGCCTTGAGGCGTATCGGTGGAGATTTTGCCGAGGTTTTTGAGCGCCGTCATCAGGCGCGACACGCCGATGGAAAAACCCGTCGCCGGGACAGGCTCACCACGAAAGCGGGAGACAAGACCATCGTACCGGCCACCGCCACCGACGGAGCCGAAGACGACTTCCTCGCCCTTCTCGTTGGTCACGGGGAAGAGAAGCTCAGCCTCATAGACCATGCCTGTGTAGTACTCGAGGCCTCGGACAACAGTTGTATCTATCTTGATGCGATCATCTTCATAACCGGAAGTACGAACTAAAGCCTCAACTTCCCGAAGCGGTGTGGCGCTATCACCTGGCAAGTCCAATTTGCCGTCAAGATACGTCATGATCTCAAGGCGCTGCTTTTCGTCTAATCCAGCGCCCTTTGTGAAATCACCGCTCTCATCTTTGCGACCGTCACCTAGAAGAGCGAGCACCCCGTGTTCGCCAAGCCTATCTAGCTTGTCGATTGCTCGAAGGACGGCGAGCTTTTGGCCTTCATCGGTCACGCCGATGGCTTCCATCACACCGTCGAGCACTTTGCGGTTGTTCACGCGAATGACGTACTGGCCGCGCGGTATGCCGAGCGCTTCCATCGTGTCGGCCATCATCATGCACATTTCCGCATCCGCCTGGACGCCGGGGGCGCCGACCGTATCGGCATCGAACTGCATGAACTGACGGAAGCGGCCCGGCCCCGGCTTCTCGTTCCGGAAAACATAGCCCGCCCGATAGCTGCGATAGGGCTTGGGCAGCGCGTCGTAGTTTTCGGCGACGTAGCGGGCGAGCGGCGCGGTCAGATCGTAACGCAGGCTCATCCACTGCTCGTCATCGTCCTGCACCGAGAATACGCCCTCGTTCGGGCGGTCAGTGTCAGGCAGAAACTTGCCGAGTGTATCGGTATACTCAAAGAGCGGCGTTTCAACCGGGTCGAAGCCGTAACGCTCATAGACCTCGCGGATTTTGACGGTCATCTCTTCAAGCGCGCGAATATCGCCTGCGTCGCGGTCCACAAAGCCGCGCGGCAGACGCGCCTTCACCTTCTGAGGCTTCTTGTTTTTCTTCTTTTCGGACATGAGGTTCGCAAGCGTGTTGTGAGGTCGCGCGTGGGATAGACGGGGAGTGGAGGCGATGCAAGCGCTGCAAGCTCAGCCCTTTGGAATGGTGAACGCAGCCCGCTCTTGCTCCACCTCTTGGTAGATGAAGCAGTCTTCTTCGTGATCGTTCACCAACCCCATAGCCTGCATGAAGGCGTAAGCGGTGGTTGGACCAACAAAGGTCCATCCGCGTTTCTTCAAGTCTTTGGAGAGACGCGTTGACGTGGGCGTTTTGGCAAGCGCCATCACCGCTTCTTTGGTGTTACGCGCCGGGCGCTCTTCCAGCGGCGGGATATAGCGCCAGAAAAAGGCCGCTAATGAACCCGCCTCATCAACGAGCTCCAAGGCGCGGGCGGCATTGTTGATGGTAGAGCGGATTTTGCCTTGGTGACGGACAATGCCAGCGTCGCCTAACAGCCGCTCGACGTCTGTCTCATCATATCTGGCGACTCTGGTGAAATCGAAGCCATCAAAGGCTGCGCGAAAATTCTCGCGCTTCTTTAAGATCGTCAGCCAAGAGAGCCCTGACTGAAAACCTTCCAGGCAAATCTTCTCGAACAGACGCGTGTCATCCGACATGGGCCGGCCCCATTCATGGTCGTGATAGGCAATGTAGAGTGGGTCGTCCGTGACCCAGAAGCAGCGATATGGTTCATTCACCAGGCACCTCTTGTCTTACAAGCAAGCCCACCAATCGAGTCGCAAACGGGCGAACCACCAACAAAGTTGGGAAGGCGACCGCCCAGCTGTTTAGCCAGGACGGCAACCATAGCACCACGAAATCACCAGACATTCCGACCGCGCGCCATGTCGCGATGCCAGAGACCAAAAACGACATCATGCCCGACAGGATCAAACCGAACAGATATGGGGCAAAGCGCGCTGGGAACATGTGTGGCTTTCATTGTGTCCAAAACAACGCCGGACTGGTTTCGTCTTGCGTTCTTCAACCAGACGCTTACCGGTACCGCACGTGATGGCCGGGTCAAGCCCGGCCATCACGTGTGTAGCGGTGGAAGGCGCAGCCCTTAAGCCGATGGGCTTTCCTTGATGAAGGTGCCCTCGCGCAGGTCACGCATGGCTTCCACCAGTTCCTGGTGGCTGTTCATGACAATCGGGCCATGCCACGCCACAGGCTCTTTGATCGGGTGACCGGAGACAAGAAGAAAACGCATGCCTTCCGGCCCTGAACGAGCCACGACTTCGTTGCCAGTATCGAAGTGCACCAAAGTGCGGTCACCGGACAGATCGCGAATGGCAAGCTCCTCGCCGCGATATTCCTTCTCCACCTTCACACCGACAGGTTTGGATGCGTCTCGGAACGTACCAGCGCCCGCAAAAATATAGGCGAAGGTACGTGCGTGTGTGTCCACCGGAAGCACCTTTTTGGTGTTGGGCGGCAGCGAGATGTCGAGGTAAAGCGGCTCAGCGGCGATACCGTCCACCGGGCTCTTCTTGCCCCAGAATTTGCCAACGATAACACGTACCCGCGTGCCATCATCATCAATGATCTCTGGTAAGTCAGAGCCCTGAATGTCCTGGTAACGGGGCGTTGTCATCTTCAAGCTCGAAGGCAAGTTCGCCCACAGCTGGAAGCCATGCATCTTTCCTTGAGCACTGCCGCGCGGCATTTCCTGGTGCATAATACCGGAGCCAGCCGTCATCCACTGGACAGAGCCGGGGCCAAGAACGCCGCGATTGCCCAGGCTGTCGCCATGCTCTACCTCACCATCAAGCACATAGGTGATGGTCTCGATGCCCCGGTGCGGATGCCACGGGAAGCCAGCTTGATAATGCTCGGGCATATCATTGCGGAAATCATCGAACAGCAAGAATGGGTCAGATAGATCTGTGTCGCCGAAACCAAAGGCTCGGTGCAGATGCACACCAGCGCCTTCCATCGTTGGCCTTGCCTGTGTTTCTTGAATGACGGGACGAAAGCTCATCAATGCCTCCTAAAGTCCAAAAGAGATGGTGGCGCTCAGTTGGCGCCGTTGGTCATCAATTTAGGAGGCCTATGGGTATGGCAACAGCCCGCGAAAGGCTCACGGACTGTTCGTTTTTTACAAACAAAAACGTGGAACGCGTTTGCCCTTAGGCACTAGTTGAACAGCGCGTCGATATCGTCCTGGCTAGCAACGTTAGCATCGTCTTCGCTCGCTGGTCCGTTGAGAAGCGCTTCATCGCCCTTCTTGGCAACATCGAGCGTTTGAACATCTTCAAAGCTCTCCATACCGCCCCAAATGTCCATCATGGAATCGATACGCTCTTCAACAAACCGCATCGTCTTGACGATTTTGGTGATGCGCTGACCCGTGATGTCCTGGAAGTTACAGGCCTCAAAGATCGTCATGGCCGCATCAACGGCGTCATTGGCCATGCCTTGATCGTCACCATCAAGCTTGGCAGACAAGTTGCCAACCCGATCTTCAATGGTTTCAGCAGCGCTTAGAATTGCTTCTGTCGCCTGCTCGGTGCCTTTGACAATCGCATCCAACTCATCGGTCACCTTACCTAGCTCACGGCCCTGAAAACCCGATTGGTGAAGCGTCGCGATCTCAGTCTTCGTTTGCTGGATTGCGGAGCGGATGGCGTTCATCTCAGCCTCGAGGCGCTTGATCTCGGCAAGCTCCTTATGGAAATTGTCGACCGTCTGCTGGCTAACGGCCTCTGCCGGTTCGATCATCTCTTTCAGCTCAGCAATGGCGGCCATAATCGCCGCTGAGTCTGCGCCGGAAACAGACGTTGCAGCCGTCGCACCGATGTCGGTGTTAGCTGGCACGGCCCCCAGGATGTCCCCATTCATGGTAGCTTCGATGCGAAACGCTTTTCTTGCTGCTTGTGCCATACACCCAACCCTTCAACTTAATATAGCAAACAGACGATAGGCGCTGTCGGTTAATAAGGTATTCCGTCACATGAATTTGAACGAAACAATTCTATATTTACTCACCATAACAAGACGCTGGGCTTAAGGTCTGGCTCAGTGAAATCCGTGTTCGAGTCGGGAGCACTGGCGGAAACACTGGGATGAGGGCACACTATGTCACGGACGCTCAAGCTGTCTGATTGTGGGATAACTGTTGATACGATTTGGCAGATGTCGCGCAGACTTCTGGCCGCGTGCTCACGAATTCTGGCGGTGGCACTGATCGCCTGCCTACCCATACTGGTTGCTGCTGAACCGCAGACTTTGGCCAGACATGCATCTCTACACGCCTCGGAAGGCTTCTCAGATACAGCTCTGATCAATGGGTTTTACCGGACCGTTTTCGGACTTGAGCATGACGGGGGCGGCATCGGCGCTAACATCGTGAAGAAGTTTTCCGGACCGGTACGGCTTTATGTCGATGACCGATCTGAGGCGCGACGCGGCCTTACCGTCGAGCAGTTCGCGGGTACTTTGGAAAGCATCGTCAGCGGGTTGGATCTTGAAGTGGTCGATGACCCGGTCAATGCAAACTTCACCGTCTATGTTGTTGGGCGCAGCGCCTATGCTCAAACGATCCGAGACGATGTTTACGCATCGCCAGAAGCGCCAATACGCGGACGCTGCATGGTGCGGGTCATCACGTTGGTCTCTGGCATCAATCGGGCGCAGGCTGTTATTGTTGCCGATGAGGGTGATTTTCTCTTTACGCGCTGCATGATCGAAGAAATCCTGCAGGGCCTTGGACCGCTCAACGACGATTCCACACTCGCCGCAAGTGTGTTCAACGACACGTCCACACACACGGTTTTTACTTTGTACGACAGGTACTTACTCAACATGCTCTATCATCCGCACATCAAAGCAGGGATGACGCGCAAGGAGGTAGACCTTGTCATCAACGCTGTCCTTGATGACGTCCGCCAAACCGTTCGCTGAAGCGGGCACACGGCTTGTACGACGCGTTTAAGCGCCGGTAACCACGGTCCCTAACTTGCGCTTTACTAGAACATTTTGTGAGCCATTCACCATAACTAAAGCTTTGCGCGCTGGCGCAAGACTTTCCCGTTTTGATTCACCAATCACTCGCATACACTCCTTTTGAATGCGCTTGAGAGGCGGGCCGCGCGATAGTCGCTCAATACTATCGCCAGGCGCGTGCGTTACCTCATGTTTTGCGTCGGAGGGTGGACTATGAATTTGGGATTTTTTTCAAGTAAGCGGACTTTGGCTGTCGGCATGATGTCGTTGGCGCTCGGGCTTTCGGTTGGCGATGCTCCAGCACAAAACGTTACGCATGAAAGCGGCTCACCTTATGTGATTTTGCACGAGGAGCGCGCGTCGCCTTGGCTGCTGCAACTTCAGCCAGGACATACCCAGCGCCATGTGCGACAGCGGTATTCGCGTTCTGCGAGCGGACGCATTGTTACGCATCCAACCCAGGGCCGTCATCAAAGGGCGATCCAAAGAGGCCATCACAGGCAGCATGTCCAGCGTGCAAGCGTTGCTCCGCGCCACGAGTTGAACCCGATTTACCTGCCCCAGCGCGTTTCGTACAACACACACCATCCCGTCGGCACGATCATCGTCGATCCGCACAACAAGTTTCTCTACCTTGTCGAAGAAAGCGGCATGGCGCGTCGCTACGGTGTCGGCGTTGGACGTGCCGGTTTTGAATGGTCAGGAAGCGCGACGATCCAAAGGCGCGCAGAATGGCCGCGTTGGACGCCACCGGCATCCATGATCGCCCGTCAGCCGGAGTTAGAAGAATGGCGCCACGGTATGCCTGGCGGTATCAACAACCCGCTCGGCGCGCGCGCTCTTTATCTCTACGAAGGCGGTCGCGATACGCTTTACCGCATCCACGGCACCAATGAGCCGTGGACCATCGGGCAAGCCATGTCATCGGGCTGCATCCGCATGCGCAATGAGGATGTTTCGGACCTTTATGAACGGGTTCGTATCGGCGCTCGGGTGGTGGTTCTTTAGACCCCTTGAAAGCAATTTCAGACTGCCCGCGCTACGGATTGGTTTCCGTGGTGCGGTCGGTCGCATAACCAGCGGCACGGCGCATTTTTTTTACCATCGCGACGAGTGTCGGGCGCAATGCTTGCGCACTGGTTAGCGCGTTGGGGTACCAGACACGAATGAGCTCTTCCTTGCGGATCAGGTCCATGCCCTCGGCGTCTAGCGAGGCCATCATCCAGCCTTGACCGGGATCTGCGAGGGCCTGCCCGGCATAAATGTCAATCGCATCCAAATGATCTGCGTTCATATGATCCACCGCGTCGCGCTCAGATGACACGAGCTCTGACACATGGACACTCATGACATCATCTCGATCTAGCTCATATGCCTTGCCGTAACCGCCATTGAGGGATGCGCTTTGAGGGCCCAACACCCAAAACGCAAAATCAGCAAAGTCGATGTAGAGAGCAGACTTGGGGTGGCGGGCGAGATAGCGGCCGCGAAGGTTGGCTCTCTCTTCGGCGTCGGTCACTTTTCGTGCTGAAACAGAAACGCTGATGCGTGGATGGGCAAGCGGGTCTCCCCGACCGGGCTCGCCGAGCAACACTGCCGCTTTGGGATTGTTTTCCAGCGCGGCAAAGTGGGGCGAGAGCTGGGAAATCAAAATGACGGGCGCGCCAACTTGATTTGTGGCAACACCGACCCGGCTGATCTGAGGTGTATTGCTAGACGGTGACAAAACGGCCAATGCGCCGAACCGCGCCGCGCGCACAAGAGTTTTGGCCTGTTGGCGTACTGCTTCATCGACGGGTTGCAAAAGGGATGATTTTTCGCTCATAGCTTTTTGTATGCCATCCTCAAGCGCTCTGTTAAGCGGTTTCGTCATCGCGGCCACACTTGCCATGGGTGCCGTCGTCTGGGCTACTCAGGGTGGAACCAACGAAGATGGGTTATTAATAGCTGTCTTCCCTCCGACGATGTCAGAACGCGCGATTATGGAAACTCTGGCAAGAGCGGACGGACGGTTTGTGCGTCCCAGCCTCCCCGCTACGATTGTGATCGCGCACAGCCAGACACCAGGGTTTGCTGAGCGCCTGAAGGCCCATGGTGCATGGCTGACCTACAGCAGCGCACTCTTTGGCGCCGGTCTGGGCGGTTGCATGGCTCTTTCGACCATACCGTATGAGCCTGCTGCGCCTCTTGGAACGTGGATGGACGCAAGCAGAGCGCCGTAACAAACTGCAAAACAGTGCACTTTTTTGACATCCGAATCTGGGCAACTGGCGTAACAGTTAAGTCGGAAGGTAATTTCCGGCGCTACTTAACGCTTACGTCATTTGTTTTTCGCCGTAAAAATGTAATAGAAATTACTTATATATCGCGACAAAAATGTAGGAGCTTTGGCAAACCGTTCTCACGTCCTTTAAAGACGTAAATCCGATATCCCAGCGCTGATCTGCGCACTTGTTTTTGGATGACGTGAACTCCGGTCAAACCTGCCAATACACGCATATGAGCAATTTTCTTGACCTTGAAATTTTTGCCCGCGTGGTGGCCGCCGGGAGCATGTCTGCTGCGGCCCGAGACATGTCACTGTCGCCCGCTGTTGTCTCCAAGCGCCTGCGTCGCTTGGAAGATCGGCTCGGAACCAGGCTCCTCCAACGAACCACGCGTCAGATTGCTCTAACCGAGGCTGGCAAGGGCTTCTACGAGCGTGTGGTCGCCATCTTGGCGAGCGTCGAGGAAGCCGAAAGCTTCGTAACCCGTCGTTCTGCACTGGCAAGCGGTGTGTTGAAAATTTCTGCACCCACTAGCTTTGGGCGTATGCATATTGCACCCCATCTCTCAGCGTTTATGGCGGACCATCCAGAACTCACACTACAGCTTGTCTTGGCGGATGAATTTGTTGATCTCGTCGGCGAAGGTTTCGATGTCGCGATCCGTATCGCCGAACTCAATGACTCCAGCCTAGTCGCCCGTAAGTTGGCGCCTATTCATCGTGTTCTGTGCGCCGCTCCGTCCTACATTGAAGAGCATGGGACGCCTGAAACAATTTCAGATCTTCAGTCGCACAGATTGCTGACAACGCAGTCGCAAGACACATGGCGCCTTGAGGATCAATCCGGTGAGGCGACATCGGTGAAACCGCAAAGCGCTATCATGACCAACTCGTCGGAAGTCATTCGCGAGGGGGTCCTGGCTGGTATTGGTATCGCCTTGCGCTCCACTTGGGATGTCGGACCAGAACTGTCGTCAGGAAAACTGCAAATCATCATGCCGCGCTATCGCGCATCCAGAAATGTTGGGCTGTTCTCGGTCTATCCTACACGGCGGTTTCTGCCTGCGAAGGTCCGCGTGTTTATCGATTTTATGGCAAGCCTTTACGGCCAGTCCCCCTACTGGGACCAGGGTCTCGACGAGATACTCAACCCGATTGAGCGCGATATGCGTGCGGCGGCTGAGTAGAGGGGCACACCTTTAGCCATCTCAAGTCATAGCTTGTAAGAACCCCTCACGCCCACGCGTGAGGGGTCTTGCTTTGTCTGCTTGCAAGGCCGTAAGACACGAACGGTAGTCCAGGGACAAAGATGACTGTCACCACCATCCACGATCTCCAGGTTCTGGCGGAGCAACGCGTCCCGCGCATGTTCTATGATTACGCAGATTCAGGCTCGTGGACGGAGCAGACCTATGGCGACAATGAAGATGACTTTGAGCTGATCCGTCTACGTCAGCGTGTCGCGGTCAACATGGAGAACCGCTCCACCGCGACCACAATGGTCGGTCAGGACGTGGCGATGCCCGTCGCCTGCGCGCCGACAGGGCTGACCGGCATGCAACATGCCGACGGCGAGATGCTGGCTGCAAAGGCATGCGAAGCGTTTGGTATCCCCTTCACCCTGTCGACCATGTCGATTTGTTCGATCGAAGACGTTGCAAGCGCGACGACCAAACCCTTCTGGTTTCAGCTTTACATGATGAAGGACCGTGACTTCATGGCTCGACTCATCAAGCGTGCGAAGGAGGCAGGTTGCGCGGCACTTGTTCTCACGCTTGATCTTCAAATCATTGGTCAGCGCCACAAGGATATCCGCAACGGCCTTTCTGCGCCGCCCAAACTCACAATCTCCAACATCTTGAATATGATGACGAAACCACGCTGGTGCCTTGGTATGCTTGGCACCAAAAGGCGCGAGTTTGGCAACATTGTCGGCCATGTGCAGGGCGTGGACGACATGAGCTCGCTCTCATCGTGGACCTCCAGCCAGTTCGATCAATCGCTCACCTGGGCGGATGTTGAGTGGGTGAAGGAGCAATGGAACGGGCCGCTGATCCTAAAAGGTATATTGGACCCGGAGGATGCGAAGCTTGCTGTCAAGACGGGCGCAGATGCCATCATCGTCTCCAACCATGGCGGACGGCAGCTCGACGGCGCCTTTTCTAGCATCCGAATGCTTCCGGTGATCTTCGATGCTGTCCAAGGAGACATTGAGATCCATATGGATAGTGGTATCCGCTCAGGCCAGGATGTTTTGAAAGCGCTCTCGCTCGGCGCGCAAGGCACCTACATAGGCCGAGCATTCTTGTACGGCCTAGGCGCTATGGGGCAGCAAGGTGTAACAACCGCTCTTGAGATCATCCACAAAGAGCTAGACACAACCATGGCCCTTTGCGGCGAGACCGATGTTCACGATCTCAGCCGCGATATTCTGTATCTGCCAGAGGGTTTTGAAGCAGGCTAGGCAAGCGAAAGGGAACGTAGCGCGGCTTGGTTTACGCCATTTGTGTCATCAGAATCTGACGATAAACCAATAGCGAGGAGCGTCTCTTTCGCGCGCCCAAAGGCGCGTTGATGATCGCCTGCCAAATCGACCGTTTCGTTTGTCCAATCGCCTGTTCCTGCTGGCTGGAGCACAATCGTCCGACCGCGACCACGCAGGTAAGGACTATCTAGGATCGAGCCGCGCTGTGCGTTTCCGCCCCACACATAAATAAGCGTGCGGCCACCACGCATACCTAAAAGGCGTTGCAGTGACGGTGTGCGATCTCCAAAGCGCGCGGCAGTGTTTGCATCCACAAAGACGAAGTAGAGCGCCAACGCTCTGTCATCCCCGCCTCGTGATGCAAGACTGGTCGGGACGACGCTTTGGTCCACGCGCCACTGCCAGCTCGCTTGTGTGGCAACCCGCGCATTGGTGGGAACAACACCATAAACGACAGAAGACGAGCCGTTGGCGGTTAAAGAGATGCTGGATGATCCTAGAGAATAGGCGGTCGGATCGATCCCACGGAACGTCCAAGATTGCCAACCGGAAAAGCCAATGGGCGTTGCGGCAGAGACGGGTGAGGAAAGCCCAAAACCAAGGGACGCGCCCCCGATACCAGCGATTGCAGCAAGAACAGTGCGTCTTGAAAGGATCCGGGGGGCGTTTTGCATGAGGGGTCTCCAAAAGGACGTGCGCAGTGTTGCGATGTCGGGCACAATGAAAAGGTAACAGAAGGCTGGACGGCGGCCTGTCGCGACTTTTGCGTTTGAATTGGGCGGAATAGTGCCAACGTCGTAGCGCCAGCAATCAAAGCTTCGTGAGGTCTTTGATGACCACCCAATCGGACAAGGATAGCGTCAAGCATGCACGACAGTGTTCCAGATAACACGCGCCATGGGCTGCTTGATTTTCTAAGCGCATCAAGTGCGCTGAAAGACACGCTACGATCGGGCCGAACCGCGGAAGGCAGGGCCGAGAGCACCGCTGAACACTCATGGCGGCTTGCGCTGTTCGTCTTATGCTTGGAGCCTGAGCTGAAGGACTATGACCTTGTTAAACTTCTGAAAATGGCGCTACTCCATGATCTTGGCGAAGCTATCACGGGCGATGTTCCCGCCATCTTTCAAGACACGGATAGCACAGCAAGACAGATGCGTGAGCGTGATGGATTCATAGCGCTCATTTCGGCCCTTGAACCTGAAACACGGGCTGACTTTTTGTCAGTGGTAGATGAGTATAATGCCGGAGTTACCAAAGAAGCCGCCTTCATGAAGGGCCTGGATAAGCTGGAGACAATGCTGCAGCACGTAAATGGCAAAAACGCTCCTGATTTCGACTATGCGTTCAATCTGACGTACGGAACGCAATGGACGGCCGAGCATCCGCTGTTGGCTGCACTGCGAGCCCTGGTTGATGACAAGACGCGGCAATGCATGGCGGATCAAGCATCGCCGTAACGCCAAACGTAGGCTCCAGCGACCCCGCTCTTCTCATGATCCTGCCCTTGTTCTGCTGCAATGCAGCATTTACATCGTGCGTAGGGAAACGCTCAGCTCGATGAAAGGGACATGGGGATGTCACTTCGTAATCTTGATGCGTTTTTTGAAGCTGGGCACATTGCATTGGTGGGTGCCAGCCCCAAGCAAGGGAGTGTTGGTAAAGCCTTCGCCGAGAACCTTCTTCATGATCGGGGCAAGCGAACGATTTCCCTCGTCAATCCACATCACAACGAAATTTTGCACGAGCCGTGCGTTCCAGCGCTAAGTGATCTGGCAACGACGCCTGATCTTGCGATCATCGCAACGCCAGCGGACACCGTGCCAGGTCTTGTTGCGGAGGCAAAGCTTGCCGGTGTACGCGGCGCGGTCGTCGTCTCCAGCTGCAAAGGCGGTGACCGGCGGGCGCTACGGCGGGCGATGCAAGCAGCAGCGCGAGGATCAAAGATGCGGATCCTGGGGCCAGATTCTCAAGGCATATTTGCGGCGGCCAACAACCTCAATGCAAGCTTAGCTTCTACCCCTCCGCAAAGCGGCTCACTTGGCCTCATTGCCCAGTCAGGCGCCATCATGAACGCAGTCCTGGATTGGGGTAGCGCCTTCAAAGTCGGATTCTCCAAGGCCATATCCTTGGGCGATGCAGCAGACGTAGATCTTGATGATCTACTCGACTATCTGGCCTATGATGCACGCACGCGCGCTATCCTCGTTTGCGTGGAGTCCGTCGGCAATACTCGGCGGTTTTTTTCAGCCGCGCGTGCTGCAGCCAAGGTGAAGCCAGTTGTTATCTTAAAGTCCGGTCGGCACAGCCATACCGCAAACATCGTTTCGACCCATGCGGATATCTTAGCAACCGAAGACGCCGTCTACGATGCTGTTATCCGACGCGCGGGGCTGCTTCGGGTTTATGATCTGGATGGTCTGTTCGATGCCGCCGAAGCACTCGCGCGGCTCAAACGCCCATCGGAAACGGGTGAACGGCTTTCCATTGTCACCAATGATTTGGGCATTGGCATCATTGCGGCTGATCGGCTCCTTGATCTTGGCGGAAAACTCGCCGCAACAAACCAAGCCACACGGGAAAGACTGGCACCATTCGTGCCACTACACTGGAACGGGCATATGCCGCTCGATCTGGAGGCCGCCCTACCCATCGACGACCAATTGGCGGTGATTGACGCCCTCATCGACGATGACCAGAGCGATGGTCTTCTGATCGCCTACAGTCCAAATCGTATGTCAGATGGCAGTGAGGCCGCTGCCCGTCTTGTTGAGCTCTTACAGGCGAAGGCCAAGAACACGTTGCGGCCCAAACCCATCTTCGTGTCCTGGTTGGAACGCGAAGCGGACGCACTGGCCACGTTCGACGACGCGAAGATCGCTCGGTTCCGCACCCCAGGGGACGCAGTGCGCGGATTCATGGATGTGTCGCGCTACGCCAAGGCGCAGCAGGAACTGTCTGCAACGCCCCCAGCTCTGCCAGAGGATCTTGCAAGCGCTGACGTCGCGCGGGCAAGGGCTTTGTGCGACACGGCAGTCACAGAAGGGCGCATATGGCTGAACCCCATTGAAATCACAGACATTTTGGCAAGCTATGGCTTCTCCTACGCGGCACCCCTGCGCGCCCGGGACGCGCAAAGTGCAGCGGATGCTGCACAAGAGCTGCTCGCGCAGCATAGGGCTGTGGCCCTGAAGATCGACTCCCCCGACATTCCTCACAAATCCGATGTTGGCGGAGTCTTGCTCGACCTGGATCAGACGCTGCAAGTACACGAGGGTTTCGACCACTTGATGGAGCGCGTCGCTGAGCGTGCGCCTACTGCGCGCCTGGACGGCGTGATCGTCCAACCGATGGCTGATACGTCCAAGGGCATCGAGCTTTATCTTGGGTTAGCCGACGATCCCGTTTTTGGGCCAGTCATCGTCTTCGGGCGCGGCGGCATCGCAGTGGAAGCAATCAATGACAAAGCGCTCGGCATGCCACCGCTCGATATGCGGCTTGCCCGCCAGGTGATGGAAGCGACACGCGTGTCACGGCTCATGGGTGGTTTTCGTGGCCGACCGGCCGTCGATCAAGATGCGGTGGCTCAGGCGCTCGTGCGCCTGTCGCAGCTCACTGCTGAAGTTCCGCAAATCCGTCGCCTTGATCTCAACCCAATGCTCGCCACACCAGATTCACTTTTGGTGCTTGATGCACGCATCGAGATCGCCGCGAGCACCGTTGGCGACCTCACCTTCGACACCAATCCGCGGATGACGATCCGGCCCTATCCACGCAACTGGGAGCGGGCCATATCTCTTAAAGACGGTGGAACAGTGTTTGTACGTCCTATCCGTCCTGAGGATGAACCGGCGTTTGGTCTGTTTTTCACGAAAACCACGCAGGAAGATTTGCGCCTACGCTTCTTCTCGTTTGTACGTGACTTCTCGCACAAGTTCATCGCCCGCCTCACACAGATCGACTATGCGCGCGACATGGCTTTCGGGGCCTTTGATGGAAACGGTGAACTGTTAGGTGTCGTTCGCCTGCACACCGACCCAAACAGAGAGGTGGGCGAGTATGCGATCCTGCTGCGTTCTGATCTTAAGGGACAAGGTCTTGGCTGGTCTCTTATGCAGATCGTGATCGCCTACGGCCAAAGTGAGCGGTTCAGGTTCATTGAGGGCCAGGTTCTGTCCGAAAACACCACAATGCTTGCCATGTGCAAGGCTCTTGGATTTTCGGTAAAGCGCGACCCGGACGACAGGGGGATCATGGTTGCACGTCTTGATCTGACACAAATGGATCAGCAGCAGCTTGAGGGCGCGCGCTTGAAACAAAGCGCAAGAGCTTGATGCCGCAGCACCGAGTTTATGACGTCTACAAGCGCTTATTTGCCTCAAAAAAGAAGCTCGCCGTTGATCCGTGTTGTTGCGACTAACGCGCAAAGGCTCATTCTGCGAACATAGCTGCGTGGTGAGTTGATCCACACCACCAAGGTCATCCGAAATAAAGAGGGGGTCGTCCAACGCCGTCGTTCTAAAGAGCTTGGTATGCCAACAACGCGCAACGATACAATTCTGGAAGGCACAGCCTTGGACGAGCCAGCCGCTGGCGGCCGTTCCACGGACAGTGATCTTTTGCCAATTTTGCGCTCTCCAACGCGGCCACGCAGGCGCGATCATCGGACATCGACCTACATTCCAAGCACACCGCCGACGGCACATCTCAGCCATGTGGTTGGCGATCAAAGTGCTGTCCTACGCTTCATGAAAGATCCGCTTAGCCATGGCTTGCCTGAGGATAACGGCGTCGAGCACGTCATGCAGATCGACACCCACGGCGCGGTTATATTTCTGGCAGGCGACAAGGCCTATAAGATCAAACGGGCCGTCTGTTTCCCGTTCATGGACTTCTCCACTCTTGCACGAAGGGAGGAAGCCTGCCGGGCGGAAATTGAGATCAACCGTCCCTGCGCCCCTGACATTTACATTGATACCGTAGCGATCACCCGCGACAAGACTGGCGAGCTTGGTCTTAACGGGCGGGGCGTGCCCATTGAGTGGGCTGTTGAAATGCATCGCTTTGACACGAACGCAACGTTCGACAGTCTCGCTGAGATGGGCGATCTAACAGCTCAAGACCTTGATGCCGCCGTCGATACGATCCTCCAATTCCAAAAACGCGCACCCATTAGGCGCGCCGATGACTGGATCACCGACCTTGAATCCTACATCGATCAGAACGATAAAGCGTTCCACGAGACGCATGGCATCTTCAATCTGACGCGAACGACAGATCTTACAGACCGCACTCATGATGAATGGCAGCGGATGCGCCCCCTGTTGGCAGCACGTGGTGAGGCTG
The DNA here is from genome assembly GCA_039026935.1 of Pseudomonadota bacterium. Classification (GTDB taxonomy): domain Bacteria; phylum Pseudomonadota; class Alphaproteobacteria; order Rhizobiales; family MH13; genus MH13. Next base: position 170,454 of record JBCCLK010000001.1, read on the forward strand.
GACGTGTACGGCGTTGCCACGGGGATTTGCATCTGCGCAATCTGGTTCGCACAAAGGATGGCGTGCGGATCTTTGACGCCATAGAGTTCGACGAACGAATTGCCACAGGCGATCTCCTGTATGACTTGGCGTTCCTTCTGATGGACCTTGATGAGCGAAGCATGCGCACGGAGGCCAATCGGGTTTTGAACCGCGCGCTGGCACTCAAGAGTGATGAGAGTGATTACGAGGCGCTTGCCGCCTTGCCCCTGTTCTTGTCAATACGCGCCGCGCTCAGGGCAAAGATTTCTGCCATGACAGCACATCATCTGAAAGGCGCGGACAAAGCGGCCATGATCGCCGAAGCGAAAGTGTTCTTCCGCTACGCTGGTGATGTCCTGGAGCCCCGTGATGTATCCCTAACCGTGGTTGGCGGCTTGTCAGGCACAGGCAAGTCATCCGTTGCACAAGGCTTGGCACCTGTCCTTGGACGAACGCCGGGTGCAGCTATCATACGCTCCGATGCCGTGCGCAAAGCCATGCTTGGAGCAAGCTGGTCCGACCCGCTGGACGCGAGTGCTTATACGGCAGACGTGACGGAAGCTGTTTTTGAGCAGCTACGCGTGCTTGCTCGCCATGCTCTCTCATCCGGGCATTCGGTCATCATTGATGCCGTCTGCGCGCGCGCCGAGGAGCGCGAGGCGTTTGAAAGCGTTGCGCGTGGCGTTGAGTGTCACTTCGCCGGGGTATGGCTCGATGCAGCGCTGAACACGCGCATAGAGCGGATTGCAGATCGCGTTGGGGATCCATCAGATGCGGACGCGAATGTCGCTCGCCTTCAAGAAGATTATGATGTGTCGGATGTCGCATGGCCGCGCGTCGACAGTGGCGCCCCGTTGCTAGACGTTCTTAAGGCCGTTCGCCCCTTAGTGGACCGCCTAAACTAAGACCCGATATCCGGCGATAACGGCAAGACCGGCCGCAACGGCAAGCCAATCTTTATGCAGCCACGCCATCAGGCCAGCCGCGGTCGCGATACCCAGAAGTCCAGCAGCACCACTTTCGAGCGTGATAGGCACAACCGTTGCTAAGATCACGCCGCCTGGCAGTGCTTCCAAACCTCGACGCAAACGCGCTGTCAGTGGCACACGGCCAAGGATCCAAAACCCCATGGTCTTGGCAAGAACGGTCATGACAACCATCGCGCCAATGGCAAGCCAAGCGCCTTGTGTCATCAGGCTTTCCATTACTCCTGCTCACTCTCGTCTGTGAAGAGCGCCATGGCTGTCGCAGCGGCGGCTAAACCACCGGCGAGAACGAACCAATAGCCAGGCACCAGCGCCTTGACGGCAAGAGATGTTGCGATGGCAACCGCCCATGGCGCAGCGTCGGTACGGCCACGCCAAAGAGGAACCAGCATGGTGATGAAGAAGACCGGCATGATGAGATCGAGGCCGAAACGCTCAGGATTAGCGAGCGCAGCCGACCCAAAATAGCCCGGAAGAACGGAAAGCGCCCATATCAGGATCATGAAGACGCAAGAGCCGACATAGACGCCCCAGTCCTGGCCACCCTCACGGTGATAACGAATGGCAATAACCCAGGCAGGATCGGTCATAAGCGCAAGCGCGGGATAGCTTTTATAGGCAGGCAAGCTGCCCATCCATGGGCGCAGCGCGGCACCGAGCAACATCATGCGCAGGTTCACCGTGAACACAACCGCCCCCATGGCAAAGGCCGTCGTCCAGGTGAGCGGATCAGTCCAAACACCAAGCGCAACATATTGCGACGCGCCAGCCAGAACGAGCGTCTGAAAGAAAAACGCATCAAGAGCTGTGAGCCCTTGAACGGCGGACGCAGCGCCAAAGCCCATCCCGAAGACCACAACACCGGGGGTGACCACAAACGCCGCCCGGAAGCCCTGCCAGAACCCGGCCGCCGTGAAGGGAGGCGGGCTTTCGCGCTCAGGAGAGGTCTGATCTGTCATATTGGCATCGGGCGAGCAAAGGGTGTCGCAAGCATCCGGTGGGTGAAGCAGATGCTGCACCAGCGAACAAGGGCGAAACGCACCTGAAGTCGCTTACCCCTCAAGGACGATCAGAAGATCTTTGGCGTCCACACTGTCACCGGCGTTGACAAGAAGCTCCGACACGCGCCCATCCTGGTCGGCGTGGATGACCGTTTCCATTTTCATGGCTTCCACACCAAGGAGAGGATCACCAGCCTTCACGCTATCGCCTGCTTTAACCGCAACGGTGGAAATCACACCTGGAACGGGTGCAGCCACATGGGCGGCATTGTCAGCATCGGCCTTTCGACGCGTTCCTGCGCCGGTTGCGCCATGCTCACGATCAGGCACTTTGATGGTGCGCGGCTGACCGTTGAGTTCGAAGAACACGCGGACCATGCCGTTTTCATCGGCTTCCGACCGACCAAGGCAGCGCACGATGAGCGTCTTCCCCTTTTCAAGCTCGATAGCGATCTCGTCTTCGGGGTGGAGGCCATAGAAGTAGACTGGCGTTGGAAGCACACCGACCGGACCATAAGTGTCGGCGACACGGGCATACTCAGTGAACACCTTGGGATACATCAGGTAAGAGGCGAGCTCCTGTTCGGTGACCGGTCGCTCAAGCGCTCCTTCAATCGAACCGCGTTCGTCGTCTAGATTTGTAGGCGCAAGTCGTGCGCCAGGACGCTCGGTGTAAGGCGTGTCGCCTTTTAACACCTTTGCCTGGATGATCTCCGGCCATCCACCAGGAGGCTGTCCGAGATCACCGCGCATCATCGCGACAACGCTTTCAGGAAACGCGATGTCCCGATCAGGGTCCATAACCTCATCGACCGTAATCCCTTGGCTCACCATCATCAGCGCCATGTCACCGACAACCTTGGAGGACGGCGTTACCTTCACGATGTCGCCGAACATCGCATTAACGTCGGCATAGGTGCGAGCGACGTCGTGCCAGCGGGTTTCAAGACCCAGGGAGCGCGCCTGTTCTTTCAAATTGGTGAACTGACCGCCTGGCATCTCGTGGAGATAGACTTCTGATGCAGGGGCGCGCAGATCGCTTTCAAAGGCCGCGTACTGGTAGCGGATCGCCTCCCAGGTGAAGGAAATCTGGCGGATAGCATCCTGATCAAGACCGGTTGCACGCGGCGACCCTTCAAGCGCCGCAACGAGCGAGCCTAGAGCGGGCTGCGAGGTGAGACCCGACATTGCATCCATCGCTGCGTCTACCGCATCAACGCCCGCCTCAACAGCAGCAAGCACTGTCGCGCCTGAAATCCCAGACGTGTCATGGGTATGCAGATGAAGTGGCAGATCGGTCGCATCTTTGAGGGCTTTGACAAGCTCCGTTGCGGCAGCTGGCTTCAAAAGCCCCGCCATATCTTTGATGCCGATGATGTGTGCGCCCGCGTCTTCCAGCTCTTTGGCAAGGCCCACATAGTACTTCAGATCGTACTTCGGACGAGAAGCATCATGGAGGTCACCGGTGTAGCATAGCGTGCCCTCGCACAACTTACCCGCTTCGCGCACCGCTTCCATGGAAACGCGCATATTCTCAACCCAGTTGAGACAGTCGAACACGCGGAACAAGTCCATCCCGCCGTTGGCCGCTTCAAGCACAAACTGGCGTACAACATTGTCGGGATAGTTGGTGTAGCCGACCCCGTTAGAACCGCGCAGCAGCATCTGCGTGAGGATGTTGGGTGCAGCCTCGCGGATCTCGGCAAGCCGTTCCCACGGGTCCTCCGTGAGGAACCGCATAGCAACATCAAACGTCGCGCCGCCCCAGCATTCAAGCGAGAGGAGTTGTGGCAAGGCACGCGCATAGGCGGGCGCTAGGGACACCAGATCAAAGGAACGCATGCGGGTGGCAAGCAGGCTTTGGTGTCCATCGCGCATGGTGGTGTCAGTGACGAGGACGCGCGTCTGTTCTTTCATCCACTGCGCGAAGCCTTCGGGACCAAGACTGTCCAGAACTTGCTTAGTGCCATCTGGAATGTCGCCAGTTACAACAGGCGCTTGCGGCGCAGGACGCGCTTCGGGTCGGTCGCGCCCCTTCGTTTCTGGATGACCATTGACGGAGACATCAGCTATGTAGGTGAGAAGTTTCGTCGCCCGATCCTGCCGTTTCACTTGCGCGAAGAGTTCGGGCGTTTCGTCAACAAAACGCGTTGTATAACTGCCGTCGATGAAGCTTGGGTGGCTGATCACATTTTCGAGGAAAATGAGGTTGGTCGCGACACCGCGAATGCGAAACTCCCGCAAGGCGCGGTCCATCCGGCGGCGCGTGTCGTCAGGCTTTGGGGCCCAGGCCGTGACCTTCTCAAGCAGCGGATCATAAAATCGCGTGATCACCGCGCCAGAATAGGCCGTGCCGCCGTCAAGCCGGATGCCGAACCCGGTCGCGCCGCGATACGCGGTAATGCGGCCATAATCGGGGATGAAGTTCTGGTCAGGGTCCTCGGTCGTAATCCGGCACTGCATGGCATGGCCATAAAGCGTGATGTCCTCTTGCACCGGCACGCCGGACGTCTCATCACCAATGGCATGGCTCTCGGCTATATGGATTTGCGCCTTGACGATGTCGATACCGGTGACTTCCTCCGTCACCGTATGTTCGACCTGCACGCGCGGGTTCACTTCGATGAAGTAAAACGCGCCGGTATCGGCATCCATCAGGAACTCCACAGTGCCCGCCCCGCGATAGGAGACCGTGCGGCCAATGGCGGTGGCATAGCCTGACAACTGCCGACGCTGATCTTCGGATAGGTAAGGCGCTGGTGCGCGCTCGATGATCTTCTGGTGGCGGCGCTGGACGGTGCAATCACGCTCGAAAAGATGCACGAGATTACCGTGGGAATCACCGAGGATCTGCACTTCGACGTGGCGCGCGCGCTCCACCAGCTTCTCGAGATAGACTTCGTCTTTGCCGAACGCAGACCGCGCCTCCTTTTTGGCGATTGGCACTTCGCGGGCCAAGTCTTCCGGTGTGCGGATGACGCGCATCCCGCGACCACCACCGCCCCAAGACGCCTTCAGCATCACCGGGTAGCCAATTTCCTCGGCGAGACGCGAGACCTCAGCCATATCGTCCGGCAGAGGATCGGTCGCGGGCATAACCGGAACACCTGCCTCAATCGCGAGATTGCGCGCGGAAACCTTGTTACCGAGCCGGCGCATCGTGTCCGACGTTGGACCCACGAATATGATGCCCGCCGCCTCGCAGGCATCGACGAACTCCGGGCTTTCAGACAGGAACCCATAGCCTGGATGGATCGCATCCACCGCATTATCTTTCGCGACGCGGATGATTTCATCGATGGAGAGATACGCATCGATGGGGCCGAGTGGCTCCGGCAGATGCGGCCCGCGACCAATCAGATAGGCTTCATCGGCCTTAAAGCGGTGCAGCGCCAGTTTGTCTTCTTCGGCAAAGACGGCAACCGTTTGCAGTTCCAACTCGTTGGCCGCACGGAAGATGCGGATGGCAATCTCGGACCGGTTGGCGGCCATAAGACGTTTAATCGGGCGGAGGGAAGGTGACGACATAAATGTAATCCGATCGGAAGGGCGGCGCTTGGTCAGCATACCCTCCTGATTTCAAAGTGAGAAAGGCGGCGAGTGTCCTGCTCGTGTAGCCTCTAGAAAAGCAAGCTTCGCGCAACAACGCACGTAGGTAGTTGACCGAGGCTTAGTGCCGGCCCAGGGTAACCCCAAACGCGCTAGCGTGCGCGATAAAGGCAGGCGCGACCGCACGGACTTCAAGATCGCAGCGATGCCAGGAAATGTTGGGGAGAGATGGTACAGCAGGGTGGATTTGAACCACCGGCCTCCGGAGCCACAATCCGACGCTCTAACCAACTGAGCTACTGCTGCATATAGGATGCGGCCTTAACAGGCGATCCTTAGGACGTGCTCGTTTAGTCCGACGGGTAGGCAAATGCAAGGCATGGTCTGATCGTGTCAAACGCAAAAAACCCGGCATCTCACGTTGGAGATACCGGGTTGTGTTTGTTAGGGCAAATGGCGGCTCAATCAACAAACAACCGCCTGCCAAGCAACCAAAAGCGCGCTTAGGCGGCTTTGAAAGCATCCACGGACTTGGCCATGGCATCTTTCATTGGCTTGGAAGCCTCTTCGGTCATCTTAGTCACTTTTTCCTGCATATCTTTGGCTTGCGTCGTGACAGCGTCAAAGCGCTCGCGGGTAAAAGCGGTCTGCAGTTCAACAGCTTCCGAAACGCTCTTCACAGCCATAAAGTCTTTCACGAACGCGAAGGTTGCGTCGATGTTTGACTTTGCTGCATCCATGGATGCGGTCGACAGGTCGAGCGTGTTGGAGCGAGCCGTTTCAAAACCTTCTTCAAGGAGATCGGTTGCTTCTTCTGCAGCAGCCTTCACCTTGGCGTAGCTTTCGCGCGCCTGAGCAACACCTTTTTCGGCCATATCGCGAAATGCTTCAGGCATTTCGGCTGTTGCCATCGGGAAGAGTTCAGTGACGTTGTCTTGCATTTCCTGAACGGCGTCCGCTGCTTTGGCTGCGGCGGTCTTTGCAGGTGTCTTACGTGGTGCCATGGGTCGGTTCCTTCTGTTCCAGTTAGCGGCCAGCCCTCTGGCCATCTGGGGGAGACCCGCTCCGCGGGCCGCAGGGCGTTGGACCTCTCCAACGTTGACGAACCCTATAACACCATGTTTTGTGCAGTGCAACATGAATGTTGCGAAGCACAAGAAACTTTCGCCGCACGGATACCGTGCAGCGGGTTTGCAAGCTACTGCCCCTGTTTGGGATCAGTGTTAAGTTGAGCTCTTAGGGCTTCAGCTGATCTGCGGCGCTCTTGGCAGCGGCTGCCATTTTATCGCTCATCTCCCTGGTCTGCGTCGACAATGAGCTCATTTGCTCCTGCATGTAGGAGGCTTGCACTTCCATCAGCTCCTGCGCGTCTTTCGCACGAACCATTTTCTGCGCCAGATCGAAAGCACTGGCCACCTGCTTCTCGGCAAAGGACATCGCATCTTTCTGCATGTCCGACCCAAGCGACTTTGCGCTGCTGGCATTGTCTTCCATGCGTGTGATCGCCGTCTGTGCATTGTCCATGAACGTATCAAACGCTTTGCGGGCCTGGGAAACGCTCTGGTCTGCGAAGTCACGCATTGCTTCTGGGACTTCAAGTTTTGGCGGTGTGGACATGGAACCTCCCTTTGTTGCAAGGCCTTGTTCAGAACAGTTTCCAAACGCCTCGCTTGATTGCAAATATGCCTGAAAAAGTGTCGCAGGTCAGGTCATCCAAATGGACCAGACTGGCCTTGAGTGTCGATAATGAAGGCCGTTTACTCTATTTTCGATAAGGCTGATCGTTTGATGGACCAGCGTGGACTCTGCGATCCCCTCAACAGTATGAAGAGACTGTAAAGATTGTTGCAGATCGACTGTTTCGGGGCGGCACGGTCAAATCACCTAAAAACAGGTTTGCTTTCGTCCTGCGGTGGTTGAACAATCTGAATACCGAATGAAGCGGCGCGCGAGTATGAGAACGATGAGTGCAGACGGGAGCTCGACCGAAGGATCTTTCCTTCTGTCCGATAACGCTCAGATTGCCCTGCAAAGCCTTGCAGATAATGCCGGCGATCGGCCTCTTTGGATTTGGAGCGCGAACGGCAAGGACCTCCTGTGGTCGAACGCAATGGGCCTCACAGCGCTTGGCATTGATGAGGGCGCTGTTGAAACAGTCAGCCCTTCTGCCCCCGCAGCTCGCTCTCTTCAAGCAGTGGCCCGCACGCTACCCCAACCTTCAGCCCATGGTGCGTCTGCACATGGCTCTCCTGCTCATGGCTCTTCTACACGTGGTCGCATCGAAATCCTGCGGCTTAATGCTGGAGGTCATCATGAGACGGTGGTTGCCACGTGCCGTCCGGTTAATCTTGACGGGCTTATCTGCGTGGCGGCGACGGGGACTGCCGGTTCAGGCAAGATCAGTTCAAGCAAAACGGTGCGCGCACCTATCGAAACCGAGACGACAGCGCCGATGTCGCGAGAGGCTGATGCAACACCGCAGGCGCCAGCTCATCAGTCCGAAGATGTCTTAGACGCGTCTACCGAAGAAGCGGGACGCGAAATCTCGCTGGATGCGGCCGACTTTATCCTCGACATCGATGCCTCATCGCATAGCCCAAACCTCACAGACAGGGTGAACTCCGCAGGCAACGCAGACGACGAACGTCAAAATACGGGCGCTGAACACGCAGAACAATTGCAGTCTGAAACACCTGACGTTGATGGTGTTCAAGCTCAGCTCACCGCTCGTGATCTCGGGGAGACTGGCGGGAGTGAAACCACTCTGCCTCTCTTTACCTTCGCACCTAGATCCCGACCGCACCGGTTTTCCTTCCTTGTGGATCAGCACGGTTTGATCCAATCCCTATCGCCGGGTATGGAAGATGCCGTCGGGCAGATAACCACGCTCGAAGAAGGACAAGATGCAACGTCAAGTGTTGCGAACCGGGCCAAGGATGTGCCTCCGGCCGTTATACACGGGCTAGAGGAAAGGCGTCGGTTCGGCGAGCACACTGTGTTTTGGCCGGTGAGCAACACCGCGCTTGAAGTGCCTGTTCGGTTGTCCGGCTTTGACGAAGATGACGGAACTTTGCGCATCTTCGGCACGGTTATGACAGGCCAGTCACGCGCCTCGCAAACAGATGAAACGGTGAGCGACGCTATCGATGAGGCCGTTGACCCTATGCACGAGGCTGCAGGGGCCACAGAGGCGAGCGCCGTTGAAACCTCCAGCGAAGATGCTGGCGAGACAATGGCCATGATAGCGCAGGTCCCAGGTGCGGCGCAGTTGGCAAACTCGCAAGCGGTCACCAACGCCAAAGAGAAAAACGAAGACGAACGGGGCGAGGACGAAAGGGACGACGACCAACAGTCAGACGGGCAACCCGACTTTCCCGAAGAGACGCTCAAAGCCATGAAGGCGGTCGCCACTGGCGTCACAGCTGGCCTTGCAGGCACAACCGCGACGCGCCTCCTCGCCGGTGATTCAGAGAACGAGGCTTCGGCGCGGCAAGCACCTGAGACAGACGCTACAGAGCATGGCGGCAGCACGCTATCGCCCTCTATGGAGGACGCCCAGCCCGAGGTTGAAACCGAGCCTGATCAGGACACGGCTCAAGATGCGACAGCCCCTCTTTCTTCAGAGGGTGAAGCGAGCGCCCCACTGGACGCCGACCTTTCGCGGCCTGAACGGCTCACTTTTCAGGAGATTGCCCGCCGGCTCGGTGCCCGCATCAGTGGTCAAGACAAAACGGACACCTTTGATGACCTGCGCGAAGCCTCTATCCCCGCAACCTTGCGCCCAGAAACCTCGCCGCCCGAGACCTCGCCTGCAGAAACCCCGCCTACTGACGATCCGCGAACAGACGGAGATGATACGTCAGAAGACGACACGCATTTGCCTGAAGCGACGGCATCCGTGCCAGAGGATGGCGTTCACAATCCTTCAGACGCTGATGGGGAACAGGCAGACCAGGAGAGCGACGCAGTCAACAACGCAGGTGGCGCGGTCATCAACTTAACACCGCCGGAAAACAACCGGGTGGTGCTCGATGATGGCAAAGCAAGTCTAACCGGTCGCGTTGTCCAGTTCACGCCATCAGACGCGAACGCTGAGCGCATGGTGATCGATCGACTACCGCTTGGCGTTATCATCTACACCGACGATGAGATGCTCTACGCGAACCGCGCAGCGCTGGAGATGGCGGGCCTCGCAGGGTTGCAGGCGCTCAAGGCGATGCCTGGGATTGAGGCTCTGTTTGACGGTGACCTTAATGGCCAGCAGGGCACAATGACGCTTGTTCGTCCCGATGGGTCCCATGTCCCCGTCCACGGACGGTTACAGGGCGTACGTTGGGAAGGGAAATCCGCAGCACTTTTATCGCTGCGGGAAACAACGGTGCCAACAGACGACAACACCCCAAGTGTTTCCGGCGAGGCGCTCTCGGAGCTATCAACCGTTGGTCTTCCGTTGGTCACGGCGCGCATTGGTGAGCTCGAAGCCATCATTGATCTGGCAAGCGATGGCGTTGTTACATTGACAGCCGATGGCGAAATCCAGGATCTCAACCAGGCTGCGCAAGCGCTGGTAGGATACTCCGATGACGATCTGATCGGTCGTCCCTTCCGACTTCTGTTCCCCGAAGACCACCGGCAGATAGCCCTCGATTACTTGGATGATATTGCCCAAAGCGGACGACTGTCGCTGTTCAATGAAGGGCGTGAGCTGGAGTGCTTGACGGCCCAGGGCGGCCTTGTCCCGGTTTTCATGACCATTGGTCGCCTCACCGATGATGAGCCGGCAGCGCTGTGCGCGGTTCTGCGTGATCTTTCTCCGTTCAAACAAGCAGAGAGCGATCTTGTCGAAGCGCGTCAGGCGGCCGAAGAGGCAAGTGCGCACAAATCCGAGTTTCTGGCGCGGGTGAGCCATGAAATACGCACCCCTCTCAACGCGGTTATCGGCTTCTCGGAAGTCATGCTGGAAGAACGTTTTGGGCCGGTCGGGTCCGAACGGTATCGGCAGTATTTGCGGGACATCCACACATCCGGCGAGCATCTGATGAGCCTGCTCAACGATCTTTTGGACCTTTCCAAGATTGAGGCAGGACGACTTGAGGTGGCATTTGGCGAAGTCGATCTGAATGACATTGTCCAGCAGTGTCTTGCCATCATGCAGCCGCAGGCGAGCCAAGGACGGATCATCGTTCGCACGTCTTTGCCCGTCAGCCTACCAAAAGTCGTCGCTGACATTCGCTCGGTGCGGCAGGTGGTGTTGAACCTCATGTCCAACGCCATCAAGTTCACACCATCTGGTGGACAGATCATCGTTTCGACATTGTATGAACCCTCCGGGGAAGTGTCGCTGCGCGTGCGTGATACCGGACGTGGCATGGCGCCTGAAGATGTGGCCCTTGCGCTTGAGCCCTTCCGACAGGTTCCAACGACCTTGAATGAGGTGATCGTCGGGACAGGCCTTGGGCTACCTCTTACCAAAGCTTTGGTGGAAGCGAACCGCGCACAGTTCGGGTTGGAGTCAACGCCGGGCGAAGGAACACTTGCGATCGTCACCTTCCCCTCTCAACGCGTGCTCGCGGAGTAGGTTTCATCCAAACTCTGAAGCCTTGGGTTGGCCGCCAGCATCTGCGTTGTGAGCTCTCTGGGCGGCCGACCATCAATTCCTTGGCACCCCTTCCAAGACGCTTGGCAAAGCTTTCGCCTGTCCAAACAGGATACAGTGCGCTCGCTCTAAATCCAACTCCTTACACGACCTTTGGCCAGCACTTTTGCCTGGAAAACCGGGGTTCTTTGGAGCTCTTCTAAACTAGATGCGACAGAATCGCGATTTCTTGCATTTTTTTTGAAGTTATTATTGACGTCTCGATTTGAGCGCGATTATGTCGCCCTCGCGGTTCGGGGGACCGCATCCCTGAACCAAAACCTTTCATTTTCCTAATGGAACCGGAGTGCTTAAAAAGATGACGAAAACCCTTCGCCACCTTTCTTACACAAGCGTCCTCGCTCTGAGTGTGGCAGGTCTTGCCGCACCAGCGCTCGCTGAGGGCGAACTGAACCTTTATTCCTCACGTCACTATGACACGGACGCACGTCTTTATTCCGACTTTGAGGAAGCAACCGGCATCACGATCAATTTGATCGAAGCAGGTGCTGACGAGTTGATCGAGCGCATTTCCTCAGAAGGCGCAAACAGTCCAGCCGACATTCTGATGACGGTTGATGCTGGTCGCCTCTTCCGCGCTGACGAAATTGGTCTGTTCCAGCCCTACGATTCAGACATGTTGGAAACACGCATCCCATCCTATCTACGCCATCCTGATGGCCACTGGTACGGCTTCTCTCAGCGTGCTCGCGTCATTTTCTACGACAAGGCCGACGTTGAAAATCCGCCCATGTCTTACCAGGACCTGGCGAATGCTGAGTATGAGGGCCAGGTCTGCGCTCGCTCCTCTGGCAACATCTATCAGATCTCTTTGATGGCTGGTCTCATTGAGCACCTCGGCGAGGATGCAGCGGAAGAGTGGGGCGAAGGCTTCTTCGGCAATTTCGCGCGTCCGCCAGAAGGTGGTGATACCGATCAACTCCGTGCCTTGGCCTCCGGCGAATGTGATATTGTTGTCTCCAACACATATTACTTCGGCCGAATTCTGCGCCGCTTGGCTGAGGGCAACCCGGTTAGCGGATTTGAGGATCAGGCAACCATCGACAGCATCGGCTGGGTCTTCCCGAACCAGGAAGACATTGGCACACACGTCAACATTTCCGGTGCAGGCATTGTCGCAACTGCCCCGAATGCCGAAAACGCTGCGAAGTTCCTTGAGTATTTGGCAAGCGATCAGGCTCAAGCCTACTTCTCGGCTGGCAACGACGAGTATCCAGCAGTGATGGGTACGCCGATTAGTACGTCTGCTGCAACGCTCGGCTTCTTCCGCCAGGACACACAGAACCTGTCCGTCCTCGGTAAGAATCAGGCGATGGCTCAAGAAGTCTGGAACCGGATCGGCTATCCGTGAGGATAAGCTGAAAAAGTTGGGCGAGGGACAGTTTTTGAAACCGCTTGTCCGGGCGGTCTGCGTTTCCCGATAGCAACGCACTTACGTTGGAAGTTGGTTCCCGATCCCCCTTCCAACACTTAAAATGCCCCTCGCTTTGAAGGCGGCCGGCGCTCGAAAAGAGTGCCGGTCGTTTTCGTTTGATAGCCGACAAGTACACACGCTGACAATCGACGTTTGGTGGAGGTCTGGTAACAAAAAGTCAGCAAGGCGCGATGACTTCACAATGAGAGCTTGAAACCCTCTGCAAGCCAGTGTCCAAAGAAGCCTGGAGCTTTAAGTCTTTAGGGCCTTTAGGGTCAGGACCCATTAATTTTGCGGTCATGGCGTGCTGTTTGGCACAGAGATGCAAGGAAAAGCTTGAAGAGCGGGGTTCCTGCCCGGTCAAAAGCTTTGACACACCGCAGACCAAAGCCAAACGCGCGTCGCTGAAGC
>JBCCLK010000002.1:0-133792 GCA_039026935.1 Pseudomonadota bacterium
AGAGCCGCAGCCATAAAGTCGGCAAAGATCGGTGCGGCCAGACCACCACCGGTTGCAGCACGGCCCATCCCGCGAGGGTTATCATAGCCAACATAAACACCTACGGCGATGTCGTGTGAGTAGCCGACAAACCAAGCGTCGCGGTAGTCGTTGGTTGTTCCGGTTTTGCCAGCAACCGCCCAATTGGATAGCTGAGAAGATACGCCCGTCGCTGTGCCGCGCCGTACCACGCCTTCTAGCATGGATGTGACCTGATAGGCCGTCATCGGATCAAGCACCTGTGCACGCTCATCAATGAGGGACGGCTCATCCTGGCCCTGCCAGCCTTCAACGACGCAGCCTTCGCAAAGCCGCGCATCGTGGCGGTAGATCGTATCGCCATAGCGATCCTGCACACGGTCAATGAGGGTCGGCTCAATCGCGCGGCCACCGTTGGCAATCACCGAATAGGCCGCCGTCATGCGCATGACGGTTGTTTCGCCGGAGCCAAGCGACATGGAAAGGAGCGGGTCAAGATCGTCGTATATGCCAAAGCGGCGCGCATATTCTGATACGAGCGGCATGCCCATGTCGCGCGCAAGCCTGACTGTCATCACGTTGCGCGAGCGTTCAATGCCCACGCGCAACGTTTGCGGGCCGTAGAACTCGTTGGAGTAGTTATCTGGTCGCCAGATGCCAAGTCCTGCACCCTGATCGATCTCAATGGGTGCGTCCATAACCACGCTCGACGGCGTGTAACCATTGTCGAGCGCAGCCGCGTATACGAATGGTTTGAACGATGAGCCCGGCTGTCGCTGTGCTTGCGTGGCGCGATTGAACTGGCTCTCAGCGAAGGAGAACCCGCCGACCATGGCAAGAACACGGCCGGTGTAGGGATCCATGGCGACCATGCCACCGGAAACTTCGGGTACCTGACGCAGCGAATAGTTCAGGGCACCATCGTCGTCGGTCTGCGAACCGACATAAACCACATCGCCCGCTGACACGATGTCGGACGGTGAGGACCCAGCCCACGCCATCTGGGATGCGGGCATGAAGCCTGTTGGCCGTTCCTCACCCAGCGCGCCGGATGTCAGCCTGGGTGGCATGAGGCCAAGCTGTGCTCCGTCGTCACCCACCTGAAGCACGACAGCTAACGTCCACTCCTGCACGTCGGACAGACCATCGACGTCGCCAAGCGCAGTCCCCCAGTCTTCGCCGACTGCGATGTTGGTCACCGGTCCACGCCAGCCTTGTCGACGGTCAAAAGTTTCCAACCCATTGCGCATGGCACGACGTGCTTGCGCCTGAAGAAGCGGATCCAGGGTGGTGCGAACAGAAAGACCACCTTCATAAAGACCATCATTGCCGTAGCGGTCAGCAATCTGCCGGCGGACTTCTTCAGCGAAGAAGTCAGACGCTTCCAAGAAATTGCCTGTGTTGCGCGGGATCACGTTGAGTGGCTCTGCCTGGGCTGCATCGCGCTGCTCGGCGGTGATGTACCCATTTTCAAACATGCGCACGAGAACCCAATCGCGCCGCTCCATGGCCCGTTCGGTCTGGCGGAAGGGATGGTAGTTGTTTGGCGCCTTGGGGAGCGCGGCCATGTAGGCAGCCTCAGCCAGCGTAAGTTCGTGGATGGATTTGTCGAAATAGACCAGCGAGGCGGCTGCAATCCCGTAGGCACCCAGCCCCAGATAAATCTCGTTGAGGTAAAGCTCTAAGATCTCATCTTTGGTGAAGGTCTGCTCAATGCGCAGTGCGAGGATCGCTTCACGGATTTTCCGTTCAATCGCGATATCGCTGGAAAGGAGGAAGTTTTTCGCAACCTGCTGCGTGATTGTCGATGCGCCAACGGGGCGGCGGTTGCTGCCCAGATTTTCGACGTTGACGACCACAGCGCGCGCGATCCCCGTGAAATCAAGACCGCCATGGTTATAGAAATTCTTGTCCTCAGCCGAGAGAAACGCGGCTTTCACGCTGTTTGGCACCGCTTGGATGGGCATGAAAAGTCGACGCTCGGACGCGTACTCGGCGATCAACGACCCATCTGAGGCGTGCACACGTGTCATCACCGGCGGCTCATAGTCGCTGAGGACGGTATAATCAGGCAAGTCCTGCGAATAGTAGTGGATACCATAGGCCACCCCACCGGCTGCTAAAAGAAAGCCGATGACACCGAGGCCAAACAGATATCCGAAAAAACGCGCTACCATGGTCGTCCGATCAATTCTTCATTTGTCTCAACCCTATAGCAGCAATCGCTATCTGCGTGCTTCGAAAGGTTGGCGCAGGGCCTTCAAGGCTCAAATTGGCATAAACAGATGCTACTGCAACACCTTATGGTAAAAACACTGTTAGCCAATACGCAATCGGCTTAGGTGAGCCTTTGGTGCTGATGAGAGGGTTGGGCAGAATTAGGGCATGCTCGAGGATATGAGCCTCAAACCCGATGCCCTGGGTGCATTTGATGGAAACTATGGCGTGCTTGCAACACGTGTTTCGAAAAAACGATCAACGGCTGTGCTCAACGACGCCACGGTGCGTTCACGCCAGCGATCATCGATGAGAAGGCGCACATCATCTTCATTGGAGAGAAACCCAAGCTCCAGGAGAACAGAGGGAACCTCAGGGGCCTTCAGGACGCGAAACCCGGCGGAACGGTGGGGATTGTTGACCATGCGGGTCGCGGTTGAAAGTTCGCTGACAAGCTCTTCAGCGAAGGCGAGCGAAAAACGCGTCGTTTCACGGCGTGTCAGATCAACGAGAATGTCGGCGACGTCGCTCGTCGCCGTCTCGCGCACATCCATGCCTGCCAGGAGCTCTGACTGACGCTCATTATCAACCAACTGCTGCGCGATTTCATCGGAGGCACGCTCAGAAAGCGTGTAGATCGTTGCGCCGCGCATATCGCGATGACGGATCAGCGAATCGGCATGGATCGACACAAACAGATCGGCTTGATGTGTTTGCGCAAACCGCACGCGCCCGGAGAGCGGGATGAACACGTCGTCCGACCGCGTCATATGCACCTGATAACGCCCAGTGGCTTCCAGGTCGGCGGCAAACTCGCGGGCGAAGTTCAAGACGACGTCTTTTTCCAGAACACCGGAGCGGCTGACTGCGCCTGAATCAATGCCGCCATGTCCAGCATCAATGACAACGATGGGGAGGCCATCGGACTCAATTGCGATGTCCAACCGGTTTTCCTTCGGCGCCTCGACGCTTGTGAGGAAGCTTTCGCGTGTTCGATCCACCTCGACTGCAAAGGCGCTTTCATCCGCGCGGATGAGGTCGAGCACAAAGCGTGCGGGTTGGTCATCAAGCGCGGCCAGCATGAGCATGTTGTCGATGACCGCAAAATCAGCCAGATCGACCACGATACGTCCGCGCCCAGGGGCGAACGGGCCGTAGCGAAACTCGGAGATAAGGCCTCGCGCTTCAACCGGCTCGTTGTTCATCGGCGCAAACGAAACGCCCGGCAGATCCAACACGAGCCGATTTGGATCAGGGAGCACATAGACGGTCGGCGCAACATTGCCCTGAACATCCAGGATGATACGTGTGCGCGCGCCATCGCCAGCGATGCGGGCGGCAACGGCAAGGGTTTGTGCGGCCGGCTGGGTATCAGCCTGTGAAGCGCCTGCTTGTTGCGCGAGTGCGGCCGGTGGAACCGCAAATGCGGCTGCTATGAAAGCTGCAAACAGTGCCGTTAGCAAAGGGGCGGCGAAAGCTATGTAGGCAGGTAGCATGTGGGCACATGCCCACCGTGATGCTGACTTGGGTTCTGACTTGGAAGAGGAAAGGTTCAACATGTCATCAGACCATCAAGCTCTCAACCATGAAGCACTTAACCATGCAGCTTGTAACCATGCAGCTTTGCCAACAACGCAGCTTCCTCTGGAGCGGCTGCCTCGAAAACGGCGACGTTGCACACCCTCATTTCACCAAGCGTCACACGCCAAGTGAGGATTGATGCTTAAGCCTTACTAAACCGACTTGGTAAACCCTTTTCAAACGTATCGCCTCTTCAACCCAACATGGAGGCCAATCACGCATATTTTACGGCATGCATTGCACAACATGCATGCACGAAGGGGTTGAGACTTCTTGCAAAATCCAAGCTGCGGGCGTACATCAATGGAGTCACGCTGTGTTTGAGCGACGCTCTTTTTTGCGTTGTACGGGCCTGCGAGCAGAATTCTTTGGTGCTGGTCTTTTACAAAAAAGACCGTGATCATCAGATCAGGAAACGACGGCGCAAGCGCCGATGATACCTGCCGCTTTGATCGCACGCATCACAGAGCGTTTTATGCGCTTTGCCCGCTTGCGCCCGAGTGAACGATCTCTCAAACAGCACGATACGTGCCGCGGCAAGACCAAGATTTACGTGGTGTCATTGCATGACGTTGCGTTCACGTGCGGAGTTTTCATGGTCTCGAAAAACGCAGACCAGCGCTTTCAACACAATAACCGTACCGCCAGCGGGCACTTTCGCACGCCTCATTCTCATGCGACCAGATCGATCTCGATCCATGGTCGCCCTGCCTTGAGGGCCAAACGCATCGCAAAACCAATTCACCTGCGAGCGCCCTACAATTCTCTCCGGGATGTTTTTCCGGCCAATCTTAGCCTTTTCCCTGCCTTACGACACGGTATCGACGCCAGAATGGCGGATATGCGGAAGGCTCCCCTTTCTACTGCTTATGAACATGTCGCGATGGCTGCGGTCCTGATGGACCGGCGCGCCGCGCGATCGAAGGATTCTTTACATGCCAACCCAAATGTTAATCGATGCCAGCCACCGGGAAGAGACCCGTGTGGTGGTGAAACGTGGAAATCGCGTCGAGGAGTTTGACTACGAAACCGCAGCGAAGCAGCAGCTTCGAGGCAATATTTATCTAGCAAAAGTCACGCGTGTGGAGCCGTCGCTTCAGGCTGCCTTTGTTGACTATGGCGGCAACCGCCACGGGTTTCTCGCTTTCTCGGAGATTCACCCCGATTATTACCAAATTCCGCAGGCTGATCGCGACGCTCTGATCGCTGAAGAGCTTGAGGCTCAGATCGACGCGTCAGACGATGATGATGAAGCAGGCGATGCACATGATGAGGATGAGGCGCCCAGCCCCGACGACGCAGATGCGGAAGATGCAGATGCAGAAGACGCAGATGTCCACAAGGGCAAAGCACATACGGCATCCGATGATGAGGATGATGGCACAGACGGACCTGATAACGGCGACAAACCAGAAACCTTAGCGCTCGCTGCCGACGGTGATGACAGTCCGGCTCTGACCAGTGATGACGTCGACCTGCCTGACACGGACAGTGATGACGCGCACAGTGATGACACAGACACGACAGATACGGACGCGGCAGACAGCGCAGTCGCCGCGAGCGAGGACACAGGATCGGAGGCCACTGATGGTGACGAGGTCGATGACAGCGGTGCCGATGATGCCATAGAAGAAGCGCGCCCACGCCGTCGTTCGAACAAACGGCGCTACAAAATCCAAGAGGTTATCAAGCGCCGACAGATCATTCTGGTTCAAGTCGTCAAAGAGGAACGCGGCAATAAGGGCGCTGCTCTAACGACGTATCTATCGCTGGCAGGTCGCTATGCGGTTTTGATGCCCAACACCCCGCGCGGTGGCGGGATTTCACGCAAAATCACCTCAGCGACAGACCGTAAGCGCCTGAAAGCTGTTGTTTCCGATCTGGATGTTCCAGAGGGCATGGGCGTTATCCTGCGAACGGCAGGCGCGAACCGTACCAAAGTGGAGATCAAGCGCGACTTTGAATATATGATGCGGCTTTGGGAAACCGTGCGGGATTTGACGCTCAAATCCGCCGCCCCTGCCCTCGTCTACGAGGAAGGCAGCCTCATCAAGCGCTCGATCCGCGATCTTTACTCACGCGATATCGACCATGTTTTGGTCTCTGGCGAAGACGGCTACCGCGAAGCCAAGGACTTTATGCGCATGCTCATGCCAAGCCATGCGCGCAACGTACAGCCTTACCGGGACCCGACGCCCCTCTTCACCGCCTATGGTGTGGAGGACCAACTCGACACGATGTTTGAACCCACGGTGCGTCTGAAGTCCGGTGGTTACCTGGTGATCAACCAGACCGAAGCGCTGGTGGCGATTGACGTGAACTCGGGCAAATCGACCAAAGAGCACAATATCGAAGACACCGCTGTTCAGACCAATCTGGAAGCCGCAGACGAGATCGCGCGGCAGTTGCGCCTTCGTGATTTAGCCGGGCTGGTGGTTTGCGACTTCATCGACATGGAGGAAAAACGCAACAACCGCGCCGTTGAAAAACGGATGAAAGATGCGCTTAAGAGCGACCGTGCGCGCATCCAGGTCGGCCGGATTTCGCATTTTGGTCTGCTGGAAATGTCGCGCCAGCGGATCCGCACCTCGCTCCTTGAGAGCACGATGGTGCCGTGTCCAGACTGCAATGGCACAGGATTTGTGCGCTCTGATTCTTCGGTTTCGTTGCAGATTTTGCGGCAGGCGGAAGCGCAAATGCTGCGCCACCAAAACCACAATGTGAACGTCACGCTACGCTCAAAAGCAGCCTTCTATATTCTCAACAACAAGCGTGAGATGCTCGCGGACCTTGAGGCAAGGTACGGTCGCAAGCTGCACTTCATCGTGGATGAAACGATTGCCTCCGACGCCTTCACGGTCGTACGGGGCGATGCGGCTGATCCGGCATTGATCGTACCCGTGAAGCCGTTCGTACCGGTTGTTGAAATGGATGACGATGCAGATGACATCGTTGCTGATGAAGACATGGCCAATGAAGACATGGCCAATGAAGACATCACAGACGATAGAGCCCGTTCGGATGAAGAAGACGGGGGTGAGGGTCGACGTCGTCGCCGTCGTCGCAAACGCCGTCGATCAAACAGCTCCGAAGATACAGCGCAGGCAGACAGCTCAAGTGAAGAGACGAGCGAGGAAACCGAAGGCGTTGAGGCGGATGGTTCAACCTCTGATGAGGACGGCGATGGAGAGCCAAAACGTCGTCGTCGCTCGCGACGCGGCGGACGCAGGCGTCGCGGTGGCCGGGGCAACGGACAAGCAGATGTAAACGCCGAAGCAGAAGCAGGCGATACCCAAGCAGTTGGTACTGACACAGTTGGTGCTGACACGGCCCACTCAGAGGCTTCCAATGAGACAGATAGCGCGGACGAAGATGCATCCCCGGTAGGCACGCACTCAAAAACGCAGGCCATGAACGGCGAAGCCTCTCATCCCGAATCGCCCGATCCGGAATTGTCTGGTGCAAAATCGGCCGAACCAACACCAACTCAGGCCGAAGCCGAAGAAGCAGAGCCGCCCGCACCAGCAGCTCCAAAAGAACCGGTGGTGGAAAGTTCTAATCCTGACGCGAGCGCTGCACCGAAGAAGCAAGGTTGGTGGCAACGCCGCTCTTTCTTCGGCTAGCGACAGGTCGCGCCAAGGTCTGTGTGTTTCTTATCGGTGCCCGATGGTGACCCTTCCCCAAGGCGATGAAAGCCCGCGCATCGCTGTGCGGGCGCTTATCGTCGAGGCAGGCAGACTTCTTGTGGTCAACGCATACCCGCAGGGGGAATCAGACCTTTGGTGCGCGCCTGGCGGGGGGATGGAACGGCATTGTTCCATGCCCGACAACCTGATCAGGGAAGTGTACGAAGAAACGGGACTGACCATATCGATCGGTGATCTTGCAGGCGTGAATGAGTTTCATGATCCAGCTCGTGGTTTTCACCAGGTGGATCTTTTCTTCAAAGCCACGATCGTTGAGGGAACGCTTGATCCAACCTGGGAAGACCCAGAAGCAACCGTCCACACGCATCGCTTCGTAACACGCGATGAACTTGCAGGTCTGCGACATAAGCCCGACCGTCTCGCCGATATGGCTTTTGCGGATCGAACTGCGCTCTACGATCCGCTGGAGCAACTGGTCTTTTGAACCACGCATCAGCTGTTCTGTGAGAGACGTTTTTCAGCCCAGGCCTCAAACAGATCAGCGGCTTTGGCAATCGTCTCCTGCGAACCAGCAAAAGAAACGCGGACGAATGAGCCGCCGTTCGACGGGTCAAAATCATTGCCCGGCGTGATCGCAACACCTGTTTCGTCCAAGAGCGCCTGACAGAACGAAAGCGCAGTCTCATCTTCCTTCAAGAGGTGATTGATCGGCCAGTAGATATAGAAGGCACCGTCTGGCGACGGCCCGCCTTTCAGCCCGAGACGTTCTTGGGTTTGCAGCAAACGCGCGCGGTTCACGCGGTAGCCGTCTTTGATCCGTTCGAGATCGTCGCGCGCATCCAATGAAGCCTGAGCGGCCATTTGTGACAGCGTTGGCGGGCAAATGAAGAGGTTCTGCGCCAGCGCGGTCGCCCGCTGGATCAACCGTTCAGGCATCACCATCCAACCGATCCGCCAGCCGGTCATGCAGTAATACTTGCTGAAGGAGTTGATGATGATCGCATCATCGTCAAACGCCAGCGCGCAGGTCTCTTCGCCCTCATAGGTGAGCCCGTGATAGATTTCATCAGAGATGTACCAGATGCCGGCGTCGCAGCAGGCTTGCGTCAGCTTCTGTGCCATCTCCGGCGAAGTGAGTGTGCCGGTCGGGTTGTTGGGTGACGCGAGCAGCACAGCCTTCAAGGGTTTTTCAGCGTGAGCAGCGAGCAGTTTCTCTGGCGTCAGACACCAGTCATCCTGCGGTGATAAATCGATCTCAACAGCGTCTAACCCGAGCGCGCTGACGATGTTGCGATAGGCCGGATACCCAGGTCTTGGCAGTGCGATGCGATCGCCCGGCTCGCACAGCATAAGAAAAGCAAGAGAGAACCCTGCCGACGAGCCTGTTGTGACGAAGATGCGTGAGGCGGGAACACTCAACCCATAATAGTCGCGGTAGTGATGCGCGATACGCTCGCGCAGCGGCATAATACCAGCCGCCTCGGTGTAGCCGATACGCCCGGTTCGCAGCGTCTCTTCCGCGCGCGCTTGCACCAATGGCGGCACGGGGGCTCCGGGTTGGCCAACTTCAAGATGATAGGTTGGAAGGCCAGCAGCATCGCGCGCATTCGCTGCCGACAGGACTTCCATCGCCAGGAACGGCTCGACACTGCGTCTGCCTATCGGTCTTCCTGACGCAGACATTCTCAAATCAGCTCTTCCCGGATTAGATCTCTCCCGAGCAGATTTGGGCCTAGAAGATCCTTGCGGGCCAGGTTCAGAACACTCGTCCATGGTGCGTGGTAGCCAGTCTTCGATAAGTGACGATGGGGTGTGACCTTGAGCATATGATCACAGGGGTTTGATCATGGAGGTTTGATCGCGGGGGTTTGATCGCGGTGATAACGCCTTGTTCTTGGCCCTGCCAGCCAAAGCTGCGATAGAAAGTGCCTCAGTTCTATGCCCAACTCTTGCCGCTTACTGATTGAATGAATGCAGGATGCAAAGTCTACCATCAAAAGCGATCATCTTGAGCGGTTCTAAACGGTCCCGGTTGACCCGATGGGCCGCGCTCGTTCTTGTCGCAAGCCAGCTTTTGGCGAGCCAGTTTATCGCAAGCAGCGCCACCGCCCAGCGTTCGATCTCGGTCCTGCGCGATGCAGAAGTGGAGGCCTTGGTCTCCTCCTATGTCTCGCCCATTCTACGCGCTGCTGGCATCAGCACCGGCTCCATTCAAATCGTGCTTGTGAATAACCGGGAATTCAACGCCTTTGTGGCCGATGGGCGGCGCATCTTCATCAATGTGGGCACGATCATGCAGTCCGATACACCCAACGAGGTCATCGGTGTTCTGGCGCATGAGACAGGTCATCTGGCAGGCGCGCACCTGACGCGACTTCGCCAACAGATCGCGCGTTCGCAGATCATTTCCGCCGTTACAACGCTCGCTGGTGCAGCCGCGGTCGCCGCTGGCGCTGCCGCAGGAAGCGGCGATGCAGCGCGGGCTGGCCAAGGTGTCGTGCTTGGAGGACAATCGGTCGCCCAGCGCACGCTCCTGGCCTACCAGCGTGATGAGGAACTATCGGCTGACCGGGCAGCTGTGACCTATCTCAACGCCACCGGCCAATCGTCGCGTGGAATGCTGCGCGTGTTTGAGCGCTTTGCTAACCAGACCATGTTCACCGGACGGTTCATCGACCCCTACGCGCGCTCGCACCCAATGGCGCGAGATCGGATCACGCAGATCGAGACGCTGGCGCAGCGCAGCCCACACTTTAACCGCCCCGATCCGCCGGAGCTTCAACTGCGCCATGATATGGCCGTCGCACGTCTGACAGCACGCCTTGAAGGCGCACGAACCGTGCAGCGCCGCTATCCCTCAAGCGATACGTCCCTGCCAGCGCGCTACGCGCGGGCTTTGGCTGAAGGAAGCAGCGGCTCGCCACGTCGCGCCGTTCAGCAGTTCGACCAGCTTATCTCCCAGCAACCTTCCAACCCCTTCCTCTGGGAAGCCCGTGGCACGGTTCAGTTTGAAGCCGGTCAAGCGCGGGAAGCAGCGGAAAGTTGGGCCCGCGCCCTGAGCATTGCGCCAAACAACTCGATCCTGCGCGTCTATTACGGCGCAGCTCTGGTCGAGACCGGCGATGCAGGCGTTCTTCAGACTGCTATTGGCGAGCTGGAACGTGGCCTTGGCCGCGATTCAGGCTTGGCGTTTGGTTACCGCTTCTTGGGCCAAGCCTATGCACGTGCGGGCAACACTGGCATGGCGCAGCTTGCCTCTGGCTTGGAGGCGTTTGCCCGGGGCGATGTTCAAGGCGCGAGAGGTTTTGCAGCGCGGGCGCAGCAAAGCTTACCAACAGGCTCAACAGGTTGGCTGCGCGCCGCTGATATTCTCGACTACAGCGAGTAGCCTGGCTAAAACGAATAGCCCTGCTACCACGAAGATGCCCTCAGAAGAGGCTCTCCGTCCTTTGGTTTGATCGACGAAAAAGAAAGCAACCATGCCAACATCACTGAGCACAGGTGTGTTTGCCGTCGCTATCACCGCAGCCATCGCCCTCAGCGGCCTATCGATGTGGCGGGCCCACGAAGCAACACGCGTAAGCGAAACCATGGCTGAAACCATAGCTGAAACCATAGGCAGTCTCACAGCTGAGGCAGAGATGCCATCGGTATCGTCGAGCGAGACTTTGACCAATTTGACAACCCTGGTGGAGACTGACCCGGAGGGCGCCGTTGCTCTTGTGCGCCAGGTGCTCACCACCCATCCGGAAATCTTAGAAGAAGCGATCGCCGCCCTGGATGTCGTGCGGGCTGAAGACGAGGCACAGCGCGTAGCTTCCGCGTTGGAAGAAAGCGCAGAAGCACTTTATAGGGCCGAGACAGCAAGCGTTCTGGGAAACCCCGATGGCGCCATCACAGTGGTTGAATTCCTCGATTACAATTGCAGCTTCTGCAAACGGGCTCATGGCGATATCAGCCGCCTGATTGCCGAGAACAGCGATGTACGCGTGCTTGTGCGAGACTTCCCCGTGCTCGGTCCTGGCTCTTTGGAAGCTGCACAAGTGGCATCTGCGTTCAGAACCATTGGTGGCGATATGGGCCTCTTTTTGGATCGCATGATGGCTGAAGAGCTTGAGCCGGCGGGCGCGGCGCTTGCGACATCTGTGGCGCTTCAACTGGGCGCAGACGAAGAGGCGCTCAACAATGCCATGACCGCAGCATCAATCATGGAGCCAATCGGCGAAACCTATGCGCTGGCAGATGCTTTGGGCATACGCGGCACACCCGCCTTTGTGATTGGTGGCGAACTCATCGTTGGCGCTGTTGGGTTTGACCGGCTGAGCGAGGCCGTTCAGGCTGAACGCGATCGGCTAAATCCGCTTTAGGGATTCGACAGCTCGGTTTTGGTTGGCTAAGTCCGGCCGCCAACATTCCGTCCACAGTCTTATGGCCTCACCGATATGGCGACGATCTTCATCTTGAATGGACCCAACCTCAATCTCCTGGGTCAACGCGAGCCCCACATCTACGGCCATGAGACGCTCGATGATGTGGAAGCTATGTGTATTGATCATGGGAGGGCCCTCGACCTGGAGGTCGATTTTCGCCAGTCCAATCATGAGGGGGTCCTGGTCGATTGGGTGCATGAGGCAAAACGCTTGGCCGATGGCCTCGTGTGTAACTTTGGCGCTCTTACGCACACGTCCATCGCTTTGCGAGACGCGCTTTCCGCCACTGCCCTGCCAACGGTCGAGGTGCACCTTACAAACACGTTCGCTCGAGAGAGCTTCCGCCACCAGAGCCATACCGCAGCGGTTTCAACGGGCGCGATTATGGGACTTGGGCCAACCGGGTATCGCCTCGCGCTGTCAGCCCTTGTAGACATCATCGACGCGGTGGACGTGTGAGGTTTGAGCGTTTATAGGAGCGCGCTGAATTGGTTTGAAAAATTAGCTAGTTGGACTGAGGGTTGGAACGGCGCATCCAGCGTGCCGATCTCAAACATCTTATCTAAGTTCAAGCGTGCCGCGTAGACCGTTGGCCTTATGAGGCAACGGACTGGCCAGAGAGTAAAAGACTTCATGTCCAAATCGAAAACGACGATCGACCAGGATTTCATTCGGGAACTGGCGCATCTGTTGAATGAGACCGGCCTCACAGAGATTGAGGTTGAGCACGAGACGGCCCGTGTGCGCGTTGCCCGCACCGCCGTTAGCGCCCCACAAGCCGCACAAGTTGTGGTGCCATCCGCGCCTGTGCCCCCTGCCCCCGCACAGAACGCAGCCGCCGCTCCTGAAGCAGCAACAGCTTCTGCCAGCGCGGGCGAACCAATCCGCTCTCCAATGGTCGGAACCGCCTACCTTTCGCCGGAACCAGGCGCGGCTGCCTACATCAAGGTTGGTGATACGGTGCGTGAAGGTCAGACGCTTCTTATCGTCGAGGCGATGAAGACCATGAACCAAATCCCTGCCACCAAAGCTGGTGTGATCAAGGAAATCCTCGTGACGGACAAGCAGCCGGTGGAGTTTGGAGAACCACTTGTGATCCTCGAAGCTTAGGCCAAAAGGAGCGAGTGTAATGTTCAACAAGGTTCTCATCGCCAATCGCGGCGAGATTGCGCTGCGTGTTATGCGCGCCTGCAAAGAGCTTGGTATCGGCACAGTCGCGGTGCATTCCACCGCGGATGCCAACGCGATGCACGTGAAGCTGGCCGATGAGAGCGTGTGCATCGGGCCACCGGACGCGCGCGAAAGCTATCTCCACATTCCCCAGATCCTCGCCGCCTGTGAAATCACGGGCGCAGATGCCGTGCATCCAGGTTATGGGTTTCTGTCTGAGAACGCTAAGTTCTCCGAGATTCTTGCTGCTCACAATGTGACTTTCATTGGCCCATCGGCAGACCATATTAACGTCATGGGCGACAAGATCACGGCGAAGACAACCGTCAAGAATCTTGGCATCCCGGTGGTTCCAGGCTCCGATGGTGCGGTGAACACGGTCGAAGAGGCCCGCAGTATAGCCCGCGCTATGGGCTATCCGGTTCTTATCAAGGCGTCCGCCGGTGGTGGCGGCAAGGGCATGAAAGTCGCCCGCAGCGATGAGGAGCTTGAAGAAGCCATTAAGACCGCACGCGCTGAAGCGCGGGCCTCGTTTGGCGATGATGCGGTCTACATGGAGAAGTATCTCCAAAAACCCCGCCACATCGAGGTTCAGGTTTTCGGCGATGGCAAAGGCGGGGCTATTCACCTTGGCGAGCGCGATTGCTCGCTTCAGCGTCGTCACCAAAAAGTTTGGGAAGAGGCCCTGTCCCCGGTTATCACGCCTGAACAACGTGAAGAGATCGGCCTTGTTGCCGCGCGCGCCATTGGCAATCTGGGCTACTCTGGCGCTGGCACCATTGAGTTTCTCTATGAAGATGGTGAGTTCTACTTCATAGAGATGAACACACGCCTTCAGGTGGAACATCCCGTCACTGAAGCGATTACGGGGCTTGATCTGGTGGCTGAACAACTACGCGTTGCCGCTGGTCACGGATTATCTGTGACACAGGACGATGTTACCTTCGAAGGCCACGCTATTGAGTGCCGCATCAACGCTGAAGATCCAGTGACGTTCCGACCCTCACCAGGCGTCGTCGAAGCGTTTCATCCCTCCGGCGGCCTTGGTGTGCGTGTCGATTCAGCTGTCTATCAAGGCTATTCGATCCCGCCCTATTACGACAGCCTGATCGGCAAGCTCATTGTGCATGGGCCAACACGCGATATCGCAATCAATCGGCTTTCTCGCGCACTCGATGAGTTTGTCATCGCAGGCATCGACAGCACCTTGCCGCTTTTCCACAGGCTGGTGCGCCACCCTGACATTCGCCGCGGTGACTATTCTATCCACTGGCTAGAGACCTGGCTTGCCAGCGAGTCCGCCTAGCTCGTAACATTAGACCCGTCGCCATGGCAGAGACGATCACGCCGGAACTGCTTCTTCAGGCCTATGAGGTTGGCTTCTTTCCCATGGCCGAAGATGCCGATGACCCATCGCTGTTTTGGGTCAATCCGCCGATGCGCGGCGTCATCCCACTTCAGACATTTCATGTGCCGCGCCGTTTGGCCCGCACAGTGCGCCAAGACATCTATAAAGTGCGCGTAGACAGCGATTTTGAGGGCGTGATTGAAGGGTGTTCTGCAGCCGCGCCAGGCCGCTCATCTACCTGGATTAACAGCGATATTCGAAGGCTCTACCGCGCTTTGTTTGAACAGGGCCATTGCCATACCGTGGAGGCTTGGAAGGATGGTGCGTTGGTCGGCGGGCTTTACGGCGTCGCCATCGGAGGGGCGTTCTTTGGCGAGAGTATGTTTTCGCGTGCCCGCGATGCGTCCAAGGTGGCGCTTGTCCATTTGGTGGGACGGCTGATTGAAGGCGGATACACGCTGCTCGATACGCAGTTTATCACCGCACATCTCAAACAGTTCGGCGCCACTGAAATCCCAGCAGGTGACTATCGCGAGCTTCTGCGAGAAGCAGTCACGAAAACCGGTAACTTTTACTGCTGGCCGGCATCCGGTGTACCTGGCGGCGTATCACTACAACCGGTGAGCCACACATCGTAGACCGCATGGTCGATGGCATTGAGGCCTGGGCTCTCAGCGATCATCCAACCGGTGAAGATGCGGCGAATGCGCCGGTCGAGTGTGAGCTCATCCACTTCCACGAAGACCGTTGTGCGCTCCGGCTCTGATGGTGGCCGATCATAGCACACCCTCGGCGTCAGTTGCAGTGCCCCGAACTGCACCGTCTCGTCGACAAACACATGGAAGGTGTGGAGTTCACCGGTGATTTTATCAAGCCCAGAAAACAAGGCCACCTGATGCTCATTGCGCAAGATGGGCGTATCAAGCTGGGCCAGTGCCGACTTTGGAACCATCACCACTCCAGCGCCAATGAGGCAGGTAAGGGCGCACCCTGTGATGGCGAGAAGGCGGCCGTTTATCGGGGCCTTCACAACAAGCCTCATAAGGGACTTCAAAAACGATAAAGCGAAGCGGTATTTGAACATCAGACACATCATGTTGTGGACAGTGGCAAACGTATGCTGCGATTCCATGGCGCATAGATAGCCATGCAGGGATAGAGCGCATAGCGCCGCTCGTGCATGGCATGAAATCTGTTGACACCAGCAGCCGGGCGCAACGGCGGTGGTGCGCATGCGCTCGGGTAGGCTTGTCCACACTCATCCCCGTCATTCAAGGCAAAAGAATGGATGGCACTCTTGTCCAGGGAGAAAGGTTGACGCCGCCAAGCGAGTCGGGCCTTCTTGGTGAGGTTGTCTGAAAGCCGTTTCAGGAAGCGGTTATAAGGCGCATGTTCTTCATTTTTACATTCCATCCGAGGCACATGTCCGCGGACACACCTTCTTTTTAGGTGACCATTTTGCGCGCCCAAATAACACAACATATGGTGTTAATTAATTCTTTACGCACCATATCTAGTTGTGCTTAAGCTGCCAGCCCAGATCAGCAGAGATATGCTGACATCGCAGGATAGCAGCCGATGAGGGCGGCGCGCGCGTTTGAAGGCTTAGCCTTGGTCTGAAAGGCTTGGCCTTGAACGGTCACCGGGGAATGAGCAGACAGAAAGTCTGCGGCAGATATAGATTTTGGGGCTAGAGGAGCTTTTCCACCATGCGTGTTGCACGCCATTTTACCAAAGACGGCCAATCGGCATACGCGGATCTTACCTTTCGCACAGCGACAAGCGAGATTCGCAATCCAGACGGTTCGATCGTCTTCCAGCTGAAAGACATCTTTGTTCCTGAAAGCTGGAGCCAGGTGGCAAGCGATATCATCGCGCAAAAATACTTTCGTAAGGCGGGGGTGCCAGCCCGTCTGAAAAAGGTGGAGGAGAATTTAGTTCCCTCTTGGCTGTGGCGCTCGGTTGCTGACGAAGAGGCACTCGCCGAGCTTCCAGAAGATGAGCGCTACGGCCCAGAGCGCGATTCGCGCCAGGTCTTTGACCGCCTTGCAGGCACATGGACCTATTGGGGTTGGAAGGGCGGCTACTTCGATGGCGAGGCGGACGCGCTTGCCTTCCGCGACGAGCTGGCCTTCATGCTCGCCACTCAGCGAGTCGCACCAAACTCACCGCAATGGTTCAACACCGGTCTTCATTGGGCCTATGGCATCGATGGTCCTGGCCAGGGTCACTACTACGTCGATCCGCACACCGGCGAGTTGACGAAGTCGAAATCCTCTTACGAGCACCCACAGCCGCACGCCTGTTTCATTCAAGGTGTTGGTGATGATCTGGTCAACGAAGGCGGCATTATGGACCTTTGGGTTCGTGAAGCGCGGCTCTTCAAATATGGCTCGGGCACAGGCTCCAATTTCTCAGACCTGCGTGGTGAAGGCGAGCGCCTGTCAGGCGGCGGCAAATCCTCCGGCCTGATGAGCTTCCTTCGCATTGGTGACCGGGCAGCGGGCGCCATCAAGTCTGGCGGCACAACGCGCCGTGCGGCCAAAATGGTGGTTGTTGATGTCGATCACCCCGATATCGAGACTTACATCGACTGGAAGGTGAAAGAAGAGCAGAAAGTCGCCGCTCTCGTCACTGGTTCAAAGATCGTTAAGAAGCATCTCACCGCCATCATGAAGGCCTGCGT
This sequence comes from Pseudomonadota bacterium, assembly GCA_039026935.1. Classification (GTDB taxonomy): domain Bacteria; phylum Pseudomonadota; class Alphaproteobacteria; order Rhizobiales; family MH13; genus MH13. The sequence goes on from JBCCLK010000002.1 coordinate 17,098, forward strand.
GAATTGCGAAGGTGAGGATGGCGATTGCTTTGAGGTCTCCAAAAATCCTGCGCTAAAACGTGAAGTGCGCGCTGCTAAGAAAGCGCTGGTGCCAGAGAACTATATTGCTCGCGTCATTCAGTTTGCGCGACAGGGTTACAAGGAGATGGAATTCTCCACGTACGACACCGACTGGGATTCAGAAGCCTACGGAACGGTTGCTGGGCAGAACTCCAACAATTCGGTTTCCATCACCGACGACTTCTTGCGATCGGTGGAAAATGACGGCGAGTGGGACCTCACCGAACGCACGACCGGTAAAGTTGCCAAGACAGTCAAGTCACGCGATCTTTGGGAGAAGATTGGCCACGCTGCATGGGCATCGGCTGACCCTGGTCTGCACTTCAACACAACCATGAATGACTGGCATACATGCCCAGCTGCTGGGCGTATCCGGGCTTCTAACCCGTGCTCAGAATACATGTTCCTTGACGATACGGCGTGTAATCTTGCCTCGCTGAACCTTCTTCAGTTCAACGCAGCAATAAGCAAAGACGGTGCAAAGGCTTTTGATATAGAAGCCTATGAACATGCCGTGCGGTTATGGACAATGGTGTTGGAAGTGTCTGTCGCTATGGCGCAGTTCCCGTCCAAACAGATCGCCAAACAGTCTTATGAGTATCGCACGCTAGGGTTAGGCTATGCCAACATCGGTGGCCTGTTGATGACGTCTGGTATTCCTTACGACTCAGACGAAGGTCGCGCTATCTGTGGCGCCCTCACCTCCATCATGACCGGCGTTGCCTATGCAACCAGCGCGGAGATGGCCAAAGAACTGGGTGCTTTCCCAGGTTATGAAGCCAATGCGCGCAATATGTTGCGGGTCATGCGCAACCACCGCCAGGCAGCGCTTGGTGAAGCGAGCGGCTATCAAGGGCTCAATGTAAACCCGGTACCGCTCGACCACACAAACTGCCCAGATAGCCGTATGGTCGACCATGCACGCCGCGCTTGGGACAAGGCGGTCGCTTATGGAACCCAATACGGCTTCCGTAATGCGCAAGCGACAGTGATCGCACCAACCGGGACCATCGGTCTTGTGATGGACTGTGACACCACAGGCATTGAGCCGGACTTCGCGCTCGTGAAGTTCAAGAAGCTGGCCGGTGGCGGTTACTTTAAGATCATCAACCGCGCTGTCCCTGAAGCCTTGCGTACGCTCGGCTACTCCGAAGCGCAGATAGGCGAGATTGAAGCCTATGCTGTGGGTCATGCCTCGATGGCGCAGGCGCCTGGCGTCAACCACACCAGCCTGCGCGCACGCGGTTTCTCAGATGCGGCGATTGAGAAGGTGGAAGGCGCGCTTGAATCTGCGTTTGATATCAAGTTCGTGTTCAATCGTTTCACGCTCGGCGACGATATCGCCCGCGATGAGCTTGGCTTCTCTGAAGATGACCTCAACGATCCGATGTTCGATATGCTGTCGGCTCTCGGCTTCGACGCTGAGGAGATCGAGATGGCCAATGAACATGTTTGCGGTTCAATGACGTTGGAAGGCGCGCCCCACCTGAAAGAGGAGCATCTGCCTGTCTTCGACTGTGCCAACCCATGCGGCAAGAAAGGCAAGCGCTTCTTGTCGGCGGAGAGCCACATCCACATGATGGCGGCAGCCCAGCCGTTCATCTCAGGTGCGATCTCCAAGACCATCAACATGCCGAACACGGCGACTGTTGAGGACTGTAAGAACGCCTACATGCTGTCATGGAAACTGGCGCTTAAGGCCAACGCGCTCTATCGCGACGGCTCCAAGCTCTCCCAGCCTTTGAACGCGCAGCTTCTGGCCGACAATGACGATGATGAGGATGCTGAAGACACCGCACAGGCAGTGATCGAAGCGCCGCAAGCTATGCGTGCGCAGAAGATCGCAGAACGGATTGTGGAGCGCATCGTCGAAAAGGAAGTGCGTTCGCGCGAAAAAATGCCAGACCGCCGCAAGGGCTACACCCAAAAGGCGCGGGTTGGCGGACACAAGGTGTATCTGACCACCGGTGAATATGAAGATGGTCGCCTGGGTGAAGTGTTCATCGATATGCACAAGGAGGGCGCTGCCTTTCGGGCGATGATGAACAATTTCGCCATCGCCATCTCGCTTGGCCTCCAATACGGCGTGCCACTGGAGGAGTATGTCGATGCCTTCACCTTCACCCGGTTTGAGCCGGCTGGCTTAGTGCAGGGCAATGAGACGATCAAGAACGCGACGTCGATCCTTGACTATATCTTCCGCGAACTGGCCGTCTCCTATCTCGGTCGTTATGACCTTGCGCATGTGACACCCAATGAGGCGGGCTCCACGACGCTCGGCCAGGGCGAAGATGCTGAGAAGCCATCGGCCAACTCCATCGTCTCCGCTGGTCTTGTGCGTGGCAAAGTGGCTGAGCGTCTTCAGGTCGTTGGCGGAACGTCGCACGCCAACATCACCGGTGAGACATCGTCTGGCACGACGATGGCCGTTGGTGGGACTGTTGGCGGCACGCCCGCCTCTCTGTCAGCAGCCGTTGCAACCGCTCTCGCACCGGCGCCCGAGTTGCCACCCGCGCCAGGGTTGCCACTTGGCGGTCTCAGCGGTGATTTGCGGCCCGTGAGTGAAGAGGCAAAGCCCGTCGTGGCATCGATTGCTGAACAAATGGCGATTGCGCGGATGAAAGGCTATGAAGGCGAGAGCTGTTCAGAGTGCGGCAATTTCACCATGGTGCGCAATGGCACCTGCCTTAAGTGCGACACCTGTGGCGCAACGAGCGGCTGTTCCTAGAGCATCTCTGGTGATTTTCGATTCACAAGAAACACTCTAAGTCTTTGTTTTTACCCGTTTTCGAACCGCAAAACCGCATAGACTTTTGCTGAAGACGCTCTAGATCGAACAAAAAAGCCAGATGCTGGTCGTCGGCTTACTACAACATTCCCAAAGCCCGGTGTTAGCACTGGGCTTTGTTTTTTGTATCGTACAGCATGACGATTTTAACGCCCAACTCACCCGCAACACGCTCCGAGAAGACCAACGATGCTGTATCTCATGACAGACTGCCGCCGTCGTACAGCTTTGATGCTGCAACAGGACGCTTAGAGCTCGATACAAGCGACCCGCTCTTTGTCCAAAACCCCTATCCGGCGTACGCAGACCTTCACAAGCGCAGCGGGCCAGATGGCCCGATTGTCTGGTGGGACGCTTACGGCCACCATGTTTTTGGCGGGCTTGATACGGTCAACGCGCTTTTTCGCAACCGCAAGCTGGGACGGCAGATCCTGCATCGCGTCAGCCGTGAAGAGCTTGGCTGGCCACCACCAAACCCAAGAGTTGCAGATTTCGATGCTGTTGACGCACACTCGCTTTTGGAGTTGGAGCCACCGGATCATACGCGGCTGCGCAAACTGATCGCACGGGCGTTTATCTCGCGGCAGATTGAAACACTCGGTCCAGAAATAGAGGCTGAAGCTGACCATGCCATGGATCGCTTCGGCGAGACGGCAGACCTCATAGCTGACTATGCGCAGCCTCTTGCAGGCAACACCATCGCCCGCATGCTGGGTATTGATACAGCACACGTCCCTGCGCTTCTGAATTGGTCAAACGCAATGGTGCGCATGTATGCAGCCAGTCGTAATGAAGAGGTGGAACGGGCCGCTAACTCTGCTGCGCGGGAGTTTGCGGCCTTTGTCTGGGATGAGATTGAAGCGCGTCGCAGACACCCAGGTACCGATCTTCTCAGTCATCTTCTCACCGTGCAGGCAGACAGTGATCAGCTAACTGATACAGAGATCGTTTCAACCACTATCCTTCTTCTAAACGCAGGCCACGAAGCAACAGTGCATGCCATGGGCAATGGTTTACGCATTTTGTTTCAAGCCGATAACGCGATGCGGCAAACTTGGCTGGCAGATCCGCAAGCCCTTGTGGAGGAGATCGTTCGGCACGCTCCACCGCTCCACATGTTCACCCGCTATGTCCTGGAAGACTGCGAGCTTTACGGGCTGCCCTTGCGACAAGGCGATGTCGTCGGCTTGCATCTGGGGATGGCGAACCATGATCCGCGCCGCATCGACAACCCGTCTGCGTTTGATCCCGCGCGCCCGCGCGTGCCCCATGTAGCGTTTGGTGGGGGTTTGCATGTGTGCATTGGAAACGCACTGGCGAAACTGGAGATGCAAATTGCCATCTCACGCCTCTTCGCGCGGTTTCCTGCGCTTGCCATGCAAGGCTCGGCACGCTTCAAGGATGCCTATCATTTCCACGGGCTTGAACGCCTGATCGTTACAACGCGCTAAAGACCGAAGATGCCACCCACCCAAATCTTTGACGGCCATAATGATCTGCTCGCGCGCCTCTTCTTGCGCGGCGGTACGAAGGCCGTCAGCACTTTTAAGGATGGGCGGCCACGCGGTCATCTGGATGCTCAAAAGGCGCAAAAAGGTGGGTTCGCGGGTGGGCTATTCGCCATCTGGGTGCCCAACGGTCCGTGCGACGCGCAGCCCCTCAAGGAGACCGCGCAGAAGGTGTCCAGCAGCGCTTACAACCTGCCTCTCCCGCCCGCGGTGGATTACAAAGAAGCTCTTCCTGCAGCCCGCGAGCAGCTTGCGACGCTGAAGGCGCTGGAAGCTGAGGGCGATCTTGTGATCTGCACGAGCGCGAGCGCGATCGAAGAGGCGATAGCCAATGAGCGCATTGCAGCAGTGGTCCATATGGAAGGCGCTGAGGCGATTGATCCTGATTTCGAGCAGCTTCATCGCTTCTACGCAGACGGCTTACGCTCTCTAGGGCCCGTCTGGAGCCGTCCAACACGCTATGGCAGCGGCGTACCGTTCGACTTCCCGGCGACCCCGGACATCGGGCTTGGGTTGACCGATGATGGCAAGCGGCTGATAGAGCAATGCAACGCGCTCAAGATACTGGTTGACCTTTCTCACCTCAATGAGAAGGGCTTTTGGGATGTTGCTGAGATCAGTGATGCGCCCTTGGTTGCCACACACTCCAATGTACATGTCCTCTGCCAGCACGCGCGCAATCTGACTGACAAGCAATTCGACGCGATTGCTCAGACCAAGGGGCTCGTGGGCCTCAACTTCGCTACCGCCTTCCTGCGCAGCGATGGTCGCATGACCTCTGACACGCCCGTCAGCCTGATGGTGGACCATCTGACGTACATGGTGGAGCGCATGGGCGAGGACTGCGTCGCGCTTGGTTCAGACTTCGATGGTGCGATCGTTCCCAAAGAGATTGAGTCATCAGCAGGCTTGCCGGTATTGGTCACAGCCCTGGAGGATGCTGGCTTCGGTTGCGCACTTATCAACAAAATCTGCCACGGAAACTGGCTTCGGGTTTTGCGCGCGACGTGGGGCGAGTGAGCCTGACAAGGCGCTGTTGCTAGCCGCCAAGAACCGCCCGCAAATCTGCACATCGCTCTTCTTCTGTCTGATCGGACTGACCGGCAATCACAACCACATCAAAAGCCATGTTGAGACCCTGGTCGCGCGCACTGCCCTCCTCCAAAAGCGCGGCCCACTCGTCTTCGGTAAAAGCCGCCACCGTCAGCATGGATGGCGGACGGTCGGTGCGCGCAATGAGATAGGGAACCGAACGATCCATCCGCACATGGCTGCGCGCAGCGAGGAAGAGGCTAGAGGGCCCGCGCCCACGCCCAGCAATGAGCCGACCAGCCATGATGCGGTCGCGCTCCATATGCGCAAGCGCCAGACGGCGCGCGGCGTCTTCATCGATGAGCTCGCATTGACGTGCAATCACATCAGGGATCATCGCCTCGACAATCTCATCGGTCTGCAAACCATAGGCTGGTGCGACTTCAATGAGCGCCTCAAACGACGGACCATCACGCCCTGGTAGAGGTGTATCAGTGGCGATAACGTGGGCGCGTGCTGCAATTGCGCCTTCGATGAGCGGGGCATAGGGCGCAAAATCACCGCGACCAAGCGCGTCCCACTCAACCGTGGTGGCAAAGTCTGATGGGTCGGTTGACCGGTCAAGTCGCCAGCTATCTAGAACATTCTGTGCGCTGGCTGGAACATGCTCCAAGGCCAAAACTGGCGGACGGCTGCCGGTCTTTTCAGCGAGGATGCACGTGGCGAGCTTCACGTGTTCTGGTGTGCCTGCCCGCTCGCCCAAGAAAACGATCTGTGTAACGCTGACCTCGCCGAAGAAACGCGCCGCGGTAGAGGGAAGACCAACACGCAGGTCAATGATCTGGTCAAAGATGCACGCATCTGACCCGTTAGCCTGCTGCGCCTGGGCATAAGCCGGTTGTTGAAACAAACCAGCCCCTATGACCAACGCAAAAACAATGATGGCTTTCATGAAAAAGTGTTCCGTCAAAGCGCCGCAACGCCGTGCAAATGCTTGCTCAATCGGGAACGAGAAACAGAACGCGTCAGTCACAGTCTGCATTGAACACCCTTTATTTGATGAAGCCCTCCAGGAGATAGGGGCAACCTTCCACACTCAGTTTTACGCAAACTAACAGCTTTCGCTATCCTTGAAAGCAGGCAGCAGTTCGCCTAGGGGAAAGCACACCATCACCTCTTGCGGCCCATCCTATAGATGTGGCTGTTCAAGCAGCGTGCATTCCGCAAGCTTGTACCAATCCGCTCATAAACGGCTGAACCCGTCACCATGGCTGTTTACACCGACGTCAGCGACGCCGACCTTGAAGCCTTCCTGGCCGACTACGACCTGGGCGAAGTGCTGGCTTTTAAGGGCATTGCCGAAGGTGTTGAGAATTCAAACTTCCTTTTGCGGACCGCGACTGGCAGCTTCATTCTCACCTTGTTTGAGCAGCGTGTTGCCGCTGACGATCTACCATTTTTTCTTGATCTGATGGGGCATCTGGCCTCGCAGGGAATTACCTGCCCGCTCCCCATTGCGCGCGTCGACGGCAACGTTCTGGGCATACTTTGCGGACGGCCAGCAACGGTTATCTCCTTCCTTGATGGCGTTGCGGTGCGTCGTCCAAAGGCCGCTCACTGCCGTGAGCTGGGGCAGACACTGGCACGATTTCACCAGGCAACATTGGACTTTCCTCAATCACGCACCAATGATCTTTCGCTGGCTGGTTGGCGGAGCGTTTATGAGCAGATCGAGGAGAAAAAGTCAGAGGCCGCTTTTCCTGGTCTGCGCGGTAAGATTGGCCGCGAATTGGCTCAGATGGATAAACTCTGGCCGTCTGATTTGCCTTGTGGGGTCATCCATGCGGATCTCTTCCCTGACAATGTTTTCTTTCGTGGTCAGAACCTTTCGGGGCTCATCGACTTCTACTTCGCTTGCACAGATGCGTATGCGTATGACCTCGTGATCTGCATGAACGCCTGGTGCTTCGAGCCAGACCTTGCCTTCAACGTGACAAAAGCGCGGGCACTTGTCTCTGGTTATCAAAGCGTTCGCCCGTTGACCCCGGTTGAGATCGACGCCTTGCCTCTTTTGGCGCGCGGCGCGTCCATCCGGTTCTTGGTGACGCGGCTTCATGATTGGTTGGCCGTTCCTGATGGCGCACTCGTCGTGCCTAAAGATCCGCGCGAATACGCAGCCAAACTCAGTTTCCACCAAGGCGTTTTCGACGCTCGCTTTTATGGCCTTGATTTTGACTGAGGGCGTATCCCAACGCGTTGAGATCTGGACCGATGGGGCCTGTTCAGGAAATCCGGGGCCCGGTGGGTGGGGTGTCATCCTGACCTATCGCGGCCACGAAAAAGAGCTGAAAGGTGGCGCGTCTGACACCACCAACAATCGCATGGAACTTAAGGCGGCGATTGAGGCGCTGTCTGCTCTCAAGCGGCGCTCAGAGGTGACGCTGTACACTGACTCCTCCTACGTGAAGGACGGCATCACCCAGTGGCTTCCCGGATGGAAGGCGCGCGGTTGGAAAACAGCAGCCAAAAAGCCAGTGAAGAACAAAGACCTTTGGGAAGCTCTAGATGCGCAAATCCAAAGTCATGAGGTTACCTGGCAGTGGGTCAAAGGTCATGCGGGCGACCCCATGAACGAACGCGCGGATGAACTCGCGCGCGCTGGCATGGAGCCTTTCAAGTAACCATCGTACCGGTGGCTGCTTGCGCCCATATGAATAGAATCATCACACCTAAAAATTGTGTTTCGATTCGTTAGGACCAACTTACAAGACACGTTGGGGCGATTTATTGTATATTAAACTACGTATATATTTAGTATTTTGCCCTACAAATTGGTCCAAAACAACGGCTATGACCTGCATCTTGCCTTTGGTATTATTACAGCAACGTGGAAGCCTGTTTTTAATCTATGGTGGACCTTACCATGAGTGTTTTTCAGGAAGACCCGACGAAGCCTAACATCCAACGCCATTGGCTCAAAATGCACAGCATCACTCAGCGTGATGACGCCCGCCCCGTCGGTCGGTTAAAAGTTTTGACCCTTAGGAGAATGAAGCGCGCTGTTGCGCGCTTTTGGCTCCCCTCCATCGCTATCGCGGCCAGCTTCATGCTCGGCACAACGCTTGGTGTGTTCACGCCGCTCTCGCCTTAAAAGGCGAAACGGCAAGCCGAAGCGTCATGGGAAGAGAGCCACCTGTTTGAGGCCGAGCGTTTCCTCAAGGCCAAATGCAACGTTGACATTCTGGAGAGCCTGACCAGCAGACCCTTTCACCAGATTATCGAGCGCTGCAATGATGATGACGCGACCGGGAAGCCGATCCTCAAAAACGGCGATATGAACCACATTTGAGCCACGAACGTTCTGAGTCTTCGGCGTTTGGCCCTCGTCCAGCACCAGGACGAATGGTTCAGCATCATACCGATCTTTAAGTGCATGGCGCACCGAAGCAGCGTTCGCCCCATCTGCCAGCTTCACATGACAGGTGAGGAGTTCTCCGCGCACCATCGGAACAAGATGAGGTGTAAAACCCACATTCACCGCAACTCCGGCAACTTTTGTAAGTTCCTGCTCGATCTCAGGCATATGACGATGGTGACCGACGCCGTAGGGCGATGTCCCCTCGCCTGCCTCGGACAACAGCATGGCCTGCTTCAGTCCACGTCCCGCACCGGACAGCCCGGTCTTGGCGTCGATGATAATATCGTCCGTTGAAATGAGATCGGCAGACAAAGGCGGGATAAGCGCAGTCAAAGCCGCCGTTGGGAAACAGCCCGGGCATGCAATAATCTTCGCACCACCAATGGCCTCACGATTGTGCTCGGTGAGCCCGTAGGCCGCCTCGCCCTGCAACAGCGGCGCTGCATGGGAAGCTCCATACCAATGGGCGTAGGTTTCTACATCGCGCAGCCGAAAATCTGCCGACATATCGACAACCACGCACGTCGGGTTGGCGGCACGAATGGCCTTCGTTGTGGCTTGGGTGGTGCCGTGCGGTAAGGCACAAATCACAAGATCCACATCAGTCCAGACAACGTCGTCCAGCGCAACCAGATCTGGCAGATCAAAACCGCGCAGATGCTCAAACACTTCGCCCACAGATTTGCCCGCATGCGTGTTGGCGGTGAGCGTGACGATCTCAAGGTTTGGATGACGCAGTGCCAGCCGCATGGCATCTGCGCCGGTGTAACCAGATGCGCCTAAGATCGCTGTGCGTATCGCTTTGGTCATATCGTTTTTATCAATGTGCTGATGCTGCTCAAACATGACCACAGCAGGTGCGATTGACACCATGCCGCGTCGCATGACGCTCGCAGGTAGGCACTTTTGGTGTTCGTTGGAAGAAAAAAATCAATGATAACTCATATTTTTAGTCTCTTTCAAAACGACCCAAGGACAGGTTGGTGGCTGACGCTTGGCGGATGTCCGCCTTGTTCGCTAAGATGATCTTTCAAGGACAGTGAGAAAAGCGCAGGGCGTTGTGTAACACCTCCCGCGCTTTTTTTGTGGTGCGATGCGAGGTAGGCTCTGGCCACACCAGTCCAACGAGAAGCGTTCTGCCTAACCCTCGATCCCTTAGCGACACCGTTGCCCTGCCTTGTGGCGCGGTTTTAAAAAATCGTATCGCGAAGTCGGCGATGTCAGACTCTCTTGGTGATGGGCGCGGCTATCCAAGTGATGCTCAGATCGCTCTCTATAAAGTTTGGGCGGAGGGCGGAGCCGCGCTTTCCCTCGTTGGGGAAGTTCAAGGCGACCCCAGCAAGGCGGAGAAACCTGGTAACTTGGTCTTGCGTCCCGAGCGGACCGACCCCCGGTTTGAGGCTCTGGCACGGGCTGGCACACATAAGGGTTCACAGCTTTGGCTCCAGCTTGGCAATGCAGGTGCCATGGCTTATCGGCCCATTGGAACGCCGAAGGGGCCGAGCAACCTAGACCTGGACGGGTTGAGCTGCGCCGCGCTCACCACGCATGAGATTTCTGCGCTGCCAGATCAGTTTGCAGGTACAGCGCGCTTGGCTCAAGATCTTGGGTTTTGTGGTGTTGAGCTGCACGCAGCGCACGGCTTTCTCCTCAGCCAGTTCTTATCGCCGCTCTTCAACAAACGAGGTGATGCCTATGGCGGCTCGCTTCGAAACCGCCTGCGGCTTACCTTAGAGGTCGCTGAGGCTGTTCGCGATGCGGTGGGTCCCCGCTTTCCCATCGGGATCAAACTCAATGCCACCGACCAATTGGCAGGCGGCTTCACCCAGGATGAAGCGCTGCTCGTCGTGGAAGCGCTGGAGAAAACCAGCCTTGATCTCATCGATATCAGCGGGGGAACCTACTTCCCTGGTGCACCATCAGCCTCAGATGGTGCGGGCAGCGGCCCTTACTTTTTGGAGTTTGCCAAAAAGGCGCGCTGCCTGACGGGCAAACCCCTGATGCTGACCGGCGGTTTCAAAACGCTCAAGCAAGCACAGAACGCCATCGATCTTGACATCGATTTCGTCGGCCTTGCGCGCGCTTTAATCCTTGACCCAAATCTACCTAACACGTGGCTAGGAGGCGGGAGGCAGTCGCCCGTCTTCCCTCGCTTTGACAATCCACCTGAAGGTGGCGTGACAGCTTGGTACACGATGCGCCTGACCGACCTTGCCGAAGGAAACGCCGTCTGGGGGCCTGAAAGCCTCATCGACGACGTGAAAGCCTATGAGGCTCGCGATGCAGCACGTGTGAAACTCTGGAACGAGACATTCCATTGATATAACCTATTGATCTGGCACGAGCGGTTTGGTGGCGGCGCTCTTTGAATATCCCAACAAACAAAAAAGCGCTGCCCGAAGACAGCGCTTTTGAGATGTGATCTGAAAAAGGAAAGGCGGGGACGTCTTTAGCGCTTAGAGAACTGGAAGGAGCGACGGGCTTTGGCTTTGCCGTACTTCTTACGTTCCACAACACGGGAGTCACGAGTCAGGAACCCACCTGATTTGAGAACACCACGCAGTTCAGGCTCATAGTAGGTGAGCGCTTTGGAAATGCCGTGGCGCACAGCACCGGCCTGGCCGGACAATCCGCCGCCGGCAACGGTTGCTACGATGTCATACTGACCATCGCGCGCAACGGCGACGATAGGCTGCTGCACAATCATCTGAAGCACAGGACGCGCGAAGTAGGCCGTGAAGTCTTTCTTGTTCACGGTGATTTTGCCAGTGCCTGGCTTCACCCAAACACGCGCGATGGCGTCTTTTCGCTTGCCAGTTGCGTAAGCCCGACCATGCTCGTCAAGCTTCTGCACATGCGCAGGCGCGCTGTCAGACACTGGCGTGTCGCCAGTCGATGGCGTAACGCCCATTGCGTTGCCAAGATCTTCAAGAGAGGTAACTTGCTCGCTCATTATGCAGCCCTCCGGCTATTCTTCGCATTGAGCGCTTTGACATCGAGCGCTTCAGGCTGTTGGGCTTCATGGGGATGTTGTGTTCCTGCATAGACACGCAGGTTGGAAAGCTGCTGGCGACCAAGCGGCCCACGCGGCAACATACGCTCGACAGCTTTCTCCACGACACGCTCGGGATAACGGCCATCGAGCAACGCCTTGGCGGTGCGCTCTTTGATACCGCCTGGATATCCGGTGTGCCAGTAGTACTTCTTCTGTTCGCGCTTGCGACCTGTGAAGAGCACCTTGTCGGCATTGATGACGATGACATTGTCGCCACAATCCACGTGAGGTGTGAAAATCGGCTTGTGCTTGCCGCGCAGGCGGGTGGCGATCAAAGCGGCCAAACGACCGACGACGAGACCCTCGGCGTCGATCACAATCCACTTCTTCTCCACCTCAGCGGGCTTCGCTGAAAAGGTTTTCATGAGGCTTATCCTGGGTTGGACTCTGTTCAGGTGCCTTTGATCAAAACTGGTCAAAGCTCGCCTGACATCGAAAGAATGACGGCCACAGACTTTTGCCATCAACAAAAACCATGCGCTGTCTATGGCGCGCTTCTAAGACGCGCTAGATTTACCGTCAAGCAGCAGACGTCAATTTTTCATGTTTAGTTTCAGTACATTACAAATATGGTATTATGTTACCACACTTTTCAGCGACACGATCACCGAACAAACGGAATTGACGCGGCTGCCCACCGACTTTATGCGTTCCTTTAAACGAACAAGTCGTTCGATAAGAAGAACGTTGGCGTGGCGGTCGCGGAGGCAATAACCGCAAGAGCAACCGGCTCAATTCTGGCAAACCTCTATTACCGCAGGCAACGCAAAGCAACTTACCATCTCACGAGGACACCCATGAGCGACGCACAACCCCAAGGTTTCAACACGCTGGCTGTGCATGCTGGCGCTAAGCCCGACCCGACGACAGGCGCGCGTGCTACACCGATCTACCAGACCACAAGCTTCGTGTTTGAGGACACAGATCATGCAGCAGACCTTTTTGGTCTGCGCGCCTTTGGTAATATCTACACACGCATCATGAACCCGACGCAGGATGTTCTGGAACAGCGTGTTGCAGCCCTAGAGGGTGGTAGCGCAGCGCTCGCGGTCGCGTCAGGTCATGCAGCGCAAATGCTGGTGTTCCACACGCTTTTGCAGCCCGGCGATGAGTTCATCGCGGCGGACAAAGCGTATGGCGGGTCGATCAACCAGTTCAATCATTCCTTCAAGAGCTTTGGCTGGAACGTTGTCTGGGCCGACGCGAACGATCCGGCAGCGTTTGAAGCTGCGATTACGCCGAAAACCAAAGCCATCTTTATTGAATCGCTGGCCAACCCAGGCGGTGTCTTCATCGATATTGAAGCCATCGCCGAAGTCGCTCGCAAAGCTGAGATACCACTCATCGTTGATAACACGATGGCTTCTCCATACCTCATTCAGCCGATCAAACACGGCGCGAACATCGTCATCCACTCGCTCACCAAGTTCATCGGTGGGCACGGCAATTCGATGGGTGGTATCATCGTCGATGGCGGCAACTTCGATTGGTCGGCAAGCGACAAATACCCGATGCTCTCCGCGGAACGGCCAGAGTATCACGGGGTGAAGCTGCATGAGGCACTTGGCGGTATCTCGTTCGCCATCGCCTGCCGCGTGCTGGGTCTGCGCGATCTTGGACCATCCATTTCACCCTTTAATGCGTTCATGATCCTAACAGGGCTGGAAACGCTTCCTTTGCGCATGCAGCGCCACTGCGACAATGCGCTGGCACTGGCCAAGTATCTGGATGCACATGACAATGTTGCGTGGGTCTCGTACGCGGGCCTGGAGGGCGACAAGTATCATACCCTACAGCAGAAGTACGCGCCAAAGGGCGCAGGTGCCGTGTTCACGTTCGGGCTGAAAGGCGGGCATGAAGCAGGCGTGAAGCTGGTTGAGAACGCCAAACTCTTCTCGCATCTCGCCAATATTGGTGACACACGCTCGCTGATCATTCACCCAGCATCAACGACCCACTCTCAACTCTCAGATGAGCAGAAAACTGCCGCCGGTGCCGCGCCCGACACCGTTCGGATCTCGGTTGGTATTGAGGATGTGGAAGACATCATCGCTGATCTGGATCAGGCGATGTCTGTTTAAGGTGGCGGCATAACAAGCCGCGCACTTAGCTGCATCAACCGGCGCTTGCGAGCGCCGGTTTTTTTTTGTCCGCTTCGGTCAACCCATGGCCGGTCAGCCGCGAAAAATGAAGCGTTGCCACAACCAAGATCACGAAGGCCCAGAACTGGTGAACCAGCGCCCAGTGCACCTGCACTTGGGTGAGCAGCGTCACAATGCCGATAACGCCTTGCATGGCCACAGCAATGGCCAGCGCCTTGGCCATCTTCTGATCTTTGATGTCGCTCGCCACGCGCCGCATCCGCCAAGCGTGGTAGATGGCAAAGCCAAGAAGTGCATAAGCAGCCATGCGGTGGATGAACTGTACAGTGAGCGGATTATCGCCAAGGTTTACGTACCAGGGCGCAAGCAAGAAAAGGTCGGCAGTGGGCGGGATGAAATGATCATCCATCAAGGGCCACGTTGTGTAGTTGAGCCCCGCATCAAGGCCCGCCACCAGCGCACCAAGAAAGATCTGCGCCAACACGAACAGCGCCAACAACGCGGCCATTGTTGTGCCCGGCGCGCGATGATCACGGCGCTGTTCTAACCCGGCTTGGAGGGGTTTCATGCTTTGCGACACCCAGGCAATCGAGGCGAGTATGAGCGCAGCCATGGTGAGGTGCACACCAAGCCGGTACTGGCTGACATCTACGCGATCGACGAGCCCGGAGGCCACCATCCACCAGCCGATGAAACCTTGCAGGCCACCAAGCGCCAAAAGCGCAAGCAGCTTGGGCATCGATCGCGGCGGCAGCTTTTTGCGAACGGCGAAGACAAGGAACGGCACAACGAAGGCCAGCCCGACAAGGCGCCCAAGAAACCTGTGTCCCCACTCCCACCAATAGATGAACTGGAATTCAGCCATCGACATGCCGCGGTTGACCAGCTGGTACTCGGGGATCTGACGATACTTCTCCAGCTCCTCTTCCCAGCCTTCAGCCGTCAGCGGTGGGATGGTTCCGGTGATTGGCCGCCACTCTGTGATGGAAAGCCCAGAATCGGTAAGGCGCGTTGCGCCGCCGACGAACACCATCAGAAAAACCAGCGCGGCGACGGACCAGAGCCAAAGGCGCACCGGTCGGTAGGCGTCTTGCGCCTTAACCGTCTCAAAGGAAGCCTCAGAGGTCGTAACGGCCATAGTTCACATCCCAATCTACATTCCAACGCCTTTTGCCGACAGGCAGCCGGTTTGGCCACCCCTTCCCTTTGCGGCCCGGCGCCGCACTGCCCTTCTCTTTGGCCGCACTGGCCTTCCCTTTGCGGCCCGGCGCCGCAGATGCCGCTTTCACCTTGTGTCTAAGAGCGCACGCCTTATGTGCATCTCTACATACGACACAATCGCAGCAATGATCTGATCAGGAGCAAGCCATGACCCTCCGCATGCGCACACGAAAGCTCATTGGGACCGTCTTTCTCCTAGCCTTCATCATCTTCTACGCATTCGCGACAATGATGATCGGCTTGTGGGTCTTGAAAGATGCGGCCGGCTGGCAAGAAGCGCTGTTCTATGCCTTTACGGGCTGCTTTTGGGCACTGCCAGCGATTGTCATCCTGAAATGGATGATGAAGCCTGATGAACCTGCTCAATAGGCACGCCAGTTAGGCCACCTTGCGCAAACGGTTGGCAAGCAGGAATGGTGCACCTGACGCGAACAGCTCGACAAAATGAGCCTGTTGAAAATCTCCATTGAGCGAAACGCGCGGTAGGCTAAAAAAGTGGTCGCGATGCTCGCGATACAGCATGCCCTTGCGTGTTGTCACGGCAGATCGAAAACCCGCCTCGCGTGCTAAATCAAAATCCCTTTGCGCCGCTGAACCCTTGTCGCCATAGGGAAAGGAAAAGTGCGCTGGACGACGCCCGAGCGTCGTCTCCAGCCAATCTGTTCCCGAGCGCATCTCACGCATCGCCTCTGATCTATCCAAGCCGGCGATAGCGCGATGGGCAACCGTGTGAGCGCCAATCTCGATCAAAGGATGCGCCGCGAAGTTCTTCACATCCTCAGTGGGTAGAATGAGCCGTCTGCAGGCAGCTGTCACATCGACACCGTAGGCCTGCGCGAAGGCACGCATGGTTGCGCGCTGGCGGTCCTGACTCATAGCCCGCAAAGACCAATAAACAGTCTCGAAAAAGCGTTGCTTGTCTTCGGCGGTGCGAACATCCACCGGATCCAAATCCGGCGCATCGGGGCGCGTGAGCGTATCTGCATCGCGGATGATCTGTTCCAAAACAACCCACCAAAGCTCTCCTTTGCCCTGTGGGAAGTCTGAGGGGACATACACCATAGCAGGTGCTTCATGAGCCTCTAGAACCGGCAAGGCGTGATCGCGATTGTCGGTATAGCCATCGTCAAAGGTGAGCGTGGCAAACCGACCTTTGCGGTGGAGTGGATTGTTCAAAGCCTCAAGTGCTTCATCAAGCGAAACAAGGGCCATGCCCTGCGCCGTCAACGCATCAAGCGTTGCATCGAGAAAGTCCGGCGTTACCTCTAAAAGCCCGTTGGGATTAAAGACTGCAAAAGCGCCCAGGTCCCTTTCCATCTCGCTCAATGGACGAACCCGGTGCAGCGTCAGGATCATACCCAGGCCCTCAGACAAAGGGCGCAGAAGGTCATGCAGCTTCAGCGTATGCATGGTGCCAAGCGCCGTCTGCATCAGCCGGGTTCGGGTGGATGACATGTCTACCTCGGTACGCAAAACTCCATTTTAACTAACACTCAAAAGGTTTTGCTTCGCTTAACACTTCAAGAGCAGCTGCCTGCTATGCCGTTGAAGAGACGTAAGAAAGGCGCTCGACTCGCATGTCACACACTTTGGTTTTGACGCGCACAGACGCTGTCGCACAGGACCAACCTGAGGTGACAAACGGCTCGCCCCATGGGCAAGAGACGACGCGAGCAAAGGACGATTTTGACGTCCATATCTACGATGATTTCTCAGATGCTCAGAGCATCTGGCGGGCGCTTGAAGCTAACGGTCACGGGTCAGTTTACCAACGCTTTGATTGGTGCAAGCTCTGGTTCAGCACGTTTGGCGACGCGCAGAACCTGACGCCGACGATCCTAACTGTTTGTCAACATGGTGCCCCTTTGATCCTTTTGCCGCTTGTCACGTGCTCGGCAGCGTTTGGTGTGCGAATCGCTGATTTTATGGGTGGCAAGCATGGCAATGTACGCCTTCCGCTCCTGTCGGCTGCACCCAAGCATGCGGATGCCATTCAATTTTTATCGCGCCCTGGCGTGCTATCGGGACTGGTCAGCGGAGCACTTAAGCAGGCGCAAGTGGCCGACTTTGCCGCCCTCACCTGCATGCCAGCAGCTTTTGGCGAGCTAAAAAATCCCTTTGCGTCAAGCATGGGGGGACCCTGCATCGACCAGTTGCTTGTGGGTGAACTTCACACAGATTTCGAGGCGCTTGTGACGGCGCGCCGCTCGCCCGGTTATGCCAAGAAACTGCGCAAGAAGCGGCGTGCTCTGGCAGACGGGCGCAACCTAACCTTCGCGAGAGCTGAGACCCAAGACGACGTCACGCATGCGCTTGCCGTCTTTTTCCAACAAAAGGCTGAACGCTTCCGCAGCGCTGGCATCAGGAACCCATTTGAGGCGTCGATTCATCGTCGCTTTACAGAAACGCTGGCGCTGGAAAGCCTGGAAAACAGGTCAGGCCTTCTCGACATTTTCACTTTGAAGAAGGACCGCGAGATCGTCGCCGTGTTCGCCGCAGGTCATCTGGGCAGCGCCCTATCAGGCTCGCTCATCTCCATGTCGCTTGACCCAAAAGTTGCGCGCTCAAGCCCCGGTGAAATCATCGTGCATGATCTCGTCGAACGCCTTTGTACGCATGGCTTCTCGACTTTTGACCTAGGTCTTGGCGAAGCGGCGCGTTACAAACAAGGCTGGTGTGAACCAGCTCGCTTGGGTGACGTGAACATGACGATCACCCTCCGCGGGTTCCTTGCAAGACTTGCTTGGGCGTCCATCAAAATAGCCCGCACCTTCGTCTTAAAACGGCCCAAGCTTGCGATGAAGATCAGACAAGCTCTCAACTTGCTTCACCAAAAGCGCCTTACGCGACCGCTTTCGTAATCTCTTGTTTCACCGGCGCATGCGCCGCGACGCGGATCAGGTTGCTTGGGTCCATATCGGCGCTCACAAGGCCAATGAGATCAGCAGCCCTTTCATCCACGCCTTCAATCAGCACGCAGTCCCACAAAGAACGTGACGTTTGCACAGCGGACGCGTGTGCCGGCAACGTCACAAGGACAGTGTCATAGGTCTGCGCCAGAGCGTCCATGACAGTCGCAGCGTTTGGCGCAGAAAGATCAACCTCCTCGCACGAACCATAACCGCCAGCGAGTAGGTGCGCTGTGCTTAGCTGGTCACGATTGAGAGCTGTATCGAAACCTGCGTTGCCACTTATGAGATCAAGGAAACCTGGGCCATCTGGCAAAAGTCCCGCACTGGTCAACGCGCCAGAGCAATCAACGAGCACGCAATCATTTCCGGCCTGAGCCAAAGAACGAGCAAGAGAAAGCGCGAAACACTGTTCATCATCACTTGGTCTATCACTGCTTATCAAAGTGGAAAGGATGGCATGGCGCGCCCCCCGGCCCTCTGGCGCCGCACGGCGCAAGCGTGTGAACAGAGCGCGGCTCTCCGCTGCGACATCCAGATAGACGTCTGGTTCGCTTGTTGGCGAACGCGGGACGCGCTTTTCATTTAATGTCACTTCCCGCCGCTGATCCTCACCGTGGGTATGGCTTGGTGATAATGCTGATGAGTCAGAAGAAGAAGAGACGCTGGTCAAGCTAGCTTGGGGCAACGTCGCGGCACGTACCGTACCACCAGAGGGAGCCTGCTGCATCTTCGGCTCCCGCGCCCTTTTTGATGACTGGGACGTATCCGAGACCAAAGGGGGTTCGCTACGGCGGTGGGCCGGTGGATTTTCAACACTCTGAACAGCGGGAACTGCACCAGCAAGGATAGCCAGACTAATCACGGCGAGCGTTGCGATCGTGAAGCTGCCAACGAAGGCAATGACGAGCATGGGCAGTGTACGCGGAAAAACCGGCTCCTGAAGGGCTGATGCCGTTTGGATGATCCGAGCATTTGTTGGCAGCAGTGACGCATCATCGCGGGTTGCAGCCTCACGGAACCGAACGAGATAGCTTGAAAGAAGATCACGTTGGGCCGCGGCTTCGCGTTCAAGCGCACGCAGCTCCACTTCGGCATCTGCGACGCGTGATGCCTCAGCACTCAACTGACCCAATTGACCATCGAGTGCGATCGCGCGCGCACCAGCAACTTGCGCCTCATTATCAAACCGTTGGGCAATGCGACCCGCCTCATCTCGGATCTGACGCCCCAAATCCGATAACTGAGCCTGAAGCTCCTGCAAACGCGGGTGCTGGGGCAGGAGTGTCGCCGACAACTCGGCAATACGCGCCCGTAAAGTGGCTTGCTCTTCTTGAAGGCGCTGTGTGAGAGGCGTGGCAAAGGCATCGGGTAACGCAACAGATGTTCCCTGCTGCTCGATCAGCGAACGGATCTCGCCAGCGCTAGCCGCCGCCTCGGACTGTTGGGCCCGCGCGCGGGTCAGTTCTGTGCTGAGTTCAGAAAGTTGCTGCGCGGAAAGCCTGATCTCATTAGGCCCCAGGAAAAGCCTGGAGTTGGAGCGAAATCTGGCCACCGCCGCCTCTGCGTCTGCGACCTGGCGGCGAAGACCGCTGATCTCTGACTCCAAGAATGAGGTTGCCGAGCGGGAATTGCTTGCTTGATTTTCGCGCTGAAGAGCCTGGTAAGTGTCAACGACTGCGTTTGCTACTTGCGCTGATAGCTGTGGGTCTTCGCTGCGATAGCGAACGACGATCACTCTGGAATCGGGCACGTTGAAAACCGACAGACCGCTGTCGAATGACTCATACACCCGCTCGGCAGCCGAAATCCGCATAGGGTCATCGGTGAGACCAAGCAGGATAAGGACGGAGCGTACCAGCGAGACAGTTTCGCGGGCCGCATCGAACCGTGAATCATCAATGAGGCCAAGGTTGGCGATGACTTGATCAGCCACATCGCGCGACAAGAGCACCTGAACTTCCGTTGCCAGATCCTGCTCGCCGATGGCTGCTGGCTGGATTGCCTCATCGGCTTCTAGCCGGGTGAAAGGTGTTTCGCGCGCCTCGATGAGTATCTGGGCTTCAGATTCGTACTCGGGCTCGGCGACCTGGGTGAAGAGGTACACAAGACCGGTGATGATCGCGACAAAGAAGAAGACACCAAACTTGGCTGCCCAAAGGCGTGCGCCCATGTAACTCAGGCTGATCTCTTCTGGCTGCTGTATTGAGGACGCCAACGCTTTACTCCACCGGCTTGCACACTGAACTCACGCACAATCATGAAGAGGTGTGGTAAGGAACCGGTTAAAATCAGCGACATTGAAAAACCAAACGCTCTTTCCACGAACATCGCGGATAGTCTGAAGCGCGTGATCCTACCTGGTTATCGCCCTCACTCTTGGTGCGCCACCAAGCGCCACGATCAAAACGGTTGATTAACTTTGTTCCTTCATAGGTGGCAGCCAGTGAGTTGGGCTTGCATCGGCATTCGTCGGCCAAGTGCCAACACTTGATGCAAGTTATGCGTAGTTGGAGCCTTTGACGTGCGTTCCAGTTCAGTTCCTACTGGTGCTCCCAAAATGATCGCGAACGCGACTAGGCTCGCGCCTGCGCTCTTTACCCTTGCGTTGTGCGCCCTCATCATCAGCGGTTGTGCAGCGTCTCAACAATCACGGTTCGATCCGTTGCTGGTGCAACCTTATGCGCTTGATTCCGGCGATGCGCTGCGCATAACAGTCTTTGACCAACCCAGTCTGACAGAAGTGTACACCGTCGATCCGGAAGGTATGATTTCCGTGCCTCTGGTCGGCGATCTGCCAGCACGAGGCCTGACAACAGACGAGCTTGATACCAATCTAACGCAGGCTTTGCGCGCCGGTTTCTTGCGCAATCCAGATGTCAGCGTAGAGATCGCTACGTTTCGCCCATTCTTCGTTTTGGGCGAGGTGGGGACAGCTGGTCAGTATCCCTATGTTGCGGGCATGACAGTGCGCGGTGCGGTCGCGATTGCTGGCGGATTTGCAGCCAGAGCCGTTCGCAACGAGGTGAAAATCTCACGGACGATCAACGGCAGAGTCATCGAAGGTCGGTTAGGTCTGGATGCTGCCGTGCGCCCCGGTGACGTTATCACTGTCCGGGAACGCTGGTTTTGAGCCCACATGAAGGTGGAGCGCCGCTGCGCGTCCTCTTGATAGCGCGCGCTCCTGTCGGAGGCGCCTGGCGTCATATCCTCGATTTGACCGATGGGCTTCTTGAGCGCGGCTTTCAGCTTGGCATTGTTGTCGATTCCATGCGTGCCTCAGACCATGTGCGCGCAACACTGGAGCGTTTCAGGCCACGGTTGGACCTTGGCGTTCACACACTATCCATCCCACGAGCGCCTGGCATGGGGGACCTTTCTATCATCCGCGCCTGTCGCCGGCTGATCGCTGAGCTTAAGCCCGATATTGTTCATGGCCACAGTGCCAAAGGTGGACTGTATGCCCGGCTTGCCAGCTGGGGCACCCCAGCCAAAGCTGTCTACACCCCGCATGGCGGTTCCCTTCATCTGAACAAAGCAAGCCTGAACGGTCGACTTATCCTCGCGACCGAGAAAGCTCTGATAAAGATCACGGATCGCTTCATTTTCGAAAGTGCGTTTAGCGCTGATGGGTTTGCAGAAAAGATCGGTGACACTGGCGGTCTATCCAGTATCATTCACAATGGGTTGCGCAACGACGAGTTTGCCGGTGCCCCAACATGGCTTGATGAGCCACCTTATGATTTCGCGTTCGTTGGAGAGATGCGGGCGATCAAGGGCGTTGACGTGCTCTTAGAGGCGCTTTGCCAGGTCACACATCCCAGTGGGCGCAGTCTGAAGGTTCTTATGCTTGGTGATGGCCCCATGTTGGCGGACTACAAAGCCTATGCGGATGCTTTAGGTCTTGGTGACGAAGTTCACTTCAAAGGTCGTCGACCAGCCATCGAGGCTTTTGAAGCGACAAACACGATTGTTGTGCCCTCGCGCGCGGAATCTCTTCCCTATGTGGTGATGGAAACAATTGCTCGCGGGCGCAATGTCATCGCGAGCGATGTGGGTGGCATAGCTGAGATTTTTGGACCAACACGCAATGCTCTTATCCAACCCGATGATGTCGAGGCGTTGGCAGGCGCGCTTCAATCCACCCTCACATCAACGCAAGCAGATATGCGCGACATCCTAGACGCGCGATATGCGCATATGACCGAACATTTTCACGTCGACACAATGGTGGATGCTGTGGCTGAAACCTACCGAGCGCTGTGCTGAGATGCCACTGGGCCGCTTGACGGCCAAGAGCAACTTATCGTTCACCACGTCCTTTAAAGCGAAACACATCGAAAGCCTGTAATCCCTTGCGTGACGATTAGTCGGGCGCTCGCACACAATGAGCATGGCCCGCGCCACTGAGGGATCGTGACATGCTTACCGATGGCGCCGCCATAGCGCGTGAAGAGACAGAACGAGCAAGACAGGGCGAGACTGCGAGCGCTGAGCCAGCTGGGGATTGGGAGGACCGGCCACTTACCGGCGCGGCCCTGGAAGCAGCAGGGCTTATTGAGACACGCCCCATGTCGCCAGCGATCGTTGCCGGGCTGATTGGCGCTGGTGAATGGCTTACGATCAGCCTGATTGGTACACTGCTTTTTCTGGCCTACCTTGGCGCAGGGCACGAGCTTGCCTGGCTATACGTCACGAGCCTTGCGGTGATGCCAATCTCAGCGGTCATGGTGTTCAATGCGATTGGCCTCTACGCGCCTTATGCGCTGCGCTCCATTGGACATGTCGGCCCGCGTCTCGCGGCGGCTTGGACGCTTGTGTTTGCCGGGCTTTTAGCTGCCGCGTTCTTCACCAATCTGGGAGATGATCTTAGCCGTTTGTGGGTAGGCCTTTGGTTTGTCTTGGGGTTTCTGGCTCTCATCGCCTATCGTCTTACAACAATCTGGTTTGTCAGAGGCTGGACAGCAAGCGGCAAGCTGCAACGCTCAGCCGTGCTCGTTGGCGGCGGACCGCAAGCTGAAGCGCTCGTGCTTGCGCTCAACGCTTCGGGCGAGAGCGATCTCAAACTGGTTGGTTTCTTTGATGATCGCGGCGATAATCGCAGTGAGACGACAGTTGCCGGATTGCCCAAACTTGGCACTGTTGACGATGCTGTTGTCTTCGCCCGCAAAACCAACCTCGATACGATCATCGTGACGCTGCCCATCACGGCGGAAAAGCGCGTTCTTGATATGGCGCGCAAACTATGGGTTTTACCGGTCGATGTGCGCCTTTCAGCGCATACCGCACGCCTGCGGTTTCGTCCGCGCGCCTACAATTACATTGGTTCAGTTCCCTTCCTGGCGATCTTTGATCGCCCGCTTTCAGACTGGGACTTCATTGCCAAAGCCGCTCTTGATCGCCTGGTCGGAGCGTTGATGCTGGTTGGCTTAAGCCCTGTCTTGCTAGCGACTGCCATCGCCATCAAGCTCGATAGCAAGGGGCCAGTCCTGTTCAGACAGACCCGCTTTGGCTTCAACAACGAGCCGATCAAGGTCTTCAAGTTTCGCTCCATGTACACTGATATGTGTGATGCCAACGCCACAAAACTGGTGACCAAGGGTGACCCGCGCGTGACGCGCGTTGGCCGATTCATCCGCAAGACAAGCATCGATGAACTGCCGCAACTGTTCAATGTTGTCTTTAAAGGCGACCTCTCTCTTGTCGGGCCACGCCCGCATGCCATGGCGGCCAAGGCAGCCGGCGGGCTCTATCAGAATGTCGTGGATGGCTATTTTGCGCGTCACAAAGTGAAGCCGGGCATCACGGGTTGGGCGCAGGTGAATGGCTGGCGGGGTGAAACAGACACCGACGAAAAAATTGAACGGCGCGTCGAGCACGATCTCTATTACATTGAAAACTGGTCGGTCCTGTTGGACCTGCGGATCATTGCCATGACGCCCTTCGCGCTCATGACAAAGACCGAGGGCGCCTACTAGGCCTACCAAGCACATGACCGTCCAAGCACCCTTCTCTCCCCCAGATCCTCGCGATGCCGGTGTACCGCTGCGTGTGACGCCCTTGCTGGCTTTGCTTGGCCATGTTTGCGTCTGGCTGTTTGTGTTTTCTGGGTTTTTTGTTATTCGCGAGCCATCGCCCTACGAACTTTTGGGCGTTCCCGTCATCGGCGCAGCCTTTCTATTTGGCCTGACGTTCCCCAAGCCGGTCATACCTGTAGTCGCGCTTCTCAGCCTCTACCTGATCAGCGGTTTTATCGGCATGACCCTGGCCAGTGACCCAGCTGCGGCGCGCTTCCATGT
Organism: Pseudomonadota bacterium; assembly: GCA_039026935.1. Taxonomy (GTDB): domain Bacteria; phylum Pseudomonadota; class Alphaproteobacteria; order Rhizobiales; family MH13; genus MH13. Next base: position 41,490 of record JBCCLK010000002.1, read on the forward strand.
CGCGGTGACCGCGTTTTTGGTCGGCACCAGCATCTTCTTCGCCTGCTACTGCGCCCGCGAACCCATCGCGCGCATTGGTGCCATTTCAACCGCCTTGCAATGTGGTGCGTTGCTGTCTGCGCTGGCAGGTGTTGCAGGTTATTTGAATGTTGCAGGAACAGCTGAGACCTTCACGCTCTTCGGCCGAGCGAAAGGCACTTTCCAAGATCCCAACGTTTTTGGTCCCTTCCTCGTGATCGCCTTCGTTTTCGCAGTCTATCAGGTTTTATCCAAACCCATGCGCAGTTGGGGCTTTCCCATGCTGGTTGTTGGGGTCTGCCTTGCGGGCATCCTTTTGTCTTTCTCGCGGGCTTCCTGGGGCTACCTGTTGCTTGCCACAGCGCTCGTGGCTGGCCTTCACTATGCGCTAACGCCCCACCTGGCAGAACGCATCCGAATTCTCTTTCTAGCGTCGCTTGGTATGACCGGGGCGGTGGTCGGGCTTTTGATCGCGCTTTCCGTGCCAGACATCCGCGACCAGTTCCTTCACCGGGCGAACCTCTTGAACAGCTATGATGCCGGCGAACTTGGGCGATTTGGAATTCAGGCCATCGGCTTTCAAATGAGCCTTGATCACCCGTTTGGCCTTGGCACATTCCGCTTCCGCGAGCTTTTGGGCTTAGACCCGCACAACGTATATCTCAATGCTCTGATGGCGCATGGATGGCTGGGTTTCTTTGCCTACACCACACTCATTCTCCTCACCGTCCAGCATCTTTTGAAAGTCATTCTTTTCCATCCACCCCTGCGTGTCGTTGCGGTGCCGGTGTTTTCGCTTTTCGTCGGGATGGCATTCATGGGCCTCGTTATTGATACTGATCGCTGGCGACACTTCTATCTGCTGCTTGGCTTAAGCTGGGGCATGATTGCGCACAGCATCACGCGTCCCTACCGGGACGATCGACACGCGAATGAACGACAGCCCACGTTTTGAAGCTTGCCTTCTTCACACGCACCGCGCTATGCCGCGCGGGTCGGGGCGTAGCGCAGCCCGGTAGCGCGTTCGTCTGGGGGACGAGAGGTCGTGGGTTCGAATCCCGCCGCCCCGACCAGCTTCAAATCGATCTAACGTGATGTAGGAACGCGGCCTACAGTCCTTGCGGACGCCAGGCTACGCTCGCGTGCTTGATCAAGCACGGTCTTGCAGTCGATGAGAGACTTTAGTGCGTCGGCCAAAGCATCTTTTTGCCGCTGGTTAAGAGTGACGCCGCCCGCAAGTGGCGAAGATGTCGGTGCCGCCCCCGGCCGCGCCTGGCGATACGCTACCGAGACGTCTGATCCGGTCTCACCCTGCATAGTGGCATTTGGCATGGAGCCACTTGGCATGGAGCCATTTGGCATAGCGTCATGTGATATGGTGCCGTGTGGCGCGGAGGCAGAGTAAACAGAAGCAACAGGATTTGCAGCAACGGGCATTGCAGGAACTTGCTTTGAAGGAATGGGCCTTGAAGGAACGGGCCTTGGTGTATGCACCGTCGCATTATGCGCCGCAGCGCCGTTCTGGCTCAACCCTGTGACACGCGGCGGAGAGACCGCATTCGGCGCAACCCCAGGAGCCGCAGAATGGTCTGACACTGTCATGTGATGCGCTGGAGCATAAGAGGTTGGTGCAAGAGAGGCTGGCGAATGGTGATATGCATCGTGCGACGGAGGCACCTCGGCGTGCTGCGCTGACGCAGCCATTTCAACTTGCTCATCAAGCTCGGGCGCGAACCAGAGCCCCGGCGGACCAGACGTCGCCTTGTCCTGGCCCGCTTCTGCCGATGCTGCATGAGCGGGTTGCTGATCCTGCCATGCTTGAGACTGCGGTAACGGGTGTTGATGGGGCTGGTATTGGGGTGGTTCGGGCTCGGCCATCTGTGGCTGCGAGGCCCGAGGCGTACCGATCACAGGCTGCATGACATGGTTGCTATGAGATGGGGTTGTAACCCTCCCAACAGGAGCCGGGTCATGCGTCGGCTTGCTCAAGGCATCGCGAACCGGATCCTCGTCTAGCGGCCGGATAGATACAGGCTTACTGGTGCGTCTGTTGAGCGATTGAGCAGGCGTCCGCGACGGGGTAACTGCAGCCTCGCCAGCTGGGGTGCCCGGATCCGCGAACGCTGAGACATGCGCAACGCCGTTTTCGCGCAAGATCCGTTGTACGCCCTTGATCGTGTACCCTTCATCGTAAAGAAGATGACGGATACCTTTCAATAAAAGGATGTCCGACGGGCGGTAATAACGCCTCCCGCCAGAACGTTTCATGGGTTTGATTTGGCTAAAACGGGTTTCCCAGAACCGCAGCACATGCTGGGGCAAATCAAGAGCGTCTGCGGCTTCGCTGATGGTACGGAATGCTTCGGGACTCTTCGCCGACGCGCGCGCCATACCTCGCTCCTTTAGATCCCAGACTTCAGATTATGATTCAACTTCAATGCGGGAAAAAATACTGTTTTATATCAATGCTTAGAAATAAAAACCTTGCCCGAATCAAATTAAAATCTAGGCTACGCGAAGTCAGCCCAAAGGCCAAGTTGAGACTTGCCCCAATCGTGGACTTCTTTAGCTGAATAGCGCGTCTTCTTTTGTGAAACGGTTTGATCCGCCCTATGAAGACAATTCGCTGGCAGACGGTTTACTCAGCGCTCGCCGAGGCGCGCAAACAGCATGCACTGAGGCGTGGTGACAGGAACGCGATAGGGCGAACGTGGGGCGCACAACATTTGAACGGCGCAACGGCCCATCGAGGTAATAGCCCCCGACGGACATGCGGCCAGGCATGCGGTACGTGCTTGACGTGCCGCTTACTTGTGGCCCTGGTCCACGCGCTCTTTTAATATCGTGGAAGGCTTGAACACCATGACCCGTCTTGGCGTGATCGGCACCTCTTCACCCGTCTTGGGGTTTCGACCGATGCGTTCATCCTTGTGACGGATAACAAATGTTCCAAACGATGACAGTTTTACGTTTTCGCCAAGAACGGCAGCTGCCGCAATCTCTTCTATGACCGCTTCGACCAGATCAGCTGCCTCGGTCCTTGAAAGCCCCACGCGCTGATAGACAGCCTCGCACAAGTCAGCCCGTGTTACGGTTCCATCAGCCATTCCCATTCGGCCTTTCTTGTCGATGTAAAACGCTCTGTCGAGACGAGTTCCGGCCAACCGGCCCATCGAATTTCCCCCAAATATGTCAGCAAGTTAAAGTCTATTGCCGACACCCCTCATTTGCTGGGAAACCTTTCTTAAGCGATTGATCATGGGCCGGTCAATTCAGCAGCCCTTCGACTTTGTCATTTATCACTGAGAGAGGCTTAAAAAGTCACGATGCTAGCGTGGTGTGTCTGGAAGCACACAGAGCACCTTGTTAGGCAGGCGCTTGACGCATCGTCATCAAAAACGCACCAGCGATGCACCCCAGGTAAAACCGCCACCCATAGCCTCAAACAAAACCAGGTCACCGGGCTTTATCCGACCGTCTGTCACTGCCTCATTGAGCGCAAGCGGGATCGACGCAGCGGACGTATTTCCGTGATGGTCAACAGTCACGACAACCTTGGCCGGATCGATGTTGAGCTTGTTTGCCGAGGCATCGATGATGCGTTTGTTGGCCTGATGCGGCACGAACCAGTCAATACTTGTGCCGTCATGACCTGTCTGTTCAAACACATCCTCAATCACGTCTGTGATCATAGAGACGGCGTGTTTGAAAACCTCTTTGCCCTGCATCTTCAAGAAGCCCGCCGCTTGCGTCGTTGATGGCCCACCATCCACAAACAGCTTCTCCTGGTGACGGCCGTCAGACCGCAGTGCTGATGCTAGGATGCCAGGGCCATGGTCGCTCAGCGGACCATCGATGGCATCCAAAACAACGGCCCCTGCCCCATCAGCAAAAAGCACGCAGGTGGTTCGGTCGGTCCAGTCTATAATGCGCGAGAATGTTTCAGCGCCAATCACCAGCGCACGGCTTGCAAGACCGGCTTTTAGCTGACTATCGGCATTGGCAAGCGCAAAAACGAACCCTGAGCAAACAGCCTGCATATCAAACGCATAGCCATGACGAATACCAAGGCGTTCCTGCACAGTGGTCGCGGTCGCTGGAAAAGTGAGATCAGGCGTTGCCGTGGCCAGGACAATGAGATCGATCGATTGCGGATCGACGCCGGCATGATCGAGCGCTTTCTTGGCTGCTGCCAGCGCCAGATCGCTCGTAAACTCATCCTCTGCCGCGATATGCCGTGATTGAATGCCGGTGCGCTGGACGATCCATTCATCCGAGGTGTCCACGCGTTCGGCCAATTCTTTGTTGGTGAGAACCTTGTTTGGCACATGACCGCCAACGCCAAGAATGCGCGTATGGCGCGGAAAAGAAGGTTTTGAGGAATTCATGAGGTCTTACGCTGTCTCCAAAGACCCACCACGTTTGGCGAGACTGGACGAGGTTTCTACGTCAGACTGATCGCCAGCGCCAGGCCTCGTTGCGGCGTCTCCAGCATGCTGCTGGTCGGCCACACCGCTTGCCCTCGCACCTTGAATCGCCTCAGCTTCGGCCAGTTGGGCAGCGATCTTCTCCGACAGGCCGTTGATGACCATGTTTCGTGCAAGATCGACCGCTGCAGCGAAACCTAGAGCATCCGCACTGCCATGGCTTTTGATCACTGTTCCATTGAGACCAAGGAAAACGCCACCATTGACGCGGCGTGGATCAAGCTTGCGACGCAGGGCATTGAAGCCAGGCTTAGCAAGGAGGGCGCCGAGCTTTGTGCGCATCGACACGGTCATAGCATCGCGCAAGTAGCCACCAATCTGCTTGGCAGTCCCTTCGGCCGTCTTCAGGGCGATGTTGCCTGAAAAACCTTCTGTCACGATCACATCGACGCTTCCTTGCCCGATGTCTGTGCCCTCGACGAAGCCGACATAATCGAGAAACGCATACTGCGCCTCTTTCAAACGCTGGCCAGCCTCGCGAATGGGTTCGAGCCCTTTCACTTCCTCAACACCCACATTGAGAAGTCCAACCGTTGGCCGGTCGAGGCTAAACACGGCCCGTGCCATCGCCGATCCCAGAAGAGCAAACTCAACGAGCATGTCTGCATCAGCGCCCACAGTGGCGCCCACATCGAGCACGATGGACTCGCCGCGTGTGGTTGGCCAAATCGCAGCAATACCTGGCCTGCCAATGCCTGGTTGCATCTTCAAGCAGAACTTAGACATTGCCATCAAAGCGCCGGTGTTACCCGCGGACACGCAGATATCCGCGCCGCCGGTTTTCACTTCTTCGACAGCTTTCCACATGGACGATATGCGGCGTCCGCTGCGCAGGGCCTGTGATGGCTTGGCATCCATCGGCACGGCAACATCGGTGTGAACAATGCGGCTGCACGCCTTGATGGCCTCATGCCGTTGAAGAACGGGGTGTATCTTCTCTTCATCACCGACAAGCACAAACGACAGGTCAGGGTTGCGTTGCCGGGAGATAGCAAGGCCAGGAATGAGTGCCTCTGGCCCTTCATCCCCTCCCATCGCATCGATCGAGATCGTTACGCTGTTTGCCTGGTTCGTCGTCATAGATACGCCTCTACCTGAGGGAAGGCCTGCTTAGTAGGGGTTGGCGGGAACTTTCTGAGAAAAGAGGTTTGGCTTAGCGCGCCCTGTTCCACGCCAAATCGAAGCGTAACAAATGCGAGTTCAGTGCCGGTTCACTGTCACTGGGGCTTCAACTGAGCGAGCACAGCGAACGGTGAAACGGGGTTTTCATCCGCCTCGCCGTCATAGCTATCGTTCGCGTCAGCTGGCGCATCGGCAAGGGAGGGATGGCGCGGAAACGGGTCAAGCGAGGTTGCGAACAGCTGATAGGCCGCATCGGCAATATCGGCCTCCCCGTCGCGAAGACCATCCACGTCGTACTCATCAAGCGGATCAATGGTGATAGCGTCACCGTCTCGGTCATCCAGCTTCGCAACAAACATCTGTTTGAGGGGCACATGAAGGGCGACGCTGTAAGGCTCAAGCGTAACCCCACATTTATAAGTGACATCGGCGATCAGATTTCCATCAGCTTTCAAGGCACGCTTGCCGTGCGCACGAACCTCCGCCTTGAGCACGAATGACGATATCCCTTCGAGTCCGTGTATGGCGGCGAGCGCCGCGCATTCCTTCTCATCCAGAGACAAATTAATGCGAATAGGAGCGCGCTTAGCCTCCTCGGGCCGCACAAGCAGAGTGGGCAAAAGGTCTAGGGCGGATGCATCTGTCATAGTGCTTGAAAAATCTCAACTTAACGAGGGTCGACCACCATAGCTCTTAAGCGGCCGACACGTCTCCTGCCTGTTGCAAATTCTCAGGCCATGACGGCCACACCGGCATGCCTGACAGAAGATCGTCATCACTTTGATCATGCAGAGAGGCGTCAACGCGGATCAGATAGTCTGCGAGCGCCTCAGCATTTAAGGGGGACCCCGGTGCCTCACCAACCTCGGCGGGACGATCGACCGTTGTTTCGGAGAAATTACGCTGCACCGCTTCTATCATCGCTGCCCGATCTTGCGCGTCCAATGCCTGGGTAAAAGCTTTGCCGCGACCAAAAAAGGCGGACGCCAACTTATTCATCTTCTTCGGTACGCCAACGTCGCTGACACCCGTCTCCCGCATAGCGCGATCCAAATCCTTGAACAGAACATCAGCGAAGTTCTGGGATCGGTCAGCAGCCTCTTCAGCTCGCTCACCTTGAACAGCCTTCAACCGCTTGAGCACCAAAACACTGTGTGCGATGAGGAGATCAAAACGCCCCTCAATCGTGTCCGGAACGCCCCACTGTTCAAAAAAGACGGGCAGACGGGACTGATCCATCACACTGCGATACAAAGTGTAGGGCGTCATATCTTTACGCCGTTTCCACAAACCAAACACCATTGTGTTGCCCTATTTGACCATCTTGGGTAGGTGGCATGCTGGCTGCACGACATGCCTTGGAAATCTGAGGCAATGCCACTGACCGGCAGCAAGTGTGTGAGGAGGTATAGGGTTGGTCAATACACGATTAAAGGGGCGCCCGTCTGAACAAGGTGCGGCATGTAGCTCGTCTGCCAACCGCAAACCGGCGGCAGGACGCGTGTTGCGGCGGCGTTTCATGGCTGGAACCGCGATCTTGGGTCTCGCCGTAGCTCTCTCCGGGTGTGCCGCGACCGAGACACGCACCCATGGCTTTATTTTGCCCGAGGACGGCCTCGCGCAGGTGCCGGTGGGATCATCGCGTGATCAGGTCTTGATTGTTCTTGGAACACCGCAAACCACAGCCACCCTCAATGAGGACGAAGTCTTCTACTATATTTCGCAGCGCTCAGAGCAAGCATTTGCGTTTTCACGTCCTCAGATCGTCGATCAGCGAGTCGTTGCCATCTATTTCGATGAAAACCAACTGGTGGAGCGGATCGGCGACTTTGGGCTGCAAGATGGCGTCGTCTTCGATTTTGTGAGCCAGACAACGCCAACGGGTGGACAGGACATAACCTTTATCGGCCAAATCCTCGGCGGCCTTGGATCGACACCGACCAGTATCTTCTAGCGCCAGAAGCACCCAGCGGCGCGTACATTTTTAAAAAAACCCCGCCAGCGCACGCCGGCGGGGTTTTTTGTTTGCGAGAGACGGGCGTTACCCGTGAGCTAAAACTGCCAAAAGTAAGAGCGCCACGATGTTGGTGATCTTGATCATCGGGTTTACCGCTGGACCAGCCGTGTCCTTGTAGGGATCACCAACCGTGTCGCCCGTCACGGACGCTTTATGTGCATCGCCGCCTTTCAGGTGCTTCACGCCATCTTTATCGGTGAAGCCATCCTCAAAGCTCTTCTTGGCGTTATCCCATGCGCCACCACCGGCCGTCATGGAGACGGCGACATAAAGCCCGTTGACGATCACACCTAGGAGCATGGCACCAACAGCGGCAAAAGCTTGGTCTTTGCCAGCAATCGCGTTGATGGCGAAGAAAACCACGATCGGTGAGAGCACCGGCAACATAGATGGAATGATCATCTCTTTAATCGCCGCACGGGTCAGCATATCCACAGCGCGGGCATAATCGGGCTTCGACGTGCCTTCCATGATGCCGGGATCAGCCTTGAACTGACGGCGCACCTCTTCCACCACGGCACCACCCGCCCGGCCCACAGCCGTCATCGACATACCGCCAAAGAGGTAAGGCAGAAGACCCCCAAACAGAAGGCCCACAACCACGTAGGGGTTGGAGAGCGAGAAATCGACCGCAACACCTTCAAAGAAAGTCCCCGGCTCTGCGTTGGCTGCAAAGAAGGCGAGATCCTCAGTGTAGGCTGCGAATAGCACCAATGCGCCAAGACCCGCGGAGCCGATAGCATAGCCTTTCGTGACAGCTTTGGTCGTGTTGCCGACTGCATCGAGCGCATCGGTCGTCTCGCGCACTGAAGCAGGCAGGTTCGACATTTCCGCGATACCGCCAGCATTGTCGGTCACAGGGCCAAACGCATCAAGCGCCACCACGATACCAGCAAGTGCCAGCATGGTGGTGACCGCAATTGCGATGCCGAAGAGACCCGCGAGCAAGAAAGTTGCAATAATACCAGCAATGATAATGAGCGCAGGCAGTGCCGTGGCTTCCAACGAGACCGCCAGGCCTTGGATGACGTTTGTGCCGTGGCCTGTCACTGATGCTTGGCTGATTGAACGAACAGGGCGGTAGCCAACGCCAGTGTAGTACTCTGTCACCACAATAATGAGGCCGGTCACCGCAAGACCAATGACGCCGCAATAGAATAGGTCGCGACCAATAAAGCTCACACCGCCAGCTGTGGTGAACTCAGTCGTCGAACCCAACCACCCCCAGGTGATGGCAGCCAACGCGCCAATTGACAGGATGGCGGCTGCCCAAAACCCTTTGTAGAGCGCGCCCATGATCGAGTTGTTGGAGCCAAGCCGCACAAAGAACGTGCCAATGATCGACGTCACCACGCATGCGCCGCCAATGAGGAGCGGGAACAGCATCATCGTGGTCGCTTGCTCACCGGTGAAGAAGATCGACGCCAGAACCATGGTGGCAACCACGGTCACAGCGTACGTCTCAAACAGATCAGCCGCCATACCAGCGCAGTCCCCGACATTGTCTCCCACATTGTCAGCGATGGTCGCAGGGTTGCGGGGGTCATCCTCAGGGATACCAGCTTCAACCTTACCCACCAGATCGCCACCAACATCGGCACCCTTGGTGAAGATGCCACCGCCGAGACGGGCAAAGATCGAGATGAGCGAGGCACCGAAGCCAAGCGCCACAAGCGAATCAATAACAATGCGCGAGGTGTTGGCATGGCCCAGAGGGCCGGTCAGGATGTAATAGTAGACAGCAACGCCAAGCAGCGCGAGACCGGCCACCAGCATGCCCGTCACAGCGCCGGACTTGAACGCGATGGAAAGACCCGCTGCCAAGCTCTGTGAGGAGGCCTGCGCTGTTCGCACATTGGCCCGCACAGAAACGTGCATGCCGATAAAACCAGCCGCCGCCGATAGGATGGCTCCTATGAGGAACCCGATGGCGACCTCAATCCCCAGCAAGAAGATGACGGCGACAAAGATAACAGCACCAACGACCGCAATGGTCAGGTACTGACGCGTCAGATAGGCCGAAGCGCCCTCCTGGATGGCACTGGCGATCTCCTGCATGCGTTGATTGCCAGCATCGGCTGCCATGACCGATTGCGCGGCCCAGATGCCGTACACAATCGACAAGACGCCACACGCTATGACGAATGTAAGTTCCATTGGGTGAGCCTCCCTGAGGCGTTTTGAGCGTCGTTTGAGCCCTTGAAAAGCGATCCGCGTTTACGCTGGGCGCTCGACACTGCAGTTCTGTTCACACGGTTGCTTTAACTGGTGTCAGACGCTTCAACCGGCTGCCCCACGCAGTGCGCGAGCAGGTTGGTATGGCCGCCTTCGCCGACCAACGTCTTGCCAAAAACCGTTTCGATTGACAACCGTTTGGCAATACCCAAGGAGGTCTTATCCGTTGTTTTTACAACGAAAGTCTAGCTGGGAAAGATGAGCCATTGGGTTTGCCCACCAGGTACGAGCGATTGTCGCTAAGCAGCCGTTTTTAGGGCCGACACATGAAGTTCGTACATCGGTCGGAATGCATCAAGGAGCGTCGCGTCGAGCTGTTTTTCCATGTCGCACAGGACAGCAAAAGCCTTGTCGGGCATCATCGGGTCTTTGTAGGCACGTGCGTCAATGAGGGCGCTATAAATGTCGATGATGGTCATGCAACGCACGGCATCTACAATCTCTTTGCCAACCAAACCGCGCGGATAGCCCGAGCCGTCAAGGAACTCATGATGCGCGTACGTGATCTCTCTCATGAGATCGGTCACACCGTCAGTGCCGATTAGCATGCGATATCCCGCTTCGGGATGTCGATTAACGCGCTCGCGTTCCACCGGTGTCAGAGGCCCGGGCTTATCGAGAATCTCAAGCGGCACTTCCAGTTTGCCAATGTCATGCAGAAGCGCTGCCTTGGTGAATGCGTGCTGATCCTCGTCATTGAACCCAAGCACGCTTGCCCATTTGGACGCGAAACCAGCCACGATCATGCAATGGCGCGCCGTGTAGGAGTGATATTGTGCGACCGAGAAGAGCCAGTCTTGCAGACCCTCAGAGGTCACCGTCTGATTGACGCCATCGGCTGCCATAGCGACCTGCGCAATGGCATCTTCGGACACATGAGCTTCACCGCCAAACAGCGAAGAAAACACGTTTGCGACGGCCTGTGTCGTCTGGTTGACCTGACTGAGCTTGTGCTTGCGCAGCTTTGAAAAGGGCCTGTAGCACTGCTCCACAGCGTCAAGCAGCTTATCTGGCCTGAAGGGTGCAGCCAATGTGATGGCCGGGGTCTGCCAGAGACTCGGTTTGGGATTTTCTGCGTTGGATGCGGGCAGACACACGATGGTGGGAATATGGGCGATGTCTTGCGAGCCCAGCCAATCAAACAGGGTCTTGCCTGGGAACTTTGGAAAACGCCCAAACGCTACGATCACCACGTTCACCCGCTTCAACTGCGGGGGTATCGCATTCGGCATCACATGAAGATCAGTCGGCACAATCCCCTGCAGGGGCGCAAGCAGATCCCGAGCGCTGCACGTTCCATCTGTCAGAGCAAGCACTCTCATTGCCGCCTCCCAGGGTCGCACATGCATGATCAAACTTCATGAGAGTGTGAGAGCAAACACTTAGAGGAGTGTTAATCCGGCGTTATATTCTTAGCTCCAGGTGCCAACGCCGCAAACGCAAAACCCTTAGGACGTAAAGGAAGGCGATTGGTTCTGATCAAGAAGCGATGGCCGAGCGCGATCGACCGCGAGCGAGGAGCACGAGGGCCGCGAGGCCAACGAGGGGAAGCAGAATCCAGTTGATAACATCCCATCCAAAAAGGTGCATCAGGCCACCTGAGGAGAAGCTGGCAAGCGCAACAAAGCCGAACACAATAAAGTCGTTCCAGCCTTGAACCATGTTACGCTCTTCTGGCCGGTAGCATTCCGTCAGCATCGCGGTTGCGCCAAGAAAACCAAAGTTCCAGCCTACGCCGAGAAGGACCAACGCAATCCAGAAATGCCCGACAGATAGCCCATTGAGGGCAATGAGGGCGCAGGCTGCCAAAATGACGAACCCTATCAGGATCACACGTTCAACACCAAAGCGCGTGATAAGGGCGCCGGTGAAGAAACTTGGCGCAAACATACCGATGACGTGCCACTGGATTCCAAGTGCAGCGTCGCCGACAGTATGACCACACGCTATCATCGCGATGGGTGCCGCCGTCATCGCAAGGCTCATCAAGGCGTAAGACACAACGGCACTAAAAAGGGCCGCCTGAAACCTTGGTTGCTTGGCGATCTCGGCCATCGGCCTTGGCTTGCCAGCGCTTGCATTGGCCTTCAGCTCTGGCTTGGGCAAGTCAACAAATGCCACCACAAAGACCGTTAGAAAGCAAAGCCCAGCCTGTCCGAGGAAAGCCCCCGCGAAAAGGATTGGATCAAAAAAATCGTTGAAGGCGATCACAACCTGCGGGCCAATCAGACCAGATGCGACACCGCCTGCGAGCACCCATGAAATGGCCTTCGGGCGGAAGGCTGGAGACGCTGTATCGGCAGCTGCGAAGCGGAAAGAATGGCCAACGGCGCTAAACGCACCTGACAAGAACGTACCCAGGCAGAGCAGAGCAACGCTGCCGATGAGGACGCCTTGCATAGCTATAAGACCGGCAACGATGCCCAGCAGAGCAGAGGCGATGAAGATCGGCCGTCTGCCAAAGCGACCCATCAGCTTTTGCGATGGTAAGGTGCTCAGTGCTGTTCCCACGATAAAGAGCGATACTGGGATCGTCGCGAAAGCTGCCTTGTCGGCTGGCAGAACATACCCGCCAGCAAGACCAGCTGTTGCTATGATGATGGACGCGTTCGCCCCAGCCAGTGCCTGACCTACGGCCAGAATCAGCGCATTCTTGCGCGCACGATCGTCATCAAAGACTTCGGCCTCTTGGGTGGTCGCGAGTACATTCATGCCGCCGGTATGGCGTGTCAGCGGCAAAACGTCTAGCTGCGAAAACGCTTAGTCAACGCGTTCAACACACCGTTTGTCAGCCGCACTTCAGCATCATCGTAGAAGGCGCGTGCCACATCGAGATACTCGTTGAGAATGACAGCAGGCGGGATATCGCTGCGCTTCATGATTTCAAAGGCGCCTGTGCGCAAAACCGCACGCAGGAGCGTATCAATGCGGGTGAGCGGCCAGGTGTCTGGCAAACTGGTGTGGATCGCCGGATCAAGAACCTTCTGGTTTTCCAGAACGCCTTGAACAAGGTGTCGGAAATAGCCCTTGTCGGCGGGGCGGTAGCTCCAATCACCGAAGTCTTCCCCCATCCGGAACAGCTCAAACTCTGCCATCGCCTGGGGCAAGTTCGTACCGGCCACGTCCATCTGGTAAAGCGCCTGCACAGCCATGAGCCGCGAGACACCCCGTGCGTTGGCGGGTTTGGGCATCGTGCGGGGTGGCGTGCCGCCGGTCGCATCCGTCGCCATTTAAGACACGCCCAAGGTCTTGTGCGCTTCAACAAGCGCGATTGCAGCTTGGGCAGCACCGCCACCTTTGTTCTTCTCCGAGCGGTTCGCACGGGCCCAAGCCTGCGCCCCATTCTCAACTGTCTGAATGCCGTTACCGATCGCCAAAACGGGGTTGAGCGTCAGGTCCATGAGGGCACGCGAGGATTCACCCGCCACGATATCATAATGGCTTGTCTCTCCCCGGATCACGACGCCAAGGGCGACATAGCCATCGAACGGCTTGTTGCCTCGCGCCGCTGCCGCGATAGCACCAGGTATCTCTAAGGCTCCGGGAACAGAAAGCCGCTCATAAGTATGCCCTGACGCTTCGAGCGCCTCAACAGCGCCTGCGGCAAGCTCATCGGCAAGATCGGTGTAGAAGCGCGCTTCAACGAGGAGGAAATGGGCCATGTAAAATCCGACGACTTAAAACTTCAGCTTAGAAACTCAGCTTGGAAGCTCGGCGCCGCTTATACGCCCTTTGTGCCGAAGCGCTAGCTGCTAACTACCCTCACCCATCAGACGTTCAGCATAACGCGCCATGAGATCAATCTCCAGATTGAGCGCGTCACCTACCTTGCGCTCACCCCAGGTCGTCACCTCAAGCGTGTGTGGAATGAGCATGAGCGTGAAGCGGTTCTTATCCACCGTGTTGACGGTAAGCGATGTGCCTTGCAGGCAGACTGACCCTTTTTTGGCGATGAACTTGGCAAGGCTCTCAGGCGCCTCAAGCTCAAACAAAGATGTGTTCTCACCATCCTCGCGACGGGTGATGATGGCGCGTCCATCGACATGACCCGTCACAAGGTGTCCACCCATCTCATCACCAAGCTTCAAGGACCGCTCCAAATTGATGCGCGTCCCCTCCTCCCACGCGCTGAGGCTGGTGAGATCGAGCGTTTCTGTTGACGCATCAATGGTATAGCGAGCACCGTCTGGTGTTGTTTCCAGCGTTGTTACAGTCAGGCAAGCGCCGTCATGGGCAATGGATGCACCCAGATCGATGCCGCCAGCTGCATAAGGAGCTGCAATCGTAAAACGACGATCGTCGCCCATGACTTCAACTGCTTCGACGGTGCCGATGGCTGTCACGATGCCAGTGAACATTCATTTCCTCTTTCAACAAAGCGCGCTGATCAAAATCTGTTAGATGTGCGGTGGCTGTAGACGCCAAAGCGTATCCAGGCCCAGCGTGCGCTTTTCTAGCGTGCACCAGCCTTTGAGTCCGGCGCCTTCAAGACTGTCAAAGGGGTGCGCTGGGAACGGTGTGACAGCGCCTTCACCTAAGACTGCTTGCCCGCGTAAAAGATAAAGCTCATCCACCAGATGGGCCTCCAACAACGCTTTGGCAATGGTGGCCCCGCCTTCAACAAGCAGGCTGGTCATGCCCATTCCACCGAGATCTTTGAGCGCGGCCGCAAGGTTTCCGCTCTCCAAAGCCTGCCATCCTTCAGGCAAATCGGGGAAAGCATTACCGTTCCGTGTGAAGACGAAACGTGAGGGTGACCAGCCGCCTAAGCCTGGCAAACGCACGGTAAGCTGGGGCTTATCGGCGAGGACCGTCCGGGACCCAACGGCAATGGCATCGTGACGCGCGCGCAAACCATGAGACAAACGGTTTGCCAGCATACCTGTGATCGGCACTTGCCCCTTGTCTGGTATCCCAATACCGCCGTCTGCACTCAAAGCGAGTTTTAGCGTCACAAACGGACGCCCATCGCGCATGCGCATCAAGTGACCCCGATGTGCATCAGCCGTTTCCTTTGCCAGACGTGGGCTAGGCTCGAAATCGACGGCAATCCCCGCATCCCGTAGACGCTGCGCGCCAGCGCCATTCACCCGCTCGTCAGAATCACCAAGACCAATGACAACCCTCGCAACACCGGCGTCGATCAGCGCCACGGTGCATGGGCCTGTTTTGCCGTAGTGATTGCATGGCTCCAACGAGACATAGACCGTAGCGCCCCGAGCCTTATCGCCGGCGTCTTTGAGAGCTTCGGTCTCGCCATGAGGACGGCCGCCCCAGCCGGTTATGCCAGAGCCGACCACAATGCCATCACGGACGATAATGCAGCCAACGGCTGGGTTCGGGGCTGTCTGGCCCAAATGCCGCCGACCGAGCCGGATAGAGGCGGCCATGAAGCGTTCGTCAAGAGCGGAGATCATAATGCGTTGGGATGCTGCCAGGCGCTCATCTAAGCGTCTTCAGGTTCACTGACATGCTGACCAGCGCGTGGACCCGACGCGAGCTCTTCGACAAAGTCCTCAAAGTCACGCGCTTCGCGGAAATCCTTGTAAACAGACGCGAAGCGCACATAGGCGACGTCATCAAGCCCCTTAAGGGCCTCCATCACCAGAAGACCGATTTGGTCTGAGTTCACATCCGTCTCTCCGGAGCTTTCAAGCTGGCGTACGATGCCAGAGACGAGCCGTTCAAGCTTGTCTTCGGCGATCGGACGCTTGCGAGCGGCAATCGTCACCGACCGTAAAAGCTTATCACGGGTGAAGGTTTGACGTGTTCCATCACGCTTAACCACGGTCAACTCACGCAACTGAACCCGCTCGAAGGTCGTAAAACGCCCACCGCAATCCCCGCATACACGGCGACGCCGGATCGCAGCACAGTCTTCAGCTGGCCGCGAATCCTTCACATGCGTGTTCAGGCTTTGACAAAATGGGCATCGCATAAGGCGGGAGGAACACTTTCAACGCGCGAGATGGGAGAGTTAAACAAGGTCCGGATAGATCGGGAACTGGTCGGTAAGGTCAACAACCTTCTTGCGAACAGCCTCTTCCACCAACGTGTCTTCGCTCGCATCATTTTGCGACAGAACGTCGAGCACTTCGGCGATCAGATGACCTACTTCCTGGAACTCAGCCACTCCGAACCCGCGCGTTGTGCACGCTGGGGAACCAAGCCGCACACCAGAGGTGACAAACGGCTTTTGCGGATCAAACGGCACGCCGTTCTTGTTGCAGGTGATCCCTGCGCGCTCCAGTGCTTTCTCTGAGACTTTGCCGGTCAGGTTTTTCGGGCGAAGATCCACCAGAACAATGTGGTTCTCGGTGCCGCCAGAGACGATGTCATAACCATGGCCTTTTAGGGTATCGGCCAGGGCGCGGGCATTTTCCACGATGTTCTTGGTGTAAAGCTTGAACTCGGGACGCAACGCCTCGCCAAACGCAACGGCTTTTGCTGCGATAACATGCATCAAAGGCCCGCCTTGAAGCCCGGGGAAAACAGCCGAGTTCAGCTTCTTTGCAATCGCCTCATCATCGGTGAGGATCATGCCGCCGCGTGGCCCCCGCAAGGTTTTGTGCGTCGTTGTCGTTGCCACATGAGCATGCGGGAATGGGCTTGGGTGCTGACCACCGGCCACCAGGCCTGCAAAGTGGGCCATATCGACCATGAGAAGTGCGCCAACCGCATCAGCGATCTTGCGAAAACGAGCAAAGTCGAATTTGCGTGAATAGGCCGACCCGCCTGCGATGATGATTGTCGGCTTATGCTCATGCGCCAGACGCTCAACTTCATCATAATCGAGGAAGCCGTCTTCCTTGCGCACGCCATACTGGACCGCGTTGAACCATTTACCAGACATATTCGGCGGCGCGCCGTGGGTAAGGTGGCCACCGGCATCAAGGCTCATACCCAGAATCGTGTCACCTGGCTTGGAAAGCGCCAGCATGACAGCCTGGTTCGCCTGACTGCCAGAATTAGGCTGCACATTGGCAAAGCCACAGCCGAAAAGCTTGGTCGCGCGCTCAATGGCAAGCTTTTCAGCAACATCCACAAAGTGACAGCCGCCATAGTAGCGGCGGCCCGGATAGCCTTCGGCATACTTGTTGGTCATCACCGAGCCTTGCGCCTCCAGAACAGCGCGGGAAACGATGTTCTCCGACGCAATCAGCTCAATTTCGTGCTGCTGACGTCCAAGCTCACCCTTGATCGCCCCCGCGATCTCAGGGTCGGTTGTTGCAAGATCATCAGAAAAGAACGTTGGATAGAGATCTGGAGAGAGGCTTTCTGTGACGGCCATGGATCGCTCGCTCATAGGTTTTGGGGATCGAAGCGCAGATCGCCTCGTTGAGGGATGGCCGTACCATACCTGACAGGCCGGTCAAACAGTCAGAAGCGCTGGTTGACGCGAAAGTCTTTGGGCAACTTCGCCGCAGAGCGGACAATTGAGAACATGTAAGAGAGGCGAGCCAGCCTATAACGGACCGTGAGCCGATTTAGACCAGACGGCCACGTTCCCTTGCCTGCGGAGCAGCCTGCTGCCCTTTGGCGACAGTCCCTGGCTTAAGGCGACCTGCATCAAGAGCTATGCGACGGCGCAATTTGGCAGCTGCCAACTTGTTGATCTCACGGCGCGCAACATTTTTAGGAGCTGCGAACACGACTTCCGTGCCCGTGGCAGCATCAATAGCGGTGATGCGAAGACCTGTTTCGAGCGGCACGATCTCCAGATAAATCTCGCCGTTGTCGTCCCTGTTCATAGGTTCGTCGCGTCAGCCGTTGGAAGCAAAACCAGGCAGTCCGTCGTGACCGTAAATATCTTCGCGGAAATTGACCGTTCCATCGGAAGCAGCCCAAGCCGTCACGTAATTGACGTAGAGGGGGGCCGGATTTGGAATATCAACATCAAGACGTTCACCGGTGGCGATCACCTGGTCGATACGCTGGCGAGACCAACCGTCAGTTCCCCTAAGGAGCCAAGTCACGAGCTCACGAACATTCTGCACGCGTACACAGCCCGAGGACAGGAAGCGATAATCATCGCCAAACAACGACTTATCGGGCGTATCGTGCAGATAAACCTGATGCTGGTTGTGGAAGTTGATCTTCACCGATCCCAGTGAGTTAATCTCGCCTGGGTCCTGGCGGAACATGTAACGCGTTGCCTCCTCGGTGTTCCAATTGACCGTTTCTGGCGGCAATTCTTGTGCGCCCGAACCCCAGCTAGAGAAAATGCGAATGTTATTTTCTGCTAGATAGCTCGGATTCTCCTGCATCAGTGGAATGAGATCGCGACGAATGATGGAGACCGGCACCGTCCAGTAGGGATTGAAGTTGAGTTCATGGATACGGCTGTCGAGAACCGGAGTGGGACGATCCACCTTGCCGACAATAGCGGTGTGGCGGGTCGTGACGCGTCCGCCGTTGATCGCCTCAAGCGCTGCGGCTGGAATATTGACCATCACGTAGCGATCACCGGGCAGACGCGACATGTCGCGCACACGCGCCAAGTTTGTTTCCATCTGGCGAAGCCGCAGGCCAATCGGCACATTCATCGCCGTGTAGCCTTCAGGCCCCATGATCCCGTCCACGACGAGACCGTGCCGGGCCTGGAAGCGGCGCACAGCTGAATCAACGTAGGAATCGAAGATATCAGAAATGCCCCACTGCTGGGCCATATCGCCGGATGCGATCAAGCGCTGGCGAAGCGCCTGAACATTGGAATGTCGCACACCCAGGCGAAGCGCCCGGTCAGCTGGCACCTGAGGCCAGCCACCCCGGTTCATCATGTCGCTGTACTGTCGCAGTGCTGTCTCTAGATTGACGGCGCTCGAGGGCGAGAACATTGGCTCCTGCGAAACAACGGGCAACTGCCCCTGGGCTGTGGAATCAAATCCATTGCCCCAGCCGGACTGGTTTTGACGCAAGCGCTGGTCGAGAAGGGCATCAAACGCACTTTGTTGCGCCGACGCAGCACGCAGTGCCAGTGCCGACGCACCAAGTCCTAAACCTGCTGCAAGAAACTGCCGCCGTGTTTTTGAAGAACCAGTTCTACCCATTTGTTTTACAGCCCAATTGATCAGTTGCTTCCACCCATTTACGGGTCCTGAAAGAAGCACGCATGACATGTACACATGTCAGGGTGCCACTATGTTTGTCTGACGCAGGTCGCACACGTCTTTTGTGGCTGTTTTGTGATGTGCCCGACGCGACTGCTTCGTCAGCATAGATGTGAGGGGAAACTGCAACATTATCAACACAAAACCCCCGCATCACCCAGACGTGATGATGCGGGGGTTTGGTTAGCAAAACATTTAGGCCTGCCGCCAAGGACTGGTGCCGCTGGCTTCTGCTGGCCGGTAGAAACTACCCGTCTTACAACCGGTAGAGGATTTGATCGGTCCAGAAGCGCTCAAGACGGTGCAGCGACTTGTTGAGATCCTGGAACTCGTCGGCACCCAGTCCGCCGACTTTCTCAATCGACTTAAGGTGACGAGAATACAGCTCACCAACAACGTTGGCGACGTCTTTGCCTTTTTCTGTCAGCTTTACGCGAACTGACCGGCGGTCCATACGTGAGCGTTGGTGGGAGACGAAGCCAAGATCCACAAGCTTCTTCAAATTGTACGAAACATTTGAACCCAGATAATATCCGCGGGTGCGCAGTTCGCCTGCAGTTAGCTCCGAATCGCCAATGTTGAAAAGAAGAAGCGCCTGGACGGAGTTGATGTCGGAGCGGCCCTGACGATCAAACTCATCCTTGATCACGTCCAGGAGCCGACGGTGCAACCGCTCCACCAAATGAAGCGCTTCCATGTAAAGCGGTTCAAGCCCCTGTTCTTCATCCTTGTCGGCGAGGTAACCTACCATCGCTGTGCTCGTTTTTGTCATCTATCTGCCTCACTGTTGTTCCGGATGTTTCCCCGGATGATGACAACACCTTAGCAAGCAGCTCTAAAACCTCGCTTAAAGTCTTTGATTAATTTCATATTTCTTCTCAAGTGCTGGCAAGGGACCATTCACCAATTGCAGTCAGCTTTGCGTTACCAGACCTGGTGACCCGCGGTTCACCTTGCTTGCCAACAGCTCACTTGCCGGCAGCTCATTTGGCCGCCGCGTTGCGCTGCACCTGAAAAATCAGCCCCAAGTAGATTGCGATCAAACCGCAGTTCATCAAAACAATTGTCGGCCCGGCGAGCGCAAAGTCAGGCAAAAAGACGTAGAGCACCGCATCGGTCGCCACCAAGCTGAGCCACAAAACCGCTCCCCAAGGCGCTAACAACCACAGACCCGTAGCGGCGATGACGCTGGCTAAACTGGTCACGATGATGATCGACAGGAATGTAAAAGGCGGTTCAAACAGCCCGCTTCCGACATCTGGCACCGCTATGCTTCCGGTCACGATGAACCAGCTTACAATGGATCGCGCCAAGAAAATCACCGCGATGATGCGCAGCAGCGCAGCCAGCCAACGCTCAATTGGGTGAGCCTTGCTGGTCGGATCAGGCGTAACACGCAAGGGTTCAATCGGTTTTGGCGCGGGTTTGATCGCCATGAACAAAGGGCCTTTTGGTGTGCGCGCAAGACTGCTTTTGCGCGTAGTGGACTATATTGCGTATAATCGAATGTCTGATCGACACCAATGCCATCGGGTGGATGGTGAGCATTCACTTGTGACGAGCGCGCATCGCGGTGCTACATCTCACCTGTCTGGCGAGACTGACCTTAGAACGCTTGAAAGGACGCTTTGATGGATACCTTTGTCGCAGAGCATGATGCACCGCATCTGGAAAAAGCGCGGCAACGGGTGACAGATGCTACAGGTGGGCGCCGCATGCGCCGTCGTCGCATGCATGGCTGGATGCGCGATCTGTCGCGCGAGAATACGCTATCGGCCCATGATCTTATTTGGCCTGTCTTTCTGACGACCGGGTTTCAAACGCGTGAACCTATTGCTTCTATGCCAGGTGTTGAGCGGGTCTCTCCAGATCTAGCGCCAGAACTTGCAAAGCGCGCCGCTGATCTGGGCATACGGGCGCTTGCTTTGTTTCCCAACACAGACTCAGCACTGCGTGATCCAATTGGTTCAGAGGCAACGAATCCCAAGAACCTGGTGTGTACGGCGCTGCGAGCCATCAAGCAGTTCGATCTCGACATAGGACTTATCACCGACGTCGCGCTTGACCCCTACACCAGCCATGGCCACGACGGTGTGTTTTGCGAACGGGGCCTGCAGATAGACAATGATGCGTCGGTCGCCCGACTCGTTTTGCAGGCCCAAACACTGGCCGAAGCGGGCTCGGATATGATCGCGCCGTCCGACATGATGGATGGACGGATTGGCGCCATTCGCGCGGACCTTGATGAGAGAGGTTTCGTCAATCTTCCGATCATGGCTTATGCGGCCAAGTATGCCTCCGCCTTTTATGGCCCCTTTCGCGATGCCGTGGGTGCCGCCTCCAACTTAACTGGCACCAACAATCTCTCAGGTGACAAACGAAGCTACCAGATGGATCCCGCCAACGGCTTAGAAGCTGAACATGAGGTGGCACTGGACATCGACGAGGGTGCTGACATGGTGATGGTGAAACCTGGCCTGCCCTATCTCGACATTGTACACCGTGTGAAATCGCGGTTTGGCGTGCCAACGGCCGTCTATCAAGTGTCTGGGGAATTTGCGATGATTGAAGCGGCCGCAGCCAATGGCTGGCTCGACCGAGAACGCGCGATCATGGAAAGCCTCATCGCTTTCAAACGCGCTGGCGCAGACGCCATTCTCAGCTACTTTGCCCCAGAGGTTGCACAGAAGCTCGGCTCCTAAATGCGCGCTGCTCGCTAGGCGATACGGGAGAGACGTGCCCGTGTGGAGAAGAGGCGTGAAGAGAGGAAGCTTGAAGAACTGGGGATGCGCGCCCACCTCATAGTTGGGTATGATCCAAACCAACGCGACCCAGTGAACACAAGTCAATCCGTGAGCAGAAGCCCATGACAGGCCACCCTCAGTACACACGCCATGATGCGCGCCATGACACGCTTTTAGGCACCCACTCTCATGAAGGTGGCAGGTTCGCCTTTGATCCTAAACGTGAGCCGTGGCTGTTTGACGGGGTGCGCACGAGGCGGATTTTGGCCTTTGTGTTTGACCTCGTGATTCTCTCAATTTTGGTGGTGATCGCCGGAACCGTGACCTTGTTTCTGGGATTGCCCACCTTCGGGCTCGCCTGGCTTCTCTACCCCATTCTCTTGCCCGTCATCGCGATGGGCTACATCGGCGTCACCATGGGCGGCGCTGCGTCGGCGACACCGGGTATGCAAGCTATGGGCATTGAGATGCGCCTCTGGCACGGCGCGCGGATGAACGGGCTTTTGGCGATCATCCACGCACTTGTGTTCTATTTTACGTTGGGGACAGGGCTGTTATGGGCCATTATCCTGGGCGCGAGCGTGTTCTCCCCGACGAAGCGTTGTCTGCACGATGTGCTCCTTGGCACTGTGGCGATCAACAATGCAGGGCGCGCGGCGCGCTTAGGCGCTGGCTGATTAGGACCGTTTGACACGCCTCTCATAACAAACCGGCAAGGCTGAACCTGACTGGGCGCTTGCTTTGATGAGCTCAGACATCCATGCTCACACAGAGATCCAAGGCATCCTTGGGCGATTGACGGTCTTGGCGGAGCCTTCTGATTGATTGGACTTGAGGTTTGGGCCGTCTATAGCGTGATCGCAGTTGCGATTGTCGCCTATGCTTCGGATCGTTGGCCCATTGAATTTGTATCTCTTGGCGTTCTGGCAGCGCTTCTGGTCGTCTTCACGATCCTGCCAGCGCTCGCACCGCACATACAGGCGCACTTTGGCATAAGCATCGCGCCAACGGTGACGTTCGGCGATATCGAGCCTGCTTTCCTGCTTGATGGCTTTGCAAGTCCCGTT
Organism: Pseudomonadota bacterium; assembly: GCA_039026935.1. Lineage (GTDB taxonomy): Bacteria > Pseudomonadota > Alphaproteobacteria > Rhizobiales > MH13 > MH13. The sequence continues at coordinate 64,290 of JBCCLK010000002.1, forward strand.
CTCTTCACGATTCTTGCCCTCCTGATTATCGGCCAAGGGCTCTACCAGACCGACGCACTTGCACCGGTGGCGCGTTTTGCAACGCGCTTTAGTGGCAAGCGTGAAGTACCGGCGATCTTGCTGCTCATTCTCTTGGCTGGGGTTACCAGCGCCTTTTTGAACAACACACCCGTTGTTGTGATGTTGCTGCCTGTCATCGGCGCTATGGCCCGTCGGTTGCCCGGCGGTGCGAAACCGTTTCTGATCCCGCTATCTTTCGCGACCATACTGGGCGGAACAACCACACTCATCGGCTCTTCGACCAACCTTCTTGTCGCCTCGGAGGCGATGCATACTGAAAGCTACACCCTTACTTTCTTCGCCCAGACGCCTCTGGCGCTGATCATGTTAGTGATTGCACTGCCCTATCTTCTGTGGGTTCTGCCGAAACTCCTACGCGATGAGAGCGCAGGAGAGCAGTTGGGCGGGATAAAGGGCAAACAGTTCATTGCAGAGCAGCGCCTGGTTGAAGAGGATGTGCTTGTGGGGCAGCGTGCCACGCAGGGGCTTTTTACAGGGCTAAAAGACATTACGATCAGGTCGGTCCGGCGTGGCCCACGTTTGTACCTGCCTCCCTTTGACGACCTTGAACTGAAGCCCGGCGATACAGTCGTGGTCGCGGCAAAGCGCGACGAACTGGTCAAGAGCTTTGCATCATCCTCCGCCAGCGAGGACGGCGAACGCCGCAGCGTTATACCCGTCAACGTAAGCGAAGCGATGCTTTCACCTGGCGCGCGCTTCATTGGTCAGAGCATTGACGTGATCGCCACGTATCTGGGGAGCGACAACAAGCTTTTGGGAATTGAACGGCGCGCGCGCATGCCACGTGTGGCACTTGATGCACTGCGGCTTGAAGCTGGCGATATCTTTCTCCTCGCAAGCACAGACGACGGGTTGGAAAAATTGCGCGGGCAGCGCGAGCTTCTCGTTTTGGAGGAGACACGGGCTGAGATAAGCAACCAGGATCGTGCCCCCTTGGCCATCGGGATCTTCTTTGTCGCCATTGGCCTTGCATTGGCGGGCTTGGCGGATCTGATGGTAGCGACGGTCGCAGCCGCATTTGCGATGATCGCGGTTGGCTGCATCAACATCCGTCAGGCCATCCGCGCCATTGATCCACGTATCGTGATGATGATCGGCACGGCGCTTGCGATGGGAGCATCGCTGCAAGTGACCGGCGGCGATAGAGCGATTGCCACGGGCGTGGTCAGTCTTGCTTCGGACGCGGGAGCCACTGTGATCTTATCGGTTTTCTTTCTCGTGGTGGCCTTCCTAACCAACATCCTATCCAACAATGCGACGGCTGTCTTGTTCACGCCTATCGCTTTGCAACTTGCAAGCGACCTGAGCTTGCCGTCGGAAGCCTTTGTCCTTGCGGTGTTATTTGCTGCCAATTGCTCTTTCGCCACGCCCATCGGGTACCAGACCAACCTTTTGGTCATGGGTCCTGGGCATTATCGGTTTTCTGACTACATCAAAGCCGGAGTGCCGCTTGCTGTCCTCTACTGGCTATCGTTTACGATCTTGGCACCGTGGTATTTTGGCTTTTAGAATGGTGGTTCGCGCAAACACCCTCCAAGGTCGTGAGACCGAATGACCCGACATCCGCTAGACACGCCCACCTTTTACCTGACAGCGTCCTCGCCATGCCCGTATTTGCCTGGGCGGCAGGAGCGCAAGATTTTCACCCACCTGGTTGGCTCCGGCGCACGCGACCTGCATACGATGCTTTCGAGCGGTGGGTTCCGGCGATCGCAAAACATCGTCTACCGACCAGCCTGCGAGGGCTGCAACGCCTGCGTGTCCGTTCGCGTGGTCGTGGATGAGTTCAAACCCACCAAGTCGATGAAACGGGTTATGGCCGCCAATAGCGACGTGATTGCACGCGATGAGCCCAACCGGGCAACGTCCGAACAGTATTCACTGTTTCGCGATTATCTCGACGCCCGGCACGAACTGGGCGGCATGGCACAGATGAGCATGCTCGACTACGCCATGATGATCGAAGACAGCCACATCGACACGCACATCACCACCTACCGCCTGCGGCGCCCTGGCGATCTGCCCGGCGAAGAGGGGGGCGCTTTAATCGGCGTATGCCTGACCGATTTGGTCGCGGACGGTTTGTCGATGGTGTACTCTTTTTTCGACCCGGATCCCGCCATGGAGAAGCGCTCGCTTGGCACCTATCTGATCCTTGATCATATCAGGCGCGCCAAGGAACGAGGCTTACCTCATGTCTATCTGGGCTACTGGGTCAATGGGTCGCCGAAAATGGCCTACAAAGCGCGCTTTCAGCCGCAAGAACGGCTGACACCGAGCGGATGGCGCAGGCACAATCCAGACAAGCCGACGTAACACTGCATTTTGCACGTAGCAATCCGCGCTCAGTTTCTCAGTTTAAGAGACTATCGAGGGCGTTTTTCCGTGGCTAAGTAATCACTTCGATTGCGCGGTCCGTTGTTGGAACACACATTGCCTATGGCTATGTGACAGTGTGATCCTGCCCCGAGCGGCCAAGACCGTCGGGGCAGAGAACATCTTTTTGAAATGAAGCAAAAGCTTGATCTTCGTTATGGAGACCGCTGGCCGAAACAGCTGCCTGACGAAGTGTTATGCAGCGCGAACTGTGCTTAAGAACTCACGCACATTGTCACGCAAACGATCAGCTTCTGACACCAGTTTGGACGATGCGTCCTTGACTTCACTGGCAACCTTCTCAGTCTGGTCGATAGCTTCGGAGACAGCACCAATGTTTTTGGTCACTTGCTGCGTGCCTTGAGCAGCGTTCTGCGTGTTGCGCGCGATTTCCTGCGTTGAAGAATGCTGCTCTTCCACTGCGGCAGCAATGGAAGATGAACCGGTGTTCAGTTCTTCAATCATGCCACCAATTTCCTCAATGGCTTCAACCACAGCGGTTGTGTCGGTCTGCATCCCTGTGATCTGCGCCGAGATTTGCTCAGTCGCCTTTGCTGTCTGACTGGCAAGGCCCTTCACTTCGCTTGCAACAACCGCAAAGCCTTTGCCTGCTTCGCCGGCGCGTGCAGCTTCAATGGTTGCGTTTAGAGCCAAGAGATTGGTCTGCTCAGCGATATCAGAAATCATCGAGATGACATCGCCAATGGTTTGCGCACTTGAGGAAAGCTTTGCCACCGTCTCTGTGGTCGCAACCGTCTTGCGAGCAGCACCATCTGTCATCTGAGCAGATTGGCTAACGCGCTGCGAGACTTCTGCCAGTGAGTTTGTCATCTCCTCGCTTGCAGCTGCAACCGTCTGCACATTGCCCGTTGCTTCTTCTGAAGCCGAGACGACCTCATTTGTGCGGGTTCCAGCAGACCTTGCTGTGTTGCTCAAGGTATCTGCGAGGCCAACCATGGTATCTGCAGCAGCCGATACAGCTGCAACGACACCCTCCACATTGGCCTCAAAGCCGTCAGCCATATCTTTCATGGACTGACGCTTGTCAGCTTCCATTCTTTGGGCACGGCCATCAGATTCGGCCTCATTGGCCTTCATTTCAATGATGTTATCGCGGAAGAACACGAGGGACTTGGCCATTTCTGCCACCTCATTGTTACCCTTTGGCTGGGGAATATCGGCATTCAGATCTCCCTCAGCCACGAGACGCATCCGCGTGGACAGAGGGGACAATAGGCGCAGCGCAATGGCGCACCAGATGCCCATAGCGACGCACAAAACGCCGCCCAGAATTAGTATGCCAAAAACAAATGCACTAAAGGTGGTCACTCTTGCATTGACTACCTGCGAGATCTGGCCGTTTTTGGCCTCTTGCAAATCAATAAACTGGTTGATGCGGGCCAGCCACTCGGAAAAGTTCGGGCTTGCTTCGTTCATCAAAAGGACGCGGGCTTCTTCTTCCTGACCTGCAAGTTCTAGTCGAACAACCTCATCATAGAGGGGAACGGTTATGCGCTCGATCTCTTTTATAGAGTCGAGAATGCGGCGCTCTTCCTGCGTCACATTTGGATTATTGCGGAAAATCTCATCCAACGGGGCTGCCGAGTCTGCATATGCTGCTTTGAGCGTTGCAATTTCGGCAAGGGCTTTGTCGATGCCAGCTTGCGTATCGGTGAGAACAATGTCGCGCACAGAGATTGCACGGTCATGCACACTGCCGCGGAAGTTGATCGCATAGCGCTGCTTGACGCTGTTGAACTCATTCATCGTGGCCAAGCTGTTTTGAAGCTCGCCCATCCGTTGGATACTGAATCCTGCAACCACTGCGATTAGCAGGACGAACGTCACAAAAGCTGCGATGACGCGGTGAGATATTTTTATATTGTGCAACATGAATGCGTTCCCCGGGACAAGCCGTTACCTCAGTCGGACCGCAAAGTAGCAGAATTGCAGTTAACGAAACTATAAACACTTGTTTAGGAGCAGGGCTGGCGAGCCGCTTGGCTCAAAGAATTTCTGCCAAGCAAACAGGCCTTTTAAGCAATTACAGGCTCACAGGGCCACAGACACAAGAGCCTTCTCCGTTGAGATACGTACACGAATGCGACACAACGCCGCCACGTCTGATTGATGAACGACTAAGGACCGACGTCGATAGTCTTCGAAAGACATAGGGCTACCTCGTTATCGACAAACGAAGGCAACACAGTCAGCATATTACTATTTAAGGTTGTATCGCTTCTGCGCGCATGAAGCGAATAAACGCCCGCTTACCGGCATATGGTAAGGCCTCAGCCTTTGAACTTGTTGTTCCTGGGGAAGCCTTGCGGCGCCATACGACCAGCCTGGGCACGTTCACCAACCCATTCGGCAAGCTCATGTAGCGAACGGTTGTACTGTCGACCGGCGCTGTCTGACCAGGTTAAGCCCTCATCGCCTTTGAATGTGACAAGGCCTGACACGCCGCCATCCTTGTACTTCTGCAAACGGACGCCTTTGCCGCGCGCCATCTGGGCGACCTGCGCGAGCGGGAAGATGAGAAGCTTACGATTGTCACCAACCACGGCCACATGATCGCCTTCAACAGGCGTGGCTATTTGAAGCTCGTCAGGCTCCTTGAGGTTCATGACCTGCTTGCCCTTGCGTGTGTTGGCAACGATATCGCCCTCCGGGGCGATGAAGCCATAGCCAGCCGTGTTGACCACGATCAGCTTGCGGTTGGGGTCATGAACAAACAGCGCGACGATATCCTGGCCTGCCTCAAGGTCCACCATGATACGCAGAGGTTCGCCATGCCCACGGCCACCGGGCAGTTTGTCAGCGCTCAACGTAAACGCTCTACCGCCGGTGGAAAGCGCTACCAGCTTGTCGGTGGTCATCGCTTCAAGAGTGAGTTTGAGCCGGTCACCCTGTTTGAAGTCGAGGCGAGAGAGATCAGCATTATGCCCTTTAAGCGCGCGGACCCAACCCTTCTGGGACAGGACAATGGTAACAGGCTCCCGCTCGACCATAGCGGCGTCGATCTCGTCCAGGTCTCGATCGGGGGCGGAGCCAAAGGTGGTTCGGCGGCGTCCCAGGTCGGTATCAGGCGCGTAGGTTTTGCGCAGTGCCTTAATGTCCTTGGCGACCCGCGTCCATTGCCGCGCCTTCGAGCCGACGAGAGCCTCTAGACCCGCCTGCTCTTCAAGAAGCGCGTCACGCTCTTTGCGGATCTCCATCTCCTCCAGTTTGCGCAGCGCCCGCAGCCGCATGTTGAGGATAGCGTCAGCCTGGGTGTCTGTGAGAGCGAACGCCTTCATAAGATCCTGTTTCGGCTCATCCTCGTAGCGGATGATACGAATGACCTCATCAAGGTTGAGGTACGCGACGATAAAGCCTTCAAGCAGCTCAAGTCGCGCGGCGATCTTGCCAAGGCGATGGTTTGAGCGACGCACCAGGACATCGCGGCGGTGATCGAGCCACGCGAGCAGCACATCGCGCAGGCCCATAACCTTGGGAACCTGGCCGCCATCAAGAACATTCATATTGAGCGAGATGCGCGCTTCAAGCTCCGTCAACCGGAACATAGATTCCATCAAGAGTTCCGGATCGACGTTGCGGTTCTTCGGCTCAAGAACAAGACGCATATCTTCAGCTGATTCATCGCGCACGTCCCCCAGAAGCGGCAACTTCTTAGCAAGGAGCAGATCAGCGATCCGCTCCACAAGGCGGCTTTTGACCACCTGATAGGGGATCTCGGTGATCACAATCACCCATGTGCCCCGCCCCTGCTCTTCTTGAGACCAACGGGCCCGCACACGAAAACCACCGCGCCCCGTCTCATAGGCTTGAATGCGGCCCGTCTCTTCATCGACGAGCACGCCGCCTGTTGGAAAATCAGGCCCTGGAATGTGCTTTATGAGATCAACCGCTTCCAGCGAACGGTCGTCGATCAGCGCGAGCGCGCCGTCGCATAGCTCGGCAACATTGTGCGGTGGGATGGAGGTTGCCATGCCCACTGCGATGCCTGTCGACCCGTTCGCCAGAAGATTGGGGAAGTTGGCAGGAAGGACGATCGGCTCTTCTTCTGAGCCGTCATAGGTGTCGCGGAAATCGACGGCGTCTTCGTCAATGCCTTCCAGAAGCCGCGTTGCAACATCGGTCATCCGCGCTTCGGTGTACCGCATCGCAGCGGCGCTATCGCCGTCGATGTTACCGAAATTCCCCTGCCCCTCAACGAGCGGGTAGCGCACCGCGAAATCCTGCGCGAGGCGAACCAGCGCATCATAGACCGACTGGTCACCATGCGGGTGGTATTTACCGATGACATCACCCACCACGCGCGCGGACTTCTTAAACCCTTGCGCTGGGTCAAGCTTCAACTGCCGCATCGCGTAAAGAAGACGGCGATGAACCGGCTTTAGCCCGTCTCGCACATCGGGCAACGCCCGCTGCGTGATGGTTGAGAGTGCATAAGCGAGATATCGCTCGCGCAGCGCCGCTTCCAGGTTGACGGCCTCTATCCCGTCGTCGGGGCCACCACCATCATTGTCGCGAATCATCTCATCAGCCATGTCCCATCGCTAACGGGGCAGGAAGCACGGTCAAGAAAAAGTGGGATTATTCCGCTTCAACAGGCGTCTCCTGGGCCAAAAGACGACGCAGCAGGCCATCGCGGCCATCTGGCGGAGCTAAGCCGCGGGGGGCCCAGACATTGCGGTCCAGGAAGAACGCGGTGAGGCGAAACGCATCGCCCAATGCCGCGCTATCGCAGGTTTCAAGCGAGCCTCTGAAGAAGGCGGGAAGTTTTAGAAGTTTGGCTTTGTAGGGCTCACCTGCTTGTGCGCTCACAGCACGGCCAGACTTTGGCGAGACGAAGACAAGATCATCCTGAGCTCCCGTGGCTGCACAGCAGGACAGATCAAGCCCGAAGCCCAACTCTTCCAGAAGCGTCAGCTCAAACCGTGCCACAAGCGCGCCGAGAGTGAGACGTTCATCAGGATGATCGAGGATGAGCTCCATTAGATCGTAGAGCCTTGGGTGTGGATCGCGTTCTGGGACGAGCCGCAGATGCGTTGCGCAAAGCTGTGCGGCCAGCAGTGCTTCCGGGCGCTCCATGAGGAAGCCACCGCGCAGGCGTTCACCGTCCACCTGAAACAGGCCCAGATGCTCGTGAAGCCTTGCGCGCCACGTAAGTGTCAGCGCGTTGCCGACTTGCAGGAGAGCTGCCATCCGGCGCGATCGTCCGCCGCGAACAAGCCCTAAATGCCGTCCACGGTCACGGGTCATCACCTCCAAAATGAGGTTGGCCTCGCCATGGCGCTTGGCGCCAAGAACCGTTCCAGATTCGCTCCACTCCATAGTGGCTAGTGTCGCGCGCTAGCCTTGAAACTCAAGACCCATCTCATTGTAGCGTTCCGGATCACTCGCCCAGTTGGGGCGAACCTTCACAAACAAGAAAAGATGCACCGGCGCCTCGACCGCCTGCGAGATTGCTTTGCGAGCGTGCATAGAGATCCATTTGATCGTCTGGCCACCTTTGCCAAGCACGATCTTTTTCTGGCTATCGCGCTCCACATAGATGGTCTGCTCCACACGGTGACCCTTTGGACCGGTTTTCCAATCTTCCGTAACCACATGAGAGACGTAGGGCAGTTCTTGGTGCAACCGCTCATACAGCTTCTCACGGGTCAGTTCGGCGGCAAGCATCCGCATCGGCAAATCTGAAAGCTGGTCCTCAGGATAAAGCCATGGACCAGGCTTTACCGTCCGTCGAAGTGCCGCAACCAGCGCATCGCACCCCTCACCTGTCAGCGCGGAGACTGGAAAGGTCTCGTCGAAGGCAAGTTGCTCGTTCAAAGCCGCTATGAGCGGGAGAAGCTGAGCCTGATCGATCTGGTCGATCTTGTTGAGGACGAGCCATTTAGGCTGTCTGAGACCTTTCAAGCCTTCTAATGCGGTTTCGACCACCTCAGACAGGCCTTTGGAGGCATCAATCAGGAAGCAGACGCACTCGGCGTCTTTCGCGCCCGACCAAGCGGTGGTGACCATCGCACGATCAAGGGCGCGCTTAGGCTGAAACAGGCCCGGCGTGTCTACGAAGACAACCTGCGTTTCTTCAAAGATCGCTATGCCGCGAATGAGCGAACGAGTCGTCTGTACCTTATGCGAAACAATGGCGACCTTGGACCCAACAAGACGGTTGAGAAGGGTGGACTTACCAGCATTGGTCGGCCCCATCAGCGCGACGAAGCCTGCCCTCGTCTCATCGTAGATCTCTTCGCTGCCATGCTGAGAGGTGGCGGACTCTAAGATCGGGTCAATGGTCATTGCTTACTTCCTGCCTTCGCCCCTTGCGGTTCCTTCCAAACGCCCTCGCGGACCAACATGGCCTCAGCAGCCGACTGCTGTGCATCACGTTTGGACGTGCCGCGCGCGACAACTGAAGCGGCACCTTCAACATCAACACGTATCTCAAAAATCGGCGCGTGGTCTGGGCCATCCCGGCCTATATCGGTGTAAACTGGCGTTGCCTTGTGGCGGGCATGGGCCCATTCCTGCAAGGCTGTTTTGGGATCACGCCTTGCTGCGCTTTTATCGTCTAAAAGATCAAGCCATTGGGTGAGAATGAAACGCCTGGCCACATCAAGCCCACCATCGAGATAAAGTGCTGCGATCAACGCTTCACACACATCAGCCAGTACCGCACGTGCGGCCCGAGTCTCGCAGCGAACATCAAGATCGTCGGTTAAAACGTGCGCGTCGATCCCGACTTTTCTGGCGATATTCGCGCAGGTTTCCGCACGCACCAGGTGATTGAGACGACGCGCCATCTCACCTTCCTCGGCGGATGGAAAACGCTCCATCAGTGTATCGGCTATAACCAACGCCAAAATGCGGTCGCCCAGAAACTCGTAGCGCTGATAGGTACTGGTGACGTCGCGCTGCCCACCAGCAAAGCTTGCATGGGTCAGCGCGGTCTTAAGGTGAGACTGATCCTGGAAGTTATGCCCGAGGGCCGCTTCCAGCGCTTCAAATCCCATTAAAAAGCCGGTCTGTGCGCAAGCTCGACGGCCAGCGCCAAATTTGCCAAGGCGATGCGCCTTCTGCCATCGAGAAGAAAATGAGGTCAGCGCGACCCACAAAATTCTCCAACGGCACATAGCCCACGACCAGCGTGCGGCTATCGGTTGAGTTGTCCCGGTTGTCGCCCATCATGAAATAGTTGCCTTCCGGCACGACGTAAGGCTCTGAGGATGTATCGAGTATGGAGTTTTGCGCAAGATCGAGCACCTCGTAGCTCACCCCATTGGGCAAAGTCTCGCGGTACTGCGTGACTGTCCGACCCGTTTCGGGATGCACAAAATCTGCGACCTGCTCACGCTCGACGGGATCACCATTGATGAAGATAGCGCCGTTTTGCAGTTCAATCGTGTCGCCGGGCAAACCAATGACGCGCTTGATGTAGTCGGTCGATCCGTCAGCTGGCAGCTTAAACACGGCGACATCGCCACGCTCAGGCTCTGACCCCAAAATCCTGCCGTCGAAAAGGTCCGGATTGAAGGGGATGGAATAGCGCGAAAAACCGTAGGCGAACTTGTTGGCGAACAGATAGTCACCGATCAACAAGGTTCCGACCATGGAGGACGACGGGATCACAAACGGCTGGAACAAGAACGTGCGGATGACGAGCGCTATCGCAAATGCTTGGAGGAGCACGACGATCGTTTCCCAAAGCTCGCTCTTTTTCTTGGCGGGCTCATCGCCAGAGCTACCGGTGCTGTCGTCGACGGGGCTTTCCTGCGCCATGCGATGCGTGCCTTTTTGCTGTCAGCCCGCTATCGGGCAAAGTCGTCGTGGCCAAAGGCGGCCATCAAGGTTTGTGCCCATGTCGTGGCTTCAGCCTAACAAGTCAACCGTCCGTGCGGGTGACATACCCTTTCTAGAGCGTTTCTGGTGAGCGTCGAGTCGCCCGAAACGCTCCAACTCTTTGTTTTGTCGCATGTTCCAGGCGCGAAACCACGCACACTTTCGCTGAACATGCTCTAGGTCCAAAGATGACCGTATCACGGCGGGTGAACTTTGGCTTGAGACCTCAAGTCTGAAGGGTTCAAGTCTGCGGGTTCAAGTCCGGGGGCTTAAGTCGAGCAGCTCAAATCGTTGGCAGCGCCTCAATGATCACAAAGGCCTGTGCGTACGGGAAGTCATCGGTGATGGTCACATGGATAACTGGTTCGTGCCCGTCTGGCATCAACCGGTCGAGTTGCTTTTTGGCGCCGCCAGTTAAAAGCATCGTCGGCGCACCATTCGGTTTGTTTACCACGCCCATATCGCGCCAGAATACGCCGTTGGTTAATCCGGTACCCAGGGCTTTTGCGCACGCTTCCTTGGCGGCGAAGCGTTTTGCGTAAGATGCTGCGCGTTGTCTGCGAGCATCTGATTTGAACTGTTCGACCGACGTGAACACCCGGTTGGTGAAGCGGGCGCCGAACCGTTCCAATGTCGCCTCAACGCGGCGTATGTCGCACAGATCACTGCCAAGACCGATGATCATAGGGCTGGCGCTCTTTCGATGAGTTGGACATCATTGTGGCTGCAGGCGGCACTACAGCTTTTGCTAACACTGGTGTATGATGTGGAGCCGATCACTGTATGGGTCAGGGGTGGCAGCCTCCATCATGCAAGGCCGCGCGATCCAGGTTTGATGGCTGGAACAGCCTTTAGAGCATCCGGCAGAGCGTTAGCCGGGTAGGCTGGGACCTCATAGTCCGCAAGGGCGACCACAGGCACGCCAACGTCTGCCTTCCCAGCGGACCGGTCAATCAAGCACGCGCAGGCGACCACCTCGCCGCCCGCCTTGCTGATGGCCTCCACCGCTTCGCGCACGGAAAGACCGGTGGTGATGATGTCCTCGACGATCAAGACCTTTTCACCGGGTTTCAATGTAAAACCCCGCCGCAGGGAGAATTCACCGCCCTCACGCTCAACCCACATGTAGGGAACGCCCATCGCCCGCGCCGTCTCATAGCCGGGAACAATGGCCCCCAGCGCAGGGGCAACGATGCAATCGATTGGCTCTTGAATGTTTGCGCGAACACTATCCGCAAGCGCCTTGCAGAGCTTTTCGGTGTGTTCTGGTGAGCGGTAGACAAGAGCTTTTTGAAGAAAAATGGGGCTGTGAAGACCAGACGAGAGGATAAAGTGGCCCTCAAGGATCGCACCTTGCGAGCGAAACACCTCTAAAACCTCTTCGGTCGTCATGGGCGAAGCGGTTTCGGATGGTGCGGTTTCGGATGGTGCGGTTTCGGATTGTGCAGTCATGGGGTTCTCTGGGACTGTTCGATCCGCTGGGGTTATCGGTATGTAGAGCGGCTCGCAAGCCGCCAAAACTCACTCTTTGAGCGCTGTTGAAGGCGTGCAATCCTCTAGCCGTCAGCGCGCTCAGCCTCATTCACCTCCGAGCAAGCGCGCATCTGCGCCAGAATACGGTGCAGGTGCGTCGCATCGTGAACGTCAAGCTCAAACAAAAGCTCGTGGAAGTCCGTTCCCTTGCGCGTCATGATAAGGTTTTCGATATTGCCACTATGGCTTGCCACGATCGACGCGATCGTTGCCAGTGACCCTGGTTCATTCAAGGTCACGACACGGATACGAGCGGTGAAGCGCTGTGTTTCTTCAGGATCTAAATCCCAACGCACATCAAGCCAACGGTCCGGCGCATTCTCAAACGCCGCAAGCGCTTTGGCGTGAATGGGATAGATCGTCACGCCTTCACCCGGTGTAACGATACCAACGATACGGTCACCTGGAATTGGCGGTTCTTCGCTTGAAAATTTGACGGGCATGGACGCATCCAGCCCGCGTACCGGCGCGCGGGCCCCGTTTTCCCCAACATGAAAAGTTTCGGCCCTTTCACCTGGAATGCGAAACTGGATGGATTCGACATCTGGCAACGCGAACCATCCCTGGTCCGCCGCTGGGGCAGGTCCTGATTGAATGTTGATGTCATCTGGGTAAAGCGCGGCCAAAACTGAGCGGGAGGAAAGTTCGCCTCGCCCCACGGCCGTGAGAGCATCCTCCACGGAGCGATGTGCAAGTTTTGAAAGAACAGGTTCCAGCGCGGCCTCTTCAAACGGCTTATCAGCACGCTCAAAAGCACGCTGCACCACTTCGCGGCCAAGGCCCAGATACTGCCTTCGTACCGCCTGTCGTGTGGCGCGGCGTATGGCAGCACGCGCCTTGCCGGTACGCGCGATCTGCTCCCAAGCAGGCGGTGGAACCTGCGCGCGGGAGGTGATGATCTCCACCTGATCGCCATTCTTCAACTTGGTCATGAGCGGCGAGAGATGGCCATTGATTTTGGAACCAACACACGTATCGCCAATCTGCGTGTGAACGGCATAGGCAAAGTCGATCGGTGTTGCTCCGTGGGGAAGCGGTATGACGCGCCCTTTTGGCGTGAAGCAGAAAACCTGATCGCGGAACAGTTCCAGCTTGGTGTTTTCCAAGAACTCTTCGGCTGTGTCGTCACCATCAAGCATTTCAACTGTTTGCCGGATCCACGCGAACGAGCGGCTATCGCGGCGCAAGGCTTCCAAATCGCTCGGCGAGCCAGCGATGCCATCCTTATAAAAGCCGTGGCCGGCAATCCCGTATTCAGCTACGGCGTGCATGGCGTGATCACGGATCTGCAGTTCAACGCGCTGGGAGAACGGGCCTATAATCGTGGTGTGCAGCGACTGATAATCATTCTGCTTTGGAACGGAGATATAGTCCTTGAACCTCTCCGGCACGCACTGCCAACTGGTGTGAACGATCCCAAGCGCGCGGTAGCAGGCAGTCGTGTTCGCCACGATGACACGGATCGCATAGAGATCGGTCAACTGATCGAAAGACAGTTTCTTTCGGATCATCTTCTCGTAGATGGAGTACGGTTTTTTCTGCCGACCGGTCACCTCGGATGCAAGACCATAGTCATGCAGCTTGGCCTGAACCGTTTCCACGATTGTTCCAATAACAGCATCAGAACGTGCGGCCTGTTCAGCTAGACGATCGACGACGATCTGACGATTTTCAGGATCGAGAATTGCAAACGACAGGTCTTCAAGCTCGTCGCGTACCGACTGCATACCGATACGACCGGCAAGAGGTGCGTAAATTTCCATCGTTTCGCGCGCAATGCGGATACGCTTGTCTGCGCGCATAACACCGAGCGTGCGCATATTATGGAGACGATCAGCCAGCTTAACGAGGAGCACACGCACATCATCGGAAATGGCCAGGAACAGCTTGCGCAGGTTTTCACCCTGCTTGGCTTCCGATGTGATGAAATCAAGCCTTTTTAGCTTGGTAAGCCCTTCAACAAGCTTTCCGATGTCGGCCCCAAAAAGGCGGTCAATCTCATCGCGTGTGGCATCGGTGTCTTCGATGGTGTCATGCAGCAGGGCAACGGCAATTGTTGCATCATCAAGCTTCAAGTCAGTGAGAATCGCCGCCACTTCAAGCGGATGAGAAAAATAGGGGTCACCAGATGCGCGTTTTTGATGCCCATGCGCGCGCATCGCATAGACATAGGCACGATTGAGGAGGCCCTCATCGAGGCGGGGGTTGTAGCGTGCAACCCGCTCAACCAACTCGTACTGACGCATCATTGGGTGAAGGTCCAGCTTTCAAAAAAGCAAGGCGTGCTTAACGGTAGATCACGCCAGACCGGTAATTTGGCGTCTTCATCATCAGATTGCAAATGACTGATGTCTAACGCGAAACGCCGGCCCATAGAGATGGCCGGCGCTCGTAAACTGTACTCGGAGAGAAAAGGTGACGTCACATATCGTCTTTGCGCTCCGGTGGCACAATACCCTCTAGGCCGGCCAGCAATTCTTCTTCCGTCATGCGTTCAAACGACATGCCCTCGTCAGCCATGTCCGCACTGCTCGCTGTGGCGTGGGCACCGCCCATGGATTCTGGGGAAGGAATGAGAGGTATGACATCCTCTTCGGGCTCATCAACTTCCACCTGAGTCTGAAGCGAGTGGATGAGTTGCTCTTCCAAGTCGCCAGGAAGAATTGTTTCTTCTGCGATTTCACGAAGCGCAACCACAGGGTTCTTGTCACGATCTCGGTCGATGGTGAGTTCAGCACCCGATGAAATCAGACGGGCGCGGTGCGCGGCCAGCAAGATGAGATCGAAACGATTTTCAACCTTGTCGACGCAGTCTTCGACAGTCACACGAGCCATAAGGCCCTCCTGAAACGAATGGATATGAGAGCCTCATACGCCTTCAGCGGCACGAGCGCAAGCGGACGCGATACCGACGATCACAGCGCAATGCAGCTGATGTGCGCATTGGTCTCTCTTGTTTCTCACCGACAAGTTTTTTAGCTCGGTGTCAGGCGCAGCCAGCAGCATGATTCTTTGACCAATTTTTATCTACAGCCGTACTTGGAGCGATACTTTGAAAACCAATTTTCCGTTCGATGCGCGCGAGCGCGTCGCATACTTTATTGATGGCGCAAATTTTTATCAGACTGCCAGGGCTCTCAACATCGACATCGACTACCGGCGCATGCTCTCGCAGTTCGCCGGTGACGCTTATCTGGTACGGGCGCATTATTACACAGCGCTTGCTGATGATCAGGAATTCTCATCGCTAAGACCTTTGATTGACTGGCTTGACTATAACGGCTTCCATGTCACCACGAAGCCAATGCGCGAGTTCACCGACAGTAACGGCCAACGCCGCCGGGTTCGGCCGAGTTTAGACGTTGATCTGTCCGTTGATGTTCTCACGCTCTGTCCAGAGATCAATCACGTGGTTCTCTTCACCGGAGACGGAAACTACAGATCGCTTGTTGAGGCTGTTCAAAAACAGGGCCGTAAGGTGACTGTGGTGTCTTCACTGAAAACGACACCTTCGATGATCTCTGATGATCTGCGTCGGCAGGCCGATCATTTTCTCGACCTTGCAGACCTAACTGATCGCCTGGGACGCGCCTCGGCAGACCGCGGGTCCCGTCGTGAGCGCGACGATGACGGCTATGAGGACGATGAGTATTACGATGACTGATATAATCTGGGTTGGCATAAAAGCTGAAGCTATATCACCAGCGTTTTCTGTAACCGACCCTGAGCGATGACCGAGGCTTTTCCTGCGGCAAGTGAGCCGCCTCAGCCTTGCACCAAGTGCCCGCGCCTGCACAGCTTTGTTGAAGCGCAGAGGCCAGCGAACCCGACATGGCACAATGCTCCTGTGCCAAGTTTTGGTGACCCACAAGGTCAGCTTTTAATTGTGGGTCTAGCACCAGGCATGCGCGGTGCGAACCGCACGGGTCGTCCCTTCACAGGCGACTACGCTGGCAAAGTGCTCTACGCAGCGCTTGCCAAATATGGTTTGACATCTGGAACCTTCGACGAAGACGGCGAAGATGATCTGACCCTACACAACGTTGCGATCACCAACGCGGTACGATGCGTGCCACCGCAAAACAAGCCTGTCGGCGCCGAGATTAAAACGTGCAACCCATTCCTAAGCGCGCTTTTAGAAGGCATGTCGCAATTGCGGGTGATTCTCGCCTTGGGGCGTATTTCCCATGATGCTGTTCTTACAGCGTTGGGTGAGAAACGCTCTCTTCACGGGTTTGGCCACAACGCCATGCACCCGCTTCGAGACGACTTCGTGTTGGTCGATAGCTACCATTGCTCGCGCTACAACATGAATACGGGGCGTTTGACGGTGCCGATGTTTGATGATGTTTTCGCAACCATCAAAGTGGCGCTCAATCGCAGTTAACCACGGTCTCGCAACAGACGCGCCTTGTCGCGCTGCCAGTCGCGGTCTTTTTGTGTCTGGCGCTTGTCATGGATCTTCTTACCACGGGCCAGAGCAAGCTCGATCTTCGCCAGCCCACGATCATTGAAGTATATCTTGGTGGGTATGATCGTCATACCGTCACGCTGCGTCGCACCGATAAGCTGGTTGATCTGACGACGATGCAGAAGCAGGCGACGAGGGCGGCGCGCTTCGTGGTTGAAGCGGTTGCCCTGCAGATACTCGGGCACATAGGCATTGATAAGAAATATCTCATCGCCCTCCGCGCTTGCGTAGCTTTCCGCGATCATCGCCTTGCCCTCACGCAGGCTCTTGACCTCGGTCCCCGTCAGTTGAAGCCCGGCTTCAAATGTCTCCACAAACTCGAAATTGAAACGCGCCTTACGGTTGTCAGCAACGACCCGGCGCGCCGACCCCGCAGTGGTTTTGGACTTGGGTGCCATAATCGACGTCCGGTGTCTGTTAGCTGTTCAGAAGGCCAGCAAACTGCATGGCGTCCCGCACCGCGGTCTTTGTGCTGTCCGTCACCCCGACAAGCGGCAAGCGCACATCCGCTTTGCATTTGCCGAGCATCTCCAGCGCAGTCTTAGCAGGCGACGGGTTCGTCTCCATAAACATTGCCGTATGCAAAGGCATTAGACGATCATGGATGGCAAGCGCGGTTTTGAAGTCGTTGGTTGCGCAAGCTGCCTGCATCTCAGCACATAACCTTGGAGCAACGTTGGCCGTCACCGAGATACAGCCCTGCCCGCCATGCGCATTAAAGCTGATCGCCGTCGCATCTTCACCTGACAATTGGATAAAGTCTTCGCCCATCGCTGCACGTTGCTCGCTGGGGCGCACCAGATTGGCCGTCGCATCTTTCACGCCGCAAATATTCCGGCTGTTTTTGTAGAGACGCGCCATGGTCTCAACACTCATGTCAATGACCGAACGACCGGGGATGTTGTAAATGAGCAGTGGGATATCGGCAGCAGCATCGATCGCCATGTAATGCTGGTAGAGCCCCTCCTGTCCCGGTTTGTTGTAGTAGGGCGTAACAACGAGGATCGCGTCCGCGCCGACAGACTTTGCGTGCTGTGCGAAATCGATAGCTTCCAGCGTGTTGTTGGAACCGGCACCAGCAATGACAGGCGCGCGGCCTGCGGACCGTTTTACAACACGCTCAACGACTGCCTTATGCTCATCATGGGAGAGCGTCGGCGATTCACCAGTGGTCCCAACCGGGACGAGGCCAGAGGAGCCTTCGGCAATCTGCCAATCAATGATTGCGTCAAGCGCATCGAAGTCGACCGCATCGCCATCAAACGGGGTTACAAGAGCGGGGATGGAGCCTGTCAGCTTCACCATGGCCATTCTCCATGTGAAGGGTACGCAAAAAACCGACGCGGCGAGGCATTAGGACTGCATCGTGTTGCTGCCGGAAGACGAAAAGGGGCGTCGCTTACCAACACGGTAAGAAAGGCCCCAGGCGAGTGGCGCGGACATTAGGCAGCTTCGGATGATCCCGCAAGTCGCTGCGCCTTCACTGTTCTAAAACAGATGCTCTGCCCGACTTTTGCCACCGAATCTGCGTGAAATGTTCATAAGTTTAATAGGCTGGAAACCATGATACGGGATGAAGCTACCATGCATCAACACGCCCCAACGTCCAAAGCCAGCATGTTACACAGATCAAATGTCCCTCATTTAAGCGCCTTAGTCGCTGTGTGGGTTATGGTCATCGCCACATTCAGCGCCGCGTTCGGCGTGGACCGCGCAAAGGCTGACGAGGTCGACGCTCTGCGTCCAGTGGTCCAAGCGCTTGCCAGTAACCGAGGTCAGGCCGCCTATGCGGCGGCGCAGTCGATCTCTGATGCCACCGTTCGAGATCTCGGACTATGGCTGATCGCGCGGACCAAGACAGACGACCTACCCATCGAACTGCGCACAGCGTTTCGCGATGCTTTTGCCCAATGGCCAGGTGGCTCGGTGATCACAAGACAAACCGAATCCATCATTGCAGATGCATATGGTTCACGTACGCCGCCGCTGACCATCACCGGCACTGAAGCTGCCCGGACCACCGAAGGTCAGTTGATGCAGGCCGAGGCACTCCTGCAGGCAGGTCAGCGTGATGAAGCCCGCTCCGTTGCTTCACGCCTCTGGCGCAGTGATGTTCTGGAAGATGGGCTTGAGGCAAGATTGCTCGGCTCCCTTGGTGATCTTTTAAGCCAAGATGACCATAAGTTTCGTGCGCACTGGCTCCTTTATCGTGACCGGGTAACGGGCGCTGAGCGTCTCGGCCAGTTTCTCACAGCAGCAGACCGTGCTTCCATAACCACGCGCGGTCGTGCGATCCGAGACGGTGGCGCAGCCCTTTCCACGGTACGCAGCGCCCTGCGCAGCAATCCTGGCGACATCCATCTGGCTTTCGAGCTAGCCCGCCTTCACCGCCGCGCCGATCGCCCGCAGGACGCTGCCAATGTTCTCCTGCAAGTTCGCGAGAGCGGTGATGCCTTAGTGCGACCGGACCTTTGGTGGCGCGAGCGCCATATCGTAACACGTGATCTGCTTGAGATTGGTCAACCCGATGCTGCTTACCGTCTGGCAAGCGCGCCTACCGGTTCAAGCGCCAGCAACGAAGCACAGCGGGCCTTTCTGGCCGGTTGGATCGCGCTTCGCTTCTTGAATGATACGCAGCGCGCTGAGCCGCATTTCCGACAGATATTGGAGATCGGGACAACGCCGATCACACGCGCTCGAGGCTATTACTGGCTTGGACGCACCCTTTCCTCTCGTGGCGATAGCACAGGCGCTAACCAGGCGTTCGCTCAGGCGATGACCTATGGCGAGACCTTCTATGGTCAGGCGGCGGCAACCCTTGCCAATGTCTCCGTCCGCTTCGGCCAAGTGCCAAACGCGCGACGGCCGCAAAGCGCTTTCTTCACCTATGCCGACTTGCTTTACCGGCTTGGTCGCAGGGTGGATGCGCGGATCTTCCTTTACGATATGGCGCGCGAGAGCACGAACCCTGCTGAGGTTGTCGCCATGGCTGACCTGGCCGAACGCCACGGCGATGCGACGAGTGTTGTGCAAATCGGTAAGCTGGGTGCGCGAAACCATCGTTCGCTGGCACTGCTGGGCTATCCCACAGGAGCGTTTCCACAGAATGCACAAATTCCTGAGCGCTTACCTCAAGCTGTTGCATACGCTATCGCGCGGCAGGAAAGTGGGTTCGATGCCGCCGCGCGCAGCCGTGCCGGAGCCCTTGGCTTGATGCAGCTCATGCCAGAGACCGCACGCCGCATTGCCAGTGATGTTGGCGTTTCCCATTCCACGGGTCGTCTGACGTCAGACCCGGCGCATAACGTAACGCTGGGTGCCTATCACCTGGATGAGCTTCTGGCCGACTATGACGGCTCGTACATCCTCACCTTTATCGCCTACAATGCAGGTCCCGGGCGTGTACCGCAGTGGATCGAGCGTTTTGGCGACCCGCGTGGCGGCACGGTCGACGTTCTCGATTGGATCGAAATCATTCCGTTTTCTGAAACGCGCAGCTATGTGCAACGGGTGCTTGAGAACATCTTCGTCTACCAGCACATCACAGCAAACGGCTAAGTGCTGCTCAAGGGGGTTCTCAAAGCCCCTATGGGCCCTCTAAGATCGTTGGATCATCGAAGCGAGTTGGGCAGGCATACGCGGTATGGAACGTACAGTTCTGGCAAGCGACGGACTTGCCCTTTGCGTTGAAGATACGCAACCCACAGGTTGGTTGCATGCTTGCGCAACGCGGCTGCCGCTTCTGTGCCTTGCAGGTCTCACGCGTACCAAAGGCGATTTCAATGACCTGCGCGACTTCTTTGTTGCACATGAGACCAGGCCTCGGCGTGTCGTCACGCTAGATGCGCGCGGGCGCGGTGCATCTGCATGGTCTTCAAAAGCTGACGATTACAGCGTCTTGAGAGAAGCAGATGATGTGGCAAGTATCGCCTGCGCGCTGGGGCTACATCCCGTTGTGGTCGTTGGAACCTCCCGAGGTGGCATCCTGGCGATGGTGCTTGCTGTTGCTAAACCTGCTCTGCTTGCAGGCGCCGTGCTTAACGACATCGGTCCAAGCATTCCCGCCATGGGCCTAGAACGGTTAAAAGCTCAGCTTGGTCGGCGAACCCTACCTGACACGTGGCCAGACGCGGTGCGGCGCGTGAAGAAGGCCCTCGGTGATCAGTTTCCCGCTTTTTCTCAGAGCGACTGGGAAGACTATGCGCGGCTAACCTTCGCAGAGAAGGATGGAAAGCCCGCTGTCGCGTATGATCCCAAGTTGCTTGAGCCCATGGCGAAGCTCGTAGTACCGCCGACCGGCATTAATCTCGCTGCCCCCTTCAAGGCGTTGGCAGCCAGACCCGTGATGCTCATCCGCGGTGAGCATTCGGACTTGTTGAGCCAAGACGGGTTAGACCAAGCAACTGATAAGGGAGCTACCGCCATAACGGTCGCGGGAGAAGGCCATGCGCCCGCGCTACGCGGCCCCGTGCTGGAAGAGATCGACGCCTTCCTTACAAGTGCTCACCTCTAGAGAGTTTTATCGCAAAAGTGTATGCGGTCTTGCGGCTCGAAAACGTTTCAAAACAAAAGCTTAGAGTGTCTTTTGTGAATCGAAGATCACGAGAAATACTCTAGAACCAGAGCGACGCGGCAACCTGTGGTCGTCCAAGTGGCGAGTGGCACGATGATTCTCTGGGTCAGCACAGGTGTAAGAGCAGGCCAGATAGCCGAGCTCATTACAAAAAAATACCGGGCTAACGAGGCAAAAAACCTACCTTGTTGACGAGCTTGGTCTATCCGTCTTTCTCGACTGGCGTTTCCGCTTTGCCTTTACCGCCACCTTTGGCAAAATCAGTCTCACCGCCAGCTGCAAGAGTGGCGGCCTGACCAATCCAGTCCTCGCGCTCTATACGCCCGGGAAAGGCGAGAAACATTCCAATCCAACGGACCTCAATAGGGATCAACGCGGCAACCTGGCTGAAATGATAGATCCCTAGCTCGTTGAGCTTTGCCTCATTCACCTTACCGATGCCCTTGATGCGCTGGAGATCGTCCCTGGTGCCGCCTTCTGGCGCCTCAAGTCCTTCGGGCCGTGTGCCAACCGCATCGGCTTTGTCTTCGTTGCTTGCTCCTGCGGGCAGTGCCGCGATGGCTGCGGCCATCCCCGCTTCATCCATTTCGACAGATGTATTGGGTTCTGCGGCCACGGGCGTTGGAGCAGGCTTTTCAACAGGTTCTGCTACCGGCTCAACCGGCGGTGCCCGTTTCGGCGCTGGCTTTGGTGTCGGCGCAGGTTCTGGAGCCTCAGCTTTAGCAGCGACCGTTGCCGTTGCAGCAGCGGCGGCTGTAGCGGCAGGCATTGCTTTCACGCCGTAGACACCGCCCTGCCCCGAAGCAAAGAAGTGGCGCAGGACGCAACCGAAGACTGCGCCCAGAATAAAGACAGCCAGAATGAGAAGCGCTGTATGGAGTGTTAGGTAAAACATAGACCGCGCTCCTATCACTTATCGTTGACGGGTTTGGACGTAAACCAGCCCGTCACAATGCCGATGAGGAAGGCGATCAGCAGGAAAAACCATAGCTGTGAAATAAGATAATACATCGTCTATGCTCTATTCCGCTACGCGTTCAACTGTGAATTCGATCCGCCTGTTCAAAGCCCGCCCCCGCGAAGTCGCGTTGTCGGCAATTGGCTCGTTTTCGCCAAAACCGATTGCCGTCAAACGGTCAGTCGTTATCCCGGCAGACACAAGATAATCGACGATGGCGCTCGCACGCGCTTCAGACAATTGCTGGTTTAGCGCATCAGAGCCTTGGGCATCTGTGTGACCTGCAACCTCAACGCTGGCATCAGAGCAGGTCCGCAGCGTCTGCGCTAGCTGGTCAAGAAGATCAAAACTCAGTGCATCAATGATCGCCTGCCCAGTTTCAAACAAAATGACATCGCTAGCAAGAAGAACATCCAGATTGGCCTGACAAACAGCCGAGCTGACTTGGAGAGCAGGTGCATCGATCGCGGGTGCGGCGACAACCTCTAGGTCCGTCGTTAAAGCGAACCCTTGAGGCAAAGACGCGCCAAGCTCGCTTTCGATACTGTCACGTTCAGCAACGCTCGGTGCGAGGCCAGATAGGGACAGTGTTTGATCTTCAAGGGTCAGCTGACCATTTTTCAACCCAACCAGACCGCGCAAACCAGCCTGCGCGGCAGCCAAAAAGCCGCTCGGTGCACCGTCAGCGACAATCAACCTACTGGTCCGCCGCTCATACGCAGAGAACAACGCGTCGATATCTGTAGACAGGGTCTCAGCGGTTGCCTCATCGGGGCCAAATCCTGACAGCGCGATACCGGCATCATCGAAGATAGCTGACAAGGCGAAGGGAGATTCAGGTGGAGCCTTGACCAACGACACGACAGTAAGCGCATCACCTATCTCGCTGCGCAAGGCATCAAGCTGATCTTCGACACCGGCAAAGGCAGCTCGGTCGCGCGTTGTCCCCTCAATGGTGAAAACGTCACCCTCCAAGGTTCCGCTGCCCTCCACAAGGTCTGCCAGAATGCCAACCGTTTTGGCGAACAAACCCCCAATATCAACATTGGACGGAGCACCGCGCGCAATCGTTGCCGTATCTATCGCCTCATCATTGAGCGCTTCTATCCGGTCGAGAACCACGGCACGTGATGTTTCGTCCGGCAGATGGCCAGAGAGTGTAAATGCCACGCCATCATGCACAAGGGCGATGCGATAAGGGTCGACCAAAGGAGGCGCGATACGTCCTGACAGGCTATCAAAACCATCAGGGAGAACACCAAGAAACGCGTTAGCTTGAACGAACGCATCGTTGTCCGGCGCTTCACCCTGCAGTGTTAGAGCAGCATCCTCGATGGAAGCTTCCGCCGCGATCAGTTGAGCCATCTGACCGAGTAACGCCGTTGCAGCCGTAGCAAACCCTTCAGGTTCCCCCGAACCTAAGGTCATCTGATCATCAACTGCGCCAAATGCTTGCGCGGCAGCGATAATGGCAGACCTTGCCTCTTCGCTCGGAACGGTACCGGTGAGTGTGACACCTGAACCCAGATCGCCCGACGCATCAGCGCCCCACACATAAGGCGATGCGAGAGGCGGCCTCAAGGTGATGGTTCCGCGTGTTAGACCGAGCGGTGGATTGGTAAGACGTTCCTGCTCGATCTTGAAACTTTCTAGTGTTGCTGCCGTAGCATCCACACTGAATACTGTTCCCGAAAGTGAGGCGTTGCCTTCGCTCAAAGACTGCAATGTTCTCGCTACAAAATTTGCGAACTGAGAGAAGTTTGCAGGCGCTCCACGCGCAAGCTCCAGCCCGCTGGCGTCAGGCGCAACACCCACAATACTCTCCAAAGATGCTATCAGCTGGGCACGATCTATATCTGTTGGAACACTGCCTGATACAGAGGTCTCGTTACCAGACGTCGAAAATGAGAGTTCATAAGGATCGGCAAGCGGCAAAAGCTCAAGCTGCGATCCGTCAACGCGGAATACGCCGCTCACGCGCTCCGCAGCCTGCAACGCTGCCGTCCGAGCAGCTTCCGACGGAGCTGTACCTAATAACGTAACGTCGCGCCCATCCAGCGTTGCGGTGGCCCAAGGCACGCCATCTTCAACGAGCATAGATGCGGTACGGGTTGTCAAATCCTCTTCTATGACGGACCCGCGGACCAAAAGCGCGACAACAGTCAGAATGACCAGCGTCAGTAAGCCCGAGATGATCCAGGCGCGCCAGTTACACATAGTTTCCCTCGCACTCTATGGTCACTCACATGGATAAACCCACGCCGTTAACGGCGACAATTTGGCAGGAACGCAACTTACACGTGCATCCACACTGTGCCGCAGATAGAGCGTTAATAAACGTATAATCAAGAGGGAAATTAAGCGGTTGATGCGTCCGGTTTGACGCACCCAAATAAAAAAGAGCCCGGCAAAAACCGGGCTCTCTCAATTCTAACTAACCGCTGAGGGTTAGAAAGAGCGTGTTACGTTAATGTTGACGTCAACGCCTTCGTCCAAGAGATCATCCAGAAGAGGATCAGTGTCATACGATGTGTATGCAATCCCTCCTTGAACCTCCAAACCATTAACTGGCCGGTACGATGCACCACCGCGGATCGCGAAAATGTCTATATCACCTTCAGATCCGAACTGGTCAATTTCAGCATAATACGTGTCAAACTCAAGATCGAGATTTTCAGTCAATCCATATTCAAAACCGGCACCCAGAGAAATAACCTGGGTAAGCTCAAGTTCATTACCAACCTGAACCGCGTCGAAGGTAATTGCTTGTCCGATAGCAATTTCGGTAGAACCTCCAATATAACCGATTGCACCTTCAGTGTAGATGCCGAACAAACCGAAGGATGAGTCGATCCCAAACGGAAGACCGATTTCAGTCGATGCTTGCACAGCAAAGCCGATTTCTTCGTCTACCAAGTCGTTGCCATCGACATCAACTTCAACGATAGCACCAGCGATCTTAGCGCTACCCCAAGCTTGATCTACACGGGCTGCTGCAACGAATGCGAATCCATTCGCTTGATCCTGAATATCAGCATTTGCAGCCGTCACGACGCCATTCGCAATATTTGCGATATTGTTAACATCAACAATACCTCCGAAGCGGTCGTTTCCATCATTGTCCTCAATGGATGCAGACAACGACACACCATTACCAACACCTAGACTATATCCGAACAATGTGAGGTCATCGGTACCGCCATCAGGAGCTCCAACGTCACCAACAGCAAAGTCGGTATAAACTGGGTCGAAGAATGAATCCGTAAGACCGAGAGCAAAGCCACCAACCTCAATGAACGCTTTTTCGACGGTGAGAGCGAAATCTTCCCCTTCACCTTCTTCGCCAAGGCCAATAAAGCCGCGCAAAAGCCCAAGATCTGTCATTGTGCGTGCATCAAAATTCACCGAAGCTTCTGCACTGAAGTCAGAATCATCGGTGTCGTCACCATCCGCACCATTTGTGCCGCCGAAGTCAGCGTTGAAAGTGACACTACCAGAAATGTCGAAGCAGATGTCAGAGCCAGGAAGGACGAAACCAGTGAAAGCACCGATTGAGCAGATCTGCACGAAGTCGACGGCCGGTGCTACCGGCAGGCCGAGATCAGCAGCATGCGCCCCGGAGACAGCCATCATGGATGCAGCTGAACCGAGGAGAAGGCGTTTTGCCAAAGTCATAAGAGACCTCCAATTAAACTTGAAAAGAGCAAACGTGCGTCAGGCCACGCTAGCCCAGCTAGCTTACTTTGAATGTGGAGGCGTACAATTCATCCTAAACAACCAAAGCAAACCGAGTCGGGCGAACCCTTCTCGTAGAACTTGAATGGTGGAATGGCAGGCTGCATGCAAGCAGCAACTTGCACTGTTGGCATTTGGATCACGGCTTTGCCTTAGCATGTTGCATAGATGCCACGGTGTGGCGCGCGAGGAGCACCAGCATGACGATTGACGTGGCGATGAACACAACTCCATTTGCCTGCTAATCATTTGATACGAACACAATAGCCCGTCGCCCTGGTCGCGCTGCGATGTTGATACCACAGCTGGCTTTACGCACCTTGTTTTGCGCGACGCATCATGAAAAACACACCCGCAGCGTGATTAACAAATGCGGGGTTTCTCGCCATGAAGAAGATATATGACACAGCTGATGCAGCGCTCGCCGGGCTGTTATCTGATGACATGCTCATCGCTGCAGGCGGCTTTGGCCTGTGCGGCATTCCAGAGCTTCTGATCGCGGCGATCTGTGAGTCAGGGGTTAAGGGGCTGACCTTTGCGTCCAACAATGCTGGTGTTGATGATTTTGGGCTCGGTCTTCTCCTCCAAACGCGGCAAGTGAAGAAGATGATGTCGTCCTATGTGGGCGAAAATGATCTGTTTATGCAGCAATATCTCGCAGGTGATCTGGAGATCGAATTTAACCCGCAAGGCACGCTCGCCGAGCGCATGCGTGCAGGCGGCGCGGGCATCCCAGGTTTTTACACCAAAACCGGTGTTGGTACCGTGGTTGCCGATGGGAAAGAGCATAAAGACTTTGACGGTGAGACCTACATCTTAGAGCGCGGTATCGTCGCGGACCTCTCCATCGTCAAAGCCTGGAAAGCTGATGAGACAGGCAACGCCGTGTTTCGCAAGACAGCCCGCAATTTTAACGCGCCAGCAGCAACCTGCGGCAAGATTTGCGTGATGGAAGTGGAAGAGATCGTGCCGACCGGCTCACTTGACCCAGATACGATCCACCTGCCGGGCATTTATGTACACCGTCTTATCCAAGGTGAGCACGAAAAGCGTATTGAACAGCGCACGACACGTCCATCCGATAGGGCTGCTTGAGGAGTTTCGACCATGTGGGACCGCAATCAAATGGCCGCCCGGGCGGCCCAAGAGCTGCAAGACGGGATGTATGTGAACTTAGGCATCGGCATTCCAACGCTCGTGTCCAATCATATCCCCGATGGTATGGATGTTACGTTGCAGTCAGAGAATGGCATGCTTGGCATGGGGCCGTTCCCAACCGATGATGAGATCGATGCTGATCTCATCAATGCTGGTAAGCAGACGATCACAGAGCTTGATCGCACGGCCTACTTTGATTCCGCGCAAAGTTTCGCGATGATCCGCGGGGGCAAGATTGCCATGGCCATTCTCGGTGCCATGGAGGTTGCGGAGAATGGCGATCTGGCCAACTGGATGATCCCGGGTAAGCTTATCAAGGGCATGGGCGGCGCGATGGACCTGGTCGCCGGCGTTGGCCGCGTGATCGTCGTGATGGATCACACCAACAAGCACGGGCAGTCGAAGATCTTGAAGGAATGCACGCTGCCACTCACCGGCAAGGGTGTTGTCGACCGGGTGATCACCAATCTTGGTGTTCTTGATGTTGTTGGTGGCGGCCTGACGATTGTTGAAACCGCGCCGGGTGTAGAGACAAGCACAATCCGCGAGGCGACCGAAGCCGCGCTCGTGTGAGCGAGCCGGCATTAGCCACTCAGGAGAGCGGCTGGTCCTTTGTCGGCGAGCCGCTCAATGTGTCTTAAAATCAGCGTACAAACCAATCCTGTTCTCCCAAGGTACCAAAAAACCTGCACCACATTCAAAACCGCTTGACCCGGCCGACCGTCGGCAAATTGTCACACGACATGAGAGTTACCAGCGAACGCCCGGCTAGAGCGTTTTCAGCAAAAGTGTATGCGGCTCTGCAGTTTAAAAGATGCTTCAAAACAAAGGCTTAGAGCATTTCTTGTGAACCGAAGATTACAAGAAACACTCTAGGTATTGCGCTTTGAGCTCAGCAACGACAGCCTGCTGGTCCAAGAGCAAGACGGGCAAGAAGCACCCTTACTATCTGTGCTTCAACAAGGGCTGTGAAAGCTACCGCAAATCCATCCGCCGCGATGTGGTTGAAGGCGAGTTTGAAACCATCCTCAAGGGCCTGCAGCCCACCGAAATGCTGTTCAACTATGTCCGCATCATCTTCAAAGGCGAGTGGAACAAGCGACTCGCCCAGATACACGAGATCAAAAGGGCGCTGCGCCGTGATATCCTCAAGCTCGACAAGGAAATCGAGAAACTGATGGACCGCATTGTCGATGCGCAAAGCGATACAGCCATAACCGCTTATGAGCGCCGCATCGCTAAGCTTGAAAAGGACAAGCTCATCAAGGCTGAAAAACTCTCAGAGCCGACTGCGCCGCACCGGGGGGTTGAGCAAATGTTCGGGCTCGCCCTCATATTCCTCGCAAGCCCTTGGAAACTCTGGGAATCAGATAGACTGGAAGACAAAAGAACCGTGCTGAAACTGGCTTTCGAAGACCGTTTGGCCTATCGCCGAAATGAGGGGTTTCGAACCCCGCAAGCCTCTGAACCGTTTCGGTTTTTAGGCTCATGCGGCAAAAATCAAGAAATGGCGGAGAGGGTGGGATTCGAACCCACGAGACGGTTGCCCGCCTGCCGGTTTTCAAGACCGGTGCCTTCAACCGCTCGGCCACCTCTCCTTGAGAACCGCGCTTATGGCTGCACCGTTGCGAACACGCAAGGGGTTTGGACCAACTGATTGGTCATGGCCGTGCGCAGCACTAAACGGAGCCAAGCAAGAAAGTAAAAAGGCCGGTGCAAGACCGGCCTTTCTCACTCGTGATGTATGAACCGGTTAGTTGGGGTATGCGTCGTCAATGCCTTGAATGTAGAAGTTCATTGACAGGATCATGTCGAGCGGTGCGACTTCACCATCAGCCACGATTAACTCACCCTCTTGGTTGAAAATCGGCCCTGCGAAGGGATGGATATCACCTGCGATGATGCCCGCCATCGTTTCTTCAGCAACGGCTTTGGTCTCATCTGACATGTTTGCGAACGGTGCCATCTGCACCATTCCATTTTCCATGGAACCCATAGCAGAACCGGTTTCCCAGGTGCCCTCAGCAATCGCACTTACGCGCTCGACATAATAAGGTGTCCAGTTGTTGACGATGGCTGTCAGCTGGGCTTCAGGAGCAAAAGCACCCATATCAGAATCGTTGCCAAAACCACGGACGCCACGTTCCTGGGCCACTTGAAGTTGCGCTGTGGAATCGGTGTGCTGAACCAAGATGTCAGCTCCCTGATCGACCAGAGCATTGGCCGCTTCCCCTTCACGTGGCGGGTCATACCAGGTGTTGACCCAAATGATCTTCACTTCGACATCCGGGTTCACCGATTGTGCACCCAGCATGAACGCATTGATGCCGGAGATCACCTCCGGGATCGCGTAGGACGCGATATAGCCGATCGTGTTGGTCTCGGTTTCCATGCCGGCGATTTTGCCAAGTACGTAGCGACCTTCATAGAAATGGCCGTTGTAATTGGCGAAATTGTCGCCTGACAGATAGCCCGTCGCGTGCTCGAATTTCACGTCAGGAAAGCGTTCAGACACTTCCTGCACTGATTCCATGTAGCCAAAAGATGTCGCAAAGATGATGTCGTGACCGGTGCGGGCAAGACGCTCGAACGCGCGGACGGCATCAGCACCTTCCGGAACGCTCTCCAAGAACGTTGTCTCGACCTCGGCGCCAAGCTCCTCTTCCAGAGCGAGACGGGCCTGGTCGTGCGCGTATGACCAACCATGGTCAGAAACGGGGCCGACATAAACGAATGCGGCTTTGACTGGATCGTCAGCTTGGGCAAAACCAACAGCACCGAGTGTGATGCCGGCAGCAGCGCCAAGAGCCACGATGGACGACGCTAAAGTCTTCAAAGATGTCTTCATAAGTTCATCCCTTGTTTGATTGATGGCGGTTCTAGGTGTTGCCCGCCTCCGATGGCCATCGCAATCAGAAGCGGTTGGCGGAAAACTCTATCGGTCAGGCACAAAAGCTCGCCCGAGCGCGGCCGGTGTGTTTCGGCGCATCAGGGCATGATTGCGGGAAAGAATGACAAGCGCGATGATCGTTGCCAGATAAGGCAGCATCGTCATCGCCTGCGGTGGAATGCGGATACCAAACGCTTGAGCGTGCAATTGCAGGATGATCACACCGCCAAAAAGATAGGCTCCGGCGAGCGCGCGCCAGGGAAGCCAGGTGGCAAACACGACGATGGCGAGCGCGATCCAGCCCCGCCCAGCGCTCATCCCCTCAGTCCACTGCGCGGTGAGAACGAGTGATAGATAGGCACCGCCCAGTCCCGCGCATAAGCCGCCAAAGGCTACGGCTGCCATCCGGATGCGACGGACGTCTCGCCCGAGTGCGTGCGCAGCTTCAGCGTTTTCACCGGTGGCACGCAGAATAAGCCCAGCGCGCGTCTTGAACAGACCGTAGCTTACACCGGCAACAATCACGAACGACGCGTAGACGAGAATATCGCGATCGAAGAGCGCAGGTCCTATGAAGGGGATCGTACTCAAAAGCGGTATGGTGATCGGCTCCAGCTTGATGCCCGGCGTGCCAACAAAGCTCTCGCCGATGAGGCCGGCCAAGCCAAGTCCGAGCAGGGTGAGCGCGAGTCCTGTCGCGACTTGGTTCGACGCTAGATAGATTGTGAAGAAGCCAAACAGCAGTGCCATGCCAACGCCGGCGAACGCCCCAGCCACCACGCCCAAGTAGGGGTTGCCAGTGGTGAGAGACACCCCAAAACCAACAACGGCCCCCATAATCATCATACCCTCGACGCCAAGATTGAGCACGCCGGAACGCTCCACCACCAACTCGCCGATGGCCGCTAGAACGATAGGCGTTGCAGCACCGACAATGGTGATGAGGATACCCTCAAGCAGCATCGGTGGCCTCCCGGGTCACTGGTTCTGGCGTGGAGGCCGTGTCGGCTTTGGCCTGGGCAGGTCGTGCGAGTCGTACGCGGTATCGGATTAAGGTGTCACAGCCCAAAACGAAAAAGAGCAAAAGCCCCTGGATGACACGCGCCATCTTGTCTGACAGACCAAGCGTGATCTGCGCTGCTTCACCACCGAGGAAAGAAAGCGATAGAAGCAGCCCCGCAAACAAAATGCCCCATGGATTCAAGCGACCCAGGAAGGCAACGATGATGGCGGTGAAGCCATAACCAGGCGAAATCGTCGGACGAAGTTCACCGATCGGGCCTGCGACCTCCATAATCCCGGCAAGACCTGCCAGCGCGCCGGAAAACATCAACGCGCCGTAAGTTAGTGTCTTTGCAGAAAAGCCCGCAAACCTTGCGGCGCGCGGTGCTTCGCCAATCACTTTGAAGGCGTGACCAGCCAGGGTCCGGCTCATCACGAACCACATAATGGGAACGGCGAGGAAAGAAAGCACTATGCCCCAATGCAGGCGGGACCCTTCAAAGGTGGCGAGCGATTGTTCGTCGGAAAAGTTGCGTGACTCAGGGAAGTTGAACCCACCTGGATCGCGCCATGGACCACGCACCAAATAATCCAGGATCAGAAGAGCGATGTAAACGAGCATAAGAGAGGTCAGAATCTCGTTGGCGCGAAACTTCACCTTCAAAAAGGCCGGGATAGACGCGTAGAGCGCGCCGCCCACCATGCCCATGATGAGCATCATCGGGAGCGTTATCCAACTGGTCCAATCCGGGAACAAAATGGGCGGAATGGCGCCAAAGATGGCGCCCATCGTGAACTGGCCTTCCGCACCGATGTTCCAGATGTTGGCGCGGTAGCAGACCGAAAGTCCAAGCGCGATCAGGATCAGTGGCCCGGCTTTTAAGAGCAGTTCATGGATCGACCAAAGCTCGGTGAGGGGCGCGACGAAATACTCATACAGCCCTTCGATTGGGTTGAGCCCCATGAAGGCGAAGGTGATACCAGCCGTCAGAATGGTGAGACCCAGCGCCATAAAGGGCGCAGCCACAACCATCGTTTGAGAGGGAGCATCACGTTTGACCAGCTCAAGCGGCATGGGAGCGCTCCATCTGGGCTGTTCCACCACCTTGATCACCCCCCATGAGGAGGCCCAATTGTTCTAGCGTCACGTCTGCGGTGTTGAAGGGTTCAGAAAGGTGCCCATGAGACAAAACGGATATTTGATCAGAAATCTGCAGAAGCTCATCAAGATCCTGGCTGATCACGATGACGGCAGAACCTTTCTCGGCAAGTTCCATCAGCCCCTTACGAATGAAGCTCGCCGCTGCTGCATCGACACCCCAGGTCGGCTGATTTACCACCAAAACCTGCGGCATACGCGAAAGTTCGCGACCGACAACAAACTTTTGCAAGTTGCCACCAGACAAAGTGGACGCCGCCGGATCACCTTTGGCCGAGCGTACGTCAAAAGCTGTCCGGATAGAGGAAGAGAGCTTGCGGATCACGCCGAAGTGTAACACGCCAAAAGCTCCAAGAGTCCCATCTTCGTCAGCCTTGCGGGTGATCAGCGCGTTTTCACTCAGCGCCATTGCAGGCACTGAAGCGTGCCCTGCTCGCTCCTCTGGCACAAAGGCAGCACCCAGTGCGCGGCGCTTGGCAATGGGCAGTGACCCGATAGGCTTGCCAGCAAGGCGAACTCCATCAAGCTCGACAGTTGCCTCACCGGAGAAAACGTCGAAAAGTTCCTTCTGACCATTCCCCGCCACGCCAGCTACGCCCATGATCTCTCCGGCACGCACGCGCATGGAAATGTTTTTCAGGCTCATGCCGAACAAAGTGCCTGGATTGTGGGTCACCTGATTGACTTCAAACATAAGGGGGGCATCGGCGGGCACCACACCTTGTTTGCGGTTCACGCTGGAAACATCAGACCCGACCATCGCGCGAGCAAGCGATGCAGAAGATTCCTTTCGCGGGTCGGTGCGGGCGACGACCTTCCCATGACGCATGACCGTCGCGTCGTCGCAAAGTGCCCTCACCTCATCGAGCTTGTGGGAGATGTAGAGGATGCTTTTACCCTCGCTGGCCAGACGCCGCAGAACGCCGAAGAGCATCTCCGCTTCCTGCGGGGTGAGAACGGAGGTTGGCTCATCGAGGATAACAAGCGATGGCTTTTGCAGAAGAACGCGAAGTATCTCGACACGCTGACGAACGCCGACATCAAGATCGCCAACGGTCGCATCTGGATCAACCGATAGGCCGTAACGCGCCCCGAAATCGGCCAGTTCGCGCGTCACTTCGGCGGGCGTGGGTTTATGATCAAGAGCAAGCGCGATGTTCTCCGCCACACTCATCGATTCAAACAGCGAGAAGTGCTGAAACACCATGCCGACACCAAGGGCTCGCGCCTCATTGGGCGAGGCCATTACCCTTAGAGCTCCATCAACAACAATAGCGCCACTGTCAGGCTGCAAGGTGCCATAGAGCATTTTTACAAGGGTCGACTTGCCCGCGCCATTCTCACCAAGCAGCGCATGGATAGAGCCTTTGGCGATGGATAAATCCACCCCGTCAACGGCGACCAACGCACCGAACGACTTGGTAAGCCCTTCAACCCTTAAAAGCGCAGCACTGGAACTCAATCGAAACGCCACCTTAAGTTCGCCAAAACTTGAAGTTTGCTAAAACTTGCAAGGCAATGGTTCCACCCTCCCGGAGATCAATCTCCAAGCGAGCGAAACCGTTTTGCCTATCTTAGTTGAACTTTAGTGGGCTCCCGACCAATCCCGCAACCGCTTCACAATCGTGCAATGCCGTAAAGGTGTGCACTTTATGGTGAAGTGGAGGGGCAGAATGCTTATCCGTTTGGCAAAAGCACTGTTGCGCCAGTGGTTTGACGGGCTTCGAGTGCTTCGTGCGCCTGAGCGACCTCCGACAATGCAAAGCGCTGGCTGACAGGAACGGAGACGGCGCCAGACGAGACAACGTCAAACAGATCGTTGGCTGTCTCTTCTAGCATGGGCCGCGTCGCGATATAGGCGAACAGTGTCGGGCGCGTCACAAAGAGCGAGCCTTTGGGCCCAAGAATGCCAAGGTTGAACGCATCCACCGGACCTGAGGCATTTCCAAACGAGACCATGAGCCCGAATGGTTTGAGGCAATCCAGTGAACCATCAAAGGTCGACTTTCCAATCGAATCGTAGACCACATCGCATTTGTTGCCGTCGGTCAGGCTGTCCACTTGGGCCACAAAATCCTCGGTCTGGTAGTTGATACAGTGCGCATAGCCATGCTCAAGCGCCAGGGCACACTTCTCACGTGTTCCAGCGGTTCCTATAGCCTTTGCGCCCAAATGCTTGGCCCACTGCCCTGCGATCAAACCAACACCACCTGCTGCGGCATGGAAAAGAAGCGTCGTGTCAGCGGTGACATTAAACGTTTTGCGCAAGAGATAACGGGCCGTCATACCCTTCAACATCATCGCGGCGGCGGTCTCATCACTGATGTCGTCTGGCACTTTGAGGGCAATGTCTGCCTTGATGATACGATGGCGCGCATAGCTTCCAAGCGGCCCGACATAGGTAATCCGATCACCAACGCTAACGCTGGTAACATCTGACCCAACGGCAGTAACGCGGCCACACCCCTCATGGCCCGGCGTGAATGGTGTGCCCGATGGTGCAGGGTAGAGCCCGTTTCTGAAATAGACATCAATGTAATTCAGTCCGATTGCGGTATGCTCAATAACGATCTCATCCGCTGATGGGTCAGCAAGGGTAATGTCTTCCAACTGCATCGCCTGTGGGCCGCCTGTTTCATGAACCAGGATTGCTTCAGTTGGCGTTGGCATGATGATTTCCCCCAATTGGTGTCGTGCTCTGCTGGCGCCCTTGCTTTGCAGGCACCATTAGGCGGGATGCCGCATTGACCGACCCACGCCTTGGATCCACCTAAGACTATGGACGCGCAGGAGCAACCGCATGGCGACAAGGATGAACATGATCTCCGATCGACCAGAGACGCAAACACACTTTGACTGCCTCATCACGGGGAGTGGCCCAACTGGCATGGTGGCAGCACTCAGAGCCGCTCACGCTGGCCTTCAGGTGGCGCTCATCGGGCCGTCGATAAACGTTGAAGACAAGCGGACCACGGCCATCCTTGGCCCATCACTCGACGCCTTAGCAGATGTCGGGCTTGCAACCGCCTTTGATGCTATCGGCACACCATTGATGACGATGCGTATCCTGGATGGGTCTCGCCGCCTTCTGCGTGCACCAGCCATATCATTTGGGTCGGATGAAATTGAACGCGATGCATTTGGGCTTAACTGCAGGAATGGCGACATCAATCGAACGCTGGATGACGCCGTGCGCGCTAGCAACGCAATCACCCGTTTTGAGGGTTTTGCGGGGATCATTGACCTTTCCAACCGCCCTGCCCGCGTCACGCTCGACAGTGGCAAGACGGTCACTGGAAAGGCGATTATCGCTGCCGACGGACGCAACTCCCCGTCCCGTAACGCTGCTGGCATTTCGGTACGCCGCTGGTCCTATCCACAGACAGCGGCCGTTGGGACGGTGTCCCACGATAAACCGCATGACTTCATTTCGACCGAGCTTCATACCGAAACGGGACCTTTCACCTTCGTGCCTTTGCCCGATCAGGACACCGATAGCGGATATCGCCACCAATCAAGCTTCGTGTGTGTTCTCTCTCCCGACCTGGCCGAGAAATTCTCCGCGATGGAAGCGCACGCTGCAAACCGCTTTCTCGAGAAACGATCTCTACACGTGCTCGGACAGCTATCTTTGCAAGCCCCAGTTCAACTTTGGCCACTTGGAGGCCTTCTCGCTGGCTCCTTTGCAAAACGAGGGGTCTTTTTGACCGGCGAGACCGGTCACGCCTTCCCGCCCATTGGTGCGCAAGGGCTTAACCTGTCGATACGCGATGCAATGGACGCAGTTTCCACTGTGGCAGAAGCGCTTGATGAGGGACGTGATCCCGCTTCAATGTTGGTGGCGGCGCGCTATAACGCGAAGAGGCGTGCAGACGTATGGTCGCGGACGCTGGGTGTCGATGCACTCAACAGATCACTTCTTACCGGCAACTTAGCAATCCAGGCTGCACGAGCCGTGGCTCTTGGAGCTGCCTCGCGATCATCGCGCTTGAAACAAGGCCTCATGGTTGCCGGTCTTGCGCCCTTATCTGTGAAGAGTGCTCGCGACGCCCTACAAAAAATTGCGCGCCCTGCCTGATTTGGCAGAGCGCGCTTTGTCATGTGATAAAACTGGTGCGTTAAGCGGCCTGCCGCACTTTGGTGAGGAATTCTTCCATCGCTGAACGCATGGAACTTGAACGGCCATTGAGCGTGCCGATGGCGTCCTTCATGGAAGAACTCATCTGCTCGGCGCTTACTGCCGCATCGCGCATCTCACCGACAGAACCGGAAACTGTGTTGGTTCCACTTGCCGCTTCTTGGATGTTCCGCGCAATCTCAGCCGTGGTGGAGTTCTGCTGCTCGGTGGCAGCCGCCATGGCGGCGGTACGCTCGGCGATATCCTTTACCATGTCCGCAACTGACGCTGTGGACGAGATGGAAGCGTCAGCCGCCGTCTTCATCTCTGAAATCTGACGATCAATCTCTTCGGTCGCCTTACCAGTCTGCTCGGCGAGTGCCTTCACCTCGGTCGCAACAACAGCGAAGCCTTTGCCAGCTTCACCAGCGCGTGCGGCCTCAATGGTCGCATTGAGCGCGAGGAGGTTGGTCTGTTCAGCGATATCGGTGATAATTTTGGTCACATCACCAATCCGTTCGACCACGTCGCGAAGCTGTTCAACGGAGGTGTTGGACCGCTCCACGCCTTGGGACGCATCATTGGAAGCAGTCGAAACGCCATTAACCAACTGATTGAGCTCCGAAATCGAGGCTGTGAGTTCCTCGGTTGCCGAAGCTGCCGTGTTCACATTGGTGGTGGCAAGATCAGAAGCGCCAGCAGCATCAGTCGACCGCTGCGAGGTCGTGTTCGCGATCCGAGACAGTTCATCGGCGGAACTGCTCAGGCCCCCAAGATCCGAAATGATCGCCTCCGTCGTGGAGAACACTGTGCGCTCGAAACCTTCAGCCAATTCATTGAGCATTGAGCGACGCGCAGCATTGGTTTCGTCAAGCGACTGCGCTGCCTCCGACTCCAGGTGCTTTGTTCGCACTATATTGTCGCGGAAAGAGCCCAGCGCACTCGCCATGGAACCAATCTCGTCACTGCGCCCCTCAAAACCGATCTCCTCGCTGGTATCGCCGGACGCAAGCCGTTTGGTAACCTCTGAAAGGCGCGCCAATGGTGCGGATATCAGCTTGTGATTGAGCAGGCCAAAGATAATGGACAAAACCACCAAAATCGCGCCGCCCATCAAGGAGGCCTGCATAGCGCGGCCGAGCGTGGCATTTTGTGCATTGAGCACACGCGCGGTGCGTGCACCAGCATCTGTTTTAAGAGCCTGAAAACCACCCAGAATGTTTGCGAGCAGAGCATCGCCCTGACCAGTGGTTTCCATCGCCCTCGCGAGGTCCACGGTGAAGGGCGCTCGCATGTGTGAGAATTGTACCTGCATGTAGGTGCTCGACCATGACTGCCAGGCGTTTTGGATATCGCGCACATGCCCGGCATACGGGCCGTCAAGCCGCGATGCGTTTGACTGTAGCTGATCAAGCTGCGCACTTATGGTCGCGGTTGCGTCCATCGCTTGCTCGCGCATTGTCTGTTCGCCGGTCAAAACGAAGGATCGTGCGGCAAGAACCTGATCGAGGACGGAGGCGCGCACAACTTCTACATCGGTGACGAGGCTATTTGCGACCGTCACAGCGGTGACAGCGTTGCGGCCTTGCGAGATGCTTTGCGAGACGAAGGCACCGGAAACTCCAGCGATCACAGCAAAGCAAAAGAACGCAACAGCGCCCTTTTTGGTAACGGATAAATTGTTCAGCATCGTTGCTCTCCCCAACTCAAGCTTAGCTGTCGGCGCCGCTGCGGCGCTGAAGTTCTGTTAGATTGACCTCAATGGTCGCTGCGCCAATGGCGCGCGTCCCATCTTGGCTTGGGATGCTCATGTTGAGCTGGGCACGCCAGATGTTGAATTCGTCATCCCACTCCGCTTCATCGATAAAGACGGCATCGGGCCCAACGTTGAAGGTGTTGGTGAACTTTGCCTCGTCACCTTGCCAATAGTCACCGGTGATCGCGCTCTGGCCGACGTTGAGGCCTTTGGAGTCGACGATGAACATTTCATAGTAAAGCCCCAGTGCACCCGATTGAACGCGGGTGAGAAAACTGGACAGTGGGGTCGACAGCGTCGCAGCAATGAGCGGCTGCTCTTCCATCTCGCGTTCCGCACGCCATTGCTGATCCAGAGCATCAATGCCTGCCTGTGTAAGGCTGGCGTGACGTTCAGATTGCGCCTCGACCATCATTTGAACGATTGGGTTGGAGAGCCATTCACGCGTTTGTTCGATAAACTGTTGCGTGATCAAACTCTGCGGATCCGGCGCAGTGCCCTGTGCCGCAAGGGGGGCTATACCCATGGCCACGAATAGGCTGGCAAAAATGCTCCGCCCTATGAAAAAATTGGATATTTTCATCCCCATAACCCACTACCTTTCGTCGCTGTTGCTACCTAAGGTATGCTGATGGCTATGTTACCATTGGGTTAAGTATGCCTACGTTTCAGGCACAAAGCTTAGGCTTTCGGAGAAGACGGCAGACGATAGTGCTTTGAATTCTCACCAGAAAACTGATCAGTTGGGAAACAGATCCGCGGGAATATGTTGCCCGGTCACAAGAAGGATCATGACGGTAAGCGTAGGGATAGAAACAACGGTGCCCACGAGTACCATAGAAGACGCACGTTCCACCCACACATCATACTGACGGGCCATCACAAAAACATTCAAAGCAGGCGGTAGCGAAGCCATGAGGATCGCGGTGTAGACCCATATCGGATCATAGTCTCCAGCCCAGGACAAAAGCACCCAAATGAGAAGCGGGTGCACAGCCAACTTCACAAACAAAAGCCACGGCACTTCGCTTGGAACCCGCCTCAGAGGGCGAAGTGCTATTGTGACGCCCATTGCAAACAAAGCGCATGGCGCTGCCGCGCCGCTTAGAAACTCAATGAGACGCTGTACCGAGGTGGGCGGTTCAAAATGGATGGCGGCTGCGAAAATACCCGCTGCACTGGCGAGAATGAAGGGGTGGAGTACAATCTTGCGCGCGACGGTCAAGGCGATCACGATGGGACGATCCTGGTTTGCGCCGCTTAGCGCCATCAAGATCGGCGTTAGGATGAACTGAAGCGCATTGTCGAAACAGAAGATAAGTGCCGTCGGCACTGCTGCGGGGCTCCCCAGTACAGAGAGCGTCAGGCCAGGGCCCATATACCCGATATTGGAATACGACCCGGCCACACCCTGCATTGCCGCCTGATCAAGGCTGGATCCGCGCAGAACCGCGACGATGACGGCAAGCATGTATACCAGATAGGCGCAGAACGTTGTGACGATAATGAACGACCATCCCTGAAGCTCATCAAGCGGGGTTGAGGATAGCAGGTCGAAAAAGAGCGCTGGCAAGGCGACATAGATGATGAAGAAGTTGAGCCATCCAAGGCCTTCTTCTGGCAACTTGGAAAGTCGCCCGGAGAAAAAGCCCAAAAAGATGAGGCCGAAGAACGGCGCAACAAGAGCAAGGATTTCTGCCATACGGCCTTGAAAGCGATCCGAAGACGTCGGGTTTGATTGTCCACTCATCGTCCGACGGCATGGCGTGTTCGACAAGCCCAAGAATGACGATGCGGCGCGCTGTGTACACTTTATAGAGATGCCTGACCGCTGGGCCTGCGCTCGGCGCTTGCGTTGATCTGATCTCAAGGCTACCTCCGCGCGCTATGACGCTTCCTGCCGAAAAGAAACCGACGCTCGCCGATTGGGGCGGCTATATCGCTATGCGCACCCTTAGGGCTTGCGTTCTCGGCCTTGGGATCAGACGCGGTGTCGCGTTAAGCGGCTGGTGCTGGAAGATGATTGCACCCCTCACCAAAAGGCAGGCTCGTGCGCTCTCTCAAATGGCAGCGGCGATGCCTGAGCTGAGTGCTCAAGAACGCGACAGAAACGTCCGCGCCATGTGGCAGGGTTTGGGCGAGACATTTGCAGAGGGCCTTATTCTGGACCGCCTCATGGAGCTTGACGGGGTGGTATCCATCGAAGGCGCGGATTTGTTTCACCAAGCCACAAACGCAGATACACCCACCACTGGCATGGTGATCATCTCGATGCATTCAGGCAACTGGGAGGTCTTAGGCCTGGGTGCCCGAGATATTGGTTTGGAAGCAGCAGCTCTCTACCAGACAGTTGCAAACCCACTTGTTGATCGTAAGCTTCGCGACACCCGCAGCCACTATTGGAAGGCGGGGCTTATCTCGAAAGGCTCACACGCTATCAAACGCACCGTCGGCCTTTTGCGAGCTGGAAAAGGCGTTGGTATCATGGCTGACCAACGCCAGGCAGGCGGTTTGAGCGTACCTTTCTTTGGGCACCCTGCTCCGTCCACACCTTTGCCTGCGTCTCTCGCACTGCGAACAGGATCCCGTCTCATCGCGTGCCGAGCGAAACGGATGGGCACGTGCCGCTATGTTTTAGAAGTCAAAGAGCTGCCCGTCACGCAAACACTCGATCGCGACGCGGATATCG
The DNA here is from genome assembly GCA_039026935.1 of Pseudomonadota bacterium. Taxonomy (GTDB): domain Bacteria; phylum Pseudomonadota; class Alphaproteobacteria; order Rhizobiales; family MH13; genus MH13. The sequence continues at coordinate 104,636 of JBCCLK010000002.1, forward strand.
AGCGTCTCTTGATAGCTATTCACGCGCAGTTTGAGGCGTGGATACGCGAACGCCCGCATGAATGGATGTGGGCGCATCGCCGTTGGTCTCGCGAGGTTCTTACGGCAAGTCCAGGCATGGAGTAAGGCAGTTTGCGACCAAAGCTTGGGTAGAAAGTGTGCGGCGCAACATGCACGCTTACAACACCATTGCCTCTCAAAACTCATCGTCTCCTGTATCTTCGGTGGCTACCCATGACGTCAAAGACACCGCATGCCTTTTTCAAATCATTGGCCATCGGCGCGCCAGAACCGTTCCGTGAGCCGCCAACACGGGTTGAGCGCATGATTCATTTCGTGCCGCCTCACATTGAAAAGGTGACTGCCAAGATCGGGGCGATTATCCCGAAAGTAGACGTGATCCTTGGCAATCTGGAAGACGCTATCCCTGCTGATCAAAAAGAGGCAGCTCGTGTTGGCTTCATCGAACTCGTCAAAGCCAACGACTTCGGCCAGACTGGACTTTGGACGCGAATCAACTGCCTCAACTCACCTTGGATCCTTGATGATGTGACAAAGATCGTTGGAGCGGTCGGGGACCGGCTGGATGTAATCATGTTGCCCAAGGTCGAGGGGGCATGGGACATCCACTATCTGGATCAATTGCTTGCACAGTTAGAAGCAAAGTATCAGGTATCGAAGCCGATTCAGATTCATGCGATCCTGGAAACGGCAGAGGGCGTAAAGAACGTCGATGCAATTGCGACATCCAGCCCGCGCATGCATGGCATGAGCCTTGGACCTGCCGATCTTGCAGCTTCAAGGGGCATGAAGACAACACGCGTTGGTGGCGGGCATCCTGACTATAGCGTTCTTGCCGATCCAAGTGGGAACGACGCGCCCCGCGCCAGCGTTCAGCAGGATCTTTGGCACTACACCATCGGCAAGATGGTGGACGCGTGTCTATCTGCAGGCCTCAAGGCATTTTATGGGCCCTTTGGGGATTTCTCGGATCCCGATGCCTGTCGGGCACAATTCCGGAATGCTTTTCTCATGGGGTGTGCCGGCGCCTGGACGCTTCATCCCAGCCAGATCGATATCGCTCGTGAGGTTTTCAGTCCGCCGGCCAGCGAGGTAGCGTTCGCGATGCGCATCCTTGATGCCATGCCCGATGGTACCGGTGCGGTTATGATTGATGGGAAAATGCAAGACGATGCCACCTGGAAACAGGCTAAGGTGCTGGTAGATCTCGCCAAGCAACTTGCTGAACGTGATCCTGCGCTTGCAGACGTTTACGGCCTCACGTGAGGCCGTAGTGACCCGCTCACCCAATCAGAGTGTCGTTGTCGTCCGACCATCATCTGAAAAGCTGACCCGGTCACCAGGTCACAACACAGTGTTTACCAACATGGTTGAAAGTGAACGGATTGCCCCATAGCTATCGAGATAGAAGGAGCTATGCCATGAGGACAGCACGTTACGCGATTGGCGATGTCGTTAAGCATCGCATCTACCCGTTCCGGGGCGTAGTCTTTGACGTCGACCCTACATTCAGCAACACCGAAGAATGGTGGGAAGCAATCCCGCCAGAGGTACGCCCCCATAAAGATCAACCTTTCTATCATCTCTTGGCCGAGAACGAAGAGACTGAGTACGTCGCTTATGTTTCCGAACAAAACCTTTTGCCAGATGATAGCGATCAACCGCTGCGCAACACGCAGATCGCCGAGTTTTTCTACGAAGGGCCAGATGGCGGGCTTGTCTATGCTGGCCAGGCACACTGAAGTTTGATTTCAATAAAGGTGATCGAGCCATCACTAATAAAAAGGCGGCTGAACCTAGCCGCCTTTTTTTCATATGTAGACCCTGAAAGACGCTATTTACTCGCCTTGCTGAATTCGCTCGCGTAGCTCACGCGCCCGCTCTTCAAGCGCATCCTGGAGATCATTGGACGGCGGCGGCGTCTCCGCTGCCAAGGTTGCCGCGCGCTCACGGGCCAGCTGTTCGGCAGCGATGAGCACGGACGAATCAAAACCCTCTCCATCAAAAGCAGCCGTGAAGCCAGACAGCGAGAAGGCAAAAGGAACCGCCCTCCCCGCCTCGTTGAGAGCAGTAACAGTAAACTCGCCACCGGCTTTCATGGAATCGACGAGTGCGTCCGTCGCTTCAAACTCCACAAAGCAGTTCTGCGGATAGCAGATACGGAACTGGCCGGTGATGGGCGACCCGTCATCGACCTGGCCGCGAACACCCTCCGGGATCTGCAACCGTGTCGGAAGGATCGTCAGCATCTGCCGACTGCCGCCTTCATTTTCGACGATCTGCATGGCAGCAACGGTCACGCCTTCAACCTGAAGTTCGCGCGCGCGCGTGTTACAAACGCGCTGACTGGACCGCTGATCTACGCCGCAGACTTTGATCCAGTTCAGATCGGGCAGGCTGTCAGCAAGAGCAGCAGCCTCAGCAGGATCCACGCTTTCGATGATCTGTTGCAGTTGCTGTTCGGGCGTTAGCTGTTGTTGTGCCTCTTGGGCCATCAGCGATGCAGGCAAAGCAGACAGTAAAACCCCAAAAGCAAGACGCAACGGGGCGTTATGGTTTCGGGTGAAGGGAAACGACATTCCTAAATCTCCAAAATCATTTGGGCCCGAGCGTCCTACTCTGCTCAAGCATTCAATTCTCCTGCGCCTGCCAGACGCAGCCATATCTTTTCACAATCGACAAGTTGATGTCAGCACAGCGTCATCAATACAATTTTTGTCGAGCAAATAAGGCACGTTCAGGGCTGGCTTACCTGAAACATGTCCAAGCGGCCAATTCGCGTATGACCGCGAGCCCAACGAGCGCATTTGCGGTGAGTATTGATGGGTCCTGTAGCCAACTTGGTGCGCCTTGGCCAGACGAAAACAGGTCAAACGAAACAACGTGGATGTGATTGCCTGTTTGATGCCGGACGGGCACAGTTGCTTCTATGAAGCGCTGGTCCATTAGCTTTCCAATGTCGATCTCGCGAGATATCTGGACAGGTGCCAAGGTGCGCATTCTACTGGGCCCTCAAGCGAATCAACGTCTCTGATTGAGGTCATGCCACCTATGCGTTTGCTGGTCGCTCTGAATGTCTTTTTGGCCGCTGCACTTACGCCCACCGGCTATGGCGCAATGGCCGAAGACGCGGACGGCGTGACGCATGCCGTGGCGATGCACGGTTCGCCGCTCCATCCAGCTGATTTTGAGCATTTTAACTATGTGAATCCCGACGCTCCAACGGGCGGTTCTATCCGTTTCGGCTTGCGCGGCACCTTTGACAGTGTGAACCCACTTATCGTGCGCGGTTCGCCGGTTTGGTGGGTCCGTGGTTGGGTCTGGGAAAGCCTTGCAACGCGTGGTCGAGATGAAGCCTTCACGTTGTATGGGCTTCTGGCGTCTAAGATTATCGTGCCAGATGATCGCACCTATGTAACGTTCGTGATTGATGAGCGTGCACGCTTCTCAGATGGCGAGCCGGTGACTGTCGATGATGTCGTGTTTTCGATGGAACTCTTACGGGAGCATGGACGTCCCAGTCAGCGTAGTGCTTACGGCCAAATTACAGGCATTGAGCGTGATGGCGAACGGTCGGTAACGTTTCACCTCGGCGACGGCTCAAACCGCGAATTGCCTCTCCTCATGGGGCTGATGCCAGTCCTGCCTGAGCATGCCATGACAGAAGAGGTTTTCACCCAAACAAGCCTGGAGCCACCCATCGGGAGCGGGCCCTACAAACTTGCCCGCGTCGATCAGGGACGCCTGGCAGTCTTTGAGCGTGATCCAAACTATTGGGGTGCCAATAAGGCCGTTAACATCGGGCAGTTCAATGTGGATGAGTTCGCCATCGAATACTTCCGAGATGAAACGGCCATGTTCGAGGCTTTCGCCAACGGGCGTTTAGATCTGTATGCCGAAAGCGATCCGGTGGATTGGCTTAATGCCTATACCTTTCCTGCTGCACAGTCAGGCGCGATTGTCCAAAGCGCATTGACTGACGAACGCCCCAAAGCGCCAAGCGGGTATGTCTTCAACACGCGGCGTGCCCTGTTCCAAGATGTCCGCGTGCGTGAGGCGCTAACACTTTTGTTTGATTTCGAGTGGATCAACCAGACGATTTTTGCAGGCCAGTACGAGCGCACCGAGGGCTTTTTTCACGGCTCAGAATTGTCGTCCATCGGCGAGGTAGCCAGCGACGAGGAACGTGCAGTTTTAGCGACGCATATGGATGCAGTTTCGCCCGACGTGCTCGCTGGAACTTGGCGGACTGCCACATCCGACGGCAGCGGCCGCGACCGTGCCAATGTGCGCGCTGCGTTAGGGCTGCTGCAGGAGGCAGGTTGGCGTCTTGAAGGGCGCCAGTTGGTAAATGAGAGGGGTAACCCGTTCGCCTTCGAGCTTCTTACCTCCTCGGCAAGCGCTGAACGCGTCGCACTTGCCTACGCGCAAACACTGCAGCTGGCTGGTATTGAGATGACCGTTCGAGTGATCGACGGTGCGCAATTTGAAGAACGTCGCAGGGTCTTCGATTTCGACATGATCCCCTACGTCTGGTCCCAGTCGCTTTCACCGGGCAATGAACAGTACAATCGTTTTGGGCCAGTGTCAGCTGACCAGGAGGGTTCGTTCAACATGGCAGGGATCACCGAGCCAGGTGTCACGGCGGCGATCGATGCTTTGGTTCGTGCGTCAACCCGCGAAGAGTTAGTCTCAGCAGCACGGGCACTGGACAGGCTTTTGATCTCTGGCAGTTACGTCGTACCTCACTATCACGCCCCTGCGCAGTGGATCGCACATGCCGCCGCGGTCAGGTTTCCCCAGACCAGTTCGGTCTGGGGCTATCAGTTCTACACGCCCAACACGATCTGGATCGCCCCATGAAAAATGCCATTTCCAGCACCGCCGCACCGTCCGAAAGCCGTGAGGGCCGCTCTGCCTCCACGGTAAAGCCGTGCCCCAACTGGGGGCCTTTGACGATACGCTCCCTTCTCGACAAGTGGTCCAATGCGGGCGGCGATGCAGTGTATTTGGAAGATGCAGATGGTGAGCAGATCACGTTCAGAGCAATGCATCGCCATGTGGCCAGCTTATCCGCATTTTTGAGCTCGCAGCGGTTGCGTCCAGGTGATTGCATTCTGATCCGCGCTGGCCGAAGGGTAGAGGGTCTGATGGCGCTCCTCGCGGCTTGGTCAGCGGGCATCAACGTATGCGTTGTTCCTGAAAGTATGAGCGTGCGGCAGGCCACTGAGGGCGCCGTATCTTTTGCGCCGAAAATGGCGATCGAAGCAGGACGCATCGATCAAAGCTCTTGGGAAACACCAAGGATCTTAGAACTTTCAGCCCATCTGTTCACGATCCGGATGGTCGGGTGCTTCGGCTCGGCACCAGATGGCCTTGTTGACCTTTCCAGCGTTACGGATACGCTGACAGATCAGGCGCTGAAAGAGAGTAAAGACACCTCTGGCAGCGCGACTATCTCGTTTTTGCATCATCGCGGCGATGGCGGACTGGAACGCATTACACGTGATCAACCCCAGCTTCTTAGTCAGGCCCTGGCAAGCGCTGTTACAGCTTCTCTAACCAACGATTGCGAGATCGGCACAGCCTATGACCCGTTAAGCGCGCATGGTCTTCTTGCGGTCGCACTACCCGCGCTTTTGGTCGGCACACGCGCCACCTTCTTTGACCCGGTGCAGAGAGCTTTGGACGCACATTTTCAGTTATGGCAAAGCGAAAAACCAGATCGCAGATTGGTCCTACCGGCAGGTTTCAGCCAAAAGGTCGGCTTTGATACCAACAGCAAAGCGCCCGGCATCCGGGTTTGGGTGTCAAATGGTCCGGCACCAGCACGGTTGCCCGCAAAGGACCGCCTTTTGGTCGATTGTGGCGGTGTTGCTCTTCTTCCAGGCCGGCTTGATAGCGAGGGAAACACGGTCCTGCAGCCAGGCGCAATCGTTGTAGAGCCTGTCAAAGGCGATGGCATATCTTTTGGCACACTGCGCCTGAAGGCGGAGCCTCAAGACAAAAGGCGAACTGGCACTGTTCGTCATGGGGAACTTCAACTCTCAAGCCCCCTTGCCGGGACCATGCAAGGCCGCACCGAAGAGGCACAGCCAACTGGCGTGGCTGTTCGTTTGGCTGAAGATAGTAAAAAACGGCCAGTTTATGTGCTCGTCCGCGAAGATGGTCCAGCCGTTTGGATTGGCAATCAGCGCGCTCACATCGCTGCGATCAACCGGACGTTGGGTCTTACCGCGCGGTGGCAAGATGCCGCGGCCTTTTCACTGCCCGATCCAGTGCTCGGCAACCGCATCGAAGTTGCCGTTGAGCCTCGAATGAAGCAAGGCGAGACCGCCTCACTGCCGACGTTGGAGACCGTACGCACTATGCTGCGCGAGAGCGGCATCAGTGACGCGGCTTTACCTGTGAGGATACATCTTGTGGTTCAGGTTCCTCGGCGGGGTCGCAATGCGGTCAATGTAGAAGCATTGGACAGCATGCGGCTCGACGACGCGCTTGAGGCAATGGGCGAGGCTATCGAAGCAAACGATAGCGGGGAACTCCTGCCCGCCACTCAGGCCGCTGTTGCCTGATCTGTTTCCGCAATCCGCGCGAGTTTCGACGCCAGAACCGCCGCCCCTTTTACCCGATCGTCAACCTTCGCCCAACTGCGCGTCAAGACGATTTTATGATCAGGCTTCACACGCGCTTGTCCGCCCTGCTGCGAGATGTATGTCATCAACCCGGCAGGGTTCGGGAATTCATTGTTACGGAACGCGACGACAGCACCCTTCGGTCCAGCATCGAGCTTCTCAATGTGCGCACGACGGCACAGGACCTTGATGTAAACGATCTTCAACAGCCCTTCGACAGCCTCTGGCAACGGACCAAAACGGTCGATCATCTCAGCGCCGAAGCCATCGATCTCATCCACATCTTCAAGGGCTGAAAGGCGGCGATAGAGCTGCAAACGTAGCTGCAGGTCGGGCACATACTCTTCTGGTATCATGACCGGTGTTCCCAATGTGATCTGCGGCGACCATTGACCATCATCCTCGTCTGCGCCGTCACCCTCTTTGAGGCTCGCCACCGCTTCTTCGAGCATCTGTTGATAAAGCTCATAGCCGACTTCACGAATATGGCCGGATTGTTCTTCGCCCAGAAGATTACCGGCACCGCGAATATCAAGATCGTGGCTGGCAAGCTGGAAGCCGGCGCCCAGCGTCTCAAGGCTTTGTAAGACTTTAAGGCGGCGCTCGGCGACATCTGTGATCTTCTGATCAGCAGGGATTGTGAAGAGCGAATAGGCCCGTGTCTTGGAGCGCCCTACCCGGCCACGCAACTGGTAAAGCTGGCCAAGGCCGAACATGTCGGAGCGGTGAACGATAAGCGTGTTGGCCGACGGGATATCAAGGCCTGATTCAACGATGGTGGTGGACAGGAGCACGTCAAACTTCCCGTCGTAGAACCCCTCCATAACCTCTTCGAGCATGGTGGCCGACATCTGTCCGTGACCGACGCCGACTTTCACCTCCGGCACGCTCTCTTCCAGGAAACGGCGGACCTCCTCCAAGTCCTTGATGCGCGGCACCACATAAAAGCTTTGCCCGCCACGATAATGCTCACGCAGCAGTGTCTCGCGGATGATGAGCGGATCATAGGGCGAGACAAAGGTGCGCACGGCGAGCCTGTCGACCGGAGGCGTCGCGATGAGCGAGAGTTCCCGAACGCCGGTTAGTGCGAGTTGCAAGGTGCGAGGGATGGGCGTTGCGGAAAGCGTGAGGACATGAACGTCAGACCGCATTTCCTTCAGCCGCTCTTTGTGTGCCACGCCAAAATGCTGTTCCTCATCGATGATGAGAAGTCCAAGATCCTTGAAATTCACAGACTTACCGAGCAACGCGTGGGTGCCGACAACGATGTCCACCGTCCCGTCCTTAAGGCCCGCTTTCGTCTGCGACAGCTCCTTAGAGCCAACAAAGCGCGAGGCCTGACGGACATTCACCGGAAAGCCCTTAAATCGTTCGTGGAAGGTGGCAAAATGCTGTCGGGCGAGCAGTGTTGTCGGTACGACCACCGCGACCTGGCGGCCAGACAAACCGACCATGAAGGCCGCTCGCAGCGCGACCTCTGTCTTGCCAAAGCCAACATCGCCGCACACAAGCCGGTCCATGGGCTGGCCAGAGGATAAATCCTCAACAACCGACGTTATGGCGTTCAACTGATCTTCCGTCTCGTCATAAGGGAAGCGTGCGGCGAACTCCTCATAAAGGCCCTCGGGTGGGTCAATCGCAGGCGCGGTGCGTAGCGCCCGCTGGGCAGCGATCGCGATGAGCTTGTCAGCCATATCGCGGATGCGTTTTTTGAGCTTGGCCTTGCGCGCCTGCCATGCACCGCCACCAAGCTTGTCGAGAGTGGCCTGCGTCCCGTCAGCGCCGTAGCGGGTAAGAAGCTCGATATTTGTGACAGGAAGGAAGAGCTTGTCCCCGCCCGCATACTGGAGCTGCAGACATTCAATCGGTGCGCCTGCAACATCCAACGTCATCATGGCAACGAACTGACCAATGCCGTGATCAACATGAACCACATGATCGCCCGGTTGCAGGGTGGCAGCTTCGGTAAGAGCATCTTTGTTGGTGCGACGCGTTGTGCCGCGCACCATGCGCTCACCCAGGATATCAGTCTCCGTGATGACGGCTATGCTCTCGGTCTCAAATCCTTCCTCAATGGGAAGCACGGCAAGACCAACCAGCGCTTTTGGTATGTCTGCGAGCGCATTGAGGCTGTCGATGGGCCGGACGTTGGCCATGTCATGATCAGCCAGAACTTGCGCCATCCGGTCACGTGACCCAGCAGACCAGCAAGCAACGGCAACGCGTTTGCCGCCATCTACAACGCTTGCCGCGTGCTCACGGACCGCATCAAACACATTACGGCTTTCCATCGCGCGCTCGGCGGTAAAACTGCGCCCGGCTTTCGCGTGCGCATCGACATGTCGCTGACCCTCGGCAGGCTCGGCTGCAAAGGGCGAGAGATGCCAGGTGGATCGCCCGCTTAGCGCTTCGTCGAGCGACTCCTCACTCAAATAAAGCATGTCCGGCGGAGCCGGCTTGTAGCCTGCCTTTTCGCCCTGCTGCTCCAGCACGTCGATGCGAGCCTGATAATAATCCTCAATGGTATCAAGCCGCTCTTTGCGTGCACCTCCTGCTAGATGATCGAACACCACAGGCGCGTTAGGCAGATGCTCGATGAGCGGCACGAGCTCGATCTCAAAGAACCCCAGCCAATGCTCCATGCCCTGCACACGGCGCCCTGATGAGATCGTCGTGTAAAGCACATCATCGCGCGAGGGAGCGCCAAAGTGACGAGCATAGGTGCGCCTGAATTGGCGGATGGTGTCGTCGTTAAGGCGGACTTCGCTCATCGGCAACAGATCAAGAGCGCGGCGGGTATCTTCAGAGCGTTGCGATTCGACCGAGAAGGTGCGTATCGATTCGAGCGTATCGCCGAAAAAATCGAGCCGTATAGGGCTTAGGGAACTCGGCGGGAAGAGATCGACGATGCCTCCACGGACGGCATACTCCCCTTTTTCGCGAACGGTAGAAGTCCTGTCGTAGCCGTTGGCTTCCAAGTAGCTAAGAACGCTGTCCATGGACCGCGACTGGCCAGGTGCTAGACTGAGAGCGAGTTGCGCGATGATCTCAGGCGTTTGCACCTTCTGCAGCAACCCATTCACCGTCGTGATCACGAGCACTGGTTCGCGGGAGCGACCATCGCGCAAACCTGCAAGCTTTGACAGGCCACTCAGCCGCTCAGCCACCCCATGCGCTGACGGCGACACGCGGTCATAAGGAAGGCAATCCCAAGGTGGGATGTTGATCACATCAACACCGGGCGCGAAGAAGCCGAGGGCCTCCTCAAAGGTCCGCGCACGCGGGCCATCACGCGCGACAAAGATAATAGGACCAGCCGCCTGACGTGCCATTTCAGACAGCGCCAGAGGTGCCACGCCATCGGGCACGGAAGACAGATTCGCCGTTCCTGCTTCATCGAGATGAAGCTCCGGCAGGAAGGAAAGCTTAAGTGTCATAGTTCGCGGTTTTGATGAGGAACGCGAGGAGGGAGCCTCAGCCGATGAAGACTGCTCCGCCGCCTTTATGGAATGCGATGATGCGTTCCAGAAGTGGGCCTTGATAATTGGCTGGCAAGGGCTCTCGGCCTGTAATCCAGTTATAAAGATCAGGTTCTGGAACTTCCATCAAAAGCTCAAAGGCCGTGAGCTCTTCATCGCTCATCTCGCCCAAATTATGGTCGGCAAACGAGCCCAAGAGAATGTCGAGCTCTTTGGTGCCGCGGTGCCAGGCACGAAACATCATGCGCTTGCGACGCGTATCAAGCCCATCGGATGTGCGGCTCATGCCTGTGACGGAACGTCCAGCGGTTTCAGCCATAGCGGACTGCCTCTCGATTTGGTGTGTTAGCCTCATAGAGCGCTGGGCTATGCCTGTCATCAGAAGATCGTTGGGGAGGAGCAGTTCGTTCTGGATGGAAACGCGGCCTCGCACCCCGTATGGCTTACGTCATGCGCGATGATCGCCTTGAGCCTTTGTTCCGGCCTGTCTCCGTTCTACCTGGCGTTGGGCCGAAGGTGGAAGCGGCTCTGTCGGCTTTGCTCTTACGAGGCACGTTGCCTCCACCTGCAACATTGATCGACCTGCTCCTGCATCTGCCCGTCGCGGTCATTGATCGATCGCTTCGCATTCCATTGGATGCAGCAGAACCCGGGCGCGTTGTGACAACCGATGTAAGGGTAGAAACCATCAGTGGCCTGCAAGGTCCGCGCTACGGAAAAGGCGCCCGCCGCCCGGTGCGTATTACAGTTGAAGGCCTCAGCAACGGCTCTAGAGGTGGTATGGAGATCGTCTACTTCAACGCCCGCAGCGAGTGGCTCGCACCGCTCTACGAAGTGGGCGCTGAGCTGACTGTATCCGGCACCTTGGAGCTATGGAACGGTCATCGGCAAATGGTACACCCCGACTATGCCGTCCCACGCGACCAGGCCCACAGCATCCCAGCGTTCGAGCGGATTTACCCGATGGGTGCAGGCGTAGCGCCGAAAATGCTGCGCAAGGTAATTGCAGCTGCCTTACCAGCACTCCCGGCCCTGCCAGATTGGCTCGATCGCAGCTACCCCGGACTTCGTGACCTACCGAGCCTCAAGGATGCGCTGATCACGATCCACACCGGTGACCTTGGTGCTGCGCAGGCCAGCGCACGAGAGCCCGCCCGCAGGCGTTTGGCCTATGACGAGATTCTCTCCGGCCAGCTCGCGCTCGCACTGATCCGACATTTTTCGATCACCGGACAAGGCGTGTCGCGCCAGATCAGTGGAGATCGCGCTGCCGCTCTGATTGAAGGGTTACCTTTCGCGCTCACCAGCGCGCAGAAGAGAGCGCATGAGGAGATCCGCGCTGATCTCGCCTCAAAGGACCGCATGGTGCGCCTTCTACAAGGGGATGTTGGCGCTGGAAAAACCTTAGTCGCTCTGCTTGCGATGGCCGATGTTGCGCAAAGCGGTGGGCAAAGCGCACTGATGGCCCCGACTGAAGTGCTGGCGCGACAGCACTTTCAGACACTTTCAGAGTTTGGAACGGCGGCAGACCTGCGTGTCGCAATCCTCACGGGCCGCGAGAAAGGCAAAGCCCGTCAGGAAACACTCGATGGTCTGGCTGATGGCCGGATCGATGTTGTGGTTGGGACCCACGCGCTGATCCAAGATCCGGTAACGTTTCATAACCTCGCCCTTGCTGTCATTGACGAGCAGCACCGATTCGGTGTGGCGCAACGCTTAAAGCTCTCCGACAAGGGCTCACATGTTGATCTTCTGGCCATGACAGCAACGCCAATCCCGCGCACGTTGGTGATGGCGTGGTATGGTGATCTGGATGTCTCCAAGCTTGATGAGAAGCCCCCCGGTCGCAAACCCATCGACACTCGTGCTTTGCCCATGGAGCGTATGAGTGACGTGATCGCCAGGTTTGAGGCGGCGATGCGTCAGGGCATCAAGGGCTACTGGATTTGCCCGCTCGTGGAAGACAGCGAGCTGATCGACCTCACCTCCGCAGAAGAACGATACAAGACGCTGCGGAGCGCCCTGCCCGCTGATCTTGCTGCCAAAGTGGGTCTGGTTCACGGCCAGATGAAAGCCGACCAGAAGGATGCTGCCATGGCAGACTTCAAAGCTGGCAAAACGCAACTTCTCGTTGCGACAACGGTCGTTGAAGTGGGTGTTGATGTACGAGACGCTACGATCATGGTGATCGAACATGCCGAACGCTTTGGACTGTCACAGCTCCACCAGTTGCGGGGGCGGATCGGGCGCGGTGATGTGCTATCCACCTGTCTCCTTCTCTACCAAGCGCCTCTAGGAGCCACCTCCAAGGCGCGCCTTGAAGCGATGCGCGACAGCAATGACGGGTTTATCTTGGCCGAGCGTGATCTGGAACTGCGCGGTGCTGGCGAACTTCTTGGCACCCGGCAAAGCGGCTTTCAGCAGTTTGGTGTCGCTGATGCGAGCCTTGATCAGGACCTTATAGCGCTTGCTCACGACGATGCGCGTCTGACGATCGCCAAGGACCCGCATCTTCGCGGTGACCGTGGAAAAGCACTTCAGCTTCTCTTGCAGCTCTTCAGGCGAGAGGCAGCCATACGTCTGATGGCATCTGGCTAAGGTCAGCTCAGGCGGCTGTCTCTTTGGCTTCGTGGGATACTGTCTTCTTGGTGGCTTTCGCAGCTAGTTCCGCCAGCTTCTGCTGATAATCTGGCACAACAAGTCCAGCTGAGATAACCAACTTGGCACCATCCTCCACCGACATATCCAGCGCAATCAGGTCGGCGCGGGGGACGAAAAGCAAGAACCCAGATGTCGGGTTCGGTGTTGTGGGTAGGAAGACGCTCACCAAGTCTTCGGTGCCAGCATCGCAAATCCGGTGGGCTACCTCACCGCGGGTGCGGGTGGAGACAAAGACCACGGCCCAGATGCCAGGTCTTGGATATTCGATCAAACCAACGCTTTGGAAGTTATCAGACCGGTTGTTCAGCACCGTCTCAAAGATCTGCTTCAAGCCGCGGTAAAGCGTGCGCACGAGCGGCATGCGATCGAGCAGGCGCTCGCTGAAATTCACCACCGAGCGACCAACTAGGTTGGCTGCAAGAAAGCCGACGACCGTGACGATCAAAACCGCGCTCAAAAGCCCGAAGCCTGGGACGGCGAACGGCAGATAGGTATCAGGATTGTACACTGGCGGGATGAGCGGCTTCACGATCCGGTCGACCCAGGTCACGAAGGTCCAGATCAGGTAGCCCGTGATAGTAACCGGCGCGATGACGATAACGCCGGTAAAAAAGTAATTGCGTAGACGGGTCGACATAGGGACGCTGTGGCGTCGCTCAGGATGTTCGCTCATAGGCCTTGCATATCAGGTCATCGGTTCATGTCGATCAAGCACCGTCGTTTCATGTAACTTAGGCTCGTCGTTAGCACATCACAAATGGGCCTGAAACTACACTAAAAACAAGGGCTGACTGTGAGCCGCACCATCACTTGAGGCTGCGATACCACTACTCAACAGTCACAGACTTGGCGAGATTGCGAGGCTGATCAACATCTGTCCCGCGCAAGACAGCCGTATGGTAGGCAATCATCTGCATCGGCAACGCATAGACAAGTGGCGCGACCGTTGAGGGCATGTCAGGCATTATCAAAGTAGACACAGCATTGATGGAAACGGCATCAGCGCCTTTCTGATCAGTGATTAGGATGATTTGGCCACCACGTGCGGCCACCTCCTCCATGTTGGAGACTGTCTTGTCAAAAACCCGGTCATAAGGTGCGACCACCACCACGGGCATGTCTTTATCGACAAGCGCGATCGGCCCATGCTTAAGCTCGCCTGCGGCATAGCCTTCGGCATGAATGTAGCTGATCTCCTTGAGCTTTAGCGCGCCCTCTAACGCGAGCGCATAGTTTGTACCTCGGCCCAAAAACAGCGCATGCGAAGCATGCAACAGTGTCTCTCGACACACCTGTTCAACCTGCGCACCCATGGCGAGCACGTCGTTCATATGCCGCGGCGTCTCTATCAGTGCCGTCACCAAGCGCTCCTCATCGACCTCCGACAAGACGCCCTTGGCGCGGCCAAGAGCAATGGAGAAGCATGCAAGCACAGCAAGCTGGCAGGTGAAGGCCTTTGTAGAGGCCACGGCCACCTCTGGACCTGCCAAAGTCGGCATCACCAAATCCGATTCACGTGCGATGCTCGATTCAGCAACATTCACGATCGAAGCAATCGACTGCTCACCGTCTTTGCAGTAGCGCAGGCTTGCCAGCGTATCGGCGGTCTCACCCGATTGGGAAATGAAAACGCTCATACCGCCAGGCGACAGTGGAATTTCGCGATACCGGAATTCCGACGCCACGTCTATGTCGACGGGAACACGTGCAAAGCGTTCGCACCAGTACTTCGCCGTCAACCCCGCCAGGTAGGCCGTGCCGCACGCCGTCATCGTCAGGCGGTTGATAGACGACAGATTGACCGGGCTTTCGGGCATCGCAAGACGGTTTTTGGTCAGATCGAGGTAACGCGAGAGCGTGTGTCCAACCACTTCTGGCTGCTCTTCGATCTCCTTGGCCATAAAGTGGCGATGTTGTCCCCTGTCGATAACATAGGCTCGTGCTTCGGACAGCTCTTGACGGCGCTCGATCGTTTCACCGGACCCATCTTCGATCCGCACACCCGCGCGAGAAACAAAGGCTACATCTCCGTCTTCCAGGTACGTGATCGCGTTGGTGAAGGGCGCAAGCGCAATCGCATCAGACCCGATATACATCGCGCCATGCGCGTCACCATGACCGATAGCAAGGGGCGGGCCTTTGCGCGCTGCAATCATCAAATCGGGGTAGCCTTCAAACAGGAAGGCCAGAGCGAATGCACCTTCAAGCTGCGGCACTGCTGTGCGAACCGCATCTTCGGGTTTCACTCCCTCCCGCATCTTGCGCGCCACCAATTGGGCCACAACTTCTGTGTCTGTCTGGGTCTCAAAGTTCACGCCCTCATCCGTCAGCTCATCACGCAATTGGCGGAAGTTCTCAATGATGCCATTGTGCACCACCGCCACAGGGCCAGCGGCATGGGGATGGGCATTGGTCTCATTGGGTACACCATGTGTTGCCCAACGCGTGTGCCCGATCCCTGCCTGGCCGCTTAAGGGTTGAGAGACTAGTTTGGTGGCCAGATTGCGCAGCTTGCCTTCTGCGCGGACACGAGTGAGCGTGCCGTCTTCCAGGGTCGCCACGCCGGCCGAGTCATAGCCGCGATATTCTAGTCGCCTGAGCGAGTCGACAATATCCTCAGCGACCGGCGCTGTGCCCAAAATTCCAACGATCCCACACATGGATAGCAGTCCTTACCCTCATATCATGCGCGCGCTGACATCGCGCGGCAGATTGCCCAGCCTTTGGTACGCAAAGCTCGTTAGCTCCGAGTGATCTTGAAGACCAATCACGTGACCTTTCGAACTTTATCGTTACGGATTGATTGCAGCTAAGTCTTCGACGTCTTAGGAGCACGCCCGGCCAAATTCACTTGCCTTCCTCGTGCAATGGCCAAATCGCCCTCAGGGACATCCTTGGTAATGACAGAGCCCGATCCAACATACGCACCATCTTCTACGGTGACCGGTGCCACGATCGAGGAATTGGACCCAATGAAGGCACCCACGCCGATCTCCGTGTGGTGTTTGGAGGCACCATCATAGTTGCAGGTGATGGTGCCCGCTCCGATGTTTGCTCGCGCACCCACAGACGCATCACCAATATAGGAAAGGTGATTGACCTTCGCACCCGCGCCAACCACAGCCTTCTTCACTTCGCAGAAGTTGCCCACCTTTGCGCCCACACCAATGTCCGCGCCCGGGCGCAGCCGCGCAAAAGGTCCAACGACCGCATGGGCATGAATGTACGTGCCTTCCAGATGGCTAAAGGCACGAACGACCGCACCGGTCTCCACACGCACACCAGGCCCGAAGACGATATTTGGTTCAAGAACGACGTCTGGCTCAAGGACAGTGTCGTGGGAAAGCATGACAGTTTCAGGCGCTTGCATGGTGACCCCCGACAGCATCAATTCACGGCGGCGGCGGTCTTGAAAGGCTGCCTCGACTTCCGCAAGATCCGCGCGTGTGTTGACGCCTGCCAGCTCTTGTTCAGATGCGATGATGTAATCAACCCTCAAACCTGCGTTGCGCGCATGTGAAATCGTATCCGTCAGGTAGTACTCGCCTTTGGAATTGTCGTTTGAAAGCTTCGCTAAAAGTGGCTCTAAAACGCCCAGGCCAAAAGCCATCAAGCCAGAGTTGCAAAGGGTGATGGCTTTTTGTTCCTCCGTTGCTTCCTTCTCTTCCATGATGGCGACCGGCGCTCCGTCTTCCATAACCAATCGACCATACCCTGTTGGATCGGCAGCATTGAAAGCCACGATGACCAGATCGACCCCGTCTTCAAGCTTTTGAAGCGCTCCACGGATCGATGATGGTGTGATCAACGGCGCATCGCCCAAGAGAACCATGACTGGGCTCTCAGGTATCTGTCCTGCTTTAGATACCATCTCCACCGCGTGGCCGGTGCCAAGCCGCTCAGACTGCTCAACAACGCCAAAAACATAGCCACGGGCAGCCAGATCGACTTCAACTTCGGCGCCTCCCGCGCCAAGAACGAGGCTTGTTGATGCTAAGCCAGCGCCGCACGCAGCGTTCAACACATGAGCAATCAGCGGTAAATGCGCCACCTCGTGCAACACTTTAGGCGCGTGTGACCGCATGCGCGTCCCCTCGCCAGCGGCTAGAACAACCGCGTGTGCGCTAAGAGGTTGAGACGACAAATCTGGCATTGGAGAACAGTCCCTTGAAAACACGCAGCCAAAAGTGAAATTCAGCACCGCATTGGCATTGCACACACGGCCGACAGCCATGATGCTTAACACTTGTTAACCCTTCTTGGGCAAAAACACAGATGGATGGTTCTTTGCAACGATCCCAAGCAGAGTCGGCAGCGCCAAAAGGCGCGTACGGGGCGCTCATAGACCGTCTCAGCCGACTCATGCATGATCTTTACAATACGCGCCGTTTTGGCACGTGGGCAGGAGGCACAGTTGGCAACGCGTCGCTTCTCGATGAGGGAACCCATGGCGAGCCTTGATCGCAAGACAGCCATTGTGGGTTGGGCGGTCGGTGCGGCTGTAATGGTCGTGGCGTCGGTTGGAGTGATACAAATTGCTCCTGAAAACAATCGTAGCACTCAGTTGGCTGCAGTGCCTGTCGATCTCGATAACATCGTGACGGGGTCTATTGGATCAGCGTCTCGGACCCAAATGTTCCCAAGGCCCGTAGAGGACGCGTCGGCACTGCAGGAACGCGTCAATTCGCTTTCGATAACGGTGCAAACGTTGCGAGAAGCCCTCGCGGCTGCACAAGCAAACAGTCTTAGCGCCAACAGACGTTTGCAGACGCTTGAAGACATTGTGTCGACATTGACACAAACCGTCGAACGGCCAGGCAGTCTGGGTTCAGACCAACCGCTGCCCATATCCCTGGGCGAAGAGTTTGACGGGGATGTCACTCAAGAACAGGTGCGCGTTGTTTTGCCAACAGCTTTGCCCACGCCAGCACCCATACCCGCAGATGGAGGCGCTGTGGCGGTGAACATACGGCCACTTGAGGAAACGTCGCCAGAAACAACAGCGCAGACCGACAACGCACAGGCATTTGATGAGCAAGAACCTATTGTCCAAGCGTCAGGTGCGCGGGACTTAGAGGTAGCGCTCGCCGAAGAAACCGTCGCAGAGGAGCAAAATAATGATCCACTGTCAGCTGTCATAGCAGACGGAGATACCTTGGCCGAAATCGCACAAAGCGGTTCGGGGCAACAGATTGATGTTGGGCCAACTGGAAGCATCGGCTTGCAGCTTTCCAACAATGTCCTGGACGATGCACTTGATGAAGTGATCTCTTCGGAATTAGAAACAACAGCAAGCGAGATAGGCATCGACCAAGCCAGACAGGGCGGAGTCTTGCCAACCCAAGCCGTGGTCTTGTCGCAAACACCGTTCGCAGTGGATATCGGTGGCGGGCCGTCATTGCAATCGATCGACTCTCTTTGGGAGGCGCGTTTGCGCGATTTCGAAGCGCCTCTGGAGAATCTCAGCCCGCGTATCTTGCTGCAAGAAACCCTGGATGGGCAGCTGGAACTGCGCCTCGTCGCAGGGCCGATTGAAGATGCGGCCGACGCTGCACTTTTATGCGCACAGCTCGTGGCGGCTGGACTAGAGCGGTGTTTCCCTGCAATTTTTGATGGCCAGCAGTTGGCGCTGCGCTAGCCACGCGAAATGTCTTGCGAAAGCAACGCTACCGCTCAAATGCCCTCTTGAGCCGTCAGCAAACTGCTGCTAGGCACGCCCCTCGTGAGAGCCGATAGCTCAGCCGGTAGAGCAACTGACTTTTAATCAGTAGGTCCAGGGTTCGAACCCCTGTCGGCTCACCAAAACCTCCTCAGCTCGCCCTATACAAGAGATACCCACAGCAGGGGCACCTCTACAGGTGCACCGTATTCAAGTGGCCTGACCCCCATCGGCTTCATTTCCGGTCTGTAACGCAGATGTCTGAGGCGTGGTGTTGCGCGCGCTTGGGGTCGCAACGAAGCTTGAACGATCCTCAACAGGGACAGCCTCGCGTTGGCTTATGCGGTAGAGCGTATAACCGAGAAAACAGGTGTGCGTGACGAGCGTCACCCAGAAGAGGCCCGACGGCCCCAATGCACCCATGGCTGCGCCAGCTGCAAGTGGACCGATCATCGACCCGGTGCCAAAGAGCAAAAGAAGGCCGGCCGCCGTCTGCACATAGCTTTCCGGCTCGGCATGATCGTTCGCGTGCGCAACAGCGAGCGGATAAAGCGTGAAGACGGCCATGCCGAACAGGATCGCAAAGCCCACCCGGATAAGCGGAGCGGGTTCTGCGACCGCGATGAATAAGATGTCAGCGAAGACCGCCAAGCTGCCAACCGCGATCATGACAATTCGCCGATCCATCCGATCTGAGGCTGCACCAACGGGCACTTGAATGACTGCCCCTGCGAGAAGGGGCAAGGCCACGAACAAGGCAATGAAAAACAGGGGCATACCAACTTGTGTGGCATAGACGGCACCGAGGGTTCCGAAGGCGCTGTTGGAGGTTCCCAACAGAACAACCGAGACCACCGAGACCGGCGAGTTCACCCACAAGTCCTTTAGATTAAGGTTGGCACGCACCAGCGGTTGCGGGGCACGCGACGACGACAGCGCCGTTGGCAGAAGGGCGAGGCTGTACACCATGGCAGCAAAGACGAAGAACCCATAACCGCGCGTGTCGCCAACCGTCAGCAGCATTTGACCTGCAGTGGTCGCTGTTAGATTGACCATCTGATAAACGCCGAAGACCTGCCCGCGAGATTCTTTGTCTACCCTCTCGTTCAGCCAGCTCTCCATGATCATTGCCGCGCCTGCAAAGCAAAAGCCGGACACAGCGCGCAGCGGGATCCAGGCGTATGGTGTCACAAGCATGAGCGAGGCAAGGACCGCCAGGGAGGCGAGAGCCGCCATCACCGAGAATGAGCGGATGTGCCCGACCCGCGCAACAATCTTGGAAACGATCAGGCATCCACTCACGAAGCCAATGGCCCATCCCGTGCCCAACAGGCCCAGCGAAAGTGTCGAAAAACCTTCTTGTGTACCCCGCAAGGGCAGCAGGAGCGCATTAATTCCACCAGCGAAGAACAGAAAACCTGATCCAAGCAGAAGCGCTGCGATGGGGAACAGATGACGTGTCATGGCCGAAGATGCTTTCAAGCAGACGGGAACGGGATTTGAACACCGTCATTGGGTCTATCACCGACGGCGGACGCAAAATTGATTGATACGCCGTTGACCCATGCGCAAGCCCGCAGCCATGCGCAACTGGTATGTGGCCAGAGCATGACATATGTGCAGAACATCTCGCCCCCCTTGATGCTGGCGGTGGGCACTTGAGGAATCATATGACACACGCTGAGCCACAAACGCCTCACTCTCCATTCCCGTCCTTTCAACTGAGCTATGGCAGTCTTCCACCTACCCTCTTCACGCAGGTGGAGCCGTATGGCGCAAGTGCACCAGAACTAATCCGACTCAACACAAGCTTCGCTCAAAAGCTCGGGTTTCACTTGGATGGCCTAACAAACAAAGACATTGCTGCGATTTTCAGCGGAAACTGGCGCGCGGACGGATCCAAACCTCTGGCTATGGCCTATGCAGGGCATCAGTTCGGAGGTTTCAATCCCGGTCTGGGAGACGGCAGGGCCATGCTCTTGGGCGAAGTGCTGGATAGCTTGGGCACCCGCTTCGACGTTCAACTGAAAGGCTCGGGACAAACCCCTTACTCCCGCCAGGGGGATGGTCGCGCAGCCCTCGGGCCGGTCTTGCGCGAGTATGTGATCAGCGAGGCAATGGCGGCGCTCGGGGTGCCAACAACGCGAGCCCTGGCAGCTATCACCACGGGAGACCGGGTTTTACGTGAGCAGATCTTACCTGGAGCTATGGTGACCCGCGTCGCCCGTAGCCATCTGCGCGTGGGCACCTTTGAATACGCTGCCTTTCGAACGGATCGGGAGACACTCGCGTGCCTAGTTGATTATGCTCTGGAGCGTCACGGGCCACACACGTTGAACGATGAAAGCCCAGCGCTCGCGCTCCTTAGGGCTGTGATCAAACGCCAAGCAGATCTGGTGGCACACTGGATAAGCCTTGGCTTCATCCACGGTGTTATGAACACCGACAACTGCACCATCTCTGGCGAGACAATCGACTATGGCCCCTGCGCGTTCATGGATTGGTATGACCCACATCAAGTGTACAGCTCCATCGACACAGAAGGGCGCTATGCTTTCTCCAATCAACCTGCCGTTGCGCATTGGAACATGGCTGTACTTGCTCAGTCGCTCTTACCTTTGATCACTGACGATCAGGACACTGCCGTTGAAACCGCGCAAGAGGCGGTGAGTTCTTTCCCATCTGTGTTCCAAGATGCCTACATGGGGCGAATGCGCAGGAAGCTTGGCCTAACAACGAACCATGACGACGACAGCGCCCTATTGCGCGATCTCTTAAGCGCGATGGCTGAGGAAAGTGCAGATTTCACGACGACCTTCCGTGCTTTGGGTGAAGCACTATCGCAGACACCAGAAACGCTGACGTTTTTGGCCCGTGCAGACGATGGTTGGCTCAACCGTTGGCGGAAACGGCTCTCACAGGAGCCGCATTCGCCGACAGACACAAAGGCACTGATGCATGGCGTGAACCCCGCAATCATCCCTCGCAACCATCGTGTAGAAGCCATGATTGCCTCCGCCATGGAGGGGGATTTCAAGCCGTTTCACGCGATGATCAATGAACTCGCCAAACCCTATGATGACGCACCTTTGACGGGTGAAGGGGCGCAGCTTGCCAAGCCTCCCACGTCTGGTGAAATCGTTCACGCCACCTATTGCGGAACATAGAGTTTTGCTTGGCTTGAGAACAATAGACCGACCGGCTGCCCCTCTCTTCCCAGGGCAAAAGCGTGCAATCAGTGTCGAACGGTGTTGAGAATACCTGACACTATGCCCCAAAACCTCTCCATCGGCGATAGATCGCAAGGCTATGAGATCACCGGCCTCACAGCTATCGTAGGTTTGAACGGTTCGTTTAAAGGGCGGCACGTGGCCGACGACCGAGCGGTGACGCTAATCCAGATAGCTGAGGATGATCGCCGGTCACCTCCCGCGGTGGCCTCATGGGAGCAGAGCCCGTCCATAGCTGATATGCTACGGCCGGAGGCTTTGGTACGCTTCGCAGGCGGATCGACCCTCATCTTCAGCCAAAGTTCGCGCGAGGCGAGCGACGAGACGCTATCGGCATGGATGGAAGGGCGTGCGGCCCTTGACCTTCAGGCAGCGCATCAGCTTCTTGCCCCGATCGCAAAGGTGCTCCTCGCCTTGCATGCACGGGGGATAGCGCATGGGTGTCTATCCGCTGTGCATGTGCTTGTTGACGAAACAGGCGTGGCACAGCTCCTTGCGCCCTTTCAACCCTTTGATGCGCAGGCCAAGAAATGGTCTGATAAGGCGCGCGCGCCGGAAAGCCTCTCAGATAACGAGCTAGATCCGATGGGGGATGTCTATGGGCTTGCATCGCTCCTCTACTGGGTTCTGACAGGCAGCCCGCCGGTCGAAGCAGATCGACGGTTAGCGGCACACGCCCAGCGCGATGACGATCCTTATAGGCCGATCGGGGCACAGACGTCGTTGCTCCCACCGCACCTTGCCCAGACCATTGACCGGGCGTTGAGGCTTCATCCGGCGATGCGCCCTCAAAGCATCTCCTCGCTGTGGCAATCACTGGAAGATGCGGTTGCTGAAGCGGGGACTGAGGCGAACTCGGCGTCAACACGACATGCGCCCGCGACACCGCCGCCACTTTCCCCAACGGAGCCGACAGCAACACGAGCGACGACACCATCAAGGCGCCCCAGCGGCGTTCCAAAGGTCCCAAAACGGAGCCGTACAAGCTCCCTTGGCGAAGCGCCGCCTCCCCTTCCGGCGCCTTCAAGCGGGAAGCAACCAGCCAAACGCGCCGTTGGCATTGGAGCCGTCTTCAGCTTCGGCATTGCGCTCGCTATAGCTTGGTTTGTTGCATCGGGCGGTATCTCTGGCAGTGACGAGCCGCCACAACGCACGACGCCTTTAGAGGAACTTTTAAACGAGCCGGGGACCACGCAGGTCAACACCCAGGACGTGCCACCCAAGGGGCCGCAAAATGATCGAGACGAGGACACTTCGGCGCAAACGTCCGATGGCGTGCTCGAGCAGTTTTGTACAAGCAGCTTCACGTTTGAGACAGCCCGTGATGCCGGCACCAACGCCCTGAGGCAGTATCTTTTACGCTGCGAAACGTTTGACACAGAGTTTGTCGAAATGGCACGCGACGTGCTGGACCTCGATTAGTATCAGACCCTCTCAATGCATCAACAGGACCATCATGACCAGAATAGCATACGTAAATGGCGAGTTCGTGCCTCTCGAAGACGCCAAGATTTCCGTTCTGGATCGAGGCTTCTTGTTTGGCGATGGTGTTTACGAAGTCACCGCGGTCGTTGACGGCAAGCTCTTCGACAATGAGGCACATCTGGCGCGTTTGGAACGATCTCTTGGCGAGATAGAGATGGGTCATCCTGTACCACTGGACACGCTGACCGACCTCCAATTGGAGTTGGCTCGCAGGAACAATCTGACCGAAGGCGCCATCTATCTGCAAATCACACGTGGCGCTGCTGAGCGCGATTTTGCCTATCCAAAAGACGCAACACCTAGCCTTGTCATGTTCACCCAGGTCAAAAGCCTGGTGCATGATCCACGGGCAGAGAAAGGTGCGCGCGTGATCACAACGCCAGATCTTCGGTGGAAGCGGCGCGACATCAAGTCCGTTTCCATGCTTGCGCAGACCATGGCCAAGCAGGAAGCCGCCAAAGCTGGAGCCCTAGAGGCGATCATGGTGGAAGATGGGGTCGTTACCGAAGGGTCATCATCGACGGCGTGGATCGTCAAAGATGGTAAGCTGATAACCCGTGCGTTGAGCAACTCTGTCCTCCCCGGCGTGACACGGCGGTCAATCATGGCGCTTTGCGAAGAAAACGGAATGGAAGTTGAAGAGCGAACCTACACATTGGATGAGTTACACAATGCTGACGAGGCGTTCATCACCGCCGCCACCACGCTCGTTATGCCCATTGTTCAAGTGGACGACCGCATTTTGTCCAACGGCGCCCCCGGTGAGGTCGCAACGCGCTTGCGGTCGCTTTACATTCAAATGGGCCGCGAAACCGCGATAGGCTAAAGGCACGCTTGTCAAACGCTTAAAATTTAGTCTTTTGTAGGATTTGGTGAAAAAAGCGGCAGTCTTGCCTTTTTCTTTCACTTGGCCAACACCAACACCGCACTACCCTCGTATCTGTTTACTCACAGAGTCATCCTGATGGAGGGTTGAATGCTGGAATATCACCGTGGTGTACCGGATGATCATTCGGTTGTGTCCGTTTCGCAGAGTCAGGAGGCGGAGCGTAAGCGCGCATATGCGCGCTCAATTGCCGACGATGCATCGTCAGTTCGTTTAATGCAGGTGGTTTTCGCCAGTCTTGTAGCGTTCGCACTGCTCGCGTTCGCAGCCGCCACAAGCGGTTGGGCACAAAGCACCGAAGACAACCAACCCGCCCTTGTTCCCGAAGCAACTGTGGAGCAAATGCAAACCGTTATCCGCGCACAGATTGAGGCGTTCCGCGCCGAAGATGCGGAGACCGCATACTCCTATGCGTCAGCGCCGATCAAACTGCGCTTTCCAACAGCGGCTATGTTCGTCTCGATGGTGCAGCAAGGTTATCCGGCTGTCTATTCTGCCCAAAGTTACAGCTTTGGCGACGCGGCTCTAACACCACGCGGCCCTGCCCAGCGCGTGGAACTTGTGGCGGGCGATGGGCAGGTTTGGCGCGGACTTTACACTTTTTCCGAAAACTCTGAGGGTGACCTGAGGATTTCTGGTGTGTTCTTACTGCCCGAAAACGAACGGCAAATCTAAAACGTTCAATCTACGTGTTGAGCGGGGCGATATCGCCCCGTTTCCATCCTGTCTGGCAATGATCAACAAAGTCATCATACACGCCGTCTTCAATAGCTATGCGCGTTGACCTCATAAGGGCCTGATAATAAGCGATGTTGTTCCAGGATAGGAGCATGCCAGCGAGAGGCTCGTTGGTCCTTACAAGATGATGCAGATAAGCGCGTGAATAGTCGCGCGCTGCGGGGCACTTGCTTTCTTCATCCAGCGGTCGATGGTCTTCTGCGTGACGAGCATTCTTAAGATTGATCCTACCAAAGCGCGTGTAGGCCGTGGCGTGTCGTCCAGCTCGCGTAGGCATCACACAGTCGAACATGTCGATGCCTCGCGCAACGCTTTTGATGAGATCATCGGGGGTTCCAAGGCCCATTAGGTAACGCGGTCTGTCAGTGGGCAGCGCCGGGCACGTCTCATCAAGGACCGCCAACATCTCATCCTGAGGCTCACCGACAGCAAGCCCCCCGACCGAATAGCCCCAAAACCCAATGTCGGTTAGAAGCTCGACAGACTTCAAACGCAGTTCGATGTCAGTCCCACCTTGGACAATGCCATAGAGCCCCTGCCCTTTCTGTGGGCCACCGACTGCTTGGAACTTCTGTTTTGATCGTTCAGCCCAGCGCGCAGATAGCTCCATGGCGCGGATAACTTCAGATCGTTCAGCAGGCAACGCAATACACTCATCAAGCTGCATTTGAATGTCGGAACCAAGCAATCCTTGGATCTCAATTGATCGCTCAGGCGAAAGCTCGTGGCGTGTGCCGTCGATGTGAGACTTAAAAACCACCCCGCTCTCATCCAGCGTTCGCAGATCGCCAAGCGACATGATTTGGAACCCGCCGGAATCTGTGAGGATGGTATGCGGCCATCGCATGAAGGTGTGCAGACCGCCCAGCTTCGCGACGCGTTCCGCCGTTGGTCGCAGCATGAGATGATAGACATTGCCGAGCACCACGTCGGCGCCAGTATCCCGCACTTGGTCGGCGTAGAGCGCTTTCACCGTCCCTGCTGTGCCGACTGGCATGAAAGCTGGCGTCTCCACCAGGCCGTGCGGGGTCATTATCTGCCCACGCCGTGCCTTGCCATCGGTATGCGAGATCGAAAAAGAAAACGCCTTGCCCATCACGACCTATCCAGTTTGGCTTAGATCAGCGCGCCAAAGGAGTGATCCATCGCCGTAAGAGTAGAAGCGATAGCCTGTTGCGATAGCATGGGCGTAAGCAGCTTTCATACATTCAAGACCGCAGAGCGCTGAGACGAGCATGAAGAGTGTCGATTTTGGCAGATGGAAGTTCGTCATGAGCGCATCGATGGCTTTGAAGCGGTAGCCAGGCGTGATGAAGATGTCCGTCTCGCCTTGGAACGGTTGAACGATACCATCATCTCCCGCTGCGGCCTCAAGAATGCGCAGGCTCGTTGTGCCAACAGCGATAACCCGTCCGCCGTTTGCCTTGGTCTGAGCCACTTTGTTGGCAACGCCTGGGGTTATTTCTCCCCACTCGGCGTGCATTCTGTGGCCCTCTGTGGTGTCGGCTTTCACTGGCAAGAACGTTCCCATGCCAACGTGCAGTGTGACAAAGGCACGATCAATACCGCGCGCGTCGAGAGCTTCAAAAAGCGCATCGGTGAAGTGGAGCCCCGCTGTGGGAGCAGCCACAGACCCTTCGGTCTTGGCGTAGACCGTCTGGTAGTTGTCACGATCTTCCTCGCGGTAGCCGCGTTTGCCAGCAATGTAGGGCGGTAGCGGCGGCATGCCGATCGTGTTCAACGCGTTGGCAAACGCCTCGGCGTTGCCATCAAAATGCAGCTTAACGAGGCCAGCCTTATCTTTACCTTCAACGTTAGCCGTCAGTTCTGGCGCATCAACCGCCTTAGTCCCTTGAAAGATAAGCCTATCTAAGACTTTAACGCGCTTACCTGGCTTTACCATCGCCAGCCAGTGCAGTTGATCGCCATCCAACGCTTCTACAAGCGTTGCGGAAATGGCCAACGGCTCGTACACGCCATCACGCAGACGCTTTCCCGATAGCTGCGCTGGTATAACCCGGGTCTGGTTGAGCACAAGAAGATCACCAGGTCTTAGAAGACGTGGCAAATCACCGACGACATGATCGACCAAATCGCCTGAATGGCGAACTTCTAAAAGGCGCGCACTATCGCGTGGATTGGCCGGTTCGAGCGCAATCCTGTCGTCTGGCAATTCAAAATCGAAAAGATCGACCCGCATGGCCGGTCAAACGACCTCTTTTAAGACGCTGTAGCCAGCCCTAGAGCCTAGACGATTTTGGCTTCATTGATCTGGTCAGGATTGCGCACAGGCTCACCTCGGGCGAACTGGTCGACCACGTCCATGCCATCAGTTACCTCGCCCCAAACGGTATATTGACCGTCCAGAAAACGCGAATCAGCAAAGCAGATGAAGAATTGCGAGTTGGCACTATCAGGGTTGGCGGAGCGAGCCATGGAGCAAACACCGCGAACATGCGGTGTGTCGGTGAACTCAGCCTTGAGGTCAGGCAATTCAGACCCACCCATACCTGTACCGGTTGGATCCCCGCCCTGGGCCATAAATCCATCAATCACGCGGTGAAACACAACACCATTGTAAAAGCCCTGCTCGACAAGGGTCGTGATCCGCTCCACATGCCCTGGAGCAAGGTCAGGGCGCAGCTTTATGGTCACAGTACCTTTGGAGGTCTCGAGAATAAGCGTGTTTTCGTCGGCCATAGATGGCCCTTTCGTACAAGTAATAAAGTGGAAGAAAAGCGGTGCGAAGCACCAAGCGAGAGCGCGTTAACTCGCTTCGTCTGAGAGAAGGCGCGTTCGCACCATCGCGTCGGGCTCGTTAACAACACCGTTACGGCGCATATCGCCTTTTTCTATGGCATCTACCACGTCCATGCCAGCAACGACCCGGCCGAAAACTGTGTATTGGCCATTGAGGCTTGGCGCTGGGCCAAACATGATGAAAAATTGTGAATTTGCGCTGTTTGGATCATTGGTACGTGCCATGCCAACAACACCGCGCTCGTACGGTACGTTGGAGAATTCCGCTGGCAGATCAGGAAGCGCAGAACCGCCAGTGCCCGTACCGGTCGGGTCGCCCGTCTGCGCCATAAAGCCATCGATCACGCGGTGAAACACAACACCGTCGTAGAAACCCTCGCGCGCCAGCGTCTGAATACGCTCCACATGAAGCGGGGCAACATCGGGCAGCAGTTCGACATAGATCGGCCCCTGATCCATTTCGATAACAAGCACCTCTTCTGGATCAATTGAAGCTGCCGCTTCAGGCACAGTTGAATCGGCGATCACCGGCGAAGCGAACATGCCAGAACTCATTGCCAGGCCGAGGGCAAGTGAACCAAGAACGTTAGAAAAGCGTGTAAACATACTATCTCCCCGGAGGTATTTGTTTTTGTGATGTGAAGGCTGCTGAGATGACGTTAAACTCTGGATGGCCTTAAACTTTTACCCGAAGCGTAAAGTGATAGTGCAAGGAGCGTTACGCCCTCATCTTTTGTCTGTTAGCGCCACCCGCACCGCTTCTGGCACAAAGGACCTAATATCGCCACCCATTCCGGCGATCTGACGGACCAAGGTGGCGGTAACATGGCGGTTTTCTGGGCGTGCTGGGACAAACACTGTCTCAAGGTTCGGGGCCATGGCGGCGTTCATACCTGCCATCTGCATCTCATAGGCAAAGTCAGCGCTATCGCGTAATCCGCGTACAAGGACAGTCGCTTCAACGTCTCGTGCAAGATCAACAAGAAGTCCGCTAAAAGCAATCGCTCGCACCCGCCCTGCGGCACCCAGATCGTCGCTCAAAGTCGCGATCAAGCTTATGCGCGCTTCAGCCGACAGGAGTGGTGTTTTTGATGGGTTCTGCCCGATGGCGACGATCACTTCATCGCACAAAGCAAGGCTCGCACGAACAACGTCCACATGGCCATTTGTGATTGGATCAAACGACCCGGGAAAGAGGGCTCTACGTGTCATGGTGCGGGACTTCAAATCTAGCTCGGCTGGGAGCCTTGTGCAATATAACGCACTGAATCAGATGTGTCCTGAAGCTTTGGTTATGATTCAAGTGGCGTGGTTTGTTTGAGTCTTTTCAATAGTTTGAGCAGCGTAACTGAGACATGGAGTCCAAAACAGGACTGGCGCTAACCCTGATCATCCTCTGAATCAGAATCTGAAGCGCTTCTGCCATTTTCACCATCCTCTGGCTCGCCCTCAACATCATCATCTTCGGGCTCCGAGACGCGCTCCACAGAGACAACGCGATCATCGGACCCAACGTTGAAAATGGTTACGCCTTGGGTCGCCCTACCCGCAACGCGGATGCCATCGACCGGCACGCGGATGAGTTGGCCATCGTTGGAAACGAT
>JBCCLK010000003.1:0-126415 GCA_039026935.1 Pseudomonadota bacterium
GAATTTTAAGAGGGCACCTGCATGAATGCCTGCACGCTCGTCCAAGGATGAGGGCGTGAATGTCATGCGTTCCCTTACAGGCATTGAACGTCTCAAGGTTATTCATGTGTCGCACAACGTCAAATCCTGGCATGATGCTATTGCCGCCGTGCATGTCGCGGGCGGCGTGCCAGCAGGCGTCCGCGGCCCCCATCACACCCCAGGAATGCCGTGTCGCGCGATTAAGACAGCCGAAAGGGCCTTAGACTTTCAGCTTTAAAAGGCCCATCTCGTCCATTTCAGCGAAGATGGAGCGATCTTGCTGCTCATGCTCGTACGCCTTGCGCGCGCGGGGCGCTAGACGATCAGCGAAGCAGGACCGTGCCACGTCGCGCACCATGCGCTCGTCTACATGCAACTGATCATCTAAAAGAAGCGGGTCGTCCTATTGATGCCGGGCGAGGGCGGGGCCGGAACCTGATCTTACCTGATCGAGCATGAGATCACCTAAGGTGTCAGGCGGTTGCGACGTTGGATGGGCTGCCGCATGTGAGGTTTGCATCGGGCGTAGTGTGTATCCCAAGAAGCATTGGGTTTCCATCTCGACCAAATGAGATCAGTTCGCCATGGTCCACCACAAGGCGTTTCTTCACAAACGAAAACACGTTTTGCCTTTTAGAATGGAGAATTTCGTACGGACCGCTGGCCCCACCAAGCGCGACTATGCTAGCGGTTAAACGCCAGAAAGACTAACAGCCACCACCTCAAGCGTTCAAAAATTGGGCGCCCGAAAGACAAATGCATGGCCTCGAACGTCACGCCCATTGCTGCGACCCCGCATGCGACCGCCCCGCAGGCTGCGTCCCGATCGGCACCACATTCTACGCAAAACCATAAGCGTAATGTGCCAATGCCGCTTGATTTGGAATGGGTTCGCGATGTGCGGGTCAATCTGTCTTCGGTCGAACGCCGCGTCGCTGCGCTCCCTGGACGCCGGACCGTGAAGAAAGAAGCCCAAGCAGCGTGGCTTTTGAAGGCTATTACATGCATCGATTTAACAACGCTGAATGGCGACGATACAGCCCTTCGGGTCAAGCGATTGTGCGGTAAGGCACGCCGACCTATCCGTCCGGACCTTCTTGACGCATTGGGCATGAGTGACCGCCAGATTACGACGGGCGCTGTTTGCGTCTACCATCGGTTTGTGTCCACTGCTCTGGAAGCACTGGACGGTTCTGGTATTCCCGTTGCAGCCGTTTCAACCGGCTTTCCCGCTGGTCTCACGCCGCACGATCTAAAAGTGGAAGAGATCAGGCGATCCGTTGCTGATGGAGCCACAGAGATCGACATCGTCATCACACGCGAACATGTGCTCACGGGCAACTGGCAAGCGCTTTATGATGAGATGCGCGACTATCGCGAAGCTTGCGGCGAGGCGCACGTTAAAGCCATCCTGGCCACCGGTGATCTTAAGACACTTCGCAATGTCGCACGCGCCTCCCTCGTATGCATGATGGCCGGAGCTGATTTCATCAAAACATCGACCGGCAAAGAGAGCGTGAACGCGACTCTGGCTGTGTCTCTAGTCATGCTGCGCGCTATTCGGGACTATGCTGAGCGAACAGGTTTTAGAATTGGCTACAAACCAGCTGGCGGTATTTCAACGGCTAAGGATGTGTTGACCTACCAAGCGCTCATGAAGGAGGAATTGGGACGGGCGTGGTTGGAAGCTGATTTGTTCCGGATTGGCGCTTCAAGCCTTCTTGCCGACATCGAGCGTCAGTTGGAACACCATGTGACCGGCGCATATTCCGCGTTCTACCGGCACGCCATCGGCTGAGAAAGCGGAGTTACTGTGATGTCCGTTGCCGATTTTTTCGACAGTATGGATTATGGCTTGGCCCTTGAAGACGACAGTTCTGCGCGGGCTTGGCTTACCAAGCACAACGGTGTCTTTGGCCATTTCATCAACGGTGTCTTCGTTAATGGCACGGAGCATTTCGACAGCTTTGAACCGGCCACAGGCGCCCATCTTGCACAAGTTGCAAATGGGCAACAGAGGGATGTTGATGCGGCTGTTAACGCGGCACGTGATGCGCAAAAAGATTGGGCCGCTCTGCCTGGCCATGCAAGGGCACGACATCTTTACGCGCTCGCGCGAAGCATCCAGCGAAATGCCCGTCTCATTGCTGTCCTGGAGGCACTCGATAACGGTAAGCCCATACGCGAGACGCGCGACATCGATGTTCCGCTGGCGGCCCGCCACTTTTACCATCACGCCGGATGGGCTCAGCTTCAAGATCGAGAGTTTCCAGATTACAAGCCGATCGGGGTGGTGGGGCAGATCATCCCATGGAACTTCCCCTTGCTCATGCTGGCGTGGAAGATCGCACCAGCCCTCGCGCTCGGCAACACTGTGGTTTTGAAGCCCGCTGAATTCACCTCGCTCACAGCGTTGCTGATTGCTGAACTCACGCAGGGCGCAGGGTTACCGCCCGGTATCTTGAATATTGTAACCGGTGATGGGAATGCCGGTGAAGCGTTGGTTGATCACCCTGGCGTGGATAAGATCGCGTTTACTGGCTCGACGGACGTTGGGCACCGCATTCGCGAACGAACAGCAGGGTCAGGTAAGTCACTCACTTTGGAGCTTGGCGGCAAGTCACCGTTCATTGTGTTTGATGACGCCGATCTTGATGGTGCCGTCGAAGGCGTGGTTGACGCCATTTGGTTCAATCAGGGTCAGGTGTGCTGCGCGGGCTCTCGGCTTCTCCTGCAAGAGGGCATCGCCGACACCTTCTTAAACAAATTGAAGCGTCGTATGAACACGCTGCGGGTGGGCATGCCGCTCGATAAGACCATCGACATGGGTGCCGTTGTTGCAGCAACTCAGCTGGAGCGTATCATTTCGCTTGTCGACCAGGGTGTGCAGGAAGGTGCAACGCTCTTCCAAGCGTCCGGCACCACCTCGGATGCGCTCCCAGGTGAAGGGTGTTTCTTCCCACCAACGCTTCTCACCGATGTGGACACGTCGTCTGTCGTTGCAACCGAGGAGATTTTTGGCCCCGTCGCCGTCTCCATGACGTTCCGCACACCTGACGAAGCAGTCCAGCTTGCCAATCATTCACGGTTCGGGTTGGCAGCATCCGTTTGGTCAGAGACCATCGGGCTTGCCCTTGATGTGGCTGCAAAGCTCAACTCTGGTGTCGTTTGGGTGAACGCGACCAACATGTTCGATGCGGCCTGCGGTTTCGGAGGTAAGAAAGAATCTGGCTTTGGACGCGAAGGGGGACGCGAAGGGGCTTTCGAATATCTAAAGCCAAAATTTTGGGCGGATGCAAAATCACGCGCTGAAGCACCAATGACAGAAGCCCTACCAAAAGCTACCGGGTTCGATATGCCAGTGATTGATCGAACTGCGAAGTTGTTCATCGACGGTAAGCAGGTGCGTCCGGACGGCAATCATTCAACCATAGTCAGTGATCTGGAAGGCAGGCCCGTTTCTGAAATTGGTGTTGGTAACCGCAAAGACATCCGTAACGCTGTTACTGCCGCCCGCAAGGCTAGCAAATGGGCAGCGGTGACGTCACACAACCGCGCACAGATCCTCTACTACATCGCGGAAAATCTATCAGCTAGGCATGAGGATTTTGCCGCGCGTCTTGCTGCGGTGAGCGGGCAAACTGATACAGAGACGCGTTTAGAAGTAGAGACGGCTATCGAGCGGTTGTTCATCTATGCTGCCTACGCCGACAAATATGAGGGCCTGGTGCATGAACCGCCGCTTCGCGGCGTAGCGATCGCCATGAATGAGCCACTCGGTGTCGTTGGCGTTGTTTGCCCACCAGAGGTGCCTTTTCTTGGCTTCATCAGTCTCGTTGCGCCTCTGATCGCAATGGGCAACCGTGTCGTCGTCGTGCCCAGTTATGTGAACCCTTTGGTGGCAACGGACTTTTACTCTGTTCTTGAAACGTCGGATGTCCCCGCTGGTGTGGTCAACATCGTTACAGGTGATCCACTGGAACTTGGGTCAGTTTTGGCCTCACATAACGATGTTGATGCTCTATGGGCGTTTGGTTCAGCCGACCTCTCTGGCCGTGTTGAGCGCTTGTCCGCCGGCAACATCAAACGGACCTGGGTTGATAACGGTCATGAAGTTGATTGGTTTGCGCAAAGTTCAGCCGGTGAAGTATGGCTTCGGCAGTCCGTTGATGTGAAGAATATCTGGATTCCCTACGGCGAGTAAAAATGACCTCAGGCCACACGGCTCCATGTTTAACCGGACCTTCACGCTTGTGCTTCAAATTTAACGACCAAGACATGTTTTGTCTGAGTTTTGTAGCGGAAGGCTTCTGTCAGGCTTGCCGTGACAATCGCCAATTTGTATCGAGTATGGCGTGATGAAAGAATTCGTAGCAGCGCTTTTCAGCGCTCCCTGTCGCGTGCGCGCGGTGACGCTCTTCCAAGCCCAAACCCATGTTCAAAGAACAAGGGTAAAACCTGTCTTCAGTGCCATGGTTGTCGCTGTCACTCTTGCCGGGTGCAGCTCCATCGCACTCGATGATGACGGGGGAGGGGGCGATGGCATCAATGATGCGAGGCTCGGTGTTGCAGCCAGCCCTCGGGTCACCCGACAGGAAACAAACCTGCCGCGCGGCGGTGGCCGCACCCAGGTGGGGCGACCTTATCGGATTGCGGGGCAACTCTACACGCCTCGCGAAGACCCAAGTTACGACCGAACGGGCGAGGCGTCTTGGTATGGACGTGCCTTTCATGGTCGTTTGACCGCCAATGGCGAAGTGTTCGACATGCACACGCTATCGGCTGCGCATCCAACACTGCCATTGCCAAGCTATGTGCGTGTGACCAATGTTGAGAACGACTACTCCGTTGTGGTGCGGGTGAATGACCGTGGCCCCTTTGCGAATGATCGGATCATCGATCTTTCCCGTAGGGCCGCCGATGTGCTTGCCTTCCGTGATGACGGCGTCGCGCGCGTTCGCGTGCAGTATCTGGAACGTGCTCCACTCCATGGTCAGGATGTTGAGTGGCTCGAAGCGTCAGCACGCATTGATGGCGTACCCGTTAATGGCGGCGATCCCAATATTCTGTTGGCGCGTGCTCCCATCCCCGCTCCCACGCCCACAGCGCGCGTCGGAACCGGACAGACAGGTACGTCCGTTGAAACGGCATCCGCCCTTTCAAGCCAAGAGCCTGAACGCACCAGCTTTTTGAACACTTTGTTTGGGCGGACAGCGCCCCAACCATCGGCACGGATAGAAACGGCGACACCTATCTCAGTCTCGACGTCAGCAAGAACCAGAGCTGTGCAATCTCTTCTACCTCTACCAGATGCCAGTGGTCCGCCGCTTGATCTGACGCCTGTGCCGCTCGCACAAGCTCCAAGCTTAAATGCGAATGCCGCGGTGCCAACAACTGGGCTCATTCCTTCCGCCTTGGTACCAACAAGAGCGATCCCAACAGCTACGGTTCCGGCAACAACGCTTGGATTTACGCGTTTTGAGGCACCGGTTGATTTGGAAACAGGCTTCACCCATCGTCATCAAAGGCTTGCAAGCCAGTCGCAGGTTACACGGGTCGATCAGGCCCATCGGCAGGCAACATTGTCCGCGCTTGGTGCTGCAGAGCAACTGGCGCTTCAATCGGAGACGCTGACCTTCCTGACTGAGCATGCCCGAGCGGATGGTGACGCCCGTTGGGCTGCACAGTCAGATCGGCAGATCATCATCCAGATCGGAGTTTTCGGTGACCAACGCAATGTTGACCGCATAAAACAGCGCCTTAACAGTTCCGGCGAGGTTGTGACCACCCAGCTTTCCTCAGGCGGGCGAACGCTGACTCAAGTTCGCCTTAGATCTGTCTCCTCCGATGAGGCGAGTGATGAGATCCTCTTGCGTTCTCTTGCAACCCAAGGATACACCGATGCCTACATTACCGGGTTTAGTGACTCTTAGCCCCTTGTCCTACCAACGGCCATATGTTCGATCATCGAGACTTTATCATTAAACATGGCCGGTGAGCGCGGCAGCTGCTTGCCGTTGGAAGCGGACATGGCAAGTGGGTTTCGTCACATTGATCCGGTGCAGTGAGGGTGCCTGAGGTATCCATAGACGATTACCACTGTGAGGGATGCCCCAATGGGTGGGTTGATCAACAAAACCCAAGTGGAACTATTTGTCCGCGCCATGTTTTGGCGTGGAACTCAGATGACGTTGGTTGCTGGTTTAGTGCTATTGTTTGCGGTCTCGAACGCGAGCACTGCATGGAGCCAGGTTTTTGAAAGCCGTGCTCCCCGGGCATTTCTCTATGATGTCAACACCCGGACTGTCTTGTATGCCCAAAGAGAAGACGATGTTTTTCATCCCTCTTCGATGAGTAAACTCGTCACGACCGCGGTCGTTTTCGACCTCCTCTCTGAAGGTGACCTAAGCCAAGACACCCTTTTTGAAATCTCTGAAGATGCTTGGCGGCGCGGGGGTGGTCCGTCCGGTCGGGCTGCGATGTTTGCAGAGCTTGGCAGTGATGTTGCCGTCATTGATCTCTTGCGAGGTCTCATCGTCATGGCTGCCAATGATGGAGCACTTGCGCTTGCAGAAGGCGCTGCGGGAAGCGAAGGCGCCTTCAGCGGGCTCATGACGCAGACCGCTTCTGAGTTGGGCGCAACCAATTCGTCTTTCACCAATGCCACCGGCGCGACAGACACAGTCAATCAGACAACGGTTCGCGATCTAGTGCAGATCGCAGACCGCCTCATTGCCGATCATTCCGATCTTTATGCCTTGTTCGCGTTACCTGATTTCACCTGGAACGATATTTTCCAGCGCAATCGGAACCCGATCTTCGGCGAGATTGACGGTGCTGATGGACTGTTTGCTGGCTTCAACGAGGACGCTGGATACGGGCTTGTAGGCTCGGTAGTTCGCGATGGGCGGCGCGTGGTCTTTGCCCTGTCGGGTATGGACACACTTGAGGGGCGTGTTGATGAAGCGCAACGTCTGGTGCGGTACGCATTTGAAGATTTTCAAACAGTTCACGTGGCAGATCCAGGCGAACCAATCGCATTCGCGCGAGTTTATGGAGGAGCAACTCGGGAGGTTGGTCTGGTGGCCCCCGATGGCGCTCTGGAACTTCTCCTGCCGCACGAAGGCGTCGATCGCGTTCGCGCGCGCGTCCAGTATGAGCATCCAATGCCAACTCCCATCGCTCGTGGTGATGTTGTGGCAAGGCTCTTGGTGGAGCGCGATGGCACAATTATTCAAGACCGCCCATTGGTGGCATCCAATGATGTTGAGAGGGGCAGTATGATGCAGCGTGCGAGAGACGGCTTCTTTGAAGTGTTGTTGGGCTGGTTGCCTCCGATTTCCTTTGCCGGTGATTTTTGACGTCGATGGCGAAAACGACATCTCAAAAACCGTTCGCCCCAAAGAAGACTGCACAGCGAAAGAAAGAGCCAGCTCCGAAGACACCTTTGAAGACAGGTTTTTTCATAAGCTTTGAAGGTGGGGAGGGCTCAGGAAAAACAACGCAGGCAAAAATTCTTGCCAACCGCTTGCGTGATGATGGCTATGACGTTGTTAAGACCCATGAGCCTGGTGGATCACCTGGAGGCAAAATCCTACGTGAAGTCCTGCTTGGTGGCCACGCTGCCGAAGAGGGTTCACTCGCGGAAGCTTGCCTTCTCAACTCATCGCGTCGCGAGCATGTGGACCTTGTTATCGAGCCCGCGTTGAAGGCGGGGAAAACTGTCGTGTGCGACCGTTACGCAGACTCCACGCGTGTCTATCAAGGCTATGTCGGTGGCCTTGATCGCGACACAGTGCTTGGCATGGAAGCGATAGCCACCAAAGGTTTGCTGCCTGATGTTACAGTGATCATCGACATACCTATGGATATTGCAGAGACCCGACGTAAAACACGCCTTGCAGACAAAGATGATGCCGATGACCGGTTTGAAAAAGAAACGCGCGAGTTTCATGAGAAGGTGCGCGAAGGGTTTCGCACAATAGCTGCTGATGAACCGAAGCGATGTATCATTATTGACGGCTCTCTCGATGAGAAAAGTGTTTCGGTTTTAATACACCAAGCGTTGATGAGGCGGGGATTGCTGGATTGACGGCTTCTTGTAATGTTTCTCTACTTGCTGGCCTGAGCCCAACTTGAGATGAACAATCAAAATGAAACCCTCAGGAGGCTCAGCCCGGAACTGGTTGGCCATAAGGACGCGCAAGCACGCTTTGCGGCTGCGGTAAACAGCGATCGCATGCACCATGCCTGGCTTCTCAATGGTCCTGAGGGTGTGGGCAAGGCTCGGTTTGCGGCTCAGGCAGCTGCCTATTGCGTCGCTGAGAGCGCTCGTCAATCTGAGGTCTCGCTTGAACTAGATCTAGAGCATCCGCAGGCGCGGCTCATCCATCAAGGAGCGCACCCTGACGTGATCTGGATCGATAAATCGACCGGGCATGAGCGCAAAACGCCGCCAAAGGTTATCCCTGTTTCTGGTGTTCGATCTTCGCTGCAGAAGATGCAGTCTACGGCTGCGTATGGCGGTTGGCGTGTTGTGGTGGTTGATGCTGTGGATGATCTCAACGCCGAAGGCGCCAACGCCCTGTTAAAACCGCTGGAAGAGCCGCCGCGACGCACCGTGGTTTTGCTTGTATGTCACGCGTTGCATCGAGCCTTACCGACGATCCGATCTCGCTGTCAGATGCTGAGCTTCCATCCTCTACATGATGATGATCTCGCTAAACTCGTTGAGGGTTCAAAGAGCACAGAAGAGAAGCAACACAAGGATTCTGGAGTGGGGCTTGCGGTGGCGCTCGCAGAGGGGCGGGCAGGGCGGGCTCTTCGTCTGATTGAAGACCCCGACATCCTTGAACTTTTTGTCCAATTTCAAGCTCTTGCTGTTAGTGGAGATACGCCGTCTCTGAAAGATCGGCTCACTATGGCCCATGCAGCAAACGGTTTGGCAGCGGATCGTCAAAGTCTCTTCTTCGGTCTTATCGACGACTGGCTCGCACGGCGGACAAGAGGCGCGTTGGAGCCAGGATCCGTCCAGATGCCGATGCCGACCTTGAACGCTCATCAGCGAGCTGCCATTGCCGACCTTTGGAGTGATCTGACCTCAGGCCTTGCCCTACGGCAAGCGATCAATCTTGACGTGAGTGAAACGCTCATGACGCTTTTCGCGCGCCTCGATGCCGTCTATAGCGAAGCGCAGCGTGTTCCCTCCTCGTGATTGTGTCAGTTTCCGCGTATGTCCAAACGTTTCTATATCACCACGGCCATTTCCTATCCTAATGGCGCTCCGCACATAGGACATGCCTATGAAGCGCTTGCCACGGACGCTCTTGCACGTTTCAAGCGTCTTGACGGCTATGATGTGCGTTTTTTGACGGGCACCGACGAGCACGGGCAGAAAATGGATAAGACCGCGCGAGAGCGCGGTATGACGGCATCCGAGCTTGCCGACGAAAACGCACCGCGCTTCCAAGCGATGGTGGAAATGCTCGGCTGTTCCAACGATGACTTTATTCGCACGACCGAAGAGCGCCATCATGCGGCAAGCCAGGCGATTTGGACGCGTATGATGGGCGCTGGCGATATCTATAAGGATAGCTATGCCGGCTGGTACTCCGTGCGCGACGAGGCCTATTACGCTGATGATGAAACCCATTTGAACGACGATGGCGTCCGTCTTGGGCCGCAAGGCACGCCGGTGGAGTGGGTGGAGGAGGAAAGCTATTTTTTCCGCTTGTCCAACTTCCAAGACAGGTTGGTCAAACACTACGCAGACAATCCAGGTTTTATTGGGCCTGATGAGCGACGCAACGAAGTGGTCAAATTCGTCGAAAGCGGCCTCAAAGACCTTTCCATTTCCCGCACCACATTTGACTGGGGCATTAAGGTGCCCGGCGATGATAAGCATGTGATGTATGTTTGGGTCGATGCACTCACCAACTACCTGACAGGTTTGGGTTTTCCTGACGAGACTGATCCACTCTGGCCCTTCTGGCCCGCCGATTTGCATGTCATTGGGAAGGATATTGTGCGCTTCCATGCTGTTTATTGGCCGGCGTTTTTAATGTCTGCGAACATACCACTTCCTAAACGGGTTTTTGGCCATGGCTTCTTGTTCAACAAGGGCGAGAAGATGTCGAAGTCGGTTGGCAATGTGATCGACCCGTTCACCATGGTGGAGCATTACGGCCGTGACGCTGTGCGGTATTTCTTCTTGCGTGAAGTGCCCTTTGGCCGCGACGGAAACTACAGCCATGAGGGGATCGTTGGCCGGATCAATGCAGACCTAGCCAACGATCTTGGAAATCTCGCGCAACGATCTTTGTCGATGATCGCAAAGAACTGTGATGGAGCCGTGCCGTCCCCTGGAGACTTGACGCAGGACGATGAGGCTGTGCTGCATGCAGCCTATGGGCTTCTTGATCCAGCACGGAAGGCCATCGAAGCTCAAGAGCTCCACCGAGTGTTGACCTCTTGTTGGGCCGTCATCGCCGACTCAAACCGCTATTTCGCCGCCCAGGAGCCTTGGGCCCTCAAAAAGACAGACCCGGAGCGAATGCGTACCGTTTTATGGGTGACGGCAGAGTGCATTCGTGCGGTAGCGCTTCTTGTTCAACCGGTGATGCCCGACAGCGCGGCTAAGCTCCTTGACTTATTGAGTGTCAGTCCAGACGCGCGCAGTTTTGCCTTCCTCAACAGAGCGGCATCGCTCAAGCCTGGCGTTTCACTGCCTAAGCCACAAGGCGTTTTCCCGCGCTATGTCGACGAAGAAGGCGAGGGGGCTTAGCCGCGCGCGATGCTTATCGACAGCCATTGCCACCTCGATTTTCCTAACTTCGATGGAGAACGCGATACGTTGGTGTCGAGCGCAAAAGAACTTGGGATCGGCCATATGGTAACGATCTCAACGCGTGTTCGTCAGTTTGACCGTATCTGCGCTATTGCCGAGGCCTATGATGCTGTGAGTTGTTCTGTGGGCACTCATCCACACAATGCCGGCGAAGAAAAAGGCATTACGACGCAAGAGCTTGTAGACTTGGCCGAGCACCCAAAGGTCGTCGCTATTGGTGAAGCTGGCCTCGACTACCACTATGACAATGCCCCACGCGACGATCAGGCAGCTGGTTTTCGGGCCCATATAATAGCGGCGCGAAAAACGGGTTTGCCGCTGATCATCCATGCCCGTTCGGCTGACGAAGATGTCGGCGACATCCTAGAGGAAGCCCATGAGAGGGACGGCCCATTTCCTATGGTGCTGCATTGCTTCTCTTCTGGCGAAGAGCTTGCACGGCGCGGTATTGCGCTAGGTGCTTACCTCTCTTTCTCAGGCATATTAAGTTTCAAGAAGGCCGATGCCTTACGTGCCATTGCAGCGCGTGTGCCGGAAGATCGTCTGCTGGTGGAGACTGATGCTCCATACCTTGCACCCGTGCCACATCGAGGTAAACGCAATGAACCTGCCTACGTTCGGCATACAGCGCAAGTTCTGGCTGATGTGCGGGGTATGGAGCTCGGTAAACTGGCTGATATCACAACCGCCAATTTTGAACGGCTCTTCACCAGAGCGAAGCTTTCATGACGCTGACACTGACCATACTGGGCTGTGCGTCGTCGGGCGGCGTACCCAGGGTAGGGGGGGTGACACAACGTGAGCGTTGGGGTGCCTGCGATCCAAGCAATCCGAAAAATAAACGCAGCCGCTGCTCAGTCCTCCTAACTCGTTTGGGGCCTGATGGCGCGGCAACACGCATTGTTGTCGACACTGGGCCGGACTTTCGCGCGCAGATGCTGACGGCAGACGTGCCGCATTTGGACGCGGTGGTCTATACCCATGAGCACGCTGATCATCTTCACGGTCTTGATGATTTGCGCCCATTTGCGCTTATTCAAAAAATGCGAATTCCCGTGTACATGAATGAACGAACGTTTGAGCGTGCAAACCAAGCCTTTGGCTACGTGTTTCAAACGCCTGAAGGCTCAAGCTACCCGCCGATTTTAGAGCGTAAGTCCATCGACCATGACGGACAGGTATCGATCAATGGACCTGGCGGTCTAATCACCTTGCGCCCTATACCGGTGAAGCACGGTGACATTCAGGCACTCGGGTTTCGCATCGGCCACCTCGCCTATGTCCCAGATGTCAGCGATATTCCTCAGGCCAGCTTATCCTTGCTTGAGGGATTGGATTGTCTCATCCTTGATGCGTTGCGGTATCGACCCCATGGAAGCCACTTCAATGTTGAGCGTGCTTTGGAGGTTCATGATCAGTTGGGCCCGAAACGCACCGTTCTCACCAACCTTCACAATGATCTTGATTATGAGACGCTCCTTGGTGAGACACCAGACACTGTCGAGCCCGCGTATGATGGCATGCAGTTGGACGTGCGATAGCTTTTTAGTTCCATAATATATCTTATCGGACAAATACTCTTACGATTCTGGAAACAGACGCCTCTCCACCATACCCAATATCGCTCTATCTACTCGTCTGCTTGGCGGTCAAAACGTCAAAAGCGAGAACTTGTGGCATGCCTGCTCAGCACTTTTCTACAGGAGCGCTTTCTCGATGAGCGATCACATTAAAACGCCGTTATCGCAGCGGTTAAATGGAGCTCAAACGGGCGATATCGCAAGTCTGCTGGCAATTATGGCCAAGCTTCGAGATCCGGATTCTGGCTGTCCGTGGGATGTAAAGCAGAGCTTTGAGAGCATCGTGCCCTACACCATTGAAGAGGCCTATGAGGTGGCTGATGCCATCGCGCGTGGTGATATGGAAGATCTATGCGACGAGCTTGGTGATCTTCTGCTTCAAATTGTTTTTTATGCGCAGATGGCTGAGGAAGCTGACCACTTTACGTTTGCAGACGTTGTCGGCTCTATTTGTCGCAAGATGATCCGTCGTCATCCACATGTGTTTGGTGATGTTGATCGATGTGACGAGCAGGCAGTCAAGCGAAACTGGGAAACGATCAAAGCACAAGAGAAGGCTGAACGCCGTGTCCGGCGGGGCGAGCGCGATGACGACAAGCCAAGTGTTTTAGACGGGGTCCCAGCCACTCTCCCCCCGCTTCAACGAGCGTTTAAGTTGCAAGAAAAGGCAGCCCGTGTGGGGTTTGACTGGCCAAACGCTGAAAGTGTGATCGATAAGATTCACGAAGAAATCCACGAGGTCGAAGATGAGCTTCGTGCCGATTATCCGCAGCGTGATCGTATAGAAGATGAAATTGGCGACCTTCTCTTTGTCGTGACGAATTTGGCTCGCAAGCTGGAAATAGATCCCGCCATCGCCCTAGAGCGTACAAACCGCAAATTTGTCAGCCGGTTTTCTTGGCTGGAGAAGGATTTAGCCGAATCCAACAATCCAGTTGGCACGGCGTCGCTCCAGGTTATGGAAGAGGCGTGGCAGCGCGCAAAAGAGGAAGCTTAGGCCGCGTCTGACGGCAGGTCTTCCGGCGACACCCTGTTGGAAGGGGTCTTATCGGATCCAGCCTCTTCGCGTGGCGCGACCTCCGGCAGCGCTTCCCCTGATGGACGCTGTTTGGTCATCGAAGAGAAGCGTGCTCGTGCGAGCGCCATGTTGCGCGGTGTCATTGCAACACGCATCACGGTTGAGCCGTCTTCTTGGAATACCTCGCTCAAAACAGTTGCGTGGGCAAACAGCCAAGCCCGCCCTTCCCCATCTGAAACAGGCACGTGAAACGTCGCTTCAGCACGTACAGAAGCAATTGTTTGTTCCACCATCTCAAGCAAGGCATCGGCCCCCTGCCCGGTGATCGCAGAGACAAGAGCAATGGGTGTCGTCATGGCGTCTGAGCGCCGCGAAAGATGCAAGAACCCCTCCTCGTCCAGAAGGTCGGCCTTGTTCCATACCTCAATGACCGAGCGATCACTCTGGCCGTCGCGGTCCATGATGCCAAGTTCAGCGAGCACTTCAATAACATCCGCCTTTTGATGATCTGTATCCGGGTGCGTGATGTCGCGAACATGCACGATGACA
Source organism: Pseudomonadota bacterium (assembly GCA_039026935.1). Classification (GTDB taxonomy): domain Bacteria; phylum Pseudomonadota; class Alphaproteobacteria; order Rhizobiales; family MH13; genus MH13. The sequence goes on from JBCCLK010000003.1 coordinate 14,015, forward strand.
TCTGCCTCCAAGACTTCTTCTAAAGTGGCGCGAAAGGCTGCGATGAGTGCCGTGGGAAGGTCGGATATGAAGCCGACCGTGTCGGATAAAACAACCTCGGTACCGCGAGGCAAACGCAGCTTCCTCAACGTTGGATCCAGGGTGGCGAACAGGAGGTCTTCGGCAAAAACACCATTTTCCGTCAGGTAGTTGAAGAGGGTCGATTTGCCAGCGTTTGTGTATCCGACGAGAGCAACCGTTGGAGCTGGCACCTCCTGGCGCCGTGTGCGATGCAAAGTTCGTGTTCGCCGCACATTCTCCAGTTGGTTCTTCAATCGGGTGATTTTGGCTTGAATGACGCGCCGGTCCGACTCGATTTGGGTCTCACCCGGACCGCCGAGGAAACCCTTTCCGCCGCGTTGACGTTCAAGGTGTGTCCAGGAGCGCACCAGCCTACTCTTTTGGTAGGTCAGGTGCGCCAACTCCACCTGCAGTGTGCCCTCGCGCGTCTGCGCGCGGCGTCCAAAGATTTCAAGGATGAGACCAGTCCGATCCAGGACCTTTGCATTCAAGCCTCTTTCAAGATTGCGTTGCTGGATTGGGGTAAGATCATGGTCAACGAACACAAGCTCGATCCCACTCGTCTTCACCGCATTTGCAAGCGTTTCTACCTTGCCTGAGCCCAGTAAGGTTGCCGGGCGAACAGTCTTGAGAGCTACGGACTCAACCGAGACAACATGCAAACTGATTGCAGCAGCCAAGCCAACGGCTTCGTCTTCGCGCGCTTGGGCTGAGCGTGACGCACGTTGTAAGGGACGTTTACCGTCGTTGAGGCTACCTGCAATGCGTGCGTCTCTTGTTGGAATGTCTGCACCATCTGATCTGGCGCCTAGAACGGGAACTATGATCGCTGTTCGGGTTTGCCTTGCCCGGGTATCCTCCAGCTGAAAGCGAGGTTTGCCGCGCGGTTGCTCGTCACCTTCATGCAAGCTTTCGTCCCCAACATGACCGGAGGGCGCAGCATGTTGGTCGTCTTTGTTCTTGCTCACCAGGCAGAGTGCCTCAAGCACGTGTCACCGTGACTAGCCATCCGTGTCGCCTTCCCCATTGGGATCGAAAAGTTGCACGGGCTGGGCTGGCATAATGGTGGAAATGGCGTGCTTATAGACGAGCTGCGAGTGTCCGTCTCGCCTTAGAAGAATGCAGAAATTGTCAAACCAGGTGACGATCCCCTGAAGTTTGACGCCATTGACGAGAAAGATCGTCAGCGATGCTTTTTGCTTCCTAACATGATTGAGAAACGCATCCTGCAGGTTCTGTGATCGTTCATTTGCCATGGTTGCCCCCTGGTCTGTTTTTGTTGGCCGCTATTCCAGTTGTACTGAAACAAAATATTCTAGGCTAGCCTCTGCTTAAGCAGGATATTGCTTGGAATGATTTTCCAGTAAGAAAAGCAGGCATCGCAGTGAAATCTCTCAGCGCTTGAAAAAGGCGATGCTGAAGCCCGCGATGAAGCCGACCAGCTCCAACCTTCCAGCGATCATCGTCAGACAAAGCGCAATCGCTTGTGTTGGTTGAAGAGCATCAAGTGTTGGCCAGATGTCTGGCGCCGCCCAGCCATAGCTGTAGATGGGCCCTGCGTTGGTGATCGCAGTCAGCGCGGCAACCAGAGCCGCCTCAGGTGGAAACGGCCCCAACGTAAGAATGATGCTTGTACCTGCCCAAACGGCCATAAACAAGACAAGCGCTGTCCATATCGCGCGTATGCCATCGGCATCGTATGAGAGGTTGCCAATGTGATCGACGTGTACTGCATGGGGATAGAGGATGTGCTCCAGCTCCATTGCGCTGTGGCGGGCCATCAAAGCTATGCGGTAGAGCTTGAGCCCGCCCGCGGTTGAAAACATGCCGCCGCCTACGAGAAGAATCACAAGAACCAGCGAAAGGGGCAGCACTGTCGCACCAGCATTTCTGGCTTCAAGACCCGTTGTTGAGACAAGCGAAGCGGCGGTCAAAAACCCTTCACGCAGGGCATCTCCTGGTGCCAAAACATCGCTCGAACCTGCCGCGCTTGCAAACGCGACCGCATAAGCAAACCCTAAAGCACCGGCAAGGGCTAAGAGCGTGAGGCTTTCGCCAACCGTAGCAGATCGACCAATCCTGCCTGTTGCCACGAGGCGATGCCACACAATGCTTGTGGCACCAATGAGCATGAACAGAGCAAGCACCCATTCTGCCATCGGTGCACTGTAGTCGCTTATGCTGCCTGATGTTGGCATCATGCCGCCGGTGGAAACGGTGGTCAAAGATAGAGCCAACGCATCGAAAACTGGAAGGCCGCTTGCAATCAGAAGAGTAAAGCACGCAAGTGTCACCGCCATGTAGACGCCAGCAACACCGATAACCCGGTTCTCGAGGATCTGACGCAGATCACCACCAATCCGAAGCAGAGGCGTGCCCCCCGCCCCGGATGGCGACAAGACCACGATGATTGAGACAAGCGTTGCGATGCCACCCAGCCACTGCAGCCAAGCGCGCCAGCCTATGATGGATGTCGGTACCTGTTCGAGACTTGAGAACGTTGTGAAACCGGTGGTCGTGACGGCTGAAACTGCTTCAAAGAATGCCAAGTGAAGTGGCAGGTCCGTTAGGATCAGAAAGGGGGGCGTTGCAAGAATGGGCGTGAAAAACCAGCAGATGATCAGAACGCGAAAGCTGATCCCTCTGGTGAGGGATGCTTTACGATCCAGAAACGCCAGATGAATGCAGGCTGCAAAAAAGACCAATATTGTCGCGAGCCCAAAGAACAGTGACACGGACGCCTGATCAGCCTGACCAACCCCAATAAGAGCGCATAAAAGCATCGCGAAAGCGAGCGCCAAACAAATGGCAGCGAAAGCGCGAAACCCAGCCAGCATCGGGCCAGTAAGCCCTAAAAGAACTCAAGCGAAACGCGGAACAATTGTTCGACACGTTTCACCTGACCGGCCAGCGCGAAGATCACCACGCGGTCGCCGGCTTCGATAACGGTGTCACCGTCAGGCATCAGGACATCTAAGTTGCGCAAAATCGCGCCTACACGCAGTCCATCTGGAAGGTCAAGATCGCGAAGTTCAACACCGACCAGAGGGGAGGTGTCGAGCGCCTCAGCTTCAATGACCTCTGCAGCACCATCTTGAAGTGAATGGACCTGGCGGATCCTCCCCTTTCGCACATGTTGTAAGACGCGAGAGATCGTGACCTGTCTCGGGTTCACATAGGCATCGATGCCAAGCGATTGGGCAAGCGGCGGATAGGAGCTGTTGTTGATGAGTGCCAGGTTCTGCTTTGCGCCCAGCCGTTTGGCCATGACGCATGAGAGGATGTTGACCTGATCATCGTTTGTGAGAGCGACCAGCTTGTCCGTCTGCGAGATATCGCTCTCATTCAAGATTTCTTGGCTTAGAGCGCTACCATGGAGGATCACGGTTCGGTTGAGATCATCGGCGATACTGACGGCTCTGGCCCGATCCTGTTCAATCAACTTGACCTTTGTGCGTGACTGGCGCGCCTCAAGCGCTTGGGCAACATAAAGACCAATATTGCCCCCGCCAGCGATCACAACTCGGCTTGCTTCGGCTTCCTCGCGTCCAAAGATACCCAATGTGCGACGCACTTGTTCTCTATCAGCTGTGAAGTAGACCACATCACCGGCGAGCATTGCGTCGTCTGATCGAGGCACGAACATGGAGTCGTTGCGCAGGATCCCCACCACAGTGGCCTTTAGTTCAGGGAAGAGGCCCGCCAGTTGCCGCAAGGGGGTATCGATCACCGGACATTCATCATCCAAGTACACCCCGACAACAGATATTCGTTCATCGGCAAAGCGCGCTGAATCGAGCGCGCCTGGCAGGCCAAGACGCCGCAGAACCATCTCACCCACTTCGATCTCAGGTGATATGATGACGTCGATTGGAAGATTGTCACGTGTGAACAGCGAGCCGTATTCTTTCTCCAGATAGCTCTGCGCACGGATGCGGGCGACTTTGGTGGGCACGTTGAAAAGCGAATGTGCGACCTGGCAGGCAATCATATTGACTTCATCGTACAGGGTCACGGCGACGATCATATCAGCCTGTTCAATGCCGGCCTGAGACAAGGCTTCTGGATGGGAGCCGTGTCCGACAACACCGCGCACGTCGAGTGTGTCACGAATGGCCTGAATGAGGCGAGCAGAGGTATCAATGACAGCGACATCATTGTTTTCACGAGACAAGCGCTCGGCAATACCGAAGCCCACCTGCCCTGCCCCACAGATAACCACGCGCATGGGCTAGCCACTCCTCTGCCGAGACTGATCATCCGCACGATGGGATTGCAAGCGCAGTCGAACGGTCACGAAATTAGACTATCCGTTGAGACCAAGTGATTTCAGTTTGCGATGGAGCGCGGAGCGTTCCATGCCAATGAACTCAGCTGTTTTCGAAATGTTACCGTTGAAGCGGTTGATTTGCGAGGAAAGGTAGTCTCGCTCAAAAAGTTCCCGCGCATCGCGAAGCGGCATTGTAAGAAGGTGTTCGCTTCCCGCACTTGCTGTTTTTGGTAGAAGCGAAGAGACGTCCGGCGGTAAAAGTTCTGCAGTCACATGAGAACCATTTTCGCCGCGTGCCAAGATCATCAGCCGCTCTACGTTATTGCGCAGTTGCCGAACATTGCCGGGCCAATCGTGCGTTTGCAGGATTGTCATCGCATCGTCGGCAATTTGCCTCGTTGGCAGGCCGCTTGACTTGAACAATTGTTGCATAAAGTAGCTGACCAGTTCGGGAATATCAGACCGGCGATCTGCCAGCGGAGGAACAGCCAACGGCACCACAGCAAGGCGGTGGAAGAGGTCAGAGCGGAATTTTTCTGCTTCAATGAGCGGTTCTAACGGCACAGACGTGGACGACAGTACGCGAACATCGACTTGCACGCGCGTTGAACCACCAACACGCGTGAAAGACTGGTCCACCAAGACACGCATAATCTTAGATTGCGTGTCACGTGGCATCTCCGAGACTTCGTCCAGATACAGCGTTCCACCGTGAGCTTCTTCAAGTGCGCCGACTTTTCGTGGGCTGCCCGGCTCAGCTTCGGTGCCAAACAGTTCAAGCTCCATGGTCTGAGGCGAGATGCTTGCCGCATTGAGTACGACGAAGGGCCCCGACGCTCTCTGAGATTGCGCATGAATGGCGCGGGCAACAAGCTCTTTGCCGGAGCCTGAAGCCCCCAAAATCATGACCCGCGCATTGGTGGGACCAACCCTGTCGATCTGCGCACGCAGTGTATTCATCTCGGCCGAGGAGCCGATAAGCGCATATTCGATGCCAGACGTCTGCCGCAGGTCGTTGATCTCACGGCGCAGGGCGCTCGTCTCCAGAGCGCGCATAGCAACATGAAGCAACCGGTCAGACTTGAAAGGCTTCTCGATAAAATCGAAGGCCCCCTGCTTGATTGCATTGACGGCAGTATCGATCGTGCCGTGCCCGGAAATCATAACCACAGGTAGATTAGGGTACGAGGTCGAGATGACCTCCAGAAGTTGCATCCCGTCAAGACGACTGCCTTGCATCCAGATATCAAGAAAGACGAGGTTGGGGCGTCGTTCTTCGATAGCTTGAAGTGCTTCATCAGCATGGGCAGCCAGACGTGTGCTGTAGCCCTCGTCGTCCAAAATGCCGGCTACCAGCTCTCGTATATCTACTTCATCATCGACAATGAGAATGTCGCCGCTCACTAATGTGCTCCCTTAGCGCTTGCTGCTTGTGCCGCGTCAGCGTTGTTATCAGTTTCCACATAGTTTCCAATGGATTGTATGGTTCTTAGGCCCGTGTGGTTAGCGAGCGTCGCGGCATCAACGTCATTGGCAAGCAGAAGAACGCCTTCTTCGAAGATAAGCCGCACCAGAGCCCCTTTGGACGGTAGTTGCGCATCTTTTCCGTCCAGCAATTGGAGTGTTCCGCGATGGTCCTCCACGATGCGCTTGACAATCGCAAGCCCAAGACCGGTGCCTTTCTCGCGGGTTGTCATGTAGGGCTCTAAAAGTCGAGAGCGTCCATTTTCAGGAAAGCCGATTCCATTGTCAGCGATGTCAATGACGAGTGCTCCATTGCTCGCAATGTAGGCGCTGACGTGCACATGACCGTTCTTGTCGCCCTTGTCGTCTTGAGCCAATCGCGTTTCGACGCCCTCGGCAGCATTTTTGAGGAGATTGGTAAAAACCTGACCCATAAGACGGGTGTCGATCATCATCGGCAATCCGCTTTCGGGCATATCAGCGTTGAAGCTGATCTGGGGGTAGCCATTGTCCATAAGAAAGACCGTGTCAGCGATCACGTGTGCTAGGTCTCCACGGGCAAATTCCGGCTTAGGCATGCGGGCGAAGGATGAAAACTCGTCCACCATTTTCCCGATGTCGCCGACCTGCCGGATGATCGTATCAGTGCATTGATCGAAGATGTCCCGATCGTCGGTCAGCTTTTGTCCGTACCTACGTTTCAACCGTTCCGCTGATAGCTGTATGGGTGTCAAAGGGTTCTTGATTTCATGGGCAATCCGGCGAGCAATATCAGCCCAGGCACTCGAACGTTGCGCAGCCACGAGATTGGAGACGTCGTCGAACGTCAAGACAGCGCCTTCAACAACGCCTGCATCTGTTGTCTCCACGGTTACTTTGACCGTCAGGATCCGTTGCACGCCCTGGCGTTCTAAACGCACTTCGCGTTCTGTGCGCCGACCATCTTCCTGGCGAATATGGTCAGAGAAGAGGGACGAAAACTCGGGCATTGCCGTCGCGATTGGCCGACCGAGAAGGTCTGCTTCACGTGCCTGCAGGAGCACGCAGGCTGACTTATTCACCAGAGTGATGCGCAGCGATGGATCAATACCAATAACGCCAGCTGAAACGCCCTCCAAAACGGCCTCAGTAAAGCGCCGACGGCCGTCGATCTGGTCCTTTGCGTCGACCAGGGCGTTGCGTTGGGAGCGTAGATCATTGGTCATGCGGTTAAAGCTTTCGCCTAAAACTGCCAGATCACCCTCCTCCTTTTTCACCGGCACCTGAACGTAAAGATTGCCTGACGAAATCTGTTGCGCTGCAATCATGAGACGGCGAACTGGTAGGACAAGACGGTCAGCAAAGTTTATTGCGAGCCACATCGCCGAAAGAACCATGATCAACGCAAGACCTAGGAACATGAAGCCGAAAGACAGTTGCACGCCGAAGCGTCTATCCTGCATGGCTTGAAACTCTGCCGCATTTTGCTCAGTGACCAAGAGATACTGAACAACGCGCGGGTCGACCGCGCGGGCGAGAAACAGATAGGTTTCGGTGAACTCGGGCAGGCGTACCAGTCCAGCGATCTGATTTGTCGTGCCTGGAGGGATGAGAACCGGTTCATCGCCGGTGACGCGCGCAAGCATGGACGGATCTGGCTGGCGGAACCCGTCAGCAAAGCGCGTCTCAGCGCGCAGGATTTCCGTTCCGTCGCTACCAACAATCGACATATAGGGGATTGATCGCACCGCTGCGAGGTTCGACATGTGTGCCTCGAAGCGTCTTGGGTCGAAATCAAAAAGTGGCTTGGAGCGACCTAGTTCACTGGCCACAGCAGGCAGTTCGGCGTTGAGAACCTGGCGGTACTCATCAAGATAGGCACGCGCCACAACCTGCGAGAACTCGACCATAGATTGCGTGCGTTCAGAGAACCAACGATCCAGTCCACGATCGAGTGTAAGCGTTGCAACGACAGCAACCAGGACAGCCGGAACAGCTGCGATAAGACTGAAAAGTGCCAGGATACGTGTGTGAAGACGGGCCCCCGCTCTTCCTTCTTTGCGAGCCTTCGCGATTTGGCGAAGCTGGAAAGCTATCAAGGTAACAAGAATGGTGACCGCCACCGCGTTTGCGCCAACAAGACGGATCACCACCTCGCGCGTTGGGATAATCGCAGTTGACCCTGAGAGGATCGCAAACGTTACGCCCGCCAGAACGATTGCCAACACAACCAGAAGCGGTGCCAGAATCCGCTGACCAAAACGCTTCTCGTCTTTTCCAATCAGAAGATCGGGGCGTGTTACATCAACCACCTTCAGCGTGCTCCCGGATCTTAGAGGCCTAGCGTCAGCGCTGTTCAGGCCACACGCGTTCAATTCGAAGAAACAGCAAATTCCTACATACAGCCCGCGTCAGAACTGTGGCGGAGACGCCACATATCTGTTGCCTGTTTATGACAAACGGCTCGCCGGGCCAACCACTACATAGTGAAATGGTTGATCATGGGACAATCGCAGGCTGTCTAACGCGTCCCGCGTATCACCTGGATATCCAGGTCCCTGATTTTCTTGCGCAGTGTATTGCGATTGAGACCGAGAATTTCCGCAGCGCGAATCTGGTTTCCCCGCGTAGCGGCAAGCGCCACGGAGAAGAGCGGTATCTCCAACTCTTTCAAGATACGATGATAGAGACCAGGCGGCGGTAAATCTTCGCCGAACTCGTCAAAGTAGCCCACAAGATGGCGCTCAATAGAAACGGAAAGACCCTCATCGGTCTGGGTTTCTTCGCCTGTTGCGGCAAGGCCAGTAACGGCTGTGCGTAACTCGTCTTCTACGATCGGCGCTGTGATGACATCTTGCGGGTAAAGCGCTGCAAGTCGCCGAACAAGATTCTCCAATTCGCGGATGTTACCCGGCCACCGGTAATGGCGCAGCGCGTCGAGGGCAGCGCCATCAATCTGTTTCGCTGGCAGCCCTTCATCAACAGCTTGCGAGAAAAAGTGTCGAACAAGATCAGGAATGTCTTCGGTACGCTCGCGTAGTGGGGGCAGCCGCAGCGGCACGACATTCAGGCGAAAGAACAGATCTTCACGAAACTGGCCCTGATTGATGAGTTGACGCAGATCCTTGTTGGTAGCAGCTACGATACGCACGTCCGAGCGCATGGCTGTGCGGCCTCCGACTGTCGTATACTCGCCTTGTTGTAGGACCCGTAAGAGACGGGTTTGAGCATCCATCGGCATATCGCCAATTTCGTCGAGAAACAGCGTGCCACCTTCGGCTTGTTCAAAACGGCCGACCACACGTGTCTGGGCGCCGGTAAAAGCGCCCTTCTCATGACCAAACAGCTCAGTTTCGATCAGATCACGTGGGATAGCAGCCATGTTGATGGCCACAAACGGCCCCTTAGAGCGACGCCCAAACTCATGCAGCGCCCGCGCGACAAGCTCTTTACCCGTGCCTGATTCCCCCGAAATCGTAACGGTGAGGTCAGTTTGCATGAGACGGGCAAGAACACGGTAGATCTCTTGCATCGCCGCTGACCGGCCAACAAGCGGCATATTTTCAGCCGTCTCACCAGCCGTCGGTGCGCCAAGAGCCTTGCGCTTTGGTTCAGCCATCGCGCGGCCGACGATGGCGATGAGTTCCTTTAAATCAAATGGTTTGGGCAGATAATCATAGGCGCCTTTCTCTGAAGCCCGCACCGCAGTCATGAACGTGTTTTGGGCGCTCATGACGATAACTGGCAGATCGGGGCGAGCCTTCTTCATGCGGGGCAGGAGATCAAAAGCATTCTCATCCGGCATCACCACATCTGTGATAACCAGATCCCCCTCCCCCTCGCTGACCCAACGCCAAAGAGATGTGGCGTTCGACGTGACGCGTACCGAGTAACCGGCTCGCGTCAGTGCTTGATTGAGAACCGTTCGAATGGCGGCATCATCATCGGCGATAAGGACTGTTTGATTCTTCATTGGCATTTTTGTTTTCCTGAACGCACACTAGTCGGCGGGATTATCTGCATCGCCGGTCGAGGCAATCCCGGCGGACTGGTAAACAGGCATCATGACGGTGAATATTGCCCCGCGACCTGAACTGTCGCACTCCACGACACCGCCGTGGTCACGGATAATCTTCGCAACAAGAGCAAGCCCCAGACCACTACCGTTTGACTTTGTGGTGACAAACGGATCGAAGAGATTTGACAAAAGATCTTTGGGGATGCCGCCACCATTGTCCTTCACGGTGAACTCCAGGGGCAGCGTGAGACGTTTAGCGCTTCCAGGTACCGACAACCGAATGCCTGGCTTGTAGGCGGTCGAGAGAACGATCTCACCGTCACTTGCAGCGCCAATAGCTTCGCAAGCATTCTTAATGAGGTTCAAGAACACTTGGATCATCTGATCACGGTTGGCATAGATCGGGGGAAGTGAAGGATCATAATGTTCGACAAAGTGAATATGGCTACCGAAGCCTGTCTCTGCGAGCAGTTTTACATGTTCTAGAACGGTGTGAATGTTGACCGAAGCCCGTTCAACCGGGCGCTCATCGGAGAACACCTCCATGCGATCCACCAACTTTACGATGCGATCAGCTTCGTCAGTGATGAGGCGCGTAAGCGCCCGATCATCATCATCGGCATCACTTTCCAACAGCTGCGCAGCACCGCGAATACCCGAAAGCGGGTTCTTAATCTCGTGCGCAAGCATGGCGGCAAGGCCACTCACGGATCGTGCTGAGGACTGACTGGTAAGCTGACGGTCCAGCTTCTGGGTGCGTGCTTGGGGGTGAAGCGTCAGAGCAACCGCGTTGACGGGACCTTCCTCATCGTCATGGCCGACGGGCTCAACCAAAGGCACCGCATAGACATCCACCACCATGTCATCTGGTTTGCGCGGTGTCGCGAGATCCACCCCATAAGCCGTCAGGGGAGATCCATCGCTGATCACTTGCGAAATGGTCGAGAATACCGGGCTTCCGAAGGGGACAAACAACTTTAGGCCTTCACGGCGCATGATCGATAGGCCACTGCGGAAGAAGACTTCAGCCGCGTTGTTGGCTTCCAGAATACGGAACGCTCCGTCTACCAAGAGAGCTGCATGGGGAAGCGCGTTAAGCAGTTGCACTTGCCGCTGCTGGCTGGCCTTCTCTTGGTTCGTTGTTGAAGTATCACTCATGCCGCCCTCGCCTGCTGAGGTGCGGCCAAAGCCTCAAAAGTATCGACTTGGGCAGTTTTTGTGGCACGTGTGCTTGATGGTTCTGTCCAACGGGCATTTTTCCAGACCGACTTAATCGTCGCTACAACCTCGCGAGCGCTATCGCTGCGCAGCAACACATGCCGATCCACTGATGGCAGGTCTTTGGTGCGCTCTGTTGTTGCCAGATACCAATTGAGGTGTTTGCGGGCGATGCGAACGCCTAGCGGCAGGCCTTGATGTACTGCGTGATGCTGCAACAAGGCCTCGTAGTGCTCTACAATCAGGTCTAACGGGCATGGCAGTTGTGCAAGGAAAGTCTTGGGATTACTCGCGGCAAGATAGCCGGGCAGCCAAGGACGACCATAGGCACCACGGCCGACCATCAAAGCGTCTGCGCCGCTCTGGGAGAGCATCGTTGGGGTGTCCTGCGATGCGGTGAGATCGCCATTGGCAATAACCGGGATGGTGACAGCCAGCTTGACAGCATTGATTGCCGCCCAGTTGGCTTCGCCGGTGTAGAACTGACAACGCGTTCGGCCATGAACCGTGATCATTTGAACACCGGCTGCTTCAGCCCGTCGTGCCAGATCGGGAGCGTTGATGGTGACCTCGTCCCATCCCAAACGCATTTTGAGTGTTACCGGGACAGAAACGGCACTAACGGTGGCTTCAATCAGCGACAAAGCATGATCAAGGTCACGCATCAAAGCTGAGCCGGAGTAACCCGATGTTACCTTCTTCGCCGGGCAGCCCATATTGATATCGATTATGCAAGCGCCAGCAGCTTCGGCGCGTTTGGCAGCTTCGGCCATCCAGTATGCCTCTCGGCCAGCCAGCTGAACCACGGGCGTCTCAAGGCCACTGACATCCATTCGCAGTAGACTGTCAGCGTTATCGACGACCAGTTCTTGCGAGGCAACCATTTCGCTCACGACCAGCCCCGCCCCAAAGCGGTGCGCTAAGCGCCTAAACGGGAGGTCGGTAATGCCAGACATCGGCGCAAGAAAGATTCTGGCTCTTGCACGCGCCGTTCCTATGGACAAAGCCTCGGTCAGGCTTTCAACGCTTGTCGCTTTTTCAGGCACGTGTGAAAATGGTCCGTGTACTCATATGATCACATTGCATGCATGACTAATAATTCATCAGAATGCAACCAAAACGCACCACGTATGGTTCTCAATGACAATTGGCGTTAACGGGAGGCATGTGGCTGCCGGGCCAATAGCTTGGAAAGACTTAGTGCTCACTGCGTTTTGGAGTGGGCATCATGTGAGGAGATCGATAGCGTTATGATGGACCCTGATGTTGTGTCGCTTATCGGTCGCCTGAAAGCTGCTCGACTTAGTGTCGTAACAGCTGAGAGTTGCACCGGAGGTCTGATCGCCGCACGATTAACGGATGTGTCAGGATCGAGCGCTGTGGTGGATAGAGGCTTCGTGACCTACTCCAACGAAGCGAAAACTGAGATGCTTGGCGTTCCCACTGAGCTCATCGAAAACCAAGGTGCGGTCAGTAAAGAAGTGGCACGTTCAATGGCAGAGGGTGCTTTGGCAAACTCTAATGCCAGCATCTCCGTTTCCGTTACAGGGGTTGCTGGCCCCACGGGAGGCAGCCCAGAGAAGCCTGTAGGGACCGTGCACTTCGCCGTGGCTAGCCACGCAGCTCCAACGCGGCATGAACATAAGGTGTTTCAAGGGGACCGTGAGGCTGTACGCGCTCAAACGGTGGCTCATGCGTTAGTTATGATTGGGGCCGCGATCCAACCTTAGAGCTATAGCTCTAAGCGGCGCTCGGTGTCCCGTAGAGCTGGTCTGCACGCGATTCGAAAGCAGTGGAAAATTTTCGAAACGCTTTGTCAAACATCGCGCCCATGAGAGAGGCGAGCGCGCGTGAGCGAAACTCATAGTCGATAAAGAACTCAACCACGCATCTGCCATCAGCGGTCGGCTCAAACGTCCAGCGGTTTTCCATCCGCTTAAACGGACCGTCTAGATATGTCACAAGGATGGTGAGATTGTCGGGATCAAGCTCAACGCGCGATGTGAACGTTTCGCTGATGAATTTATACGCAACGCTCATGTCGGCAACAATAACTGAGCGGTTACCATCCAGTGGTGCCTTGCCTCGAACGGACAGAGATTTGCAAAGAGGCACAAACTCTGGGTAGGCGCCTACATCTGCGACCAGATTGAACATGTCGTCAGCACTGTGACTGACGGTGTGGCGGGTAGAAAAACTCGGCATCAGACCAAACTAATTCTCAGACACAAACGCAACATAACAAGCAGTATCGCATGCTTCCATGAACAAATCGTCTTCTGGGATAACAAGTTCAAGAGGCTATCGCGTGGCGTGTGGGCGCGGTGACGTTCTCTTGAACAACTTCATTGAGGTTTAATATCCGAGCGTTTTTTGTCGTGCATCTTTCAGCTTGGCGAAATCATCCCCAGCATGATGCGAGGAGCGTGTTAGCGGTGATGAAGACACCATCAAAAACCCTTTGGCATAGGCGATGGTTTCATACGCTTTGAACGCGTCAGGCGTTACAAATGTCTTGATCGGATGATGTTTGCGGGTTGGTTGCAAATACTGCCCGATGGTCAGGAAATCGACCTCTCCGGCCCGCAGATCATCCATCACCTGCAATACTTCGTTACGTTCCTCGCCAAGACCCACCATAATCCCTTATTTTGTGAAGATCGTTGGATCGATCTCCTTCACCAATTGCAACAAACGGATCGAATGAAAATAGCGCGCACCTGGGCGCACTTTGAGATAGTTCGATGGCACAGTTTCAAGATTGTGGTTGAAAACATCGGGCTTTGCGCGAGCCACCGTTTCGATCGCACCAGGCTTGCGCAGGAAGTCCGGCGTTAGAATTTCAATCGTCGTGTCAGGTGACGCATCACGGATTGCCTCAATCACCTCAACAAAGTGCTGTGCCCCGCCGTCTGCTAGATCATCTCGATCAACCGAGGTGATCACAACGTGCTTCAAGCCCATTTGCTTGACTGCCATAGCAACACGCCTGGGCTCATCGGTATCAAGCGCTGTTGGGACACCGGTCGAGACATTGCAGAAAGCGCAAGCACGGGTGCAGATCTCACCCATGATCATGAATGTCGCGTGCTTCTTGTCCCAGCACTCGCCTATGTTGGGGCACCCAGCCTCTTCACAGACCGTGACAAGATTGTTCTCACGCACGATTGCATTGGTTTCCTGAAAGCCTTTGCTAACGGGGGCACGGACGCGAATCCAATCAGGTTTTTCTAGTCTTTCACTGTCTGGACGTTTCGCTTTTTCTGGATGGCGCACGCGCTGGGGCGTCGGAGACTTATTCGTATCCGCGCCTTTGAGACCAATATCAGTGCGATCAAGCAGAGTGACCATCGTCGTTCCTGAACCTTGCGAACCTAGCGTTTGAGTATGCGTAACAGCCAAAGAAACGCGATGGCGCCGATCGTCGCGATCACCAGGCTGCCGAGGAACCCGTAAAAGGCGATCCCGACGAGGTTAGCAAGAAAGCCGCCGAGAAACGATCCAATAACTCCGACAATCAGATTGGTTAGCAGTCCGTGGCGGGAGTTCATGACCTTCTCAGCGATCCAACCGGCAAGGATGCCAATCACGATGAAACCGATCCAACCAACACCGGGCATGATGCCGTATCCCTTGTATCACGTGATCTCAAAGCTATGCATTGCTCGGTTGTCTTACAACCACGTCGACTGCAAGGCAGCTTTGCGTTTTGCTAGATGTGCCCCGCGCTACCAGTGCAAACACCCTATGTGTGAATGACCCGGTCATAAGCGTCTAGAACGCTTTCGTGCATCATCTCCGAGAGCGTGGGATGTGGGAAGACGGTGTGCATGAGATCTTCTTCGGTGGTCTCAAGCGTCATCGCCACCACATATCCTTGAATGAGCTCCGTCACTTCCGCGCCAATCATATGCGCGCCGAGAAGTTGGCCGGTCTTGGCATCAAAGATGGTTTTCACCAGTCCGTCAGGTTCGCCAAGCGCAATGGCCTTGCCGTTACCGACAAACGGGAACCGTCCGACTTTGAGCGTATGGCCGGCCTCTTTGGCTTTGGCTTCGGTAAGACCGACAGAGGCGACTTGCGGGTTGCAGTAGGTGCAGCCAGGTATTTTCTTTTTGTCCATCGGATGAGCATCGAGCCCTGCAATCTTCTCAACGCAGATCACGCCCTCATGCTCGGCCTTATGCGCGAGCATGGGCGGCCCTGCGACATCGCCGATGGCATAAACGCCTTTCACCGATGTGTTGCCATACCCATCCACGGAGATGATGCCGCGGTCAGTCTTCACGCCGAGCGCTTCGAGCCCCAGGCCTTCAATATTGCCGACAACGCCGACGGCCGAGATGAGCTTCTCAGCTTCAAGCATTTGCGTCTTGCCATCCTTAGTCTCGACGGTTGCTTTCACGCCTGCGCCGGCTTTCTCCACTTTGGAAACCTTCGCGCCGGTCATGATTTTCATGCCCTGCTTCTCAAAGCGTTTCTTCGCAAGGGCCGCGATCTCAGCGTCCTCGACGGGCAAAATCTGATCCATCAGCTCAATGACCGTCACCTCTGCGCCCATCGTGCGGTAAAAAGAAGCGAACTCAATACCTATCGCGCCCGAGCCCATAACCAGAAGGCTTTTGGGCATGGTCGGGGGAACCATGGCTTCAAAGTAAGTCCAGATGATTCTACCATCGGGCTCAATGCCCGGCAGAACACGGGGGCGCGCACCGGTTGAGATGATGATGTGTTTGGCCGTGTAGGTCCCCTCGCCTTTCGTGCCTTTGGGCTCGGGGTGGGCTGGCTGGACAGCTGCCTTGGTCGGCTTACCGACTTTGATCTCACCAGGCTTGGTGATGGTCGCTTCGCCCCAAATGACGTCAACCTTGTTCTTCTTCATCAAAAAGCCGACACCACCGTTCAACTGGGCAGACACGCCGCGCGAACGTTTCACGACGGCACTTGCATCAAACCCGATCTGCCCAGCTGACAGACCATAGTCTTTGGCGTTTTCCATGTAGTGATAGATTTCGGCAGACCGCAGAAGCGCCTTTGTCGGAATGCAGCCCCAGTTGAGGCATATGCCGCCAAGATGCTCGCGTTCGAC
The DNA here is from genome assembly GCA_039026935.1 of Pseudomonadota bacterium. Lineage (GTDB taxonomy): Bacteria > Pseudomonadota > Alphaproteobacteria > Rhizobiales > MH13 > MH13. Next base: position 30,113 of record JBCCLK010000003.1, read on the forward strand.
GACGGCTGTCTTCATGCCAAGCTGCGCGGCACGGATAGCGGCGACATAGCCGCCCGGCCCGCCGCCAATGATGATGATGTCGTACGCGTTTGCCACGGCGTTCTCCCGTCCTACTATCCAGCGGGAGTCAGAACGCCTTAGTGCGCGGCGTTGAGAATCCCGAAAAGTTCGTCTTTGAGCTGCATCCGCTGGCGACGCAGATCACTCATGTGTGCGTCATCAGTTGGCTCAACATTAGTCTCAGCGCGATGAATGGCCCGGTTGAGATCGTGATAAGCCTCAAACAGCTTTGCAAAGTGAGCATCGCTTATCTTCAGCGTGTGCATGACCCTAACGTGGTTGGGAAACTCTTCGGCCAGTTCATGGGGCACGTGCGACATGGGTTTGTCTCCTATGAGCTTTGGGCCGATCACAGCCCTGGAAAACTAACCCTATCGCCTATCCCGTTTTGCTCCTTGATCCGTCTCAAATGCCGCAAACCATGGCAATCCGAAAGCTGTTCTGCCCGGCCAGTCTCGACCTAAACCAACATCGACATGGGGTTCTCAATATAGCCCTTAAAGGCGGCCAGAAGCTCAGCTCCCAATGCCCCATCTACACAGCGGTGGTCCGTAGATAAGGTCACCGTCATAACGGTCGCGACAGCAAGCGCGCCATCCTCAACGACAGGGCGTTGTTCCCCCGCGCCGACGGCCAGAATGGTTGCATGCGGAGGGTTCACCACGGCGGCGAAGTTGGAAACGCCCATCATGCCCATGTTGGACACAGCTGTTGTGCCGCCCTGATACTCATTTGGCGAAAGCTTGCGGTCCTTGGCGCGTTTGCCAAGGTCCTTCATCTCATTGGAGATGACCGACAATGGCTTTTCTTCTGCACGACGCACGATCGGTGTGATCAGGCCGCCTGGGATGGACACAGCGACGCCAACATCGGCGTGCTTGTGCTTGACCATATCATTTGCTGTCCAGGAAACGTTTGCATCTGGAACATCGCGAAGTCCCAAAGCCAGGGCTTTGATAACCATGTCATTGACCGATAGCTTGTAGGCTGGCTTCTCGTCTTTGACCGGCGCGGCTTTGTTAAGCTGTGAGCGCAGCGCAAGCAGGGCGTCGAGCTGGCAATCCACCGACACATAGAAATGCGGAATGGTCTGCTTGCTCTCCTGCAAGCGACTCGCAATCGTTTTGCGCATGCCATCGTGTGGAATGAGTTCGTAGGAGCCTTCCTCGAACAGCTTGAGCACCGCATCGTCCGACATGCCTGTCGGCGCGGCTTTCGCCGGCGCGGAGGGCGCTGCTGACGGAGCAGCCGCTGGCGCTTTTGCCGCGCTACCGCCTGCAATGGCAGCATCCACATCGGCTTTAACGATCCGTCCACGAGGGCCGGAGCCTGAGAGTGTGGCAAGATCAACATTGCTCTGCGCTGCGATACGGCGCGCAAGCGGTGATGCGATCACACGGCCACCAGACACGCCGGTCGGTGCGGGCCCAGCTGGAGCACTTGGGGCTGGCGCCATCACAGGTTCTGCAACAGCTGGTGTTTCAGCCGGCGCAGATAGGGCTGCAGCTGGAGCAGCCGGCGCAGCATCCATGGCAGAGGCATCTTCGCCATCTTCAAGAAGGATCGCGATTAGCTCGTTAACTTTTACACCGGCTGTCCCGTCGGGAATGACGATTTTCCCCACTGTCCCTTCGTCAACGGCTTCCACTTCCATGGTTGCTTTATCGGTCTCGATCTCAGCGAGGATATCGCCGGAGGTGACGCTATCACCCTCCTTCACCATCCATTTGGCGAGGTTGCCCTCTTCCATGGTTGGAGACAGGGCGGGCATCAAAATGTTGATGGGCATCCAACTGTCTCCTTAGGTGCGGTACGTGACGGCTTTCACCGCATCGACAACTTCAGCCACGTTGGGAAGGGCGAGTTTTTCAAGGTTAGCTGCATACGGCATCGGCACATCTTTGCCTGCGATCCGGATGACCGGGGCGTCGAGATCATCGAATGCCCTCTCCATGATCTGAGCCGAAAGTTCAGAGCCGATGGAGCAGACCGGGAAACCTTCCTCTACAGTAACACAGCGGTTGGTCTTGCGTACCGAAGCGAGCACCGTATCGAGATCCATTGGGCGCAAAGTGCGAAGATCGATCAGCTCAACTGAAATGCCCATACCGGCAAGTTCGTCGGCAGCCTTCTCAGCGTAGGTCATGCCGATCCCGAAGGAGACAATCGTGACGTCTGACCCGGCTCGCGCGATGCGCGCCTTGCCTATGGGAAGAACGTAATCATCGAGCTTTGGAACATCGAAGCTCTGACCGTAGAGAATCTCGTTCTCCAAGAACACCACCGGGTTAGGATCACGGATGGCGGCTTTGAGAAGCCCTTTAGCGTCAGCAGCGGTGTAGGGCTGAATGACTTTGAGGCCTGGGATATGAGAATACCACGCCGCATAATCCTGGCTGTGTTGAGCGGCAACGCGGGCCGCTGCACCGTTCGGTCCGCGGAAAACAATCGGTGCGCCAAGCTGACCACCTGACATGTAAAGCGTCTTCGCGGCGGAGTTGATGATCTGGTCAATCGCCTGCATTGCGAAGTTAAAGGTCATGAATTCCACGATGGGTTTCAAACCGGCAAGCGCTGCGCCAACGCCGATGCCGGCAAAGCCATGCTCGGTGATTGGCGTGTCAATGACACGCTTGGCGCCAAATTCCTGCAGGAGACCCTGCGTGATTTTGTACGCACCTTGATATTCAGCGACTTCTTCACCCATGACGAAGACATCGCCATCGGCGCGCATTTCTTCGGCCATTGCATCGCGCAGTGCCTCACGAACGGTGGTGGACACCATCTCAGTACCAGCGGGAATATCAGGATCGGCCGCCGCGACACTTTCGACCGGCGCCGCTGAAACTGTCGGTGCTGCAGGAGCAGCAGGTGTCGGCGCTTCAGGGGTTTTGGCAGCTGGCGCTTCGGCAGGCGCCGCAGCTCCGTTCGATCTCGAACCGATTGAACTGGCATCTTCACCATCTTCCAGAAGCACTGCGATGATTTCGTTGACCTTCACCGCGTCGGTGCCTTCGGGGATCATGATTTTCCCAAGAGTGCCTTCGTCGACGGCTTCCACTTCCATGGTGGCTTTGTCAGTTTCAATCTCGGCTAGGACGTCGCCGGAAGTAACAGAGTCGCCTTCAGCTTTTAGCCATTTTGCAAGCTTACCCTCTTCCATCGTTGGCGAGAGAGCTGGCATAAGAATATCGATTGGCATGCTCAGTCCCCCCCTTAGAGCGTGATGTCGGTGAAGAGCTCAGACACATCTGGCTCTGGATCGCTTTGCGCAAACTCCGCCGCATCGGTGACCATGGCGCGCACATCCTTGTCGATGGATTTCAGGTCATCTTCTGAAGCCCAGCCATTGTCATCAAGGCGCTTCTTCACTTGCTCGATTGGGTCATGTTCGGCACGCATCTTCTGCACCTCATCTTTGGTGCGGTACTTGGCTGGGTCAGACATGGAATGGCCTCGATAGCGATAGGTAAGCATCTCGAGGATGTATGGGCCTTTGCCTGAGCGTGCATGCTCCAGGGCTTTTTCGCCAGCTGCATAAACCGCGCGAACATCCATCCCATCGACTTGTTCACCAGGAATGCCGAACGAAAGGCCGCGCTGCGATAGATCAGTTGTTGAGGACGATCGTTCAATCGAGGTGCCCATCGCGTACTTGTTGTTCTCGATGATGTAGACGACCGGCAGCGACCAGAGCTTGGCCATGTTGAAGCTCTCATAGACCTGGCCCTGGTTAGCAGAGCCATCACCGAAGTAAGTCACCGACACCGCACCATCTTCGCGGTAGTGATTGGCGAAGCCAAGGCCCGTGCCGAGCGAAACCTGAGCGCCCACAATGCCATGCCCGCCATAAAAGTTTTTCTCACGGGAAAACATGTGCATGGAGCCGCCTTTACCGCGCGAGTAGCCACCCTGGCGTCCAGTAAGCTCGGCCATCACACCACGGCTTTCCATGCCCGTTGCCAGCATATGACCATGGTCGCGATAGCCAGTGATGACTTGGTCACCCTCTTTCATGGCCATTTGCATGCCTATGACGACAGCTTCCTGGCCAATATAGAGGTGACAGAAGCCGCCAATCAGGCCCATGCCGTAAAGCTGGCCCGCCTTTTCTTCGAACCGGCGGATGAGAAGCATCTCACGGTACGCGTGGAGCTCCTCATCTTTGGAGAACTCAGCAACGGCCGGGCTGGTTTTCGCACCACGTCGACTTATCGTCTTGCGGGCTGTTCTGCTGCTTGATGCTTTTGAAGCGGTTTTGGATGCAGAATTGGCTGCACGCGCCATCGACAGGCTCCTCGATTGTGTCCACCCAAACAGTCACGCTTCACTTGACGCCGCACACGCCAAACCGGCCTGACTTTTGTCATATCGTGACAGATTGTTGCTACAATGAAAAGCCCGTATAAGAGCAATACACTTATGAAATTTTCAAACAAGATCAGTGTTTTGAATGTATTTAACTGAGTTCAAGTTAAGTGTTTTTTTGACCTGAAGGGGAAGTGTCTGAGCGGTTCTTAATAGGCAGAACTCACTGCACCACGATGCGCTCGTACTCTCCGATAAAGGCAAGGATACGGCGAACCCGTTCGTCCACCAGATCCCCATCAAGCGTTTGATCGCTCAGCGCATTGACCCTGACTTCCAACTGCGCGCGGCGCGTTTCTAGCTCTTCTTTCTGGGACGACAGTCCTGAAAGCTCTTCTTGGATTGACGCATAGGCAATAAGCCCATGGTCTCCATGAAAGGCATGTGAGATGAGATAGCCACCGAACAGAACAAGAGCACACCGATACGCGTAGACAATGCGGCGAGAACGGTTGCGTGTCGTGGTGAGCATGGTCACTCCGAGTTGTAGAAACTCTTAAGCCATGCATCAACAAAGTTAGCTAGGCGTTAAGCCAAGAGCCAAGACTCTTGAGACGGAGACGAAGCGCGCGCGCTTGACTGTAAGGGCTAGTCGTATAGCAACAAGATGCCAGCCGTGCCTCGCCTAAGGATACTCCCACTAACCTTTGACGACTGCGCGCCCGTGATAAAGGGCGGTTGTGCCCAATTGTTCCTCAATGCGGATCAACTGGTTATATTTAGCCAACCTATCAGAACGTGCGAGCGAGCCTGTTTTGATTTGGCCACAGCCCGTCGCGACCGCCAGATCAGCAATCGTTGCGTCTTCGGTCTCACCTGAACGGTGGGACATAACGGCGGTGAAGCTTGCTCGGTGCGCCATATCGACGGCGGTGAGCGTTTCAGTAAGCGTGCCGATCTGGTTGACTTTCACCAGGATCGAGTTAGCTGAACCTTGCTCGATGCCTGTGGCGAGACGCTTGGGGTTCGTCACGAACAAATCATCGCCTACTAGCTGCACCTTGGAGCCGATCTTATCGGTCAACAGTTTCCAGCCGTCCCAATCGTCTTCGGCCATTCCATCCTCAATGGAGATGATAGGGTAGTTTGCCGAAAGATCAGCGAGGAAGTTGACCATCTCTTCAGCAGATAGGTCTTTGCCCTCGCCTTTCATCACATAACGACCGTTCTGGTAGAATTCGGTCGAAGCAACGTCGAGCGCGAGCATGACATCATCGCCGGGCTTATAACCAGCAGCTTCAACCGCTTTCATGACAAAGCTGAGCGCGCCTTCGGTGTCGAGGTTAGGAGCAAATCCACCCTCATCACCAACATTTGTGTTCTGTCCAGCGTCCGAAAGGGACTTCTTCAGCGTGTGGAAGATTTCCGTACCCATCTGCACCGCGTGGCTTAACGTTTCTGCACCAACCGGCATGATCATGAATTCTTGGAAGTCGATCGGGTTGTCGGCATGCTCGCCACCATTGATGATATTCATCATCGGCACGGGAAGGATGCGAGCCGTTGGACCACCAATATAGCTATAAAGCGGCAAACCTGACGTCTCAGCAGCGGCCTTGGCGGCAGCGAGCGACACGCCGAGAATGGCATTGGCACCGAGCTTAGCTTTGTTGGGCGTGCCGTCGAGATCAATCATCGTTTGATCGATCTCCACCTGATCTTGCACATCAAGGCCGACTAGCTCTTCACAGATGTCTGTATTGACGTGCTCAACAGCCTTGGTGACGCCTTTGCCTTTGAATGAATCGCCGCCATCGCGCAGCTCGACAGCTTCGTGTGCACCGGTGGAAGCCCCTGATGGAACGGCAGCACGACCAAGCGTGCCATCTTCCAGCTCGACATCGACCTCGACGGTGGGGTTGCCCCGGCTATCGAAAATCTGGCGTGCGTGAATATCGACGATGACGGTCATGTAGGTCCCCCGGAGATAGATGGCCTGCAAAAATGTCGCAGCTTTTGGGGGGCTTCTAGCCTGAATGAAGCGCTCATGAAAAGCTCAAAGAGCGGCTTAGCCTGAGAAAAAGACTCTATGCCTTCGCGGCCTTATCAATCGCCATCAACCGTGTGAGAAGGCTCTCCATCTCATGGAGTGGCACCATGTTGGGGCCATCGGAGGATGCTGTTTCAGGAGCCTGGTGGGTTTCGATAAAGACCCCGGCAATCCCGGTCGCCAGGGCGGCTTTGGAAAGAGGCTCTACGAATTCGCGTTGTCCACCTGTCGAACCACCCTGCCCGCCCGGCTGCTGCACCGAATGCGTCGCATCGAAGATGACTGGCGCGCCCATAGCGGCCATTGTTGGGAGCGAGCGCATATCCACCACCAGGGTGTTATAGCCAAAGCTGGCACCACGCTCAGTCAGTAGAACATTGGGGTTGCCGGAGCCTGTGATTTTATCAAGCGCGTGGCGCATATCCCAGGGCGCCAAGAACTGACCCTTTTTGACGTTAACAACGCATCCCGTTTTGGCCGCAGCCACCAGAAGATCGGTTTGCCGTGACAGAAAGGCTGGTATCTGCAACACATCGACGACCGTACCAACTTCAGCGCATTGCGCTGGCTCATGAATATCGGTCAGTGTTGGTAGGTCAAATTCAGCCTTGATGTCTGAAAAGACGGCCATGGCTTTCTCCAGCCCGACCCCGCGCCTGGCGGACAGGCTGGTACGGTTCGCTTTGTCGAAGCTCGTTTTGTAAACAAGGCCAATGCCGAGGCGCTCGCAAATTTCTTTGAGAGCGCCAGCCATATGAAACGCATGGTCGCGGCTTTCCATCGCACATGGCCCGGCAATCAGTGAGAAAGGCTGGTTGTTGTTGAAAACTACATCGCCAATAGAGACGCGTGCGTTCGCAGTGACGTCGGAGCTCATAACAACTGTCCTTCAAATCAGTCTGCTGCACGGATGATCAAGGTGATGGGGAAAGCCTCAAGTCGATCTATGATCAATGTGTCCGCTATCTCTCTGTAAAGAATGGAGGCCTCATCAAGATGGGTTTTGAAGGCGCCGATGTTTTTGACTTCAAGCTCAGCGGCTTCAATGCGAGGTCCTCGCCCACGCTCCTCGATATCAAGTCCGGTGATGGCTGCGTATGCCGTCGGCGTCAAAACACTCACATGTGCATTGGGCAAGTCCATCTCCATGCCAGCGGACGTGGTGCGCAAGTCTCGGTCGCCGGTTATTGTTTGGAACAAGTACTGGAAATCTGACGGATTGGTCTCAACCGCAATGAGACGGGATATACCTACGATGCCATTGAGATGTACAACCCGCTCAGGGCGCCAAAGAATGTCCCGCGAGAGATGCTCACAGGTAAACAAAGTGATGTCGGGTGCCCATTCATCAGCAGCGAGTGCTAAATGCACACCTATGCTGGTCATAGACCCATCGGGCAGAGCCTGATCGCGGATGAACGAAAGGATATCGCCCGCGCTTTTGCCGTGTGAGGCAAGCAAGGCGTTCATGCTTTCAGCACTGTCGGTGGTGAAGGCCGCCATTAGAGGGCCGTAGCCATGGCGGAACCGATAGGCGTCGAACTTTTGTACGAAAGGATTGGCCGCCTTTAATGCAGCGAGTTCAGCATCCCGATCGGTGATCGCGAGGGGTTCAAAGTATGTGCCGTTCTCAAAGAATACATTGCAGTTGCCTGTGCCAAACGGGTGATGTGCATCGGCCTGCACTTGGAAGCCAAGTGCTTCGAGGCGCCCACGTGCGCTGGCAAGATCGGGCACCCCAACAACAACATGGTCTAAGGCGTTCTTTTGGAGCATGGGTAATGATCTAGACGAGACGGCTTTGTTCGATGGCTGCTTCAATGAATGATGCGAACAAAGGATGCGGTTCAAAGGGTCGTGATTTTAGTTCTGGATGATACTGCACGCCGATAAACCAGGGATGGTCTTTGTACTCAATTGTCTCTGGCAGCACACCGTCGGGCGATAATCCGGAAAGCACGAGACCGGCATCTTGAAGCGCCTCAGCAAAATCGATGTTCACTTCATAGCGGTGACGATGGCGCTCAGAGATTTCGCGAGTCCCATAGATATCAGTAATGCGGGTGTTATCCTTTAAAGATGCTGCATAGGCCCCGAGACGCATGGTGCCACCAAGGTCGCCGGCAGCTTCGCGTTTCTCCAGCGCGTTGCCTTTGAGCCATTCGGTCATAATGCCAACCACGCCGGTTCCTCGCGGGGCGCCGTCTTCGTAAAATTCGCTCGACATGGCATCTTTGATACCAGCCAGATTGCGTGCTGCATCGAGCACGGCCATCTGCATGCCATAGCAAATGCCGAAGTACGGTATGTTGCGGGTGCGTGCGAAGGATGCGGCATTGATCTTGCCTTCGGCTCCGCGATACCCGAAGCCTCCCGGTACGAGGATGCCGTTGACGCCTTCCAAATGGGGCGCAGGATCTTCGTTCTCGAAGATTTCTGCTTCCAGCCACTCAATCTCCACACGCACACGGTTTGCAATGCCGCCATGCGTCAACGCTTCAATGAGTGACTTGTAGGCATCTTTGAGGTCTGTGTACTTGCCCACGACCGCGATTTTGACAGTCCCATCGGTGTTTTTCACGCGGTGAGAAATCTCTTGCCAACGCGATAAATCAGGCGCTGGAGCGCCTTTAATCCCAAAGGCTTCCAGAACCTCGCTGTCTAGACCTTCCTCATGATAGGCAAGCGGCACATCATAGATATGAGGCACATCCAGCGCGGGGATCACGCTCTGCTCGCGCACATTGCAAAAGAGAGAAAGTTTGCGGCGCTCGCCAGGCGGTATCGGACGGTCACAGCGGACCATTAGGATGTCTGGCTGAATGCCGATAGAGCGCAGCTCTTTGACAGAATGTTGGGTCGGTTTGGTTTTGAGCTCACCAGCACTTGGGATGAACGGCATCAAGGTGAGATGAACATAGACAGCGTCGCCGCGGGGCAATTCGTTGCCTAGCTGCCGGATCGCTTCGAAGAACGGCAACCCCTCAATGTCGCCAACCGTGCCACCGATTTCGCATAGGACAAAATCATAGTCGTCATTGCCATCAAGCACGAACGCTTTGATGGTATCGGTCACATGCGGAATGACCTGAACAGTCGCACCCAGATAGTCCCCTCGCCGCTCTTTGGCGATGATGCCCTGGTAAATGCGGCCTGTCGTGATGTTGTCATTTTGGTTCGAAGAGCGGCCAGTAAACCGCTCATAGTGCCCCAGATCCAAATCGGTCTCCGCACCGTCGTCGGTGACAAAAACCTCGCCATGCTGCGTTGGAGACATTGTCCCCGGATCGACGTTCAAATACGGGTCAAGTTTGCGGATGCGGACCTTGTACCCACGGGCTTGCAACAGGGCCCCAAGAGCCGCTGCAGCGATGCCTTTACCAAGGGAAGAGACCACGCCGCCGGTGATGAAAATGTATCGCGCCATGGGATTTGACCCATAGTGGAAGCAACAGTCAGCCACAAGCGCTGAAGTTTACTCAGCGCGATTAATCCCCAATCTCCGTCCTGCCACTGCTTTACTGGGAGGTCGGAACCTGCGGCTCACCTGCGTCAGCTGGAACAGCGCCACTATCATCAACCGCTGGTGGACTCACTTCGCCACCAATCTGTTCGAGCAACGTCGTGCCACCCTCTTGGCTTGGCTGTGCATCGGGGATCTGATCCAGAATTGATGATGTTCCAGCGGTGGTCTGGGCCAGTATCGTCAAAGAAATGGACGTCGCAAAGAAACCCACGGCCAAAAACGCAGTTGCGCGTGTCAGAACATTTGCTTTCCCACGGCTCGACATGAAGTTGCCGCCGCCTCCACCGCCAATGCCGAGCGCGCCGCCTTCAGACCGCTGTAAAAGAACAACGGCAACAAGCGCCACAACCACCAAGAGATGCACCACAATGAGGACTGTTTCGATAGCTTCCATCGGACTTCCAAAAAGGCTGCGGCCACACCAAGGCCTGAGGCAGCGTCTATTTTTAGCGAAATGATACGTTTGGAAGCGATGTTCAAGCCTCTCTTTGTAGAGAGAGCGATTGATGTCGCTTCTTTGTTGAGCGGCGTCTTACACCAAGCTTTGACGTCCTGCAAAGGCCAGATGATATCCGACACATCTGGGCACCTGGCATCAGTGTTCCGGATTTAACTCTTTGCGGTTACCAGGCCAACCATGGCTTCAGCAATGCCAAGAAAATCCGACGCGCTGAGGCTAGCACCACCCACCAATGCGCCATCCACATGGTCCGGTGACAAGACCTCCGCGGCATTTCCTGGCTTCACAGAGCCACCATAGAGAATACGCATCCCAGCGCCTTCACCGGCAAAGCGTGCCTTCAAGTCCGCGCGGATTGTAGCGTGGATCTCTGCAATGTCCTGGATTGTGGGGGTGAGGCCAGTTCCGATAGCCCAAACCGGCTCATACGCGACCACACAGTTTTGAGCCGTTGCACCGTCGGGGATTGAATCCGCCAACTGCCCGCTTACAACCTCGGCAGCCTTACCGGCTTCACGCTCGTCACGGGTCTCGCCAACGCAGACCACAGCACAAAGTCCAGCGCGCCAGGCACCAAGCGTTTGAGCATGCACATCAGCGTCCGTTTCCCCATGGTCGGTGCGGCGCTCAGAATGTCCAACCAAAACATAGCTTGCACCCACATCAAGGAGCATTTCCGGTGCCAGATTACCCGTGTGCGCACCACTTTCCTTGGGGTGGCATGTTTGACCGCCTATGTGGATCGGAACTGTATCGACCGTCTGCACGGCCAGCGAGATCAGCGTCGCTGGAGGGCAGACCAACATGTCGATATGCTCAAGCAGTGCGTCCTGAGCTTTGCCCTTGAGCGCCTCGATGGTGTCAGTGCTGCGGCGCAGCCCGTTCATTTTCCAGTTGCCAGCGACAAGCGGGCGAATTCCTGCGGTGGGCATGGGCATGATCCGTAAAGTCGTGAAAGGGTTTGTTGAGTATCATGTTGGCCACATGGCGCTGGATAACGCCGTCTATCTCAGCCAGCGGATGCGGCGGGCTAGCAGCTTTGCTGCGCAAGGCCAATAGCCAGCGTATAAACGGCGTGCCAATGGCGTGGCCTACCTGATGCTCATACAGCTTAAACCGCCGTTCGGCAGTTGCACCGGCAGGTCGGCATCACTATAGTTCGGCGAAATCGCGCGAGCGATCCATTTTAACTCTTAAAAACAAAAGCTTAAACAATGCTCACAGCTCTTCGCCGGGGCGCAAGCACCACGGTCGCCAAGGTCTTCCTGGTTCTGATCTCTGTCGCTGTCGTTGCCGGTCTGGGTTTCGGCGGATACTTCGGTAACATCGGTCAGCGCACCGTGCTTGCTGTCGGCAATGCAGAAATCAGCGCCGAAACTTTCCAGATTGCTCTTAGGCGTCAGATCAACACGTTAAGTCAGCAGCTGGGGACTCCGTTGACAGCTGAACAGGCGCGTTTGTTCGGTGTTGATCGTCAGCTTCTATCTCAATTGGCGTCGGAGGCTGCCCTTGATTCTGAGACCGAGCGGCTAAACATTGGCGTTTCGGATGGGCGACTGGCCGAGCGCATCGCAAGTGATCCAATTTTTCTTCAAACGGGCGGTTTCAACCGGCAGTTTTTTCGTCAGGTCCTTTTCTCCTACGGCATCACCGAAGAAGACTTTGTGGCTGACACGCGATCCTTCGCGGCTCGTCAGCAACTCGCGCAAGCTTTGGTTGGCGGGCTGGAACCGTCAACGACGATGCTCGAAGTTGCCAATAGATTCGCCAATGAACTTCGCACTGTCTCGTTCCTGACCCTTGATGAGATGACGTTGAGCGAGCGACCTGAACCCACGATGGAGGAACTTAGCGCGTTCTTCGATGAGCGCATTGGCGACTATCGCGCGCCTGAGTATCGCAGCATTGTTTATCTATCGCTCTCCGAGGAAGCGCTTGCAGATCCCCAAGCAGTATCGGCCGACGAGGTTCAAGCCGCCTATGATGCGGAGCTTGATGTCCTCACGTCGGCAGGCGAGCGCGATGTGACGCAACTTCTCTTTCCCGAGGCTGGCGATGCCTTGCAAGCCCTGACCCGTCTTCAGGATGGCGTAGCGGTGGTTGACCTTCAAGCTGATGACGCTCTGACGGTGCAGGTAACTGAACTTGGTGCCGTCACACGCTCTAATATCCTGGATGAGGCTGCGGGTGATGCGGCATTCGCCCTTGAGGCACCAGGACCGACGGATGTCATCGATGGCCGCTTTGGCAGCGTCATCATGGTGGTGAACAGGCTCATTGAAGACAGCGTCACGTCGCTTGCTGACGTGGAAGATCGGCTACGTCTTGAGATTGCTCAAGCAAATGCACGCGATGAGATTTTCTCACTTTTCGACGCGGTAGAAGATGCTCGTGCCGCAGGCGATACACTCCAAGAGATAGCAGGCCGCTTCTCATTGGAACTTAAGACCGTCGCAGCGATGGACGACAATGGCCTTGGCCCGGATGGCCAGCCAGTTGATTTACCCGTTACAGACTCGCTCATTGCAGAGACTTTTCAAAGCGACGTTGGGCTAGAGAATGATGCGATCGACACGGCTGACCGAGGGTTCCTCTGGTTTGAGGTCACCGGCGTCGAAGATGCGCGCGAGCGTACATTCCAGGAAGCTGAAGATCGCGTGCGTGTCGATTGGGCGGCCAACCAGCTTGATGATTTGTTGAGAGCGCGCGCTGGCGAGTTGGTGCAGGATTTGGAACGTGGCCGCACCCTTGAAACGCTCAGCATTGCTCTGGACCTGCCGCTCACGGTCACCGAACCATTCACCCGCGGCGAAGCGCCCGATGCGTTGGGCGGACAAGCTGCTGTTGCGGCCTTTGAGGGTGGTGAAGGTCACGTTGGTGACGTAAATGGTCCGCCCAATGCTGACGGCGAAACGCTCACACGTCTCGTCTTCGTTGTTGATGACGTGACACGTCCTGCGTTTTTTGAAAATGCAAGCGATGTGCAAAGACTTTCAGCGGAACTCGGCCCAACCTTGGAAGACACGATCCTTACCCAGTATGTCGGCGCATTGCAGGCATCACTCGGCGTTCGTGTGGACCAGGAACTTGTCCAACAGCTTGTCAGCGGCCAAGGGTTTTAAAGCTCGGGCGAAGAGACACTCCTATGCAAGTCTTTCCCGACGCCAAGGCGTTTGAAGAAACGTTCACTCGCGGCAAACCTCAAGTGGTCCATACCAGGCTGGTTGCCGATCTGGAGACGCCCGTCTCTGCCATGCTAAAGCTCACAAGTGGCGCGCAGAACGCTTTCCTTTTGGAATCAGTGGAGGGTGGCGCGGTACGTGGGCGCTACTCGATGATCGGCTTCGCGCCGGACCTTCTTTTCCGTGCCGATGGTAACCGCGCAGCAATGGCCAAAGTTGCAGGCGACGGGACCGTCGAGCCGTTTGAAGAGCTTGAAGCACCTGCCCTCACCGCGCTACGCGACTTGGTTACACAGAGCGAGATAGATCTTCCTGAAAGTCTGCCGCCGATGTCAGCGGGGGTTTTCGGCTATCTTGGATACGATACAATCCGATTGATCGAGGATTTGCCGCATCAAAACCCCGATGCGCTGGGTGTTCCAGATATCCTATTGATGCGCCCTACGGTCGTCGTCGTTTTTGACGCCGTAAAGGACGAGATCACAGTCGTGACACCGGTTCGGCCCACCCACGGACAGGGTGCTGATGGACAAAGTGCACAAGCTGCCTACAATCGGGCCATCGACCGGATCACAGATGTTGTGGAGCGGCTGGAAACACCTCTCCAGCATGGGTCTGGCCCGATCGATGTACCCATGCCAATGGCGGTGTCGAACACCTCGCCGGATGACTACAAAGCCATGGTCGCGCGCGCCAAGGACTATATTGAGGCCGGCGACATATTCCAGGTGGTGCTGTCGCAGCGATTTGAAACGCCCTTCGCGCTGCCAGACTTTGCACTCTACCGGGCTCTGCGACGCACCAACCCTGCACCGTTTCTCTACTTCTTGGCTTTTGATGGTTTCAGTATCGTTGGCTCAAGCCCGGAAATTCTCGTTCGCGTGCGCGATGGTGAGGTCACAATCCGCCCGATTGCTGGGACACGCAAACGCGGTGAAACACCTGCTGAAGATGAAGCTTTAGCCGTTGAGTTGCTCGCCGATCCCAAGGAGTTGGCAGAGCATCTCATGCTTCTTGATCTAGGACGCAACGATGTGGGGCGTGTGTCACAACTTGGCAGTGTGTCGGTGACAGATCAGTTCTTCATCGAGCGCTACTCGCACGTCATGCACATCGTCTCCAACGTTGTCGGGATGCTGGACGAGGAGCGTTACGATGCTCTTGATGCGCTTTCCGCAGGCTTCCCAGCAGGCACGGTTTCAGGCGCACCAAAAGTCCGCGCCATGGAGATCATCGACGAGCTCGAGAAAGATAAACGCGGCATTTACGCTGGGTGCGTTGGCTATTTTGATGCCAGCGGCGCTCTTGATACCTGCATCGTTTTGCGCACCGCAGTGCTCAGGGATGGTGTGATGTATGTTCAGGCCGGTGCGGGCATTGTTGCTGACAGTGATCCAGACAGCGAGCAGCAAGAGTGCGAAAACAAAGCGCGTGCGTTGTTCCGAGCAGCTGAAGAAGCGGTGCGCTTTGCTGCAACTGCCCAACGGGGTCAGTGATATGGCGGTCGGTACATATCTGGTCATCGATAACTATGATAGCTTCACCTACAATCTGGTGCACTGCCTGGGTGCGAGCGGCGTGGAGATGGACGTGGTGCGCAATGACGCCATTACGGTTGATCAGGTGGAAGCCCGGCGTCGTGACGGTGCGATCGAGGCGATTGTCCTCTCACCTGGGCCCTGTACACCCGATGAGGCGGGTATATGTTTGGATGTGATCAAGCAACTTGGATCCTCAACGCCTATGTTCGGTGTTTGCCTTGGCATGCAGGCCATGGGCCAAGCCTATGGCGGCGATGTGATCCGCGCTGCGTCTCTGATGCATGGTAAAGTCTCTACAGTGACACCCTCTTTGGAAGCGCCCATGTTCCATGGGATCAACGGCCCGTTTGAGGCGACACGGTATCATTCGCTCGCTGTCAAACGCTCTACATTGCCGACTGATCTGTCCGTGACCGCCCATGCTAACGATGGTGAGGTGATGGCGTTGTCGCATCAACAGCACCCGGTTCATGGTGTTCAGTTTCATCCCGAAAGCATAGCGTCGCAGCATGGCGAACGCATTCTTGCAAACTTCGTTGATCTGGCAACGCGCTTCAATCGTGCGCACCGACAGTGAGACGAACAGAGGCTCCCTATGACATCTTCCAACGCTGAGGCGATCAAACCGCTTCTCACCAAGGTCTGTGCGGGTGAAGCCCTGTCGTCCGATGAAACCCAAGCTGCTTTCACAAGCATTATGTCGGGCAGTCTTTCCAGCGCGCAGATCGCAGCTTTCCTTATTGCAATGAAGGTTCGTGGCGAGACCGTCGAAGAGCTTGTAGGAGCTGTTCGGGTGATGCGGTCCAAAATGATGCCTGTAGCCCTGCCGGCGCCTCTGGCCAATGGCGCGATGGATATTGTCGGCACGGGTGGCGATGGCAAGGGCAGCTACAATGTCTCCACTGCAACAGCCTTCGTGGTAGCGGCGGCTGGAGTTCCTGTGGCCAAACACGGAAATCGAGCGCTCTCGTCCCGGTCAGGAGCTGCGGATGTTCTCAAAGCTCTCGGAGTAACAATTGATCTTTCTCCAGAGCAGATTGCCGTGTGTATCAAGGAGGCAAACATCGGGTTCATGTTTGCACCTGCTCATCATACAGCGATGAAGCATGTCGGCCCGACGCGATCAGAGCTCGGTCAACGCACAATCTTTAATCTCATTGGACCTTTATCGAACCCAGCCAGTGTGAAGCGTCAGCTTGTCGGCGTTTATGATGAACGCTGGTTGATGCCGATCGCGGAGACACTTCGTGAGCTTGGTTGCGAGGCAGCATGGGTTGTCCACGGCAGCGATGGGATGGATGAGATCACGACGACAGGAACAACGCATGTAGCGAAGCTTGAGGAAGGTTCCATTCGTATGGCCGTCATTGACCCGCGTGATGTCGATCTTGACCTTGTTTCCGAAGATGCGCTCGTAGGTGGCGACGCCGATCAAAACGCCGCCGCGTTGCGTGCAGTGTTGAGCGGGGAGCCTGGACCCTACGCTGATATCGTCGCCCTTAACGCAGCTGCATCGCTTTGCGTCGCCGGGAATGTGACGACGCTCCAAAAAGGTGTTGTGAAAGCTAAGGATGTTCTCGCTTCAAAGGCCGGGCTTGAAGTCTTGAATAATCTGGTTTCCATCTCATGCGGAACATCTTCCTGATGGCAAATGTTCTTGAGCGCATCAAAGCCTACAAGCTTGAGGAGATCGCTGCTGCCAAGTCGCGCGTCGCGCTCAATGACCTGCTTGACGAAGCAAAAACGCAAACGCCCCCACGCGGTTTTTTAAGTGCGCTCACCGCGCGCCGCGAGACGGGTGATTACGGTCTCATTGCAGAGATCAAAAAGGCCTCCCCGAGCAAGGGGCTCATTCGGGAGGATTTCAGTCCGGCTGATCACGCGCGAGCCTATGAAGCGGGCGGTGCTGCCTGTTTATCCGTGCTCACCGACCAACCCTCGTTTCAGGGTCATCCAGACTATCTCAAACAAGCGCGTGATGCTGTTGCCTTGCCACTTTTGCGCAAGGACTTTCTCTACGATACGTATCAAGTGGCCGAGGCACGCGCATGGGGAGCCGATTGCATTCTCATCATTCTGGCAAGTGTTGATGATGCGTTGGCTAAAGACCTTGCTGCGACCGCAATGGACTATGGCATGGATGCTTTGATCGAGGTTCACGACCCTGACGAGATGCGCAGAGCTCTTGCGATGGACGCGCAACTCATTGGCATCAACAACCGCAACCTAAAAACGTTTGAAACAAGCCTTGATACAAGCGAGGCCCTGGCGTCTATCGTCCCCGATGACCGGCTATTGGTTACTGAGTCTGGCCTATTTACCCGCACTGACCTTGAACGGATGGCAGCGTGCGGCATCAGCACGTTTTTAATTGGCGAGAGTTTGATGCGGCAGGATGATGTTGAAGCTGCCACGCGTGAGCTTCTGGCACGATGAAAGATCGGCTGACCCACATCGATCAGACCGGGAAAGCCACGATGGTGGATATCTCTGGCAAAGCGGCTACGCAGCGCTCTGCTACCGCTTGTGGCAGCATCCATATGCGGCCCGAAACCGTTGCGGCGATCGGCGATAACCGCTTGAAAAAGGGCGATGTTCTTGCAACGGCGCGCATTGCTGGCATTATGGCGGCCAAACGCACCCATGATCTCATCCCTCTGTGCCATCCGTTGGCACTGACTGACGTTCAGATAGACGTGAACGAGGTGGAAAGGGGCTTCCAAGTTTGTTCAACGGTACGAACGGTGGGCAAGACCGGCGTTGAGATGGAAGCATTAACAGCCTGCATGGCATCGCTTCTCACGCTCTATGACATGGCCAAGGCGATCGACCGCCACATGGTAGTTTCGGACGTGCAAGTTGTGGCAAAGTCTGGCGGTGCTTCAGGCGATTGGTCCGTGGGCGACGGCGATGCTGCCGCTTGAGGAGGCTCTGGGCGAGATGGTGGCAAGTGTATGCCCGCTCGTTCCCCTTCGAAAAAGTCTTTTGGAAAGCGACGGCTGTGTTCTTGCGCAGTCTTGTGTTTCCAACCGCACCAAACCACCGTTCGATACCTCCGCTATGGATGGCTATGCTTTGCCATCCACGCCCTTAGCAGGGAAGCGCTTTGAGGTTGTTGGAGAAGTGCCAGCTGGCGGCATGTTCGATGGTTTCATGGAGCAAGGCCATGCGGTTCGCATTTTCACCGGAGCGCCGGTGCCGGATGGGGCAAAGCACATCATCATCCAGGAAGATGTTGAACGGCATGGCGATACCATCGCCATCAAGGATGGAATGGGTAAAGGCGCAAACATCCGCCCACGCGGCGGCGATTTCGTTCAAGACGACCTGCTGATTGACGCGGGCGTATCGCTGACGCCTCAGCATCTGGCACTTGCTGCATCAGGTGATCACGCAAGTCTACTCGTCCACCCCCGACCCAGGGTCGCCATCTTAATGAATGGTGACGAATTGGCCCTACCGGGCATTGCTTCGCCCGACACGGCGATTATCGCATCCAATGGCTATGGGTTGGCCGCTCTTGCCAAGCGGTTTGGTGCAGATGTCGTCTCTGTTGATCTCTTGCCAGACGATCAGAGCCGGATAGAGGCCTGGATCACGACAACAGAGGCGGACGTGCTGCTTACCGTGGGTGGGGCATCTGTCGGCGACTACGATCTCATCCACCCGGCATTAGACGCTGTCGGTTTTGACGTGCGTGTACCCAAGGTGGCCCTGCGACCTGGCAAGCCCACACTGCTTGGCTTCAAGGGCGCGCAAACAGTTTTGGGACTGCCAGGAAACCCCGTGTCTTCCATGGTGAGCGCGATTGTTTTTCTTCGCCCACTGATCGAGCGTCTAGCCTCAAAAGACCCGTACCCACTCTTACAACTTGACGAAGGAAAGCTCGGCGTGGGGCTCGCCGAAAATGGTCCAAGGGCGCACTTCATGCGAGCGATACATGACGGTGATGGCAGCCTGGTCCCAGTGGAAAGTCAGGATTCCTCGCTTTTGCGATTGCTCGCCGATGCAGATGTGCTGCTCTACCGAGCAGCCCATGCCCCAGCTGCTAATACCGGTTCTAAGTGCTCATTCCTGTCTCTGCCCCAATAACTGTTGCGCCCGCAGCACCCTGTTATTCAAACGCCCGGACATAGATAGCCTGACTTGCACGCTAAGACTTGCGCGCTAAGACTTGCATGCACCGACTTATACGCACCACTTTGCGGGCACTCACTTCCTAGCACTTGTAGAACACACCAAGAACAGGTATGTTTGTTCATCATGTGTTCCAGTGAGTCGGCCTGCTCAAGAGCTGATCTCACTCATCAAGTCTTGGAGGTAGGCAGGTGTTGACGCCCAAACAACATGAGCTGTTGATGTTCATTCACGAACGACTGCGGGAAACAGGTGTTCCGCCATCGTTTGACGAAATGAAAGATGCGCTCGATCTGAAGTCCAAGTCGGGTATTCACCGACTCATTACGGCCTTGGAAGAGCGAGGGTTCATCCGTCGTTTGCCGAACCGTGCGCGCGCGATGGAAGTGGTTCGCCTGCCAGATTCACATAATCCAAGATTGGGTAACCGTTCGGGCGGTTTCGTGCCAAGTGTGATCGAAGGGTCTGGCGGCAAAACAGCGCCATCAGATGTAAAAACTGCAAATGCTGGTTCGTTTGAAGACGTAGCGAGCATTCCTGTTATGGGTCGGATCGCAGCAGGTACACCTATCTCCGCTATTCAGCAGGAAAGTCATACAGTATCTGTGCCTGCTGAGTTGATTGCTGGCGGGGAGCACTTTGCCCTGGAAGTACGCGGTGACTCGATGATCGAGGCAGGCATCTTTGATGGCGACACGGTACTCATCAAGCGTGGCGATAATGCAGACAATGGCGAGATAGTCGTAGCGCTTGTCGATGACGAGGAGGCGACCTTGAAGAGGCTTCGCAAGCGTGGAGGATCTGTGGCCCTTGAGGCGGCAAATCCGTCATACGAAACCCGCATTTTCGGTCCTGATAGGGTAAAAATTCAGGGTAAGCTGGTGGCCTTGTTCCGTAGATATTAAGGCAGCGACTACACGTGTAGGTTGCTTGGAGCAAAGTGGAGTAAGAATAGTCGAGATATGTCAGGCACGCAATTAAGGATGCGTGCCTGTAATGAATGGGCGGCGGGTTCTTCCCGACAACATGTTATTGAGATTGCACGGCAGCCCGGCTTTGTTATTCGAATGCGATCATCACTTGATCGACCGAGAGGCTATCACCGGCTTCTACGAGCACCTCTTTCACGACGCCTTCGCGTTCAGCGCGTAGTATGTTCTCCATCTTCATGGCCTCGACAATGGCGAGTTGTTGTCCTGGTTGAACTGTTTCACCTTCGCGTACATGAATGGATACGACGAGACCTGGCATCGGGCATAGAAGGTATTTTGATGTATCCGGCGCAACCTTTTCTGGCATGAGGTCTTGCAAGTCCGCCTGGTCTTTTGGCAGCACCAGTGTTTCAACATCAGCGCCTCTGCGCTGCAGAGACCACCGTGACGCCCGACGTTTTAAGCGAACAGCCACCTTGTTACCGTTGATCGTGCCGGTCCAAAGACGGTTGTCAGGCTTCCAGGCAGATTGAACAGTATGCGTGCGTTCATCCATGACAAATGAGAAGTTGATGGGTGGTTTAAAGCCAATGCCATCTGTCGTGTCAGGACTGGGCGTCACCGCCGACGCATCAAAGCTCGCCTCATCTAGATAAATCGACCATTCACTGCGTATTTGGCCGGTATGTGGACGAAGGCGGCCCGTCAGATGATCAAGACGGGTTCGTTCGATCAGCTCAATCGAGAGAGCGACTGCTGCAAGAACAAAAGCGTCCTCATTTTTTGGGGTCAGGTTGGTGAAGCCGTCAGGAAACTCCTCGGCGATGAAGTTGGTGGTCAGCGCCCCTTCTTTCCAGCGCGGGTGGCCCATTAACGCTGATAGAAACCCCATATTGTGCTGAATGCCGTCGATCTGAAACGCATCAAGTGCATCCTCCATTGTTTCAATCGCGGCGATGCGTGTTGGTGCATGCGTGACCAACTTTGCGATCATAGGATCATAGAACATGGAGATCTCAGAGCCCTCCACGACGCCCGTGTCCACGCGTACTGTGGTTTCGCCTTCAGTTGTTTGCAAAGGGGGCACATAATTTGTGAGGCGGCCAATCGACGGCAGAAATCCGCGAACGGGGTCTTCGGCGTAAATGCGCGACTCAACCGACCAGCCATCAAGTTGGACATCCTCTTGTCTGAGCTCCAACGGCTTGCCCGCCGCAACGCGGATCATCTGTTCAACAAGATCAACGCCGGTAATCAGTTCAGTTACAGGATGTTCTACCTGGAGGCGTGTGTTCATCTCCAGAAAGTAGAAGCTCCTATCCTGCCCAACCACAAACTCGACGGTGCCAGCAGAATCGTAATTGACCGCTTGTGCCAGTGCGACCGCCTGTTCACCCATCCGCGCACGGGTCTGTGGATCAAGAAGTGGTGACGGCGCTTCTTCAATAACCTTCTGATTGCGCCGCTGGATCGAACACTCACGCTCGCCCAGATAAACACAATTACCGTGCTTATCGCCGAGCACCTGGATTTCTATGTGGCGCGGGTTCTCAATGAACTTTTCTACAAACAGGCGATCATCGCCGAAAGACGATGCGGCCTCAGATCGAGATCGATCAAACCCTTCGCGAACTTCGTCAGGAGAATAGGCAATGCGCATACCCTTCCCTCCGCCACCAGCCGACGCCTTAATCATCACCGGATAGCCAATGTCATTGGCGATGCGGATAGCATCGTCTGGAGTTTCCAAGATACCCAGATAGCCAGGCACAGTTGACACACCTGCTTCGGCTGCAACCTTCTTGGAGGTGATCTTGTCGCCCATGGCCTCAATGGCATGGGGGTTGGGACCGATGAAAGTAATGCCAGCGGATGCCAAAGCTTCGGCAAAGCTTGCCCGTTCTGACAAGAAACCGTAGCCCGGATGCACAGCGTCGGCGCCAGTCGTCTTGCAGGCTTCGATAAGTCTTTCGGCAAGCAGATAGGATTGCGCCGCAGCTGGCGGACCAATGTTCACAGCTTCATCTGCCATGTGCACATGCAGTGCAGCAGCATCGGCATCGGAGTAGATCGCAACCGTTCTGATCCCCAAGGCCTTGGCGCTCCTGATCACGCGACAAGCAATTTCGCCCCGGTTGGCGATCAGAATAGCATTGAACACAGGCGCTCTTCCCCCTACCAAAATCCGACCTTCCTTACGGCGTCAGATCGCGTCGAGCAACTTGACCGAAAGGTGATGGCGTTGGCTGCAAGAGACGTCCCGAGAGAGGCAAGAACGCCCCTGGTCTCCATGCGCTGGGTGCTTTTGGACAGGGCACGAGGCTTCGCGCTGCTCGCCATGATTGTCTACCACGCTTTGTGGGATGGTTTTCTTTTCGAGCTCCTCACTCCAACTTTGGAACGCGATGCGGCCATGCGGCTTGCAGCCCAGTTTATTGCCGGCTTGTTCCTCGTGATCAGCGGTGTTTCAGCGGCGTTGACGGCAGGGATGACCCGGGCGTCTCTTTTCAAAGCACGACATTATTGGCGACGTTTTGCGATCCTATGCAGTGCTGCTGCGCTTGTGTCTGCAGCTACATTTATTGCCCTGCCTGACGCGCCGATTTACTTCGGCATCCTGCACCACATCGCATTTGCTAGTCTTGTTCTAGCGACTTTGCAGCGGCTTCATCCGTTTGTTCCTGCAGCACTTGCGGCGTTCGTTGTTATTGTCGACGACACTGTTGCCGCGCCTATCATGGATAACCCGTTGGTCATCTGGCTGGGGCTGGGCACCCGAGCACCCATTACAGCCGACTGGGTTCCAGTGTTTCCATGGATGGCAGCGAGCCTTCTAGGCTACGCGTCCGGCCGCCAGTGGATTGTGCCGTGGCTGCGATCGAAGCCTGGCCGAGACAAAATGGCGGAGGAAACCCGAACACCAGCGCGGTTTTACATGCCTGATATTCTGGCCTTAGGTGGGCGACATAGCCTGGCAATTTATCTAATTCACCAGCCTATCTTAATTGGAATAATTCAATTATATCTGTTATTTAATTAATTTTCTTAAAGTGGAATATTATCATGTTTCTTCCATGGAACATCCACGTGTTTGTCCCGCAAAAGTCGGAAACCGCGCGCCACCCGCCTACGCGTTGAGTGTGGCAGGATAACATCATCTATAAAACCGCGCTCAGCCGCGACAAAGGGGTTGGCGAACCGTTCTTCATAGTCTGCGATGCGGGCCGCGACTCTCTCTGGCTTATCAAGTTCATGGCGGTAAAGAATTTCTGCGGCGCCTTTGGATCCCATGACAGCGATTTCCGCGGACGGCCATGCATACGTCAGATCTCCACCAATGTGCTTGGAGGACATCACCACATATGCGCCGCCATAGCTTTTGCGCGTTATGACGGTGATCTTGGGCACCGTTGCTTCCGCAAAAGCATAGAGGAGTTTTGCGCCATGCTTGATAAGCCCGCCATACTCTTGCGCGGTTCCTGGCAAGAAGCCGGGGACATCCACAAAGGTGAGGATCGGGATATTGAAACAGTCGCAGAAACGTACAAAGCGCGCGGCCTTCCGACTGGCGTCAGAATCTAAGACCCCAGCAAGAACCATGGGTTGATTTGCGACAACGCCAACCGGTGAGCCCTCAATGCGTCCAAAGCCCGTTATGATGTTGGCAGCAAAACTTGGTTGAAGCTCGTAAAAGTCACCGTCATCAAGTGTCTTCAACACAAGTTCGCGCATGTCATAAGGTTGGTTGGGATTGGCGGGAACCAGCGTGTCGAGACTCTCGTCTTGATCATGAATGTCGTCGTAGCAAGGAATCTGTGGCAACGCCGCTATATTGGATGCCGGTAGAAAGTTCATCAATCGCCGCACTTCCAGAAGCGCATTCATATCGTTGTCAAAAGCGCCATCTGCGATTGAGGATTTTGTGGTGTGGACCTTCGCACCACCCAGTTCCTCGGCGGTGACCGTTTCATTGGTGACGGTCTTCACAACATCCGGACCAGTGACGAACATGTAGCTGGTATCGCGCACCATGAAGATGAAGTCCGTCATGGCCGGTGAGTAAACATCACCACCGGCGCATGGGCCCATGATCAGCGAGATTTGAGGGATGACACCGGACGCGCGGACATTGCGATGGAAGACGTCACCATACCCTGCAAGCGCGGCAACGCCCTCCTGGATTCGGGCACCGCCAGCATCGAAAAGCCCGATGATCGGAGCCCGGTTACGCAACGCCATATCCTGAATTTTTGTGATCTTCTTCGCATGCGCCTCCGACAGTGAGCCGCCAAAAACGGTGAAGTCTTTGGCAAAGACATACACCACGCGCCCGTTGATGGTGCCCCAGCCGGTGACCACACCGTCTCCAGATATCTTTGTATCGGCCATACCGAAGTCAACGCAGCGGTGTTGCACGAACATGTCGTACTCTTCAAAGGAGTCTGCATCGAGGAGAACAGAAAGCCGCTCGCGCGCGGTGAGTTTTCCCTTCTTGTGCTGGCTTTCAATCCGACGTTCGCCGCCACCGGCACGCGCCTGAGCGCGACGCGCTTCCAACTCGTCCAGCACTGTCATTTGTGTTTCCTTCCCGAAACCTGAACCTTTTTCAGGGATTAACAGCGCCGGGTGGCCTGTCTAGCCATCCAAACGGTCTACGAGACCTATCGGGTTCAGCGTCGCGGAACTGGAATGAAAAGGGCCGTTCGCGCTAGCAGCGCGACACGGAGAGAACGAAGGCTGCTGCTGCAAAGTCTCGCCAGCGAGCCTCCCGTCGCAAGGCACTTTCCTCGTCTTCACCCCACTGAGCGCGATTCCAATCTTCATCCACATTGGCTGCTTGCCAGACGATTTTGGCGCGTAATTGGTCTTCACCGGGCTCTGTGAGCGCAAGAGCCAGCACTGCGGATCCCAGAAGCGAGGTTGCGAGATGCAACGCGATCAGCACTTCCATGTTGCAGGAGCGAGACGCCGCAAGCGTACGTATCGCATCAAGCTGATCCGCATCTTGAGCAACCGGCATTATACCGGATGAAAGGCGCAGTTTGATGTTGTGATGGGTCTTCAGACGATCAAGATAAGGCGTCCAGACAATGTTCTGCCGATAGGCCAGTCTCTGTGGTCCA
Source organism: Pseudomonadota bacterium (assembly GCA_039026935.1). Classification (GTDB taxonomy): domain Bacteria; phylum Pseudomonadota; class Alphaproteobacteria; order Rhizobiales; family MH13; genus MH13. The sequence goes on from JBCCLK010000003.1 coordinate 55,432, forward strand.
TCGGCGCGGTAGCACAGGAGATCGGTCTCTGCATACGCGCGAACACTGTTCAAGATATCATCACGCGTTGCCGGATCTGTGTCGCGGGCGACGTTTACAAGACGCGTCATTGGCAGACGTTCTGGATCAATAATGTCCTCTAAATCGGCCCACTCCGCCTGCAACGTCTTCGCGATGGATTCGGACACGCTGTAGAGCGGGTTGCCTGCTGGCGTGCGGGCACTGCGACCATCCAAAAGCAGGAAGTATCCCTCGTCTCTCTGATCAAGAGAAACGATCTTCCAAAACCGCTTTGGAAGATCGGGTCGCGCAGTCTTTCGCACAGCTTCGCTTGGATCGAGACCCGTTTCGGAGAAGAGTGCATCGAAAGGCGATGTATTACCTCCCATCTCGCTTTTCTTCTTCACCATTTATCTCGTCACTATGCGCATCGGATGTGGAAGACGTTGCACCCGCAGCTACAGAATTTGTAGCTTCTTTACGGTCAATCCAGCGCTCAAGATTACCGTTAAGTCGGTGAAGTTCCTTCACCAGCGCCTTCAATTCTGCGTTATGTTCGAAGCCAGCACGCGCCGGAGCGACAACGCCTAGGGCATGGAGCCCGCGTCGTCCAGCCCACACGGCGAGCGCCAAGAGAGCGATAAGAACCGCCAAAGCGGCCCAAAGGATAAGCTCACTCATGGTCTATCCCACTCACGAACGGGCCCGTGCGCGGCTCTTGGCTGGGCTCTTGGAAGGTGCCAGTTTTGCAGGGCCTGACTTACGCCGTGATTTGCGCATGTCTGCGACCACAGCACTGGCAGCCTCTTCGTCCTCGTCCTGTTCTTGCGCGCCCAGCGTCAGCGGAAGCCCAAGCAGGTTCCAACTCTGCTCCATATGCGCTGGAAGAGGGGCCGTGATATCGATTTGACCGCCTTTCGGGTGCGGGATGAGAAGCCGCCGTGCATGAAGATGCAACCGATTTTGAATCCCACCTGGCAGTTCCCAGTTTTCAACGTCAAAGTATTTGGGATCACCGATGATCGGATGGCCAATATGGTTACAATGGGCGCGCAGCTGATGCGTGCGACCGGTAACAGGCCGCAGCGTGATCCAGGTAAGACCTCGCCCTGCCGTTTCCAACACATTGTAGAGCGTTAGGGCGTGATCGGCACCCCGATCGCCATGATCTGCCACGCGCATGCGCTCACGACCCTGTGGGTCCTCATCAGCCCCACCTTTGGCAAGATACGTGGAGATGCGGCCTTGCTTTGGCTTGGGGACGCCGCGGACGAGCGCCCAGTAGACCTTCTTTGTTGCACGGGAGCGAAAGGCCGCCGCAAGAGACGATGCCGCGCCCTTTGTCTTGGCGACGATGAGAACCCCACTTGTGTCTTTGTCGAGCCGGTGAACAAGGCGCGGTCTACGCCCCTGCCTGTCGCGCATCGCATCAAGCATGCCATCAACATGACGCGAAACACCAGGCCCGCCCTGCACGGCCAGACCAGCGGGCTTGTTGAGAACGACCACCATTTCGTCTTCAAACAGGGTCATGGCCTTTAGCGCGTCAATGGTTTCGCTATCTTCGCCAGCCGCAAGGCCCTGCGATTTTGATGCCACCTGTGAAGCGTTATCGTCTGGGCTCATGGGAGGAACGCGGATGATCTGCCCAGCTTTCAGACGCGCATTGGATTTTGCTCGCCCTCCGTCGATGCGAATGGAGCCTTTGCGCAGAAGCCGGTTCAACGCCCCGAAAGCGAGCGTGGGATAATGCTCCTTAAACCAACGATCAAGGCGCATATCCTCCTCATCTGTGGCAACGGTACGCATGGAAACGCCACCAGAGGCAAAGCCGTGTGGTTCGCTCACGAAAAGAGCCCTCGCGCCAGAAACAGACCAAAGACAAGCGCTGAAATTGCGGCGATGATGCTTGCTCCTACATAGAGGGCAGCCCCAACGCCATTGCCTTGCTCCCAGAGACGGACCGCATCGAGCGAGAACGCCGAGAAGGTTGTGAACCCACCCAGCAGACCCGTGGCAAGTGCCGCCTTGGCCGCAGTATGCCCTTCCAGGTCGAGAAAGCTGGCAAGTCCCGCGCCATGCGTGGCCAACCAACCAACAAGCAAGCCCATCAGGAAAGAACCCAAGATGTTGGCTGTGAGAACACCGTATGGAAACGCGTTACCGAAAGCTGTCTCAGACGCATGGACGAGACCATAGCGGGCCACTGCGCCCACACCACCACCTGCAAAGACCAGTATAGCGACGCTCATGCCTCGTCGTTCTCGTCTCTTTTGGAACCTGCAATGGTTTGATTGCTCATGCGATGCGCCTGTTTTTCCTCCCGCAAGGCGTGCCAGTATCGCAGCCGCTTGACAAGCTCGCGCTCAAATCCTCGCTCAGGCGGTTCGTAGAGGGTATGACGCCCAAGCTCTTGGGGAAAGTAATCCTGACCGGAAAAGGCCTCGGGCGTATCATGATCGTAGATATAGCCTTCACCGCGTCCGATTTGTTTCATCAGCTTGGTGGGTGCGTTCAAAATCTCTGATGGCGGGGCAAGAGAACCATGGTCTTTGGCAAGTCTTCGTGCATCTTTGTAAGCTGTGTACACGGCATTCGACTTTGGCGCCGTTGCAACGTGAACGACCGCCTGCGCCAGAGCAAGTTCGCCCTCAGGGCTGCCCAGAACATGATACGCTTCACGCGCGGCAATGGCCGCCTGCAACGCTGATGGGTCGGCCATGCCAATGTCTTCGCTTGCCATACGGATGAGGCGGCGGGCGAGGAACAACGGATCCTCTCCGCCCTCAAGCATGCGCGCAAACCAGTACAAGGCAGCATCGGGGTCTGAGCCACGCACCGATTTGTGAAGTGCTGATATAAGGTCGTAGTGGCCGTCACGGTCTTTGTCGTAGCGTGCGAGCGCCATGCCAAGACGTCTTGCTACAGCGTCTGCGGTGTAATCTGATGGGTCGGTACCCTGTCCTGCCATGACGGTCTGCGTAAGCGCTATTGCGCGCCGTCCATCTCCATCTGACCGGTCAGCGATGACGCGGCGAGCATCACTTTTCACAAGCTCAGTTGCTTTCACAAGACCGGTTGCACTGAGCGCATCAAGCGCTCGTCCTATGAGGAGAAGGAGACTTTCCGTTGAGAGTGGCTCCAGGATAAGAACCTCGCAGCGCGAGAGGAGCGCTGCGTTCAACTCAAAGGAAGGATTCTCTGTTGTGGCCCCGATCAGGATAATCGTGCCGTCTTCCATGACCGGCAAGAAGCTGTCGAGTTGTGCCTTATTGAAGCGATGGATTTCATCAACGAAGAGAACTGTTGAGCGCCCCTGCGCTTTGGTTAGCCTTGCAGCCTCGAAAACGGTCTTCAGATCTTTTACGCCACTGGTGAGCGCTGATAGCTGCACAAACTGGGTGGTCGAGCCCAACTCACCGGCAACCAGACGGGCCAGCGTTGTCTTGCCTGTTCCCGGCGGGCCCCACAACACCAGAGAGGGCAGTGTTCCAGCATCTTGTGCGTGGTTAAGGATACGCGAGAGCTTACCTGTTGCACCAATCAGATGATCCTGCCCAACGACTGCCTTTAATGATTGAGGACGAAGCTGCTCCGGCAGCGGTGCCCCCGCGCCATCTTCTGCTCGGGTGGCTTGCTTAAACTCGTCTTTGTCAGCAGCACGTGGTTGGAAAAGATCGTCCATGGGAAATGGCAGGATCACATGCGCAAGAACGCCGAGCGCACCCGGCCATCACGCTCGAAGACAATTTCCCAGCCACCGCTGCCACTGGCTGCGATGGCGTCAAGATCAGCGGTCGTATCCACGGGTCGGTCATTGACCTGAAGCAAGCGGTCACCCGTTCTAAACCCCACCTGATTGGCAATGGACCCGCGTTCAATTGCAACAACCATCACGCCTTTAATCGCGTCCAGATTGAATTCCTGCGCCACTGCCGGTGACAGGTTAATCACCTCCAAACCGGAAAAAGGCGAGCGCCCGCCAATCTGCCGTAGGTCCCGGGGGATGGTTTCAGGTGGCGCAATGAGCGCGATCGACAGGCTTTGCGTTTGGCTACCACGGCGTACATCAACGCTGGTCGAACCGCCGATACCCTTTGTTGCAAACCGATAAGCAAAGGCGTCGGGATGGTCGATTGCAATGCCATCAATAGAGGTAACAACATCGCCGCGTTGCAAACCAGCTTCGGCCGCTGGGCCGTTTGGTACCAAGTCTGCCACCAAAACACCCGATGGCCGGCGCATGCCAAGGCTTTGTGCAATCGCCTGTGTCACCTCCTGAACTTCCGCGCCAAGATAAGGTCGTGCCACAAAGCTTGATCCGGCAATTGCCTGCGCCAAGACCAGCGAAGCCATTTCCGTGGGGATGGCAAAGCCGACACCGTTTGAACCACCAGAGCGCGAGAAGATCGCCGTGTTGATGCCCACGAGCCGCCCGGACATATCCACAAGAGCGCCGCCAGAGTTGCCAGGGTTGATTGCTGCGTCAGTCTGAATAAAGGACTGAAAATCCGTAATGCCCACCTGCGAGCGCGCGAGGGCAGACACGATACCCTGCGTCACCGTTTGGCCAACGCCAAATGGATTGCCAATCGCAAGGACAACGTCGCCCACCAGCAATTCATCTGATAGACCGATGGTGAGCGCTGGCAACGTTTCATCGAGATCTCGAACCTGGAGGATAGCAAGGTCGGTCCGTTCATCGCGAATTAAAATGTCGGCGGCGTACTCGCGCCTGTCTGCCAAAGCGATGCGAATGTCCGTGGCGCGTTGGATAACGTGATTATTGGTGATGATGAGACCTGTCTCATCCACAATAACACCTGACCCAAGTGACGAGGCCATGCGCTGGCGAGGCTGCGGCATTTGCTCACCGAAAAAACGGCGAAAGAACGGGTCCATCCGTGCGAACGGATCGCGCACCTCCTGCATGCGGGTTGCGAAAATATTGACGACTGCGGGCGCTGCGATATCGACGACTGGCGCGAATGAGAGCTGCAGGTCAGCCTCAGAAAGCGGTGTTATACGCTCCAAAGGTCTGCCATCTGATGCAGCCAAAGAGTCCGGTGGTGAAGACTGAGGCGATCTCTCACCGCGCTCAAACAGCCTTTCGATCAGGCCAGGCTTGTTGTCCTGCGCCAACGACGGCGTGACCCACACGCCACTCCAAACGACGCTTGCTAGGATGGCAGTGACAACCAAACCCAAAAGAGATTCTCGACCGGGGAACCGATAACATGACCGCCCTAGCGGGTGTTTCAGGGTGTACCTTTGGTCCATTTTGCAGGCTCGAAAAAATGTGGAGTGCCACGGGTATGACGCGCTGTCCGCTGGGCGGCAACACATAGGCAAAAAGAAAGGCGGCTCCAAGGCCGCCTTTTTGTATTCTTACGATAAGAGCAAGTCAGCTTATGCTGCTTCTTCTTGCTCTTCCTCACGCTCAAGACGTTCACGATCGGCGGCACCTTTGGCCTCCACATCACGGTCTACCAGTTCAATGATAGCCACTGGCGCGTTGTCGCCAAACCGAAACCCAGCTTTCAAAACGCGCGTGTAACCGCCAGGGCGATCCGTGTAGCGCTCACCAAGGGTGCCGAAGAGCTTGCGCACAGCTGTCTCATCGCGAAGCGTGGACAAAGCCTGACGGCGTGCATGGAGATCGCCACGCTTTGCAAGGGTAATCAACTTGTCAACGATAGGCTTAAGCTCTTTCGCCTTGGGCAGTGTTGTTTTGATCTGCTCATGCTGGATCAACGATGATGCCATATTCGCAAACATCGCCTTCCGATGACTGGATGTTCGGTTGAGCTTGCGGCCTGACTTACCGTGGCGCATGGCCCTCTCCTCTCACACTTTGCCGATATCTAGATCGACACGTTTACTGTTCTTCGCTCTCACTTGCCTCAAGCGCTACCGGGTTTAGACCTGATGGTCCTCGTAGCGTTTTGAGAGCTCGTCAATATTCTCTGGCGGCCAGTTCGGCACATCCATCCCAAGATGAAGCCCCATGGACGCAAGTACCTCTTTGATTTCATTGAGAGATTTACGTCCAAAATTTGGTGTGCGTAGCATTTCCGCTTCGGTCTTCTGAATGAGATCGCCGATGTATACAATATTATCGTTCTTCAGGCAGTTGGCTGAACGAACCGACAGTTCAAGCTCATCCACCTTCTTGAGAAGCTCTGGCGAGAACGGGAAGTCGGGCAGTTCTTCTTCGACTTGCTCTTTCTCAGGCTCTTCAAAGTTCACGAAAATCTGAAGCTGGTCTTGGAGAATGCGCGCAGCGTATGCAACCGCATCGTCGGCTGCGACGGCACCGTTTGTTTCGATATCCAGCGTCAGCTTGTCATAGTCCAGGATCTGGCCTTCGCGTGTGTTTTCTACTTTGTAGGCAACACGCTTTACCGGCGAAAACAGCGAGTCGACTGGCACCAAGCCAATCGGAGCATCATCGGGTCGATTGCGCTCGGCTTCGACATAACCCTTGCCGGTATCGACAGTGAACTCGATACGAACTTCAGAATCTTCATCAAGCGTGCACAGAACATGGTCTGGGTTGAGGATCTCAACGTCACCGACTGTCTGAATGTCGCCAGCTGTCACGATCCCTGGGCCCTGCTTGCGCACGACCATGCGCTTTGGTCCCTCGCCTTCCATGCGAAGCGCGATTTCTTTCACGTTCAAAACAATGTCCGTCACATCCTCACGAACGCCAGGAATAGACGAGAACTCGTGCAGCACGCCATCAATCTGCATACCGGTCACGGATGCACCTTGGATGGAAGATAGGAGGATACGGCGCAGGGCGTTGCCAAGCGTCAGGCCGTAGCCACGCTCCAGCGGTTCAGCAATGACCTGAGCAATCCGACCATCTTCGCTGGATTTGATCTCCAGTTTGCTTGGTTTGATCAGGTTTTGCCAGTTTTTCTGGATCATAAGGACACCCTCTGGGGTTTTGTACGGGCACCGTGGCGAACGATGTGTGTTCGTGTGTGCCGCTCAAAAAAGAACTTTAATGCGAGAGGCTGAGCCACAGCACCAAAGAAACGGAGATCCAACGCCTAAACGCGACGGCGTTTTGGCGGGCGACACCCATTATGCGGGATCGGTGTCACGTCGCGGATGGAGGTGATGGTGAACCCAGCTGCCTGAAGCGCGCGAAGAGCCGATTCCCGGCCCGACCCAGGGCCTGAAACTTCAACTTCAAGAGTTTTAACGCCGTGCTCTGAGGCTTTCTTGGCGGCATCTTCCGCAGCAACCTGGGCCGCATAAGGCGTTGATTTCCGTGAGCCTTTGAAGCCCATAGCGCCGCAGGACGACCAAGAGATCGCATTGCCTTGCACATCGGTGATGGTGATCATCGTATTGTTGAACGATGAGCGCACGTGGGCGACGCCCGACGTGATATTTTTACGTTCGCGGCGGCGAACGCGTGTAGCTTCTTTTGCCATTTTAGTCCTTTAAATCGATCTCATTGTTGATCGTGAGGCCAACAGCCACCGGTCAACTCCACCGAAAACGAGGGACGCCAAGCATGACGAGCCACCTCGCATATGCCTACTTTTTCTTGCCAGCAATTGCCTTGGCGGGCCCTTTGCGCGTGCGCGCGTTGGTGTGCGTGCGCTGACCACGAACCGGCAGACCACGGCGGTGCCGCAGTCCACGATAGCATCCCAGATCCATGAGCCGTTTGATGTTCATCGATACCTGGCGACGTAGGTCACCTTCAACCATATAATCCCGGTCAATGGTTTCTCGGATTTGGATCACTTCGGCATCTGAAAGTTCATTGACACGCCGTGACGCTTCAATGTTGACCTTCTGAACAATTTCACCTGCTTTCGCAGCACCAATGCCGTGGATGTACTGAAGCGCAATGACGACGCGCTTGTTCGTAGGGATATTCACGCCTGCAATGCGGGCCATCGTCTTTCTCCATAACAAAGAGGGTCACCAATAAGGTGGCACCATATGAGGTTCCCGCGTCCGGTGGAGGCCGGCCCTTGCGGGACAATCTGGACAAACAGAACACCCGCCCGCCTTGAATTTGGCGACGGTTAACATCCCATTCTTCCAGAAGATGATGTCGCGTAATCGGTGAATCTGACAATGTCAAGCACCAACGCGAGTTTATCTCTTCTGCTGCGCAGATCATTCAAAATGGTAGGTTAGAGGGACGACAGAACGCTCCCAATTTCGCTCGTTACCTCATCAATGGAGGCCATGCCATCCACTGTCTTGAGCATGCCTTTGGCATAATAGTAGCCCGTCAGTGGCGCTGTGCTCTTATAGTAAGCGCGTAGCCGTTCATCGAACACGTCGGGGTTGTCATCTTTGCGAACAGGTTGACCCGCGGCAGCGGCGGCTTCAGCGCGTTTAACGATCCGTCCCACAAGCGCACGATCATCCACAATCAGTTCGATGACCACATCGAGCGGGAAACCCTTCTCGGCTAAGACCGCTCCAAGAGCGTCTGCCTGCGGCAGCGTCCTTGGGTATCCATCAAGGATAAAACCCTTTGTGCAGTCTGGCTGGGAAATCCGATCTGACACGATCTGATTGACGATAGCATCGGAAACAAGCTCGCCAGCCTCCATGATCGCCTTGGCCTTAAGACCTGTCTCCGTCCCCGCAGCAACAGCTGCACGCAACATATCACCAGTCGAAAGTTGAGGAATGCCATGGGCTTCCACCAACCGACCGGCCTGGGTCCCTTTGCCAGCTCCTGGCGGACCCAGAAGGATCAATTTCATCTACGCTTCCCCCGCAACTTCGCTTTTTTCACCAACCCCTCATATTGATGCGCGAGAAGGTGACCTTGCACCTGCTGCACGGTGTCCATCGTTACAGACACCACAATGAGAAGCGATGTGCCTCCGAAGTAAAAGGGAACGCCTGAATAGGAAATGAGAAATTCGGGTATAAGGCAGACAATCGTCAGGTAAGCTGCACCCGCAACAGTGATACGGGTTAGAACGAAGTCAATATAACTCGCTGTCCGTTCTCCTGGACGAATGCCTGGAATAAAGCCGCCATGCTTGCGAAGATTGTCAGCCGTGTCGGCCGGATTGAAGACAATGGCCGTATAGAAGAACGCGAAAAAGATAATACCGGCTGCGTAGAGAAGCATATAGGCTGGCTGGCCATGGCCGAGCAGCGCTGTCAGTGTGGCGATCCATCCTGTCGCTTGAGTTCCATCGGAAAAGCCTGCGAGCGTCGCTGGCAGAAGCAGCAAGGACGAGGCGAAGATTGGTGGGATCACACCCGCGGTGTTCAGCTTGAGTGGCAAGTGCGAACTCTCGCCCTGCGTCATGCGGTTGCCAACCTGGCGTTTGGGATACTGAATCAACAAACGACGTTGAGCGCGTTCCACGAAGACGATGAACGCGATCACCACGACCGCCAGAACGATCACTGTGAGAATGATACCAGTGCCAATCGCACCCTGACGTCCAAGTTCGAGCGTCTGAGCCAGGGCCCGCGGCAGTTCAGCCACAATCCCAGCGAAGATGATAAGCGAGATGCCGTTGCTAACGCCACGCGCCGTGATCTGTTCGCCGAGCCACATTAGGAACATAGTGCCGCCAACAAGCGTGATGACCGTCGTCAGGCGGAAGAACCAGCCTGGATCGGTCACAATCGTGCCAGACGCCTCCAAGCCAACAGCGATGCCGTATGATTGGATCGCCGCCAACACCACTGTTCCATAGCGGGTGTATTGATTGATGACCTTACGGCCTTGCTCACCCTCTTTCTTAAGCTGTTCCAACTTCGGCGAGACAGTCGTCATCAGCTGAATGATGATGGACGCCGTGATGTAAGGCATGATGCCAAGCGCGAACACAGCCATGCGCTGTACAGCGCCGCCGGTGAACATATTGAAGAGACCAACGACACCTTGAGCTGCTTGATCAAAAGCTGCTGCAAACGCTTCAGGCTCGATCCCTGGCATAGGGATGTAGGTACCCAAGCGGTACACAAGAAGTGCACCCAGTGTGAACCAGATGCGCTTTTTAAGATCTTCAGCCTTCGCGAAGGTCTTGAAGGAAAAGTTGGAAGCTAGCTGCTCAGCTGCTGACGCCATTCAAAATCGATCCTTGCAAAGTCCATCGGTGCAAACCAGCTCGTTTGTCTGAATGCCCAAAGACAGGCAAGAGACATGATACCGAAATCCAGACCTAATCCCAGCAGGTTACTGCGCTGTCCCGCCAGTCGCTTTGGTCTGTTCGATTTGGACGTTTCCGCCAGCCTTTTCAACCGCTGCGACCGCGCCTTTTGAGGCACCAGCAACGAAAATCTGCAACGAGGCTTTCAACTCGCCGTTACCCAGGAGACGAACACCATCTTTGGCCAGCTTGGTAATGATCCCGCTTGCGACCAGCGCAGCAGCATCGACCGGAGTTTTGGCGTCGAGCTTGCCTGCGTCAACCGCTTGCTGAAGGCGACCAACATTTACCTCAGAAAACTCTTTGGCAAAGATGTTGTTGAAACCGCGCTTGGGAAGACGCCGGTACATTGGCATCTGACCACCCTCAAACCCTTTGATAGCAACACCGGAGCGTGATTTTTGGCCTTTGACACCACGACCAGAGGTCTTGCCTTTGCCTGAGCCGATACCACGGCCAACGCGTTTCTTGGATTTTGCAGAGCCCGCACGGGGCGAGAGTTCGTTGAGTTTCATGTCTTTTGTCTCCACTTGCGCGGGAGGATACCTGCCCTACCCGCTCGCTTCTCGACGTTTCATCAGCACGACCTTAGAGGCAGTCGACGATTTTAGCTCTCGTCCACAACGCGAACGAGATGATGCACCTTTTGGATCATGCCGCGCACAGCGGGGGTATCTTCAAGGGTTTTCTTCCGGTGAAGCTTGTTGAGCCCAAGTCCGATCAACGTGGCGCGTTGATCAGGCTGGCGACCAATTGGGCTACCAATCTGTTCAACAGTAACGGTTTTGGCCTGTGCCATAGTGCTAACTCCTTACACCCAAGCTTACGCTTCGACCGTAGCGTCGCCACGACGTGCCTGGAGAACAGACACTTTGAGGCCGCGACGTGCCGCAACCGAACGAGGACTGTCTTCTTCACGAAGCGCATCAAAAGTGGCACGAACCATGTTGTAGGGGTTCGATGTGCCCTGAGATTTAGCAACGATGTCCTGGATGCCAAGCGTTTCGAAAACGGCGCGCATCGGACCACCGGCAATAATACCAGTACCTGGAGGTGCAGCGCGCAGAAGCACTTTACCCGCACCGTGACGACCTTTCACATCATGATGGAGAGTGCGGCCTTCGCGAAGCGGCACACGGATCATCGTGCGTTTGGCCGATTCTGTAGCCTTGCGGATCGCTTCAGGCACTTCTCGTGCCTTACCATGGCCAAAGCCTACACGGCCTTTTTGATCGCCAACAACAACGAGTGCGGCGAAACCGAAACGCTTACCACCCTTCACCGTCTTCGATACGCGGTTGATGTGCACCAGCTTGTCGACAAATTCACTTTTCTCTTCGCGATCACGATCGCGCTCACGACCTGCCATGGTCATTTTCCTTTTCAGTGTCCAGTGGCGGGAAGACCCTATGCCTGCCCTACCCTCCGGTGCGACCGATTGCCTTCGCAAAGCTTGCTAGGGCTGCGGCCGGGTTTGTATCGGGTCAAAACGGCCCGATACAAATTGCTTAGAAATTAAGGCCACCTTCGCGGGCAGCATCGGCCAGTGCCTTAACGCGGCCGTGATAGCGGAAACTACCGCGGTCAAAAATCACTGCATCAATGCCTGCCTCTTTCGCGCGCTGCGCCACAAGCTTGCCAACCTCGGCTGCCGCGCTGGTGTCTGCGCCTGTCTTGAGGTTGCCACGCATATCTTTTTCCAGCGTGGATGCAGAAGCAATCGTTGTTCCTGCCAAATCATCGATGACCTGGGCGTAGATGTGGCGGCCCGTGCGGTGTACCGACAGGCGCGCACGCCCATTGGCCACTTTGCGAAGCTGTTTGCGAACCCGTGCGCGGCGGCGCTCATCAGGTGTTTGATATGCCATGTGTCTGCCTTTCTAAACTCTTGATAACCTGACCGCGCATCCCAAGCAGTTTGGGGCGGGTGATATAGGCCTGATCAAGATAGCCCCAAAGCGGGGTGTTACTTGTTCTTACCTTCTTTGCGGAAGATATATTCATCGGCATATTTGATGCCTTTGCCTTTGTAAGGCTCTGGCGGACGGAACTCGCGGATTTCTGCCGCAGCCTGTCCAACGCGCTGTTTATCAATGCCTGATAAAATGATTTCTGTTGGCTTGGGCACGGCAACCGCCACGCCTTCGGGCACGTCGTAAATCACATCATTGGAATAACCAAGCGCCAGCGTGAGCTTGGAGCCCTGCGCTTGGGCGCGGTAACCAACACCATTCAACTCAAGCTTCTTTTCAAAGCCCTCCGACACCCCAACAACGAGGTTGTTTACGAGCGTACGCGACATGCCCCACATGGATCGGGAACGCTTGTCTTGCCCGCGAGGGCTCACTTCTATGCCGTCATCACCCATCGCAACGGAGCATTCGTCAACCACCGTGATGGCGAGCTCGCCCTTGGGGCCCTTCACCGAAACCGTTTGACCATCAACGGTCGCTGTCACGCCGCTCGGCACGGCGACTGGTTTTTTACCAATACGAGACATGGATTGTTCCTTTCTCTGAGCTGGTTTCTTCTTATGTCTTGCGACTTAGAAGACCTGGCACAAAACCTCGCCGCCAACATTTTCTTCACGCGCCTGATGATCAGCCATCACACCCTTTGGTGTCGACAAGATCGAAACGCCAAGACCATTGTTCACGGTTGGGATGTTGCGGACCGACGCGTAAACTCTGCGACCTGGTTTCGAGATACGCTGGATCTGACGGATCACTGGAGCACCATCAAAATACTTTAGCTCAATAGTAATCTCGTCTTTGCCAGCGCCATGTTCAACGCGTGAGTAGCCACGGATGTAGCCCTCGTCGGTCAGCACCTGAAGCACACGCTCACGCAGCTTCGAGGCTGGCGCTATAACGCTTGTTTTGTTGCGCATTTGCGCGTTGCGAATACGCGTGAGCATATCGCCAATCGGATCTGTCATCGCCATGGTGAAGACCCTCCTACCAACTTGATTTCACAAGGCCCGGCACATCGCCGAGAAGCCCAAGCTCACGAAGCGCAATACGCGACATGCCAAGCTTGCGATAATAGGCGCGCGGGCGACCTGTCACATTGCAACGGTTGCGCACGCGAATTTTTGACGAATTGCGGGGCAACTGAGCAAGTTTAAGCGTTGCATTGAAACGCTCTTCAGGACTTGCGGATTTATCGTGAATGATTGCGTTCAGCTCGGCGCGCTTGGTGGCATACTGATCCACCAGCTTGCGACGACGCTTATTCTTTTCAACGGCGCTTTTTTTAGCCATCTGTCATCTATCCTTGTGAAAAGCGTCAGTTCGAGCGGAACGGGAAGTTGAAATGCTTCAACAGCGCCCGCGCTTCATCGTCATTGTCAGCTGTTGTACAGACGATCACATCAAAGCCCCAGATTTGATCGACCTTGTCATAGTCAATCTCAGGAAACACGATGTGCTCTTTGATGCCCATGGCGTAGTTGCCATTGCCATCAAAGCTCTTCGGATTAAGCCCGCGGAAGTCGCGAACCCGAGGAAGAGCGATCGTCACCAAGCGGTCAACAAACTCGTACATGCGTGTTTTGCGCAGCGTCACCTTGGCACCGAGCGGCATTTGCTCACGCACTTTAAAGCCGGCGATCGACTTGCGCGCATGCGTCACAACGGCTTTCTGGCCAGCAATCGCGGACAAATCTTCTGCGGCCGAGCGAACTTTTTTGGTGTCGCCAACCGCTTCGCCGATACCCATGTTGAGTACGATCTTATCAAGCGCCGGCAACTGCATAGGGTTCTTATAGGAGAACTCCTCCTGCAACTTGGCGCGTATCTGATCCTGATAAAGCGTTTTCATACGCGGAGTGTACTGTGCATCAGCCATCGATTGCTTCTCCCGAACGGCTGGCGACGCGCACTTTCGTGCCATCGTCTTTGATTTGGAAACTCACCCGTGTCGGCTTGCCATCTTTGGGATCGCGCAACGCGACGTTGGACAGCTGAATAGGTGCTTCTTTGGAGATAATACCGGCCTCTTTACCAGGCGCTGCACGCTGGTGCTTCTTCACCAAGTTCACACCTTGGACCAAAGCGCGGTTCTCTTTCGGGATCACCTGCATCACCTGACCAGAACGACCTTTGTCGCGGCCAGCCAGAACAACAACGGTGTCGCCCTTTTTAATCTTAGCAGACATCGTTACAGCACCTCCGGTGCAAGCGAGATGATCTTCATGTGCTTCTTGGCACGTAACTCACGCGGTACTGGCCCGAAGATACGCGTGCCAATCGGCTCTTTGCTGTTATTGACCAAAACAGCAGCATTGCGGTCAAATCGGATCACCGAACCGTCTGGACGACGGATGTCTTTCGCGGTGCGCACGACGACGGCTTTCATCACGTCGCCCTTCTTCACACGGCCCCGGGGGATGGCTTCCTTCACAGAGACGACGATGATGTCGCCCACGCCCGCATATTTGCGCTTGGAGCCGCCCAAAACCTTGATGCACATAACACGACGCGCGCCCGAATTGTCGGCGACATCGAGGTTTGTTTGCATCTGGATCATGGCTTTATGCCTTTCTTACAAACGTCGGATGCTAACTACCCGTTGGACGCCATGAGCGCCCGGGACTCGTCAGCGAGAACCAGAAAATTCTTTGTCTTGGACAGGGGGCGACATTCTTCGATGATCACCCGATCACCCGTCTTGAACGAGTTTTCAGCGTCGTGCGCATGGTACTTTTTTGTCCGGCGCACGGTCTTTTTCAAAAGCGGATGAGTAAAGCGGCGCTCTACCAGAACGGTTACCGTCTGGTCTGTTTTGTCGCTCACCACCGTGCCTTGCAGAACGCGTTTTGGCATCTTTGCTTCTCTTTCTTCGTGACGAACAGCGCTTAGGACGCGCTCGCAGCTTCACGCCGCTTGGCGGTCAGCACTGTGTTGATACGGGCGATATCCCGGCGAACCTGACGGAAACGCGCGGTGTTTTCGAGCTGCCCGGTGGCACGCTGAAAGCGCAGGTTAAACTGCTCTTTCTTCAGCTTGACCAGTTCGTCGGTCAGCTGATCAGCGGTCATAATGTGAGCGTCTTGAGCTTTCATCGGTCTATCTCTCCCGCTCTACTCAGAAATACGCTGCACGAAGCGCGTTTTGACGGGAAGCTTCATCGCGGCCAGACGCAGTGCTTCGCGTGCCACGTCCTCAGAGACTCCATCAATCTCAAACATCACACGGCCAGGTTTTACCTTGCAGGCCCAGTACTCAACCGAGCCCTTACCCTTACCCATGCGCACTTCGGTCGGCTTCTTTGTGACCGGTACATCGGGGAAGATGCGGATCCACACACGGCCTGCACGCTTCATGTGACGTGTCATGGCGCGTCGAGCAGCTTCGATCTGACGTGCTGTGACACGTTCAGGCTCTTGCGCCTTCAGACCGAACGACCCAAAGTTAAGCGTTGTGCCGCCCTTCGCGTCGCCTTTAATCCGGCCTTTATGCTGTTTGCGAAACTTCGTGCGTTTCGGTTGAAGCATAGCTTTTGTTCCTGTTGTTCATGTCCGGTCTCCGTAAGTCAGCCAAGACGGTGAGCGTACGGACGCGAAACATATCTTCTGTTGTCAGGTCCGTATCGAGACCCATAGCCATGCGCAACAAAGAACGTCGCGCAGGGCAGTTTTAGGAGGTCGTTGGAGTGTTAGTCGCGACGGCGACCACCACCACCACCTCCGGAGGCTTCCATGGCGCGTTTTTCAGATGCCAGCGGATCATGCTCCATGATCTCGCCTTTGTAGATCCACACCTTGATACCAATGATCCCGTATGCGGTCTTCGCTTCTGCGGTGCCGTAATCGACATCCGCACGCAGTGTGTGTAGAGGCACCTGGCCTTCACGATACCACTCGACGCGGGCAATCTCAGCGCCGCCAAGACGACCACCGGAGTTGATCCGGATACCAAGAGCACCTGCCTTCATTGCGTTCTGAACAGCGCGTTTCATGGCGCGGCGGAAGGCTACACGACGCTCAAGCTGAGAGGCGATCGACTGAGCGACCAAGGTCGCATCGGTATCGGGTTTGCGAACCTCAACAATATTGAGGTGCACTTCAGAGTCCGTCATCCCTGAGATTGCGCGACGTAAGCGCTCGATATTCTCACCCTTCGGCCCGATGATAAAACCAGGACGCGCGGTGTGAATGGAGATGCGGCACTTTTTCAGCGGACGCTCAATCACGATCTTTGAGATTGCCGGATCGGCGCCACCACGGCTGCGCTCGCCTTCTTTCTTGACGAAAGTTGGGAGTTTCTCAGTGATGAACTTGCGGATCTGCAAGTCTTCATGAAGCAGCTTCGCGTAATTGTCGTCAGCGAACCAGCGGGAGTTCCACGTCTGATTGATGCCAAGGCGAAGGCCCGTGGGGATAACTTTCTGGCCCATTAAGCGGCCTCCTCAACTTCGCGAACAATGATGGTGAGGTTCGAGAATGGCTTCTGGATTCGACCAACGCGGCCGCGAGCACGGGGTTGCCAGCGCTTCATAACCAGTGCTTTGCCAACGAACGCTTGCGCGACAACCAAATTGTCGACATCCAGGTCGTGATTGTTCTCGGCGTTCGCCACTGCAGACTCGAGAGCCTTTTTAACGTCGCCAGCGATGCGCTTGCGAGAAAAAGTCAGATCAGCCAGCGCCTTATCGACCTTCTTGCCGCGGATCATCGAGGCAACGAGGTTCAGCTTCTGCGGGCTGATGCGCAGACGACGAACAACCGCCTTCGCCTCATTATCTGCCAACGTGCGTTCGCGTGATGGTTTACCCATAACGACTTCCTCTGATTACTTCCGCTTGGCCTTTTTATCGGCAGCGTGTCCATAATAGGTACGGCTCGGCGCAAACTCACCGAACTTGTGACCGATCATGTCCTCCGACACAGAAACAGGAATGTGCTTCTGGCCGTTGTAGACACCAAAGGTCAGACCGACGAATTGCGGCAGGATCGTTGAACGACGTGACCAGATCTTGATCACTTCGTTACGACCGCTTTCGCGAGACTTTTCAGCCTTCTTCAAAATGTACCCGTCGATAAACGGGCCTTTCCAAACAGAACGAGCCAAATCGGCCTCCGTTACTTCTTCTTGCGCTGATGACGCGAGCGAATGATGAATTTGTCAGTCGACTTGTTGGAGCGCGTGCGCTTACCCTTGGTCGGCTTACCCCATGGGGTCACTGGATGACGACCACCGGAGGTACGACCCTCACCACCACCATGCGGGTGATCAACAGGGTTCATAACGACACCACGGACCGACGGGCGACGACCAAGCCAACGCGAACGACCGGCCTTACCAAGGTTCGTGTTCATATGATCTGGGTTGGACACAGCGCCGACAGATGCAAAGCACTGACCGTGGATCAAACGCTGCTCGCCGGACTGAAGGCGAACAATGGCATACGCGCCATCGCGGCCAACCAGCTGAGCGTAAGCACCAGCTGAACGAGCGATCTGTCCACCCTTACCGATCTTCAATTCCACATTGTGGATGATGGTTCCAACCGGCATAGAAGCAAGTGGCATGGCATTGCCAGGCTTCACGTCGACCTTTTCACCAGCAATCACAGTATCACCAACAGACAGACGCTGCGGCGCGAGAATGTAAGCCTGATCACCATCCTGATAAGTGACGAGCGCGATGAAAGCGGTACGGTTAGGATCGTACTCCAGACGCTCAACGGTGCCTGGGCTATCCATCTTTGCGCGCCGTTTGAAGTCGATAATACGATAGGTGCGCTTCACGCCACCACCACGACGACGCACGGTCACCCGACCGGTGTTGTTGCGGCCACCCTTTGACGTCAAGCCTTCAGTCAACGTCTTGACCGGACCACCTTTATGAAGGTGTGACCGGTCGACAGCGACCAGCTGGCGGCGCCCCGGCGATGTTGGATTGAATGTCTTCAATGCCATGGTTTTAGTTCCTCAAATCCCGCACACACTTAAAGGCCCGTCGTCACGTCGATGGACTGACCGTCCTCAAGCGTCACGATTGCCTTCTTAACGTCTGACTGTTTGCCGAGCATGCCGCGGAACCGCTTCACCTTGCCCTTGCGCACGAGCGTGTTGACCGCTTTCACCTTAACCGAGAACAGCGCTTCCACAGCCGCCTTGATCTCAGGCTTGGTTGCGGTTGGAGCGACGTTGAACATAACCTGGCCGTTCTCGGATGCCATCGTCGATTTTTCTGTAATGATCGGTGAGACGATCACGTCGTAATGCTTTGGATTGCTCATTTAAAACGCGCCTCCAGCGCATCGACGGCATCCTTCGTCAACACGAGCGTGTCACGGCGCAGGATATCGTAAACATTGATGCCTTGCACCGGCAGCACATCCACGTTGGGCACGTTGCGGGCAGCTTTCGCAAAGCCCTCATGCACTGCCGCCCCGTCAATAAACAGCGCGTTCGTCAGGCCTCGTTTACCCAGAACACCAGCAACAGCTTTTGTCTTGGCTTCGACACCGTCAAACCCGTCGACAATGATAAGATTCTCTGCTTTCGCCTTCGATGAAAGCGCGTGACGCAGAGCCAGGGCGCGAACCTTCTTGGGCAGGTCATGCGCATGGCTTCGAACCACTGGGCCGTGCGACTTGCCGCCACCGACAAAGATACCAGAACGACGCGAACCGTGACGCGCACGACCGCCGCCTTTTTGGCGACCAAACTTTGTCCCGGTGCGAGAAATCTCAGAACGGTTCTTTGTTTTGTGTGTACCAGCTTGGCGTTTGGCAAGCTGATAGCGGACCATACGTTGAAGGATGTCTGCGCGCGGTTCCAGCCCGAAAACGTCGTCGGATACAGATACCTTACCGGCGTCAGCGCCATCAAATTTGGTGAGGGTAAGTTCCATTACGCCGTCTCCTCAACTTGAGCGGGCGCTTCTGATGCCGCAGCTGCCTTGAAAGCACCTGGTGTTGGCACGCCGTCTGGAAGATCACGCTTCACTGCATCGCGCACCATGATCCACCCACCCTTTGCACCAGGCACCGAGCCTTGAACCATGATAAGGCCGCGTTCCGGGTCGGTCTTGACGACTTTGAGGTTCTGCGTGGTGACACGCGTGTTCCCCATCTGACCAGCCATCTTCTTACCTTTGAAAACCTTGCCTGGGTCCTGACACTGACCAGTTGAACCGTGCGCGCGATGCGAAATTGAAACACCGTGCGAGGCACGCAAACCGCCAAAATTATGTCGCTTCATGTCGCCCGCAAAACCTTTACCAATCGATGTGCCTGCAACATCGACATACTGACCCGCAATGAAGTGGTCAGCGGTCATTTCAGCGCCAACATCGATCAGGTTGTCTTCCGACACACGGAACTCAACCACCTTGCGCTTGGGTTCGACATTTGCCTTGGCAAACTGACCGCGCTCGGCCTTGGTTGCATTTTTTACCTTCGCAAAGCCACTGCCAAGCTGAATGGCGGTATAGCCATTCTTCTCAACCGTCCGGTGACCAACGACCTGGCAGTTGTCGATCTTCAAAACGGTGACCGGCACATGACGACCATCTTCAGCGAAGATCCGTGTCATCCCGACTTTCTGTGCGATAAGTCCTGACCGCATGGGTCTTGTCCTTCTCACTTGCGCTTACCGCGCTCTTCCAGCTCATACGCGCACAGGGCGCTGTACTTGCCACTTGTCTCCAAGCCTCAGCCAACTCTAGCCGCCGAGCTTGATCTCCACATCAACGCCCGCCGAAAGGTCGAGCTTCATCAACGCATCCACCGTTTGAGGTGTCGGGTCGATGATATCGAGAAGACGCTTGTGCGTGCGGATCTCGAACTGCTCGCGGCTCTTCTTGTCGATATGCGGCGAACGGTTGACCGTGAATTTCTCGATGCGCGTGGGCAACGGGATAGGACCACGTACCTGAGCGCCTGTTCGCTTGGCGGTGGAGACGATTTCAACCGTCGACGTGTCAAGGACACGGTGGTCGAACGCCTTCAACCGAATGCGAATGTTCTGTCCGTTCATGGCCGAACCTTCTGCCTAACTTCTCTCATCAGACGGGTGTTTGCCGTCTTGCGTTCATAAAAAAGCGCGCCATCAATGGTCCGACAGCGCGCTCGCGTTCAATGCTATTCTACAATCTTACTTACGACGCCTGCGCCAACGGTTCTGCCGCCTTCGCGGATAGCAAAGCGCAGCTTTTCTTCCATGGCGATGGGCACGATGAGATCAACGTTGATCTCAACATTGTCGCCCGGCATCACCATCTCCGTGCCGTCGTTGAGCGTCACAACGCCCGTCACATCGGTCGTGCGGAAGTAGAACTGCGGACGGTAGTTGGTGAAGAATGGCGTATGACGGCCACCTTCTTCTTTGGTGAGGATGTACGCCTCAGCCACGAACTTGGTGTGCGGGGTCACTGAGCCTGGCTTACACAGGATCTGGCCACGCTCAACATCTTCACGGCCAACACCGCGAAGCAGCGCGCCAATGTTGTCGCCAGCTTCACCCTGATCGAGGAGCTTGCGGAACATCTCAACGCCCGTGCAGGTCGTCTTCTGCGTGTCGCGGATACCAACGATCTCGATCTCTTCACCGACCTTGATGATGCCTCGCTCCACACGGCCCGTCACAACGGTACCGCGACCGGAGATCGAGAACACATCTTCGATCGGCATCAGGAACGGCTGGTCAACCGGACGCTCTGGCTGCGGGATGTAATCATCCACATGGGCCATTAGCTCACGGATCTTGGTCTCACCGATCTCTGGCGTCTTGCCTTCCAGCGCGGCAAGAGCCGAACCTGCAACGATTGGAATATCATCGCCTGGGAACTCATACGATGAGAGCAGCTCACGGATTTCCATTTCGACGAGCTCCAAAAGCTCCTCGTCATCCACCTGGTCGACCTTGTTCATGAACACCACAAGCGCCGGTACACCAACCTGTCGGGCAAGCAGGATGTGCTCACGGGTCTGCGGCATCGGGCCGTCAGCAGCTGAGCACACCAGAATAGCACCATCCATCTGCGCCGCACCGGTGATCATGTTCTTCACATAGTCCGCATGGCCCGGGCAATCGACATGAGCGTAGTGGCGGTTGTCGGTCTCATACTCCACGTGCGCGGTTGAGATCGTGATACCACGCGCACGCTCTTCAGGCGCACCGTCAATCTCGTCATACGCTTTGAAATCACCAAAATACTTCGTAATCGCCGCCGTCAGCGTCGTCTTGCCATGGTCAACATGACCAATCGTGCCAACATTTACATGCGGCTTGTTACGCTCAAACTTCTCTTTCGCCATGGGTGGCTCATCCTTAAGTGAGTTAGGCCGAGAGCATAACCTCAAAGGGTATGTCGGCTTGGGGAATTTCAAATGAGAAACGCCAGGTTGCCCTGCGCTTGGGCGGGCACATAAGCGTTTCGCCCGATACGCGCAAGGCCCCCTATCGGTCGTCCAAGGCGATGGGTGAAGGGTGAGGAGAAGACCTCGCTTCCCTTCGGTTGCTTGTGCTTGGAGTTCAAAGCAAGTGCCGAACGCGCGTGGCCCACTGGCCTTTAACTTGCATTGTATCAATCAAAAGCCAAAACAACGGCTGAAAACGAAGGCAGGAGCAAGCTGATGAGCCAAACCGTCATAACAGAAACGCCGCTTGTGGAGCTGCAAAAGGAGAAGGGCTTCGGCGGCATGGGCGTCAATGTCGAGCGCGAGGTGCCTCGCATCGACCTGAGCAACTTTGAGGCGCGCAAGGAAGAGATCGCCGATCAACTCTGGGAGGCTGCAACGCAGGTTGGCTTCTTTCAGTTGATAAATCATGGGCTTGCGCAAGAAATGATCGATCATGCCTTTGATATGACGGAGCGCTTTTTCGACCTATCGATGGAGACAAAAGCCGGCTTCCAGATGGCAAAAGGCACAAATGCTGGCTGGGAGTATCGCGAGCAAGTTCGCCCTTCCACCGGCACCGCCGACAACAAAGAAAGCTACCAGATCACGCTCCCGCGCATGCAAGGCCTGTGGCCAACGGGCGAGGAGCTTGCTGGTTTTAAAGCCACAATGCTGCTTTTCGAGCGGGCAAATTGGGAACTTGGCATGCGGGTCTTGTCTTGCTTTGCCATGAAGCTTGGATTTCCAGCAGACTTTTTCACAGAATGCCATAATCCGTTGTCACCAGAGTATCAAAGCACGTTGAGGCTGATCCACTATCTGCCGATGAATGATGCCAAGCCCGATGATTTCAAGGGTTGGCGTGCAGGTGCCCACACAGACTATGACTGCTTGACGCTACTCCATCAGTGCGTCGGCCAAGGTGGCTTGCAGCTTTGCCCCGGCAAGGAAGCCGATGGCGAACTGGGTTGGACGGATGTGGAGCCGCTGCCAGGTGTTGTGACCTGCAACATCGGCGACATGCTGATGCGGTGGAGCGATGACCAGCTTCAATCGACGTTGCACAGGGTGCGGATGCCCTGCGAAGACGAGTATCTTGGGCCGCGCTATTCCCTGCCGTTCTTCTGTCAGGCCAACAAGGATGCTGTTGTCGCAGGGCCCGGCGGTCGGTACGATCCAATCACCGCGCATGACTATCTGCAGCAGCGCATCGCCGCGAACTTTGCCGCCCTCAAATCAGCTTAACTGACGCTTTACCAGTTGGGAACCATGACGGGTCCTGTAACTATGGGCGGTGCGATGAACCGCCTTGGAGTGTTGGGCTTTGTGGGATGGCTGGCAGCGGCGGCGAGTAAAAGCTGACGTTCGAGTGTGATGCTGACCAATGGCTGACTCACGGGATCAAATGGCCGTTTGTGAATAGTCCGATATGCAGACCGTTAGCGCTTTCCGAAGTTCCATTCTTAACCAGCTGTCATCCGATCTGCAGATTCTCCGTTTGATCCGCCGTCTAACCTAAAGGATCCACGGCGCTTGACCAGTTGTCGGAAACGCTAACCCAGTGAAGGAAGCCAAAGCGCGAGTGGTGGGAAGGCAATCAAAAGAGCCACAAGGAGAAGCGAGCAGAAGATGAAAGGGATCGCAGCGAGATAGATCTCGCGCATGGTCGTATCGGGTGGCGAGACGCCCTTCATCACAAAGAGCAAAAGACCGAACGGCGGTGTGGTGAAACTGATTTCCAAGGCCAAAAGCATGATCAGCGCAAACCAGATCGGCTCGAAGCCAAGGCTCGCGGCCAACGGGAAAAAGATCGGCACCGTCAGAAGCATGATCGAAATCTGCTCCATGAACATGCCGAGCACGAGAAGCACGCCGAACATCACCATCAGCATGATGAGTGGATCGACATCGAAGCCCGTAGCCCAGGTAATGAGGCCGCGTGACGCACCGGAAAAGGCCAAAATCTGCGAGAAAGTCGCCGACCCGAACACGATGAGATAGGCCATCAAAGTAACGCGCAGCGCCCCTTTGACCGACCGTTTCATCGCGTCCCAGGAAAAGCACCGGAAGACGACCGACAAAATGATGACGCCAAGAGCACCAAAAGCGGCTGCTTCTGATGGCGTGACGACACCAGCAATCATCATAATGACGATGACCACCATCAGGCCGACCATCGGCACGACGTCTGTCACGAACAGACCCAGCTTCTGGCCGATGGTTCGGTGCTCCACCTCATAGGCGGGAGCCGCTTCGGGGTCTGCCTTCGTCATCATGAAGATGGTGAGGAGATAGAGGCCCGCTAGGATGAGGCCCGGGATCACCCCGGCAATCAGAAGGCCCGCAACATCGATCTGTGCGAGCGTTGCCAGCAGAACCGCCAGCGCCGAGGGCGGAATGATGATCGCAAGACCACCAGTGCCCAAAATCGGGCCGATCGACATCTTCTTCTTGTAGCCGCGCTGAGTCATCTCCGGCACCATCAAGGAGCCAAGGAGCGCGGTGGATCCCATCGATGAACCCGACAGCGTCGAGAAGCCAGTGCCGCCTAACACGGTGACGTAACTCAGTCGGCCCGGTACACGGCCTAAGAGCTTGTCGATGGCGTTGAACATGCGCTTGCCGAGCCCGGTGTGGAAGAAAATCTCCCCCATCAAGAGAAACAGCGGGATGGGCACCAAGGCGAACTTGGTGAGAGCCCCGAGGCCGTTATTCAGCAGCAGTGAAACGCCGCGCTCACCGCCCATGAAAATCCAAGCGCCGACGATGTTAGTGGCCAAGAACGCCAGCGCGATAGGCATGCCGAGCGCCATAAGCACGACGATGATGCCCAGCAGGAGGACGAGCGCTTCGTACCACTCCATCAGGCCACCGCCATCGATGGGATCCGTTGGCGGGAATATCGGTCAGTCATGAATGCCTGCTTCGCCGGAATGCAGTATCTCGCGGCCAAAGGTGAAGCGGGCGAACTCAATCGCCATCAACCCAAAGGCCGTCGGAAAAACGATGGTGAGCAGCCAGCGCGGATAGAAGTAGGCGCGGACGTCGAAATCGTTGCGCTCCAGGTTGGTGGCGACCAGATCAACGCCCTTCCACGCAAGGATCACGCACACCAGAACACAGGCGCCAGCGATCAGGCGGCTCAGAAGGCGACGCAGGTTGGGCGGCAGAACAGCAGTGACAAGTTCGATGTGCACATGGCCCTTTTCGCGCACCAGCCACGGGGCGCCGAGCATAGTCATGTAGAGCAGCGCGTACTCTGCAGAGGTGAAAAGCCAGGCTAAGGGTTGAAGGCCGGCATTGCGCATGCCGACAGACACGACCACCGACACCATCAACCAAACCAGCATGGCGGCTGCGATGAGTGCCAGCAGATTGACCAATCCGTCGTAAAGGGTGCGTGCGATCCCAATCATGGCATGCCTTCAGCAGGAGTCCGCCCGACACACCAAGTCTGGCATGCCGAGCGGCGCAGTCGTCAGCGGGGATCAATCCAATGTGGGATCGTAGAACAGCTCGATCAGGCGATCATAACTGCCGGCACCCTGCGGGCTTTCTTCCATCAGCGTGCGCATCCGATTCCATGTGGTGCTGCGGGCGGCCGCGAGATAGGCAGCGCGTGCATCGCCTTCCAGTTCAAACACCTGCATGCCACCTTCTTCGAGGGCTGCAAAGTCTTCATCGCGCTTGGCACGAAGGGCCTCGACGCTTGCGCGCTCATGCTCGATGGCGACCTCTTGCAGGATGGTTTGCGACTCTTCGGAAAGACCGTTCCAGGCATCCAAGTTGATGATGACGCCAAGGTCGGTTGAGAAGAAGTTGGGCTCGATGCGCCAATTCAGGAACTCGTTCCAACGCAGATCGATCAAGCCGATCTGGGTCCAGCCAGTAGCGTCCACCGTGCCGCGCTCCAGCGCCGAATAAACATCACCGGTTGGCAAATCGATGACCTGCGCCTGCAGATAGTCGGTGAAGAAGGCGTTATAGACGGCGTTGCCGCGCAATCGGATGCCATCAACGACCAGGTTACCGTCGGCATCGACGGACGGCTCGTTCGCGGTCCAAAGATTGTAGGTGACGCCAGAATCGAACCAGCCAAGATAGTAGAGGCCCATCTTTTCCTGGTGGATCTCGTTGATGAGATCAATGCCACCGTTTTCGCGAGTTTCGATGGCTGTAAGGTTGGAGGCAACAAGCGCATCCTTTTCCGGCAGCGCGCCGCCATAAAAGGAGCCAGGCGTGTAGACCATGTCGACCACACCGTCGCGCACAGCATCTGGCTGCTGGAACATGCCGACGGCTTCCGGGCCACCCAGAACATCGATCTGGATGACGCCTTCGCCGCGCTCATTGACCATATCGACGAAAGACAGGAAGCTTTGAGTGTAGATCAGCGTTTCAGGAAACGCATGAACCGCCGTGATGGTGTCTTCGGCTAGCGCCGCCACGGGCAGCATCATGGTGCCGGCAAGTGCGCCGGTCAGCAGGGTCTTTTTCATTGTCCTCTCCTTTGGTGCGTCTGCGCAATTGAATACGATCAGAACAGTTGGTCCCCGATGGGTTCGGGGCACATGGGTTGGTTTGGTTCATACCCTCTTTAAGTCAGCGCGACCTGTTGCTTTGGTCTCCAAGGTAGGCCCAAGGGCGCTCCTTGTGGTCGCGCTGGCTGAATGCGGAAATGGCAGCGGCGTGGCTGGCTGTAAGATCGATATCGTCCCAGCCTTCAATGAGTTTGGTGCGCCAGACCGGATCAATCGTGAACGGGACGAAACGGTCGCCGAGCGTGATCTGGCAGGTGTCTAACGAAACAGTTAGCGTCGACGCTTCATCCTTCAGGTTGCCCAAAAGGGCCTGGCTATCGGCTTCGGTGACAACGGCGGGCAAGAGACCGTTGTTGACAGCGTTGCTTGCGAAGATATCCCCAAAGCTCGGGGCGATGACAGCGCGGATACCATAGTCGACCAAGCCGTAAACCGCCGCCTCGCGCGACGATCCGCCACCGAAGTTGCGTCCTGCGATGATGATAGAAACATCCAGATGGCGGTTGAGCGGGAAGTTAGGGCGGGCCTTGCCGTTCTCGTCAAACCGCAGATCATGCATCAAAAATCGACCGTAGCCCTCGCCGCGAGGCGTCGACATAAACCGAGCTGGCAACAGCTGATCAGTATCGATCCCAGCCATCGGCAGCGCCACGGCGTTTCCTGTGTGCGTGCACCAACCAGCCATTAGACAACTCCCGCCTGTTGCAGCGGCACGCGTGGCGCGAGGTCGCGAACATCGGTCAGTTTACCGGTCAGCGCGGCGGCCGCCGCCATGGCCGGTGACATGAGGTGTGTGCGAGCACCCCGGCCCTGTCGGCCTCGGAAGTTACGGTTTGTTGTCGAGGCGCACCGCTTGCCAGGCGCAACCAAGTCGCCGTTCATAGCGACGCACATGGAGCAGCCTGAATCGACCCAGTCGAGACCTGCATCCAGGAAGATGCGGTGCAGCCCTTCCGCCTCGGCGAGACGCTTCACCATCATGGACCCCGGCGACACGGTTCCAGGCACCTTTACCCTGCCGCCGGCGAGGATGGCAGCTGCCGCGCGCAAATCTTCAATACGCGCGTTGGTACAGGAGCCGATAAAGACCTGATCGATGGGAAGGCCGCCGAGCGACTGACCGATTTCAAGGCCCATGTAATCGAGGGCTTCCTGCGACGCATCGACGGGAACATGACCGCTGATCGGCGCAGCCTGTTCGGGCACGATGCCCCACGTGACCGTCGGTGCAACAGAGCTGACATCGATCTCGACTTCACGGTCAAATACGGCGTCCGTGTCGCTGCTTAGCGCAGACCAAGCGGTGAGAGCTGACTCCCAGTCATCACCCTGGGGCGCGAAAGGCCTGCCATTCATATAAGCGACGGTGGTTTCGTCCGGGGCGATGATACCGCACTTGGCACCACCCTCGATAGAAAGATTGCAGAGCGTCATGCGTTCTTCCATTGTGAGCTGTCGAACGGCACTGCCAGCATACTCAACCACATGGCCACGTGCCCCGTCGGAGCCAAGTTCGGCAATCCAGTGAAGCGCCATATCCTTTGCTGTTACACCGACCGGCAGAGTGCCGCTGAAGGTAAGCCGCATCTGCTTGGGTCGTACCTGCCATAGCGTCTGCGTCGCCAGGACGTGAGCAACTTCCGTCGCCCCAATGCCAAAGGCAAACGCCCCGAATGCGCCGTGTGTGGATGTGTGGCTGTCACCGCAAACGATCATCAAGCCGGGCAAGGTGAGTCCCTGCTCGGGGCCCGTCACATGGACGATGCCCTGACGCGGGTCATAGAGGCCGAAGTGACGGATACCGTGAGCTGCAGCGTTTTCTGCTAGGGTCGTGATCATCCCGCGGATCACATCCGACGCACCGCCTTCATTGCGGTTGCGCGTCGGCACGTAATGGTCGCTGACAGCAATCGTGAGGTCCGGGCGTGCGACCGAAAGGTTCCGTGCTGCGAGCTTGCCGAAGGCATGATGAGAGCCTTCATGGACAAGGTGGCGATCAACCCAAAGGAGCGAGGCGCCATCCTTGCTACGAAGCACCTCGTGGGCACCCCATAGGCGATCAAAGAGCGTAGCGGCGGTCATTCCGCAGCCTCCTTGAGCGCGCCCATATCGGCTTGCAGTCCAACAATCGGTTCCCAATGGCGGTTCTCACTATCACCCACTCGCTCCAGCGACATGGAAAGCTGAAACCTGTCTGGTCGATAGGAGGCTGTGAGATGCTCCACCCCATGACCACGTTCATCGCGAACAACCCGCTCTAGGGTTAGCAAGGCAGACCCCGCCGCAACGTTGAGCGATGTCGCGACATCTGGGGTTGCAAGCGTTGCTGAAACCGTCTGGTTAGCGCTGCCGATGCGCACGCCGCCAAGCTCCAGAAGGGCATAGAGCGGCTGGGTTGCAAGGTCGGCTTCCGAGTAAGAGAGCGCGACCTCTTCAGGCACATGGGTGATCAGGTAGGAGAAGGGCCGGCCGTTCATGAAACGCACCCGAACGGCGCGCTGCACGCGGGCACCTTCATTAAGGTCCAACGCTCCGGCGATGACGGCGCTTGCTTCGCAATAGCCAAACTCTAGCAGCCGGGCTTCGGTCTTGCCGGCCATCTGCTCCAGATGCGGCATGAGCGTTGCGATGTCGGCCTTCACCAACTGCCGGCTAATACCATTGGCCCGGATACGGGAGCCGCTACCGGCACGCTTTTCGATGAGACCATCCTGAAGTAAGGCATCCAGCGCGCGGCGGATCGTGACGCGCGATACCTGATACTGCGCGGCCAGCTTATGCTCGCTCGGCAGGCCTGCCCCGTCTGCCAAAGCACCGCGGGCGATATCGTCCTTCAGCAGCAGATAAACCCGCCGGGCCTTTCCACCTTCAGGAACGCTATTGGGAATGTCGGTCGGCGCCTTGAAAGCCATCGACAAAACTCCAGTTCGGGTACCCTAACCTTAGCGCCTGTTTTTTCAATTGCAACAAACAGCGGTTGAAAAAAGCAAAAAATTAGTCGTATAAGAAGCGTAATACCTGTACTAAAAATAAGACAGGTTAAGGAGACGCTGCGATGCCGTTTGTTTCGGTTACGCTGATTGAGGGATATGATGAAGACGCCAAGCGGCGGCTGTGTCACGCCTTAACCGGAGCAGTCCAGCGGGTGGTTCCCGCCGATCTCGACGCCATCACGAGTGCGCTCAATGAGGTATCGCCAAGCGGCTACATGCGCGGTGGTGCAGTACGAACTCCGGCCCCTGGACTGCCTGATGGGGAAGCAACGGTTCGCCAATTTCTCAGTCACATGGAAGCTCGCGACCTGGATGCTGCGTCCGCGATGCTAGGCGACGACTTTTCAATGACCTTTCCCGGCAACGTCGCTATGACCAGGCTCGCTGAGCTGGTGGACTGGGCATCGTCGCGCTATCGCGCAGTGCGCAAGACCTACGAGCGTTTTGATACGGCTTGCAGCAATAGAGGACTGATTACCTACTGCTACGGAACGCTGAGCGGTGAGTGGCTAGACGGTGACCGGTTTGATGGTATCCGTTTCATTGACCGGTTCGAGATCGACGGTGGCAAGCTTATCCGCCAGGACGTCTGGAACGATATGGGTGAAATGCGCCGTGTCTGATCCATCCAACGAACAGTCCACTGTCGATCCCATCACGCTCGCCGTCCTCGCCGGTCGGATGGAGCAGATCGCCGATGAGATGGACGCAACGCTGTTCCGCAGCGCGTTCAACCCGATCATCGCCGAAGCGCATGATGCCTCTCACGGCCTGTACGATGCAACAACAGGCGACACACTCATCCAGGGCAAGTCCGGGCTGCCCATCTTTGTTGGTGTGATGGCCTTCGCCGTGAAAGCGGTCATTGAGAAGGCTGCGCGCGACGGCGATCTCGCCGATGGCGACGTTTACATCTTCAATGACGCGCATATTGGCGGTACGCACCTTTCCGACATGCGGCTGGTCCGTCCCTATTTCCGCGATGGCAAACTGTTCTGCTTCCTGGCCTCTGTCGGTCACTGGCACGATCTGGGTGGCGCGGTGCCGGGCAACTACAACCCCTCGGCACGCGAAGTCTTTCAAGAGGCTGTCGTCATACCCCCAGTCAAGCTGGTGCGTGGCTCCGTCCTACAGACGGACATCATCGACATCATCTTGCGCAACACGCGTTTGCCTCAGTCCGCGCGCGGTGATCTCAACGGCCAACTCTCAGCGCTCGATCTCGGTATTAAACGCATGGACGCCCTGCTCGATGTTTACGGCGCGCCGACCATCTCGTCGGCTTTCATGCAGCTTGGCAATCGCGCCGAAACGTTGATGCGGGCCGAGCTTTCCGGCCTACCTGATGGCCGCTGGGAGGCTGTCGACTATCTCGACAATGACGGCATCACCAACGACGCGCTGCCGATCAAGGTTGTGCTTGAGATTTCGGGCGATGAACTCACGATCGATTTCTCGGGTACCGCGCCCGCGACGGCCGGGCCGGTGAACATTGCCCTGCCGACCACGATTGCGTGCTGCTATGTGGCGATGAAGCACGTCTTCCCCTCGCTGCCCGCGAACGCTGGGGTGATGCGGCCGACTACCGTGAATGTGCCGGATAACTCGCTGCTCTCCGCCGATTTCCCAGCACCAACCGGCGGTTACACAGAGACCATTCTGCGGATGATCGATGTGATCTTCTCGGCAGCGGCGCAGGCGATGCCCGACCGTGTGGTCGCCAACGCCTATGGCACCATCAACGCGCTCTCCATCGCTGGCACCAAGGCAAACGGTCAGCGCTGGGTTATGTTTTCCTTCTATGGCGGTGGTCATGGCGGTTCGCCGGAAAGCGATGGCCTCAACCATGGCAACGCGCCCATCTCCACAGCGACGATCCCCCCAGCCGAAATTCTGGAAGCGGCCTATCCAGTGGCCTTCCGCCAATGGGCTCTTCGACCCGACAGCGCTGGCGCTGGTAGGCATCGCGGAGGGCTCGGCGCGATTTATGAGATCGAGCTGTTGGAAGAGCAGGCAGAAGCCTTCTTGTTCGGCGAACGTGGACGCTTCGCGCCGCAGGGCATTGCTGGCGGCGGTGAAGCCTCGACCAACCATTTTACCTACCAGACCAATGATAGCTGGGAGGAGCCTGCCCTCACCTCCAAGATGGTCGGCATTCCCCTGAAACGTGGACAGCGTGTGCGGCTCGAAACGCCCGGTGGTGGTGGCTATGGCCCGCCTCAAGACCGGGCGCCGAGCGCCGTCGCGCGCGATGTCGAACTCGGGTTCCTAAGCAAAGCCATGGCCGATCAGACCTATGGCCCGGCCTGGCGCGAGGCACAGTCCAAGGATGACGCCGCATGAGCATCATTGGCGTCGACGTTGGCGGCACCTTTACGGACATCTTCTCCCTTGACGAGGCAACGGGCGCCGCGCGCGTAGCCAAGGTTCCCACGAGCCGGCCCGACCAGTCGGCCGGTTTCTTGAAGGGCGTTGAAATTGCGGGCGGCGACCTTTCCAGCGTGCGCACCGTTGTCCACGGCACCACCGCCGGCACCAATGCGCTGTTGGAGCGCAAAGGCGCCAAAATCGGGGTGATCACAACCGAGGGTTTCCGAGACACACTGGAAATGCGCCGCCGCGACCGGCGAGCAACTTGGGGACTTCGCGGCGATTTCAATCCGGTGGTCCCGCGCAACAGACGGCTAGAAGTACCCGAACGGACGCTGGCCGATGGCACCGTCGAGACGCCCGTAGACATCACCGCTGTTAAACGGGCAGGTCGTGACCTACTCGCTATGGGATGCGACGCGGTGGCTTTGGTTTTCATCAATGCCTATGCGAACCCTGCCAACGAACTGAAAGCCGCAGAGGCGTTGCGCGCGCTGTGGCCCAGCCCGCATGTCTCGGTCTCATCCGAAATTCTACCAGAAATCCGCGAATTTGAGCGGACTTCAACCACCACGCTCAATGCTTACTTGCAGCCGGAAGTTGCCGGCTATCTTCAGCGTCTTGAGGACGGGTTGCGCATTGGCGGGCTGAACGGTGAGTTCCTGTTGGTGCAGTCCAATGGGGGCGTGATGGCGGTTGGGACGGCCTGTCGTCTGCCCGTGCGCACGGCACTCTCTGGCCCGGCGGCTGGAGTCATCGCGGCAGGCTATATTGCCAGCACGGCCGGCTATGACGACGTCATCACCGGCGATGTCGGCGGCACAAGTTTCGATGTGTCTCTGATCGCTGACGGGCAGTCGGCCCTTTCGGCGCAGACCAGTGTCGATTTCGGCATGGTCGTTCGCACCCCGATGATCGAGATCACCACCATAGGTGCGGGCGGCGGCTCGATTGCCTGGGTCGACAAGGGTGGCCTGCTCAACATCGGTCCGGAAAGCGCCGGGTCCGACCCTGGCCCGGTCGCCTATGGCGGCAAGAATGATCGCCCGACCGTAACAGACGCCAACATAGTGCTTGGCCGCATCGACCCTGACCAGCCGCTGGGCGGGCGAGAGCGCTTGGATGTTGAGGCCGCTCGGCGCGCCATAGATATCCATGTCGGCACACCGCTCGGCCTTACCATCGACGATGCCGCCGAAGCGATCCTAACCGTCGCCAATGCCCGCATGGCCGGCGCGATCCGCCTGGTCAGCATTGAGCGCGGGCACGATCCTCAGCGCTTCTGCTATATGCCCTTTGGCGGCGGTGGTGCCTTGCACGCCTGCGCTTTGGTGGAGGAGTGCGGCCTAGCCCGCGCTTTGGTGCCGCGGTTCCCAGGCGTCACCTCGGCACTCGGCTGCGTGATCGCCGATATGCGGCAGGATTTTGTGCAGACGGTCAACACCACGGTCGATGCGCTCGACCTGGCACGCCTTGCCCAGACAGTCCAACAGCATATCGATGAGGGCATGGGACTACTCGACGCCTCAGGCGTCACATTCGAGGCGCGCGTTGTTCTTGTCGAACTCGATATGGCCTATGCCGGCCAAACCCATACAGTCAGCGTTCCGTTGCCCATTATGATTGAGGACTACAGGGCCGTTCCGCCAACACTCGACGCTATAAATTCAGCGTTTGACACCGCCTACAAAGCCACTTTTGAGCGGCTTTTGGACAACGGCGTACGGCGGATCTTGAACGTGCGCACCAGCACAACAGGTCGGCGGCCAAAGTTTGATCTGTCCACGCTCGCGCCTGACACGCAAACTACACAAGTTGGGTCCTATGGAATGCGCCCGGTTCGTATGGGCGGGGCGTGGCATGACACACCGCTTTTTGATCGCCTAGCACTACCGGTTGGAGCGGAAATTCTCGGACCTGCAATCCTAACTCAACCGGACACGACGGTTCTGGTGGAGCCGCACTATCGAGCGATAGTCGATGCGCTTGGCAATCTGATCCTTGAAAAGAAGGCGGCGTTATGAACGACCTGTCATTCTTCGATCCATCACGCACGGCGCTTTTGACCATCGATCTGCAGAATGACTTTCTGCATCCAAACGGCGCCTATGGCCGAGCGGGTCAGTCAGCTGAATCCATCGCAGCTTTGCCCGCACGGATCGCGCAGCTGGTGAAGGCTCTTCGAGATGCAGGCGGCACCTATATTTCGGCCCAATTCACGCTCGTCCCACGGTCTGGTGGCGAACCTCTCATCGCGCCTCATTTGAAGACGTTGCGACCGTTCCTCACCAAAGGGGATTTTGAACCAGGCATGTTCGGCCATGCACTGGTCGATGCGCTGGCGCCGGCAGATTTCACGGTCGAAAAGGTCGCTTACTCAGCCTTCTACCAAACACGGCTTGAGTACATCATGCGGTCA
Organism: Pseudomonadota bacterium; assembly: GCA_039026935.1. Lineage (GTDB taxonomy): Bacteria > Pseudomonadota > Alphaproteobacteria > Rhizobiales > MH13 > MH13. The sequence continues at coordinate 89,276 of JBCCLK010000003.1, forward strand.
ATCGGGATCGAAACGCTGATCATCGGCGGCATCGTCACCAATGGCGGGGTCGCCTCGACGGTGCGCGATGCCCATTTGCGCAACATCAATACCATCCTGCTGTCGGACGGCTGCGCCGCCTTCAAACAGGAGGTCCATGACGCAACGTTAATTTCGCTCGGCACGGTGACCAACGTGACGTCCTGCGCCGAGGCTATGGAAATCATCGGTGGAGATGCCTTGTGAGTTTGCGTCAACGCCTTGCTGAACCCTCCATTCTCCTGACGCCCGGTGTCTATGATGCACTTACAGCCACGCTTGCGGAGGCTGCGGGCTTTGAGGCGCTATATCTGTCAGGCGCGGCTGTCGCCTATACTCGCCTCGGACGGCCTGACATCGGCCTCACGTCAATGACCGAGATGGCCGACACCATGACGCTCATCCGGGACAAGACAGCCCTGCCCGTCATCATCGATGCAGACACGGGGTTTGGAAACGCATTGAATGCCCAGCGTACTATGCGGCTGTATGAACGGGCCGGTGCCAACGCTTTGCAAATAGAGGATCAAACATACCCCAAGCGCTGCGGCCATTTGGCTAATAAGGCGTTGATTACACCACTTGAGATGGCTGGCAAAATCAGCTCCATGGCCGATGCGCGAACCAGCGAGGATACACTCATCATAGCGCGCACGGATGCGATTGGCGTTGAAGGCTTCGAGGCTGCGCTTGAACGCGCCGAGGCCTATGTGGAGGCGGGTGCAGACGCCCTCTTCATTGAAGCGCCGCAATCGCTGGAGCAATTACAGGCCATCACCACCCGCTTCAACGGGCGCGTGCCCTTGATGGCCAATATGGTGGAAGGCGGCGCAACGCCAATCCATGCAGCAGACGATCTGGAAGCGCTCGGTTTTTCCATCGTCATCTTTCCCGGCGGCATTGTTCGCGCCCTCGCCCAGACAGCGGAGGAGTATTACGCGTCGCTTAAAACGCACGGTATCAACACGCCCTTCAAGGCGCGAATGCTGGATTTTGCCGGTTTGAATGATCGCCTTGGCCTAGAGGATATGTTGGAAAGCGGCCGGCGGTACGATGAGGGCGGTGCATGAGCTTTGCCGTTGCTCCACCGGACGGTTTTGACCTTGATGTTGAAACGCTGATTGTCGGCGCCGGATGTGCTGGGCTCGTTGCCGCTTTGTCGGCATATGAAGCTGGGCAGGACGTCCTGGTTTTGGAACGTGATGCCGTTCCATCAGGGTCAACGGCCCTCAGTGCCGGTTTGATACCGGCCGCTGGCACGGCTCAGCAGAAGGAGGCGGATCTAGTCGATACACCGGAGGTTTTTGCTGCCGATATCATGCGCAAAGCGTCCAGAGAGCCCGATCACCATCTGGTCGAAGCGCTTACCAAAGGCGCAAGAGATGTCATTGGCTGGCTTACGCAAACCATTGGCCTACCTTTTACACTGGTCGACAACTTCGACTATCCCGGCCACACCAACCGCCGCATGCATGGGCTGCCATCGCGCTCCGGCGAAGAACTCATCAACGCCCTGCGCGAGGCCTGCGAGGATCGTGGCATTCTTATAGCGACCGAGAGGGTGATGGAAACGCTGTTTGCCGATGGCGATACGGTGACCGGTATCCTCGCCGGGCTACCCGATGGGTCGAGGGAAACAGTCGGCTGCGGCAAACTGGTACTGGCCTGTAACGGATTTGGCGGCAACGCGGAGATGGTTCGCTCCTTCATTCCTGATATTGCTGACGCTCTGTACTTCGGCCACAACGGCAATCGCGGCGATGCGATCCGGTTAGGTAAGCACCTGGGCGCGGCGACAGCGGACCTTGCCAGCTATCAGGGCCATGGCAATGTGGCCCATCCACACGGCATTCTTATCACCTGGGCCGTGATCACCGAAGGCGGCTTCCAGGTAAATGCGCTGGGTGAGCGCTTTTGGGATGAATCGCAAGGGTATTCAGAGGCCGCACGGCATGTGCTTGCGCAGCCCGAGGGGATCGCATTTGCTATTTTCGACACACGCATCGCCGAAGTGGCACGCCAGTTTAAGGATTTTCGGGACGCTGAAGCCCAAGAAGCCGTCAAACAGGCTAACAGCGTGGACGAACTCGCCAAGCTGCTTGGCGTGGATACCAAGGCGCTTAAGGCCAGCTTCGACAGCGCATCTGGCACTGATGGATTTGGCCGAAATTTTGCGCAAACGGCGGACCTTCAACCGCCCTATTGCGCGGTCAAGGTCACCGGCGCGTTGTTTCACACGCAAGGTGGCCTCAAAGTCGACGGGGATGGCCGGGTCTTAAAACGCGACGCAACGCAACTTCCCAATCTCTTTGCTTCCGGCGGTGCTGCCGTTGGAGTATCAGGACGCGGCGATAGCGGGTATCTTTCCGGCAATGGATTGCTGTCAGCCGCCGTTCTAGGTTGGAAGGCTGGTCAATTCCCACTGCAAAACCTGGAAGCAGACGGGTCGCAGACCCCTCACGATGGAGTGCATGAACATGCTTGATGGACGTACGACCGGCCATGGCCCGGACCTTGCCGCGTTCGACTGGTCGGACCCGTTTCACTTGTCTGATCAGTTGCAAGAAGATGAGCGGCTGGTCGCCGAAAGTGCCAAGGCTTTTGCCAAAGACAAGCTGATGCCACGTGCGGAGCACGCCTATCAGAATGAAGAGGTGACGCCGGAGGTCTTCGCCGAAATGGGCGCCATGGGCCTCTTGGGTGTCACGATCCCAGAGTCATATGGCGGGCTTGGTGCTGGGTACGTTACCTACGGACTTGTTGCTCGCGAGATCGAGCGGGTTGATTCCGGTTACCGCTCTATGATGAGCGTGCAATCGAGCCTCGTCATGTATCCGATCTATGCCTATGGGTCAGAGGAGCAAAAACAAAAGTACCTGCCGAAACTCGCTACTGGCAAACTCATCGGCTGCTTTGGGCTCACCGAACCAGATGCCGGGTCAGACCCGGCAGGCATGAAGACCACCGCCAGAAAGGTGGATGGCGGTTACATTCTGAATGGCGCCAAGATGTGGATTTCCAACAGTCCTATCGCCGACGTTTTCGTCGTTTGGGCGAAGTCCGATGCCCACGACGGGAAGATCCGGGGTTTCATCCTCGAAAAAGGCATGAAGGGCCTCTCAGCGCCGACGACCAAGGGCAAGCTTTCGTTGCGCGCCTCGGTGACGGGTGAGATTGTCATGGACGCAGTAGAAGTCGGTGAGGACGTGCTGCTTCCCGGCGTTCAGGGCCTGAAGGGGCCTTTTGGCTGCCTCAATCGTGCCCGCTACGGCATTGCCTGGGGCGTGATGGGTGCTGCCGAAGACTGCTGGCATCGCGCGCGTAGCTACGGCCTAGAGCGTGTGCAATTCAATCGCCCGATCGCCCAGACGCAGCTTTTTCAAAAGAAGCTCGCCGACATGCAAACGGAGATATCCCTCGGACTTCAAGGAGCACTCCGGCTTGGCAGGATGCTGGACGAGGGCATTGCCGCACCGGAAATCATCTCCATGATGAAGCGTAACAATTGCGGTAAGTCACTCGACATCGCCCGCGCCGCCCGCGACATGCATGGCGGCAATGGCATCATGGGCGAGTACCATGTGATGCGCCACGCGCAGAACCTTGAGACCGTGAACACCTACGAAGGCACGCACGACATCCACGCGCTGATCCTCGGTCGCGCGCAGACAGGGTTGCAGGCGTTCTTTTGATGGAAAAACTCGCTCTGTTCGGTCCGGCAGGCCGGCCCGCACAATCGATCAGTTTTTGAAAGCTCGATGAATGACGGACGCGCTCCTCAAAGGCCTCAAGGTCTTAGAACTTACCCGCGTTCTAGCTACCCCATGAGCCGGTCAGGTGTTCGCTGATCCTGGGGCAATGGTTGTCAAAGTGGAGTGAGCACGGACCAATTGAAAAAACTGAAGCGTTTTCAAGAAGAGAACGAGCGGTTACGCATTCATCCGGCAGGCCATGGAAAAGACCTCGTTTACACCTGCTTGGCCCGATTGGGCTCATTCGCCAGTAGTCCGCAAATCAAGATTATCACTCCACCTACAAGCTCGTTCGGCCCAACTGTTTCAGAAAACAGGAAGTAACCCGCGGCGAGCGCGAACAGGATGCGGACGTAAGGATAGGGAGCCAAAGCGGAGACCTCGCCAAATCTGTAAGCCTCGACCGTAAGCAACATCCCCAGCGTCCCCAAAGTTCCCGCGATTGTCAGAATAACGAGATCGGGCAAACTGACATCTGTCCAACTGAGGACAGCGCTGGGCGTGGTCCCTAATGTTGTGACCAGGCCGATCCAGAACATAATGGTCGCTGTTTGCTCGGTTCGTGCCAAGACTCTGTTTTGAAAAATCAGTATCGCCGCTGCGAAGGCAGAGCCAAGCCCCAATAGGATACCCAGCTCCATACGAAAACTGGTTAAACCGCTGGCAAGCGCGACTCCACCGAACCCGAAGAGGGTGGTCAATCCGCGTGTCCAACCAATTTTCTCGCCAAGAACGAAGGGCGCAGTAACGACCACAAACAGGGAGGTTGTGAATGTGAGCGTGGACGCAAGTGCCAGTTCAAGTGCTTGAAAGCTTGCGTAGTAAAGCCACCAGCAAACAAGGCTTGTTAGGCCTCGGACAACCAACGCGTGCCATCGCGCTGATCCGAAACTGAGCCCCGGGCGAACCGCAATCCAGACTGCGACGATCAGGAGCTGTGCCAGCGATCGAAAGAAGATGATCTGACCGAAGGGCACGTCCGGGCTGAGGTAACGTAAGACCACAACATCGACCGTAAACACCGCCGCGGCGATCACAAGCATTGCGGCACCGCGTAAGTTATCCACGGGCATGCCGATTGTCACTTCTTCCGATATGGCCCGAAGTCGGCAGGATCAACCTCCGCGATCTCCCGTAAAATGCGGATCCAAGCGGCCAACCCCTCAGTTATGCTGTTCAAACGGAAAAATTCGTTCGGCGCATGAAAATTCTCGTCTGAGATGGCAAAGGAAAACATGACCGTATCAAGTCCAAGGACACGGCTGACGATTTCAGTCAGGGGTAAAGAGGCCCCGATGCGCACCTTCAAAGGCCGCTCGCCAGTGGTATGTTCCAGTGCGTTGCACGCAGCAGTAAGTAGCGGATGATCCTTTGGTACAGCGTAGGCACCGGACGCACCGCGCTCACCAGATACTTCCAACATCGCGCCTTTTGGCACATGGCTTTTCAGATGGCCGATAACGGCCTTTTGCGCGGCTACCGGGTCTTGTCCAGGCACCAATCGCATGGTGATTTTGGCAAAAGCTTCGTTCGGGATCACTGTCTTAGAACCTGCACCGGTATAACCGCCCCACATCCCGTTGACATCCACCGTCGGCCGCAGCCAAAGCCGCTCTAGCGTCGAATAACTTGTCTCCCCTTTTGGGACTGAGCCAATCGCCTCAAATGAGGCAGCCTCATCGAAGGGTATCTCAGCGATTTCCGCCCGTTCAGCATCGGACGGCTCAACGACTCCATCATAAAAGCCGTGTGCAGCAACTCGGCCCTTTTCGTCATGCAGTCCTGCAATCAGTGCCGACAATTCGTGTAAGGGGTTGGCGACGATGCCACCGTACCGTCCTGAATGAAGATCCTGGGAGGCGGTCTGCAAACGTAGTTCAAAACCTGCGGTCCCGCGTGAGCCAACATTGATTGTCTGTAGATCGGGTCTCCAGCGCGCACCGTCAGCTGATAGGACAGCATCAGCGGCCACAAGTGTCCGGTGGGTGTCAAGAATTCCAGGCAGAGAAGGAGAACCCGTTTCTTCCTCGCCTTCGATGAGCACCTTGACGTTCAAGGGCAGGCATCCCTGTGTGGCTACGTATGCTGATAGCGCGCCGAGCGCGACCATCATGGGACCCTTATCGTCGGAGACTCCACGACCGTAGATCCTCTGGTCCCGCACAACCGGTTCAAAAGGAGGTGTTTCCCATTTGCTCAACGGATCGGAAGGCTGAACGTCATAGTGGGCGTAGACCAGGATCGTGGGTCTTCCCGGTGCATCCATCCTTTCGGCGTAGAGCGCCGGCTGGCCGCTACCGTCACTTGGCGTTAGCCGCTGGCGATTTTGAAATCCCATAGCATCAAGTCGCGCCTCGATCAGCATGCGGGCGTCCTCCATGCCCTGGGCCATGGCAGGGTCCGCACCGACGGATGGACAGGCAACAAGTTGCTTGAGCGTTTCGACCAGTTCGGGCGCGTGTTCTGTTGCATAGGACAAAACAGGATCAGACATATCGCCTCCGTCTTAGGTAACACCGCCATCGACGCAGAGGATCTGTGCTGTGATCCAACTTGCCTCTTCGGAGGTTAGGAACGCCGCAGCAGCAGCGATGTCTTCAGGTGCGCCAAGTCGGCGGGTGTGGATGCGATTGACCAGTTGAGCTTGACCGTCCGGACCATAGGCGGCCCATTGGCGTTCGGTTGTGGGGTTGGACAGTATAAAGCCAGGCGCGATGGAGTTGACTGTGATGCCGTGCTGGGCAAGCTCCAAGCTCAGCTGCTTTGTGAGGCCCACCAATGCATGTTTGGCGGCCGTATAGGCGTGGATACCAGTGAGGCTGGGTCTGAGGCCAGCACCAGAACTGATTGTTACTATTCGGCCCCACCCTGCCCCTTTCATGGCAGGAGCCAATGCTTGCGCTAAGTAAAGCGATGCATCGACATTCGCCGCAAAAATACTATGCCAGGCGTCAGGTTGAACGTCTTCTAACGGTGTACCGACCTGTCCCTGTACGCCGCCCGCAGCGTTCACCAATATGTCCGGAGCACCATGATCGGCCATGATTTGGGCATTCATTTCCTTGACAGAGGCTGGAACACCAAGATCCGCCGCGACGGTCGGCAAACCTAATATGTTACCCGCCTTCTCAAGAGCATCTCCAGGCAGATCGCTGACAATGACCTGCGCACCATCCAACGCCAGTCGCTTGGCAATTGCAGCGCCTATACCACCGACCACGCCCGTCACAAGCGCAGTGCGGACGGTCATTGAATCACCTTGGTGAGTTCATGAAACGTATCGGTAGACATCTCACGCCGATCATCTTCTATATCATGGATCAACTCCACCAGCCGACGTAGCAGTGGCGTGTTGATGCCATGCATCGTAGCAATGTCGGCGACGATACCGATCTGCTGGTCAACTTCAGTTTTGCGCTTTCGTACGGCTAGATCCCGATAGATACCTGTATGGGTTTTGGCCGTCTTGGAGTTGAACTCAGCCAAATCAGCAAGAGACTTCAGAGCAGCAGTCTCAGGCGCGCCGGGTAGAAAGGCAGACGGTTCAAAGCCATTAAAAGGCTTGGGCTTCACGCCTTCTGCAACCGCTGTGCGCATCACCTCGCGGGCCAGTCCTATCAACGCGGGACCGCGCGTCAGATCCGCGAAGTTCGTTGTCATGCTGTCAGGGGTTAAGGCGGTTGCAAAAAGCATCGCACCATAGCCAAGTTTGCCCCACAGGTAAGACCATATGTCCTCAGTGAGAATGGCGTCGATCTCAAAGACCTTCAAAAGTCGATGCATCTCTTCGGTGCGCGCCTGCACTGTACCGTCAATCTCACCAACGACCACAGCACCACGATTGCCGAAAAGTATGCGACCAGGACCAATCCAGTCCGCTCCATAGTTTACAAACGCACCCATTGTTCGTTCAGCGCCTGCCAACTCGGCAATCATCCTCTCGTTCAAACCATTTTGCGCTGAAAGAATGTAACCATCTGGCGCTAGATGCGGCAGCAAGGTCCGCACCGCCGCTTCTGTCGCTTGGGCTTTAACTGCCAGCACAATGCGACTGTACGTTCCCGATAGCTCATGGGGCGTGACACACCGCACAACCTGCGAGAACTCTTCAACAGGTCCTTCGATTCGAAGGCCCGTCGTGCGGCAAGCTTCCGCATGCTCGGTGACAATATCGACCATTTTCACAGGGTGACCAGCGCGCGCCCAGTAGGCGCCCAAAATACCGCCAATGGCACCTGCACCCCAGATCAAGACTTCGCCCGACATCACGCCTGGCCAAGGGTTGGCCAGGGACCCTGCAAGGCCTCACGGACTTCGGTTACACCAACCTCCCAAAGGGCCAACATCTCGCTATCCGAACGTTGCCACGGTCCTCCAAATGCACCATCATCGAGAATGTCTCGCACGACGTCGGGCGGTGATGCCTTCATTAAATTCATATCCACCTGAGGCTTTTCTCCCTCTGGTGCCGGAGCGTGCGCCAATCGCGTCCATGGAAAATTTTCCATCCAGTTCGCGTGAGACCCGGTCTTGTCGATGGTTTGAGCCTTGGACCATGTCTTTGGCGAGTTCCACCAGTTGTGGAACTTTATGGAGATGTCGCCGTACTCTGCCATCAACTCCTGAGCGAGAGCGGCAACAGGATTGTTGCCCCCATGACCGTTTACGATCAGAATTTTTTGAAAGCCTGAGCGATAAAGTGAAGCGACGACATCACGGACAACCGCCATGAGCGTTTCCAAACGCAGGCAAATCGTACCGGGGTATGCATTGAAGTAAGGGGCTAATCCGTAAGGCACGACTGGAAAGACGGGGATGTTCAAGGAATGAGCCGCATCAACCGAGACCTTCTCTGCGAGGATTAGATCGACACAGAGCGATAACTGCGCGTGCTGTTCCGTCGAACCAATGGGAAGAATGCAACGGGGGTCGTGCGCGGCGCTCGCTTCCACGTCACGCCAATTCATGTCGGCCACTTTCATTCGTTTTCCCCCTTTACTTCTATTTCCGCCTCGGGCGGCAAAGTGTCTTGCCACTCTTTTGCGTTCAAAACGACCTTCGACAAAAGCTCAAACAGCATCTGACGTTCGCCCGGAGAAAGCGACTTAAGCATCTGTTTTTCCTGGGCCTCAAAGGCAGGACGCGTCTCATTGAAAAGGGCCCAGCCCCGGTCTGACAGATGCAGGGCTTGCCGGCGCCCTCCCCCCGGAGGCTTTTCCCTCGTTTTTATGAGGTCCATCTTTTCGAGCCGCTTAATGGCACGGCTCAGCGTGTTCTTGGGAAAACCAGAGGTGCGGGAGACATCCCGCGCGCTACCGCCATGCGCCAGAGCTAGAGAATAGAGCACAACGTATTCAGGTCTCTTCAAGCCGTAGTGTTCACCGATCCAGTCATAAAGCGGCGTATTGTAAAGCAGTGCTAGATAATTGATCCGGAACATGAGTGGGCAGGGATTGGCCCAAAGCTTGGCCTCCAGCATGTCAGGAGATTCCTCCCTACCCAAACTGACGGCCTCATCACTAAACACCCTCTCTGGGTTTTGCATATTTTTTGTACTCGGGGTTCACCCAAAGGGTTCCAAATTGAACTTGACGAGCAATTTATGACCGCACATGCTGTGAAAGCAAGTTCCAAATGGGACTGATGTGAGAGCACTGAAACGGGACGGGGCCTGCCGCCTCTTCCGCCAATGAGAGGTAAAGGTGATGAAGTTCCACAGATTTCTAACACCATTTGCGTTAGCGCTGAGTCTTTGCGCAACTGGAGCTGCTTCAGCTCAGACGCTTACGATGGGCGTGCGTGGTGGGCCGGACTCGATGGATCCACATTTCTCCGCGCTTGGCCCACATGCGGAGGCGGCCAAGCACATCTTTGACACTTTGGTGTGGTCCGGGACTGATCTCCAGATCGAGCCAGGCCTTGCAACAAGTTGGACCCCACTGGACGAGGATACGTGGGAGTTCGAACTGCGCCAGGGCGTGAAGTTTCACGATGGGTCTGATTTCGATGCAGAGGACGTGAAGTTCTCCATCGAGCGCATTCCAGATGTATCGGGGCCCACGACAACAACGATCTATGTTCGTCGTGTTACCGGTGTCGACATCATTGATCCGCACACAATTCATATTCACACTGACGGTCCGGCTGCGACGTTACCCAACGACTTTATTCGTTTGTTCATCGTCTCCTCAGAAGCAGCCGCCGACTATTCCACGCCTGAGACGGCCGCTGAAGGCTTCAACTCCGGTGCCGCAACCATCGGAACTGGTCCCTACAAATATGTAAGTTGGGAACCTCAGGGCGATTTGGTGCTGGAACGAAACGACGACTATTGGCGTGGCCAGGGCGCTTGGGAAACTGTGATCCGTAGGGAAATTCCCAATGACAGCTCCCGTCTTGCAGCATTAAAAGCCGGGCAGGTTGACGTTATCAACTACGTCTCTTCGATAGATTATCTTGCACTTGAAAGAGACTCTGACGTCGACTCGATCATCGGCGACTCCGTCTACATCATGAATTTGCAACTCGATCAGCGCGAGGAAACTCCTTTGGTCCGTGCATTGGATGGGTCAGCTCTTGCCGAAAATCCTTTTCGAGACTTTAGAGTTCGCCAAGCGATTGACCACGCGATTGACCGCGAAACCATGGTCGATATCGTTTTGGAAGGTCTTGGCAAACCAGCCAATCAGATGATGCCACCTGGCTTCTTCGGTTCCTCCGACGATATACCCATGCCCGAGTACAATCCCACAAAGGCAATGGAACTGCTCGCTGAGGCAGGCTACCCAGACGGCTTTCAGGTTGATCTTTACTGCACGGCAGATCGTTTGCCGGGTGATGGTGCTATCTGCCAGGGACTTGGTCAAATGCTGACCCAGGTTGGCGTCCAAACCAACGTGAACGCTGTTTCTAGGACCGTCTATTTTCCTGCGCAGGCCCGGTTGGAATACTCGATGTTCATGAATGGTTGGGGCACGCTAACTGGCGAAGCATCCTATACGCTCGGTGGCCTCGCTCACTCTAATGACCCGGACGTCAATTTGGGGGCCTTCAACCGTATTCAGTACGAGAACGAGGCTGTGGACCAACTGTTGCAGACAGGTGCCGCAACGCTGGACCCAGATGAGCGGCGTGCAACTTATGAAGAGGCCATGGAGCAGGTCATGGCCGACAAAGCCTACATTTCGTTGGTGCAGCTTCAAACGGTTTGGGCCGCCAAAGCTGGTATGTTGGAGTTTGATCCACGGTTTGACGAGGATACTCTCGCCTTCTTCATCACGCCAGCGTCCTGATGTAACCTCAAACAAGTTGGCTGGGCAGCTGTGACGTTGCCCAGCCCTTTTTTGGGCATAAGGGCAGCTCATGCTTGGCTTCATCATCCAGCGCTTCTTGCAGGCTGTTGGCGTCATGGCCGCCATGTCGGTCATTGTTTTTTGCGGTGTCTACGCAATCGGCAACCCGATTGATATCGTCTTGCCACCCGAGGCAACTGAAGCAATCCGTCAGGATGCAATCCGCCGTCTGGGCCTCGATCGACCGCTGTATGAACAGTACTTCATATTCGTTGGTAACTTGTTGCAAGGCGACTTGGGACGGTCCTTTGTCTATAACATTCCGGTTTTGGAATTGATCGGCGGTCGGCTCCCAGCAACGCTGGAGTTGGTGCTCATTTCCGTTGTGACTTCCACGATTGTTGGTGTGACGCTGGGTATCTACGCCGGTTATCGGCCGGAGAGCTGGTTGGCGAAGACAGTCATGGCAGTCTCTGTTCTGGGCTTTTCAGTCCCGTCGTTTTGGGTAGGTCTGATCCTGATCTTGACCTTTGCAGTAAACCTTGGCTGGCTACCCGCGGGTGGGCGCGGCGAAACTGTCGAGTTTCTAGGTATTGCATGGTCATTCCCAACGACCGATGGTTTCTCCCATATCATCTTGCCAGCTCTTAATCTGGCGCTTTTCAAGCTTGCCATGATGATCCGCCTCGCCCGAGCTGGTACCCGCGAGATCATGCTCACCGACACAATCAAATTCGCTCGCGCTGCAGGACTGTCGGAATGGACAATCTTGCGCCGCCATTTGCTCAAGCTTAGCTCCATCCCCATCATCACCGTATTCGGGCTTGAGTTAGGCTCAACGCTTGCTTTTGCGGTGGTAACAGAAACGATTTTTTCTTGGCCCGGCGTGGGAAAACTGATCATCGACAGTATCACCTTGCTCGATCGGCCGGTGATGGTGGCATACCTGATTTTGGTGGCGTTCTTATTTGTCACGATCAACTTTGTCATTGACCTTGTTTTTGTCTTGATCGATCCACGCGTCAGGCATGAAGGGACGACATGAGCGGTCCAGGAACACCCCTGCGACTATTCTGGGACGAGTTTCGCGAAAACAGAATTGCCGTATTCGCTCTGATCGTTGTCGTCCTTTTGATACTGCTGGCGCTGTTCGCCTCCATTGTTGCACCGCAGAACCCTTATGATCTAGCGACCCTCTCCCTGTTGGACAGCCGTCGTCCTCCAGGCTTTGTCGGGAGTGGTGGCTATATGCACTTTTTAGGTACCGATCCGCAGGGTCGCGATCTCTTTTCAGCCATTTTGTACGGCCTGCGGATATCGATCCAGATCGGGCTCGCTGCCGGGTTTGTCTCCCTTAGTATCGGCACAGCGCTCGGGATCCTTGCAGCCTATGTGGGCGGCAGGGTCGAAGCACTCATCATGCGGTTGGTGGACCTTCAGTTGTCTTTTCCGGCGATACTGCTGGCACTCGTCATTGTGGCGCTACTTGGTCAGGGCAAAGCCCAGTTGATCAGCGCGCTCGTCGCAGCTCAATACGCTTATTTTGCAAGAACGGCCTATGGTGCTGCAAAGGCGGAACGAGGCAAGGATTACATTGAAGCAGCAGTCGCCACTCCCCTATCCACACGTCTTGTGATTTTGCGCCATTTGCTGCCTAACTGCATGCCGCCACTTATCGTCGTGGCAACAGTACAGATCGCCAACTCTATTTCGCTTGAGGCGACACTTAGCTTTCTAGGCCTTGGGCTGCCGGTCACCGAACCCTCCCTTGGCATGCTGATCTCCAATGGTTTCCCCTACATGATGAGTGGACGCTACTGGATATCTGTCTATCCGGGTATCGCACTTATCATTTTAATCGTGTCGATCAACTTGGTGGGCGATCAAGTCCGCGACCAGCTGAATCCGAGACTGCGCAAGTGAGCGCTCCAGTCCTCGAGGTTAAGGGCCTTACGACACACTTTTTCACCCGCCGGGGCGAGATTCCTGCCGTCCGCGATGTCAGTTTCTCACTTCAAGCGGGCGAAGTACTTGGTCTGGTTGGCGAAAGCGGCTCAGGCAAGTCTGTCACTGGGTTTTCGCTTCTGGGTCTGGTGGACGCACCGGGCCGCATTGTATCTGGATCAATCAAACTGAACGGACAAGAACTGGTTGGGCTACCCGAACCTGAGCTCCGGTTGCGTCGCGGCCGCGACATATCGATGATCTTTCAAGATCCGATTGCAACTTTGAATCCGATGCTCACCATAGGCGATCAGATGCGGCTGGCGCTCTATGCACATGGAAAGTTCTCGTCCCAAGATGCCGACAAAAAATGCATCGACCTTTTGCGAAGGGTCGGTATCAAAGAGCCCAAGGCTGGTTTGAAGGCCTATCCGCATGAATATTCTGGGGGTATGCGCCAGCGCGTGGCTATTGCGATCGCATTGCTACACAACCCCTCCGTCATAATCGCCGACGAACCAACAACCGCGCTGGATGTCTCGATCCAGGCGCAAATCCTTGAAGAAATGAGGGAGCTGGTTCGAGATACAGGAACGGCTTTGATCTGGATCTCTCATGATCTTGCCGTTGTCGCATCACTGGCCACACGTCTTGCGGTAATGTACCAGGGTGAAATCATTGAGACTGGGCCGACATTCGAGGTCCTACGCAACCCACAGCATGAGTACACTGCGAACCTTCTGGCAGCCCTTCCGGCCAATGCTGAGCCTGGACAGTTGTTGGTTCAAGGCGGGAGCGTGCCTTCTCAAACACCAAAATCAGAAGAAGCAAGACCGATAGAAAAAGAGGCTTTTCTCTCAGTGAGCAACGCCAATCGCGTGTTTTCACCTAACGTCTCGCTGGGTGAGAAAATTGCTAGTCTGGTCGGTGCAGGGACCCAACGGAGCAGCACCCATGCGGTCAAGAATGTGAGCCTGCAAGTGGCGCGTGGTGAGACGTTGGGGCTGGTTGGTGAAAGCGGCAGCGGCAAGTCGACGCTCGGTAGATTGATGGCAGGCATCCTTCAACCAACCAGCGGACAGATACTACTAGACGACGCTCCAGTGATGCATGAAGGTAAGAAATCTACTCTACGCATCCAAACGATTTTCCAAGATCCATTTGCAAGCCTTAATCCCCGAATGAAAGTTGGTCACGCGGTATCTGAAGGCGCACTGGCGCACAATCTGGTGGAACCTTCTGAAGCCTCCGATTACGTGAAGAACTGGTTTGAGCGGGTAGGCCTCGAGCAGGAATGGGCAGAGCGACACCCACACCAGTTCTCCGGTGGTCAACGCCAGCGAGTCGCGATTGCTCGTGCCCTTGCAATGCAGCCGGATGTTCTCATTTGCGATGAGCCCGTCGCCTCGTTGGATGTTTCGATCCAGGCCCAAATCATAAATCTATTTCTGGAACTGCAAAAAGGGCTCGGCCTGACAATGGTCTTCATTAGCCATGATCTCTCCGTTGTCCGTCACCTGAGTGATCGAGTTGCAGTCATGTACCTTGGAGAGATCGTTGAAATCGGTCCTGCCGAGACGATCTATAAAGCGCCAGTTCACGACTACACGCGGCGATTGCTGGATGCGGTACCAGTGCTTGATCTTAATGGTCAGTGACCTCTGAGCTGTTTCGATGCCGCCGCGTAATGTGCGCAACTCAATCAACAAGAAGGTTACTCAGTGTGTTGTCCGGTTAAGAAGAAGCATGCTCGAGCCTTTTTGAAGCAGCCTAGTTTTCACATGCCGCCCAGCGGATCATGTTCCCAAACAGGGTTTGGTACCCCGGCCATTCCACGAAGGGCGCAGGCAACCAATGCTCGCTCATGTCCGATGTCCAAGCAACGCTTCGGCCCTCGCCATGAGGCGAAGCGACCAGAAGCGGCAGACCATTTTGCGCCTCTGGAAGGCTCAAAATGGTCGTGTTGTTGGGCTTCAGCTTGACCTCGTTAACGCCCAGAAGATAGGGCCAATCATCGGGCACACCGGCCAGAATGGGATGGTCAGGCTGATCAACCACGGGCGTTGTACCCTCGGGAATTTCAAGGCGATCATCGGATGACAAACAGGTCACTGGCAGAGCGCTCTCTACAGGCGTTTTGTGCCAACGGGCGCGGCCATCGATGCCCTGAAAGGAGAAGTATCCGCCGATCATAATCAACCCACCCCCTGCGCGTGTCCACTCTTCGATGAGAGCAAGGCGGTTGGGTACGCGTTGACCCCGTAGCCAAACGTCGGGATGCAGCAAGAGGGTGTTGGCGCCAATGTCGGACAGCATGATCACGTCATAGGCATTGAGGCCCTCTATCGTTAGCGGGAACTCTTCAGCTGCATCATGCGCTGTCATATGGGTGACGTCGATGCCCGCAGCCGCCATCGCATTCAAAAAGGGCTTGGAGCCGGTGTGGAAGGTAACGCTTCCAAACTGATCGAACCCTTTGAAATGGGTCGCGGCGCTGACCCAGCTCTCTCCGACCAGCAAGACTCTAGGCATCTGTTTGGCTCCTTTCTGGGTGCGCTAAGGCACAAGGCGTCGCAGCAGCGCGCGGCGTGGATTGTCCACGAACAGCTGGGTGAGTTGGTCGGCGGATACGCCCATGCGCGCCAGGCGCGGTAGGACAAAGCGGGACACATGCGCATAGCCGTTGCCGCCATAACTGCACAGCATCATCTTCAAGAAGACGTCCTGAGAGAGCAGCAGCTGCGGGCCAAAGCCCCTTTCAAGGAGGCCAACAATCGCCCCGCAGGTCTGCTCATCACTGGGGCATTGAACCTGTTGATCGTCATACCAGAACTCCATACCCATCATGTCGTATTCGAGGAATGCACCGCGCTCTGCCAGCGAGGTTTGGTAAGGCACATCATTGAAACTTGGGTTCATGTGGCACAGGATGACGCGGTCCGACGGATGACCTTCCGCTTCGGCGAGATCGAGCACCTCATGGGCTAGCCGTTCCCATCCAGGTAGATGAACCATTAACGGCAACCCGGTCTCGACTGCGGCCACAGCCGCACCACGTAAAGACTTGCGTTCTTCGCTTGTGAAATTTGCTGAAACCCCGATCTCGCCGATCAGGCCGATACGGACCCCGGTGTCCCCAACGCCTTGGGTCGCTTCGGCCATTAGTTCCGCCGCAACATCCTCCGCGCTCATCGCCGCAAGGTGATTGGGGTGCGAGCTCTCAAGATAGTAGCCAGACCCCATAATGATGGTCAGGCCGCTCGCCCGCGCGATGCGCTGCAAAGCCTCTGGATTGCGTCCAATGCCTTGGCAGGTGGGGTCAACAATGGTTCGCCCGCCTTCGGCATGAAAGCGGCTTACTTCGGCTATGGCGAGTGGCTCGTCGTCCAGCGCGCAATTGTGCCGGTTAGCGAAGGGGTCGTTTCGCAGTTGCCACAAAATATCGGGCGTCACGGGCACGTCGCGGATTGGAGACTGAAAGCTCGGATCACAACCCCGCCACCAACAAGTACAATCGTTGAGGATATGCTCGTGGATCAAGGTCGGGCCAAGTTTTTCCGCAGGCACAGGCCCGAGCACACTCATCACAACATCGGAATATGTGTGTGTCAGGTCACCCCCTTCGCCTCATACGGCGCGTCATGGAAGCGGATCTCAAGCATGGTCACAGTGTGAAAAACGTCGTTGAGACGGCTCAGATCCTCCGGTGCCGCGTAGCGGTCGATTGCGCGCTTCAGCCACAGCGCCTGCTCAGCAAATGCGTCGTCAACGTGTAGTGCTACCCACGCGGCCAAATCCCTGTTGGATAAGGTCAACTTCGAGGCGCGCTGGCACCAGGTCCAATACATCCACTCAGCTGCGAACATCGCTGTTACGATCTCAAGGAATTCTCCGTTTTTGGCCAGCGTCAACATGCCTTGGTCAAAGGCGCGCGCGTTTTCCGGCAGGATCGCTGGCTGCTTGATGCCAAGGGTGGTGATGCGCTCTTCAAAATAAGGCACCTGCACGTTTGCAAGTGCATCCAAAACGCCAATCATCCAGCGTTTGGCGGCCATATCCGGTGCGCGTGCCGTCGCGAAACTGAAGATTGCGATGGCCGTCTCAACAAAAGCGCCCTCGTACGCCAGATACCGCTTAAACACCTCGTCAGGCAGGCGGTCGGTGCACACATCCTCAACAAAACGATGGGTCAGCATTGCGTCCAGCACCGCATGGTTGCGCTCAAGGATCACGTCGGACAGGCTCATGCGGCTGGCTCAAGGGCGGGCCTGGCGGCAGCGACAAACCTGCCAACCCTCGCCGCTTCAACGGGGTTCCACCACACGCCACCTTCCTTGAGGCAGGATGCGACGATCACTGCGTCGGCGACGGAGAGAATCTCGCCGACATTGTCTGGGTTCACGCCAGAGCCTACAAGCACGGGCAGATGAGTTGCGCTGGCCACCTCCTTGAGCTCATCGAGGGTAGCGCTGTCGCCCGTTCGCTGGCCGGTTGCGATCACCGCATCTGCATCGAAGAAGGCCAGATCGCGAGTGAGTTCAGCCACAGAGCGGTCGGCCATGATGGCGTGGCTGCCATGTTTCACATGCGCGTCAGCAAACACTCTGATCTGCTCGGCACGCAGCAGTGAACGGTAGCGCATCGCTTCTGCTGCCCGGCCCTCCATAAAGCCTTCGTTGGCGACATACGCGTTGGCCCATTGGTTGACCCGAATGAAGCCAGCACCCGCTGCGCAAGCCGTTGCGAACGCCTGGATCGGCGCGTTCGCCAACACGTTTATGCCAAGCGGGACATCGAAACGTTGGCGCACCCGGTCGGCAATCACAGCCAAGCATGCAGCGGTATGGGGGCCAATGTCGTCTGGCTTTGAAAAGGGGACGTCACCATGGTTCTCGACGATCAGCCCATGCATGCCGCCAGATATCATGGCTTCTGCGTCGCGTAAGCAGGCGTCGATAATGGCCTGCATCTTCGTCCCACGATAGCGCGGCGCGCCGGGCAATGGTGGGCAGTGGATCATGCCGATTAGGGCTTTGGGCCGGCCGAAAAGCGCGTCAATCGCCCGACCATCACTGTTGGAAATCATCTGCATGGCAACGCTATTGGTCGTTATGGGATTGTACCGGAACGCCCGGCCTGGATGGCGGGCTGGACGCCCCGTTGCCGGTCTCCCGTTCGTTCTTCACCTTGGATTTGAACGAGAAACTGGCGGTGAAGATGCGCGTGTTGAGCCAAATCGCGATGAGGATGATCGCGCCCGTCACAATCTGGGTAAAAAAGGGCGAGATGTGCATCAAGATAAGCCCGTTCCCGATAACAGCTATGGTGAGCGTACCGAGTACCGTCCCCAGTATCGAGCCGCGCCCTCCAAAGAGCGATGTACCGCCAAGGACAACCGCAGCGATGACTTGCAACTCAAAACCGACAGCGGCGTTGGACGAGCCCGAGCCGAGCCGAGCGGCGATCAGGAGCCCCGCAATGGCGGACGCGACCCCGGTCAGTATGTACACGGATGTGATCATGCCCTTGGCTGGCATACCCACGCGCCGGGCCGCCTCGGGATTCGACCCAACCGCGATCACACGCCGACCGTAGAGATTGCGACTGAGGATAAGCCAGCCAAGCGCGGCGATGCTTAGTGCGATGATAGCGGGGATGGGAATCCCCATCAGCGTGCCCCGCCCGAGCGCAAAGAAACCTGGCACATCGCTTATTGGAATAGAGAAACCCTGCGTCATGTACAGAGCCGCGCCCCGCAAGATCGATAGCCCAGCAAGGGTGACGATGAAGGCAGGGATACCCTGATAAGCAACGAACCAGCCCTGGGCAAAGCCGATGGAGGCGCCGAACACCAGCATAGCTATCACCACAATCGGCCACGGGATGCCCATGGATAGGATGATCGCGGCAGCGGCATTCACGAGCGCAACCTGCGAGCCTACAGAAAGGTCGATGCCAGCTGTGATGATCACGAAGGTCATAGCCACCGCGACGATAAGGATCGGGGCTGCCTGGCGCAGAACGTTCAGCAGGTTACGCGGCGTCAGGAAAACATCGGTCATCACCGAAAAGAAGATGACGCAAAGCAAAAAGAAAAACGCGATCGACAACACTTGCGCGTGCTCTGCGATGAAGTCCGCCAAAGCTGAACCTTCACCACGTTCAGTGTAGGTGACGCTCACAACGCCTCCCCTTTTCCAACGATCAGTCGGACAAGGTCTTCTAAATTGGTGTCAGCGATAGCACGCTCAGCGACTTTGGTGCCTTCATACATGACCGCGATTTTGTCGCAGACCTTGAACAGGTCCTGCAACCGATGGGTGATGAGTATGACAGCCACTCCGCGCGCCTTCACGCGATTGATCAGTCGAAGGACGGCTTCAACCTCAGCGACGGCGAGCGCGGACGTTGGTTCGTCCATAATCAAAATACGCGGTTCGAACGAGGCCGCTCGCGCAATGGCGATTGCCTGGCGTTGTCCACCTGAAAGTTGCGCGACTTTAGCGTTGAGCTTGGGAATGCGTATGTCGAGTGCATCGAGCATCGCTCGCGCATGGGTCTTCATCGATGCGCTATTCAGAAAAGACCAGCGCGTCTTCTCCCTGCCTAAGAACAAGTTACCCATCACATCGATATGGTCGCACAGGCTCAGGTCCTGGAACACCATCTCGATATTGCGCACGCGCGCATCAGAGGGGTTGGAGAAGCGTACCAACTCACCATCGACATGGATGGTTCCCTCATCGGCTATGTATGTGCCGGAGATGATCTTCGTAAGGGTCGATTTTCCCGCAGCGTTATCCCCAATGAGCCCAACACACTCACCTGGATGGATTTCCAGATCGACACCGCGTAGCGCTTCGATTGAGCCAAAGGTCTTTC
This sequence comes from Pseudomonadota bacterium, assembly GCA_039026935.1. Lineage (GTDB taxonomy): Bacteria > Pseudomonadota > Alphaproteobacteria > Rhizobiales > MH13 > MH13. Next base: position 109,164 of record JBCCLK010000003.1, read on the forward strand.
GAATGCCGCGCAGCGCGATGCGCGGTGGCACGGTTGTCCCAACGGCGGAGCCGGAGGATGCGGAACCCTCCGGCTTGCTTACATCTGCTGACGAGGCGAGCATTACTCAAAAATGCTACGGAAATCGTCAACATTGTCTGTGGTGACGATCGTGACCGGCACCGAAACACTGTCTTCGGTAGAGCCGCCGCCGGCCAGATCACCCAGGATCTCAACTGCTGTTGCGCCCATCTGTGCGGGGTCCTGCTGAATCACAGCGACAATGTAACCTGCTTCAATGCCGCTGATAGCCTGCACTGTCAGATCCCAACCGAAGACCTTAACGTCATCTTGCACGCCTTGGCTTTCGACAGCAGCAATGGCTCCGAGGAGTGCCGGCTCACCCGTGGCATAGATCGCATCGAGGTCGGGGTTGGCAGTGATCAGGTTCTCGGCCGCCGCAAGTGCGATGTCCTGAACGTTCTGGCCGTCCACAACCGTCGACATTTCAACGCCGTCAGCGCCTTCGATGGTATCAACAAAACCTGCCTGACGAATGTTCTGGATCGACGAGTTTAGTGCGCCCACGATCCCGACCTTGGCCGAGCCGCCCATTTCGGCAGCCATATACTCGAGGAAGAATTCGCCCATCATGGCTCCAGCAGAGGCATTATCGACGCCAACTTGAGCCGCATGCGGACCTTCGGGAAGCACTGCATCGACTGCGACGACGGGGATGCCTGCGTCCACCGCCTGCTCGACGGCTGGCATGATGCCATTGACGTCGATCGCAACGACGACGATCCCATCCACACCCTGCTCGATGTAGGTTTCGATGGCGCTGTTCTGTGCCGCTGGATCGTTATTTGCATTGAAAATCACAAGCTCGTCGCCCATCGCGGCGGCGGCCTCGGTGGCCCCTTCGTTCATCTGGTTGAAGAACAGGGCTTGCTGGTTAATCTGGACCAAGGCGAAGGTCTCATCTGCAAGCGCTGGAGCGGTTGCAAGACCCAACGCAGCCGATGCTGCCAACAGGCTTGTTTTGAAATTTGCGATCATTTTTGGTCTCCTTGTCAAGCCGAGGCTTCGGCTTTTTCGGGGGTTGCAGAGGGGTAAGCGGGTGGCGTGTTGACCGACTGACGGTCGATCAGCCGAACAGGCAGGACTTCGCGGCTTGTCACAAAGTTGGGATCATCCCAATCGCCGTCGAAGAGCATCTCGATGGCCCGTCGGCCCATCGCGTCCACAGGCTGCTCGACAGCTGTTATGGCCGGGGCGAACAGGTGAAGGGATCGGACATTGTCAAAGCTGACCAGCGAGATGTCGTCCGGCACACGGATGCCCCGGTCGTGGAACACTTCGATCACACCGACAGTCAGCTCGTCCGAACCAACGAACAGCGCGGTCTCACCGTCGCGCTCATTCAGAAACCGTTGTGCCAGTTCACGCCCGGACGCAGCTGCGTGTTCGGTAGCGTAGCTGCGCAAGGGCGTGTCCGAGGCCAGCCCGCGTTGCAGGCCCTGCAAGCGAGCGGAGGTGCTGACCAGGTCACCCCGGCCACCGATGTAAGCAACACGACTATGCCCTGCCTCCCTGAGGCATTTGCCAGCAAGAAAGCCGCCTTGTTCGTTGTCACACAGGATATGCGGGGCCCGAACACCTTCCATGATTTCATCGAGAATGACCGCGCGTGAGAACCGGTTGATCATCTCTGCCATCTTTGCTGGCGGCATGTGGTTGGTCATGAACACCAGGCCATCGACAAGGTTGCGATGCGCGTTGTCGAGCGCTGCCATTTCGCGATCGGTTCGGTTCATGGTCGCGTGAAGGGTAACCATCCTGCCACGCTCGGCCGCGCAAGCTTCAATAGCTGCCGCCATGCGCGAGAAGAATGGGTTGGCGATGTCTGGGATGATGAGAGCGATCGTATCGGATCGTCCGAGGCTCAGTCGGCGCGCATGCGGGTTTGGCCGATAGTCAAGATCGGCAACGGCTCTGTCGATACGGCCACGGGTCTGGTCTGGAAGGTCGAGAAAACCGTTGAGGTAGCGCGACACGGTGGCCACCGAGACATCGGCGCGCTTAGCAACATCTTTCAAGCTATGCCGACTTCGTGACAATCGTAGCATCCCTTGTAAAACGGTTTAGTAAACGCATTTACACGTGCTATGGCAACAAATGTCAACTCAATTACGTAAGACCAAGCTCCAAGAAGAAAGCGGCAGCGTGCACCGAGCTCACACTTTCCCAAACGATCCACGAAAGGTAACTCTCTATGCGCGCCTATGTTATCGGCAACGCCGTCGTAGATGAGACCTATCTGGTGGGTTCCCTACCGAAGGAGGGCGAGTCCATCCACGCCGTGCCACGCAGCCGGGACGTTGGCGGCAAGGGCGCGAACCAGGCGGTTGTGCTCGCGCGCGCAGGCGTCGATGTCACCCTCATTGCTGGCCTCGGTGAAGATGCGCGAGCGGAGACCGTTCGGGCGCGGTTGGCAAAGGAGCCGATGGATGTGCGGTTCGTAACGGTTCCGGGAGCTGCAACGGACATGTCTGTCGTGATGACCACATCGATCGGGGGCAATGCGATCATCACCACCAACGAGTGCGCGCAGACTTTGGATGCGCCCACGATTGTGCCAGTCTTAGAAGAGGCTGTTCCCGGCGACGTCATGGTGCTGCAGGGCAACCTCAGCGCGGCCACGACCATCCAGCTGTTCGACATTGCCGACAACAGGGGCATGCCGGTGATGTTCAATCCGTCGCCTGTTCAACCCGCTTTTGCCGACCTTCTGCGGCGTGCCGCCATGGTTTTTGTGAACGAGGCAGAAGCGGCCGCCTTTTGCATACCCGCACGAGGCTCAGCAGGCCAAAGCAAAGCTAGGACGGGTCCGATTATCGTCACAACCATGGGGGAACGCGGTGCAATGTTTGCGGGGCATTTTGAGGGTGCCTATGAGGTCAGCGTGCCCGCCAAAGCTTGCCCCGTCATCGACAGTACCGGAGCCGGCGACACGTTCCAAAGCGCAGTCCTTGCCGCGCTTATTCGTGTCGGTCGCATCTCGCCTTTGGTGGTCGACAATGGACTGCTGCGGTGGGCAGGTCAGGTGGGAGCTGCCGCTGCAGCCACGTCGATATCACGGCACGGCACCCTGAGCGCGTTACCTAAGACGGCCGAATTGAAGGCCTTACTCGATGTTGGGCCAACAACTGAGCACTGAACCATGATCGCGCTGGATGTTTGACAGCGCAATGCTACGCGTGAGTTAGACGATTTGCGGAAGACAATTCCTGACGTAATAGCTGCCTTGTCGCCATAAGCAGACGTTATCGAAGAGGGTAGCGAATTGCAGCTTCGACTCGGCATGTTGGTCGCCGGCAATAAAAAAATCGCTCACGTCCTATGCTCGCCCAGCATGCTCATACTGCGCATCCCTCATCGAGCATCTTTGGGGATTGACCAGGGAAAAAAGAGGCGCTGGATAAGGCCGATAATGTTGAACAGCGTCAGCGACATCAGGACGAGAAAGCCAAGACCGAGCCAAGCTTGCGGGAGCTTGAAGTTCGATGTTGAGAACTGAATGAAAAATCCTAGACCTAAAGACGAGGCGACAAACTCGGCGACCACTGCGCCGATAACGGCGAGCGTGATAGAAATCTTTAACCCAGAAAAAATGTAGGGGATCGCATATGGAATACGGATCTGCGTGAACTCGCGCCATGCCGGAGCTTTCAGGCTTTGAGATAGTTCAATCAGCTCGCGCGGGGTCGCCATCATGCCCGTCGTCATCGACACAACGAGGGGGAAGAACGCGATCAAAAACGTGATCGTGACGCGGGGTGCATCGCCCGACCCAAGGATCACGATGATGATCGGCGCAACGGCGACCACTGGCGTTGATTGGATGACCACTAGGATTGGGTAGAGACAGGCAGATACCACTTTTGAGCGTGTCAAAGCGATTGCGACAGGCAAGGCAATGGCAATCGAAACAAGATAACCAATGAGCGCGACCCGCAACGTCGCCCAAACATGGTCGAGCCAGCGCTCCGCACTGACCGCATCAATTGCACCACCGATGCGCGTTGGGGCGGGCAGGATAAAGCTTGGGATCGGGAAGATCCGAGTCGCCAGCTCCCAAATCACGAGCAAACCGATGATGGTCAATCCGGGCAACAGACCGGGCACAGCCATCATGCGCCGTATGAGCGAGAACTTCGCCGCTGAAGCGTTCGCGCTGCCGTGAGGTTTAGCGTCCTCTTGGGTCGCCTCAGGCAGCGCGTTTGAGGAGGAGGCTGCGGAGATATCCTGCAAACTCATGCATCACCTTTGTGGTGGTGGTCTCAATAGTCCGGGGTCGTTCTAGCGGGACTGTTAAATCTTCAATGATTGTTCCAGGACGATCACTCATCACCAACACACGATCAGCCAAAAGCACTGCTTCGGAAATGGAATGCGTGATAAAAAGCACCGTTTTAGGGCGCTCTTGCCAGATGCGCAGAAGCTCAAATCCCATCTCTTCGCGGGTCAGCGCGTCGAGCGCAGAAAAGGGCTCATCCATCAGCAGAATGTCGGGGTCCATCAGGAGCGCCCGCGCAATCCCCACCCGCTGTTGCATGCCGCCGGAAAGCTCCTCAGGCAAGCGGGTCTCGAAGCCCTCAAGGCCAACCATCTTCACCAACGACACAGCGCGCTCACGATCCTCCCTGGAAACGAAACCGCCCCGGTGCTTCAACGGGAAGAGAACATTATCAATCGTATTAGCCCACGGCAAAAGCGTCGGCTTTTGGAACACAATCCCGACATCGTCACGCGGCTCAACAACCGGGTAGTCGAACACTTTCACTTGGCCGCAGGTTGGCTTCAAAAGCCCCGATGTCAGCCGCAAAAGCGTAGACTTACCACAGCCAGACGGACCAAGAACGGCAACGAATTCGTGCCGTTCCACGGTCGTGTTGACCCCACGCAAAGCCTCCAGGGAACCAGTATCCGTTTCAAAGACCTGGCCAACGCTTTCAAAAGAAATCGCGCGGGGTTGTGTCATGCTAACTGCTTGAAACCCGACTGGCGTCAGTTGGTCGGCATGAAAGAGCGATCGACAATACTTTCCGGGTCAATCGCATCCGCCTCGAACCCTTGGGCAGCTGCAACGCGCACCCAGGTTGAAGCAAGGCGCTCTGGCTCGAAGACGCCAAAACCATCAACCTCTGTGACGTCGTTGAACACCAGCTCCATGGCATCATTGACGCCACCTTCGATAGCCGCCAGATCAAGTTCGGGAACGACCGCCACAACAGATGCTGCAGCCTCAGCAGGGTTCTCATGCGCGAACGCAACGGAGCGCTGATAGGCTTCCAGGAAACGTCGGGCAACATCAGGGCGCTCTTCCAAGAAAGTGTCATTGGCTATGACAGAGGCCGAATAGAGATCAAGACCAGCCGTGGACCATGGGATGACCTTGATGTCGTGGCCAGCTTCTTCAGCCTGCGTTGTATAGCGCGTGACATCCACCACCCATGCGATGATCGCGTCAGCTTGGCCGGTCATCAAAGTTGGCCCAAGTGCACCAGGGTCCATCTTGTTGAGCGTGATGTCTTCTTCAGTCATACCCATATCGGCGAGGATGAGCGGCAAATAGACGTTGGAGGATGTGAACGGCGACGTCGCGATGGTCGTGCCGCGTACATCTTCCACCGTTTCAATCTCGTTGCCTTCCAACGTGTAAAACGCGTGCGGTCCTTTGTTGAAGTAGGACATCACAGCGGTTACAGGCACGTCTTCGGTCGCCCGAGCTGCCATAAGCGCGCCAAGACCGGCGGTTCCGATATCAGAGATTCCGGTTGCCAGTTTCGTCACTGCTTCGGACGATCCGCGGCCACCTTCAATCGTGACGGAAATGCCAGCCTCTTCGCAGAACCCTTGCTCGATGCACACGTAAATAGGTGACTTGTCTCCGCCGGGCAGCCAGTCAAGCTGGAACGTGATTTCATCGAGAGCTTGCGCCGATGTTGCGGTGACAAGCATGGCGGCACTGCTAAGCATGGCGGCCGAGAGCTTTGCGTATGTCATGATGGTTCCTTTCCCTACAAACATATCGATGCCGTAGCCGCGTAACGGTGGCGCGCGCGGCAACTTCGGTAAAAAGAGAACCATGCCGTTAGAGCACTGCGCAGTCTCAGCCATGACCAGGACGCTTGAATTGCTAGCATTGCACGAGGCTTGTCTTAGCATTTTGCCCAAAGATCGTGCATGCTATGTATTTATACACATGCAAATGGATGCTCCATGGACATCAATGCTCCAACGCAAAGTCTGAGGAACATCCAATGTCCATTTCGCCTGAACGGGATCTCGAACTGATCCGTCACACCATTGAGCTTGCCAAGCAGTCACGGGCTCGCGGGGATCACCCGTTTGCGGCGCTCCTCGCCGATGCCGATGGCACCATTCTCCTGGAAGCCATGAACACCTGCGGCACGAAAGGTGACAACACCGGACATGCCGAGCGCAACCTGATGACAGAGGCCTCTAAGACCTACGATGAGGACTTCCTGCGGACCTGTTCGATGTATACAAGCGCCGAACCCTGCGCGATGTGCGCGGGATCGGTCTATTGGGCAGGTGTCGGCCGCGTCGTACATGGAATGACAGAAAAAGAGTTAAAAGACCTCATCGGTCCTGACCCGGAAAACCTCACCATGGATCTGCCCTGCCGGACGATTTTTGACAGCGGTCAGCGCAAGGTCGAGGTAGTTGGTCCTCTCCTGTCGGAGGAGTCAGCGGTCGTACACGAAGGCTTCTGGGTCGGGCAGGTCTCAGGTTAGACGATCATGCAGACCGTCTTGGTTTGGAGATAACTGTCGAGCCCTTCGGCATTGTTTTCCACGCCCCAGCCACACTGGTTGTCCCAACCGCTCTTGAGAGTTCGGGCGAGAAGCAGCAATGGCCATGCACCCAGACCATACCTGCCTTAATCGCGTCCACGACCTGATGCGCCTGTGACAGATCCTGCGTCCACACGCTGGCGGCGAGACCATAATCGGTGTCGTTCGCCCAGCCAAGCGCCTCATCGGGATCATCAAAAGGTATGAGCGCTGCCACTGGTCCAACAACCTCCTCACGCATGAGCATGCTATCGAGATTAGGGGCGGCCAATTCCACGGCGTAATCGCGGCAACGACGCCCAAAGGCTCGCGGGTGGTCTGCGGCTGTGTATCGCGCAGCTCTAAGGCCACTATCATGGCGTGCTCGCTTCCCGGACGCGAGTTGCCGCATTCAAAGCGCCCCGGACAATAGAGGCATACCCCGTGCACCGGCAGATGTTGCCTTCAAGGCACGCAATGACATCCTCATCCGTCGCGTCTGGATGACGCGAAAGAAACCCGGTCAGAGCCATTACAAAGCCAGGCGCACAGTACCCGCACTGAAAAGCCGATTCCTCTAAAAGGCCATCGCGCACGTCGGCGGCAAAAGGCATCACGTCTAACCCTTCGATGGTTATGACCTCCCGATCCGCGACCTGCCAGGCGAACGCCAAACAAGCATTGCTGGCGACACCGTCGATCAGCACCGTGCAGGCACCGCAGCGCCCGATGGAGCAGCCAATCTTCGTCCCCGTGGTCTCAAGATGGTCGCGCAAAACTTCCACCAAGCGCATCTCAGCGGTGACGGTCATCGCCTGAGGCTGGCCGTTGAGCTTAAAAGCGATGGGATAGATAACCGAAGGCGGTCTGGACACTAGCGCGCGCTCCAGTTCAGCACGGTTTCGGGCGAGAGGGGCAGCGTTGTCGGCCATACCTCACCCGCTTTGAAACCAAGTGCTTGGGCTACCGCATTGGCAATAGCTGGCGCAACGCCGGCGATACCAAGTTCACCTACGCCCCGTGGCCCAAAGGGATCTCCAGCGTCCAGTCCCTCTAACGCGAAGGTCTCCATCCTCTCCGGACGGTCGCGCAACGAGGGCATAACGTAGGTATCCAGATTGCCAGTCACCGTGCGGCCCCGGTCCATCGCGATGTGCTCCGTGAGCGCAAACCCAAGACCCTGGCTCGCTGCGCCTTCCACCTGACCCAGATAGGATGCAGCGTCCAACACAGGTCCTGAGGCAGTGTGTTGCGCCAGATCAAGGACGCGGACCATGCCCGTCACGCAGTCCACCGCAACACGGGCGAGAGTAGCTCCGGAGATAAACAAGAACCGCGCATTACCTTGGGTGTAATCGCTCTTAGGGAACGCAACATGCTGCCGTTCTGTGGGAAGTGCGTCGAGTGGCAGACGGGTTGCAAGATCAGCAAAGGTGAGGATCGGGTCCTGCGAGTTCGTGCCCGCTTCACCAATGCCGCCGGGCACCAGGGTGAGGGTTTCTTCGTTACGGTCCAGAAGGTTGGAGGCTGCCAACACCAGATAGGTGCGCAACCCTGGCGCTGTTGCCCGAGCACCCTTCCAAACGATGTAGGAGCCACGCGAGGCGGTCGTTGATCCGCTGTCCGGGGTGTTCCGCGTGTCGCCAAAGACGACGCGCACATCCTCACGCCCAATCCCAAGCGCATCCGCCACAGCGGACGCGACCGCTGGGATCATCCCCTGCCCCATTTCATCAAGGCCGTAGCGCGCTTCGATAGCACCGTCAGCGGCGAGCGCCAGCTCCACATCGCCTTCATCAGGCGGCAGCGTCCCAAGTCCATTGCCTTGATAACAGAGCGCCATTCCTACCCCGCTGACTTCACCGGGCTTCAGCGGCATGTCTTCGGTCCACAACCGGCTGGCCGCCACTGCGTCAAGCATCGCCGATAGCCGTTCGGTTGGCCCCACTTTTTGGCCGAGCGTACCAGGTGTGCCAGGCTCGCGGATGTTGTTGCGGCGCATAGTGATCGGGTCGAGGCCAATAAGAGCCGCCAGCCGCTCGATCTGACATTCCACGGCGAACGTCATCTCGTTGCAGCCGAACCCGCGAAACGCGCCGCATGTGCCGTTGTTGGTCGCCACCAGCTGACCACGTGTCGAAGCATTGGGAATGACGTAAGGACCGCAGGCATGCTCCATCGCCGTCTCTATCACACCAAGGCTGAGCGATGCGTGCGCACCGCCATCCGCCACTGCATCGACCTTCTGAGCGATAAGGTTGCCCTCAGCATCGCAGGCGGTTTTCATCGTGATGCGGAACGGGTTGCGTTTGGTGCCAGCGCGCACGCTTTCTCGGCGGCTTAAATGCAACCGCACCGCACGTTTTGCTTTCAAAGCGAGGAGCGCAAGCGCAGGCTGCACCGTCAGTTCGTCCTTGCCACCAAAGCCACCGCCGATGGGCGAGGTCACTACTTCGATTTTGTCCTCAGGCAAATCAAGGATACGGGCGAGTTGCTCGCGGTCTCGGCCACCATGCTGACCGCCGCACTGGACCAGAAGGCCACCGTCTTCGGTAGGCGTTACCACACCGCCTTCAGTCTCCATGAACCCATGCATTTGGCGCGGAGTTGAGTAGGTGTCCTCCACGACAAAGGCCGCAGCCGCAAAGGCCGCTTCCACATCGCCGCGCTCCAGCGTCACCGTCTTTCGCAGATTGCCACCCGGATGGAGGTGTGGCGCATCAGACTCCAGCGCTTTGATCGGATCATCCACGACCGGTAGGGGTTCATAGACCACCTCAACGAGATCGAGTGCCTCTTCAGCGATCGCTTTGGTGTCGGCGGCGACCGCTGCGACGGGATCGCCTTCATACCGCACCAGTGTATCGCAGAGCGCGGGCTGGTCCTGCACCACAATACCGAAGGCGTTCAGCCCAGACACATCTTTGTGGGTGACGACCGCGTAGACACCTTCCAGCGCCTCAGCCTTCGATGTATCGATGGAAAGAATACGAGCATGCGGATACTCAGCGCGCAAGATAGAGCCATAAAGAGCACCCAATGGCCGAAGATCGGTGAGGAAAACAGGCTCCCCGGCGAGTTTGCCTGCAAGGTCAGTCCGCTCATGCCACTCATCGGCGCAATCATGCCGCGACAAAATACGCTCGCCCTGCGGTGATGATGCGATGGGCGGCATGCTAACTGTCCCAGGCGTTGGCTTGAAGATTTTGGCGCCCAGACCATGCAGCAAAGCCCGGGCTGCAACGTGTTTGCGATAGCTAGAAGATCGAAGCGCATCACACGGCGCATCAATCGCATCCCGCAGGGTCTTTTCGTCGACCGAACCAAGGCCGTCCTGAACGAGGCTCTGTTCGATCTGTTTCAATCGCTGCGGCGATGTTGGACCTGAGCCCACAGCAAGCTTTGCGGTCTTAATAGCTTGCCCATCGTTCGAGACGAGTGCCGCCACCGCGATAACACCCGGCGTGAACCCGGCCCGAAGCCCAACTTTACGCCATACATGCTGAGCACCGTCCGGCTGCTCTGGCAGTATGATGCCCGTGATGATGGAGCCCGGTGTTTCCGCCAGATAGTCTTCAAGTGGCGACATCCCCTTACCTTCTACGCACAGCCACTCGACCGTCGCGTCCAAAGCCAGCAGTGCTGGCAGAAGGCAGCCAACGCCCCAGCCGATCTGCCCGCCCAAAGTGCCCATCGACCTGACGGACGGGCCACCGACGTCACGCGCCGCAGTCGCCAGCAAGGGCGCGTTGCGGGCCACGATCTCATCGTCGATCAAAGCGCTGATCGGTGTCAGTGCGCCGAGACGCAGACCATCCGGTCCCTCTTCTACTCCACGCAGATCATCAATCCGCGACAGGTCCACTAGACCATCCGGCTTCTCCTCGCCAGCTTCCCAAGTCAGTTGTAAGGCCGTGCCACCAGCGATTGGCAGCCCGTTGCCCGCGGCCAGAGCACTGATTGCCTCGCCTAGATGTGTTGGCCTTACCAGGTCCATCAAGCCGCGACCTCCGGGTCAGGCGCAGGACATGACGTCTCCGAATGTGAAGTTGTCGTACCGTAGGTGATCCCTTTCTTTTTCAGCCAGCACCGATAGGCGACCGACGAGCCATCCGCCCTGGTTGGTATTTCATCCTGCGCATGGAACGGCAGCAGCAGGGGGCTGCTTCTCAATGATGATCTTGTCATGCGCGAAGACCATCTGCTCGAACCTCAAAAGCTCGGCGGGCGAACAAGTCGGGGGCCAGCGCGCGTACTTCCTCCAAAATGTTGGCCATAGTGTCGTTCACCAGAATGCCGTTTTGGGCAACAATTGTACCAGCAACCATCGTCATCCGCACGCCCGACGCACGCACAGCATGGACGAATGCGCATGAGCGTTGATCAAACCAGGCATAAGGATGCGGTCGGCGTAGTGGGCGGTTTGGGCCTCCGGGTAGGCGGTCAGAAGCTCTGCCCGCCTGCCAACGGCGACAATGGTCTGTCCCTCAATCGCCAGACCACCATCCTTCAAAATGGTGAGTGCATCATTCATTGGCACAAAGACGTCAGAGGTGAGAACGGCTATCCCGATCATGCTAGGATGGGCTCCTCTGTAAGAGCAGCTGGCGCTCGCCAGCGATATCGCCACAATGAAGCGGCTCTACGACCTGTGAGCGGCGGTTCAGGCGTAAGTGGCTGTCAGACGGCTGTGCAGATAATCGGCGGAGGTGACAGGCGCATATTTATGTGGCGTGCCCGTACCTGGCAGCGCCTCTACCACCGCATCTGCATTGGGTTGAAAGAAGAATGCCACCGAGTAACGCTCGCGCGCCGGTGGGATCACTCGGTGTGGCGTCGACACATACACATCGTTTGACCAGCGCATCAAAAGATCGCCCAGATTGATGACGAACGCGCCATCGACATGCGGCACGTCCAACCAAGCGTCAGACCCACGCGGCTGAACTTGCAAGCCCGGCGTCCCGTCGGTCATCAGGAGCGTAAGTGAGCCATAGTCCGAATGCGCACCTGCACCAATAGCACCCTCAACACCGCGTGTTGGCGGGTAATGCAAGAGGCGTAAAATAGCGATTGGGTCGTCAACAAAGTCGGCGAAGTAATCCTCGCTCAGCCCCAAATCCAGGGCTAACGCCCGGTGCAGATTAATCGCCAAAGTCACCATCGTATCATAGTAGCCCATCAGGGTCTGGCGAAACGCCTCTTCGCCAGCTGGCCACTGGTTCACACCGCGAAACGGCTCGCCCAAAAGGACCCGCGGATCATCAGGCGACAAGTCATCGCCAACATTGAATGCTTCCTTTTGGTCGATTTTACCGCTCTTCTCATCAAGCTTCTCTGTGCCTGTCGCCACATAGCCACGATCATGCTTGGAATTGGCGATGGCCAAACGGTCCTTCTCCGACTGGTCGAGCGCGAAAAAGCTGCGCGCGGCGTCAAAAACGCTGTCGATCTGACTTCGGTCAACACCGTGCCCGGTGAGCAGCATAAAACCGCTCTGCCGGCAGGCTTGACCCACATCCTCAACAAAGCCTTGTTTGTTGCCGTTCAAAAAATCCTGATAGTTGAGCACAGGGATCATGAGGGGCCTCTTTTTACGTCCGTTAAATGTAGGTCTGCTTGTACATGGCTTGCAAATGCTCCGAGACGGTGATCGGCGGATACAAGGGCTCGGTGCCTGGTTCCAGGCAAGTCTCGATGCAGCGCACGGTATGATCGGGATTGCCCGTGTAAAAGAACGGGATCGAATAGCGCTCACGACCGGATCTGTTGATCACCCGGTGCAGCGTGGAGCGATAGCGTCCATTCGTCCAGCGCTGGATCATGTCACCGAGATTGACGTTGAAAGCGCCTTCAATCGGCGGCGCTGGGATCCAGCCATCTTCATCAAAGACCTCAAGCCCGCCGACTTCATCTTGCCATAGAAGTGTAAGGCCACCAAAATCAGTGTGTGCACCGCAGCCCTTCTCGTCAGGATCAGCGTTAGGACGCTGGGGCGGATAGTGTAGAAGCCGCAAGGTGCACATCGGATCGGTGGTGAAGCCGGAGAAATAGTCACGCGGCAGATCCAGCGAGAGTGCCATCGCCTCCATCAGCCGCGTACCGAATATGACCATGGCCGCAAAGTAACAGTCGGCGGCCTCGCGAAACGCTGGCGCGCCGTCGGGCCACTGGTTGGGCCCATGATTGAACTTGCCCGCCAGAACACGCGGATCATCCTCAGCCACTTCAACGCCGATATAGTACCCCTCTTTCTGATCAGGTGGCGCACCCTTTTCCAGCGTCTGTGCCGCCAGTCTCTCATAGCCTCGGTTGCAGGGAGACATATCCTTCGAAACGGCTTCTTTCTCTTCGAGCGTCTTGGAAAAGAACGTTTCTGATTGTGTACGAAGCGTTGCGATGATCTCAGGGCTGATGCCATGCCCGACAACGTAAAAGAAGCCTTTGTCTTCACATGCGCTGCGCAGGGCGGTGGCGATGGCGCCGTCATGCATTTCGTTACCCTCACCAAATCCGCCAATATCGATCACCGGCAGAGATTGGACTGGCTTGGATTGGGCTGTGGCGTCCGCCAGCGCCGCCGCTGTGAGAGCTGTTGGGTTCATTGCCATTCACCTGCATAAGCTGCTTTTGCTGCGATAATGAATGCAAACTCCGCGCCAGGACGGACATCGCCACATGCTTCTTTGGGCGCATAACAAGGTCGCTCAGATAGCCATGCGATCAGCATTGACCGCACGACGCTCAGCGACCGAGACAGCCTTTGCACACCGGGCTTACCCTCACGGCCATCCAACCCCTTTAGATCACGCGATAGGATCTAGGGTCCAACATGGCGGGCAAAGCTGGCGAAGGCTCGCTCGCGAAGACTATAATGGGAGGACAAAGGAGAGCCTTGGCCATGTCACCCTCGCTTTTGCAGGTAAGCATCATAGTTGATGATCCTGGCGCCGTCGTCGGCTTCTACTGCGCGCTTTTCGAGGCGCAAGAAGAACACACTGTAAACCCCGAAGGCTATCGCGGTGTGGTGTTGAGTGGTGGAATCATAGGTTTCAATGAACCAGCAGCCAGAGGAAAACTTGGGCTTTCTGGATCAACCCATGTTGCTGAGCGCAGCAGCCATGACCAGGGCTATTTCACTGTAAAGGTCGATGAAGATGGCGAGGTTGATCAACTGATCAAGAAAGCCATGAACCTCGGTGCTACGCTCCTCAAAGGGCCGCTCACAACACCATTCAACTGGTACATTGCGGTCCTAAGAGACCCGCACGGCATCGCGTTCCGTCTGGCCTCGACCCGTGGGCCTATTCGGCCGAGACGATCAGTCGATTAAAGCGCCAGCACATGTCACAGGAACGGGGTATCACACCGCCGCTTTGCGGCTTTAGTTACTGAAAGGGAAAAAGTGGTGTTGGAGCGGGTAGCGGGAATCGAACCCGCACCAAGAGCTTGGAAGGCTCGTGTGATACCATTTCACCATACCCGCACTGGCACGATGCGCGCCAATGGCTTTGATCGTACCCACCTTTCCTCTTGATGAAAAGATGGTGGGGGAGGCTGGATTCGAACCAGCGTACGCTAAGCGAACGGATTTACAGTCCGTCTCCTTTAACCACTCGGACACTCCCCCCGAGCAAAGCGAATGTGCTGCTATCAGGGGGTTTTTACAGGTGCAAGGGGTCTGGTCAAAAAAGAGCGTTGTGCACAACGGTCCGTCCGTTGTGCAAAATCATGTTCTGCGGGCGTTCTTACCGCTCCTCATTTCAAAGGTAGATGGGGTCGTGCGGATCATCGCTTGTGGGGACCGTCACTAAGAGAATAAGGCGATCAATTAGCTCCCACCTAACCGCAGGCAATATCTCAGACACGAAAGCTGCACGGGTGTTGTTAGCAAGATTGATGGATACCTAGACCGCCTCATACCTTGGAAAATGAGGGCTGCCATGCAAGTGTTGTGATCATTCAAAGCAAAATGCAGTCTGAGGGATATCGGCTTACATGAAACACCCTATCGAAGGACCATGTTCGATGAGATATCGACACATATCTGAACCGGTTATTGCGTTGATACTGCAAGGATTTATCTTCGTTGCGGCATGGCTCGTCTGGCCGACCGCTTCAATTGCCCAGGACGTTGATCCCGATGTGGATGATGTCATCGTTCTTGAAGAGGTGCTGTGCAAGGAACTTATGGGTCAATCTGGCGACGACCGGGATCGCTCGATCTCTTTTCTGCATGGCTTTGTTCTGGGTGACTTGGGCCAAAGCGAATTTACGGTTGGGGACATTGTCAGTGTGGAACAGGTCTTCTTCGATACCTGTCTCGACAATCCTAACGACCCAGCGTTGAGCGTCATGAAATCTGCATATGGTTCTAGCGATGAGTAGGGACATTGTCGGCGCCATCACGCGGCGTGGGTTTCTTAGCAGCCTTTTCGCAATGACCGTTGTAACAACAGCGTTCGCCAAGACCTCCAAGAAGCCCGAATTGGAATTGGAAGAAAGCAAGCTTGACCTGGGTGGAACGCCGCAAGACAGCAGTGATTATGTTGCCCAGCGACCCCCTCCACCACCGCCGCGCGGCCGCCACTCGAGCTCTCGAGCACGCGCGGTACATCGTCGCCACGGCGCAATTGCGTTTCGCCGGACACGGCAAGGTGGGGCGGCATTCGTGCGGCGCAGATCTTCCCGACCGCCGCCTATAGCTCGGCATCGCCGATGAGAATAGTAGGGGTTGATTGACGTACCCCTCGTCATCCGCAGCACGGAGTAAGCTCGCAGAATGCACGGCTTGGGGGCTTGGTTCGTGCCTAGGGACTATCATTCAGCGGCCACTCAACCACTGGAACCGAACCTTTTTCAAAATTGGACGACAGTCAGCTTCGAACCTCAATCTTCCGAATGCTGCGCTATGCAGGGATGTTCGCTCTGTTAACGTATCCCCTCGCCGGGTCGAGTTCGACGCGACGTTCAAAAACCTCTTTGCTCAGAAGTCTGCCTCGAAAACGCCCGCTACCTAACCCCCATGAACGATACCACCAAACAAAACCGACCACGTTCCGGCTTTGCGCGCATGAAAAAAGCGCAAGCAGCGCGTCGTGCCGGTGAAACGAAAGACGAGCGTCAGCGTCGTTTCGCACCCAAATCGCCGGTAAAGCAGATGGACGTGCCCTATCATTTGCATGGATTGCACGCCGTACAGGCGGCCATCCTCAACCCAAGGAGGGGTGTCCGTAAACTTCTGGCCACGCAGAACGCACTTGACCGAATCGACGTCAGCGCGCGGCCCAATCTCAATGTAGAGACTGTAACGCCAAAGGCGCTCGATGAACTGCTGGGGTCAGGTACCGTACATCAAGGTCTAGCAGCTCTCATTGATCCGTTACCCTCGCGGACACTCGAATCGCCCTACCCAGCCCTTTCGATCATGCTCGATCAGGTGACCGATCCGCATAATGTCGGTGCAATCGTGAGGTCGGCGGCAGCCTTCAATGCTGGAGCGGTCATCTCCACCGCGCGCCATGGCGCAAGTGAGACAGCCACGCTCGCCAAATCTGCGTCCGGAGCCCTGGAGCTTGTGCCGATGGTCACCGTCCGCAATCTGGCTGAAAGCATTGAAAGCCTGAGGGCAGCAGGTACGCTCATCATTGGTTTGGACAGCGGAGCTGACGAAGATCTCACCGATGCCCTCGGGCGTTCAATGACTGCAACGCAAAAGGCAAAATCAGGTATCTGTCTGGTTCTGGGGTCTGAGGGAAAAGGCCTGCGGCAGAAAACCAAAGCAAGCTGCACCGCCGTTGCACGATTGCCTCTAACCGGATCACAGCTCTCCAGCCTCAACGTCTCCAATGCTGCGGTCCTGGCGCTCTACATAGCAAGCCAGTTCGCGGAGAGTTCGCCCTGATTGTTCGTCACTTGATAAGTGCCACTTGATAACTGCAGCCCTCGCGATTATTGCGGGACTCAGCGCTCCGTCATGGCGTGCGCCGGTATAGCTCAGTTGGTAGAGCACCTGATTTGTAATCAGGGGGTCGCGGGTTCAAATCCTGCTGCCGGCACCATAACAGAATCTCTGCACCGAATTGTCCCCTAATGCCTTGAACGGCAATGCTATTTTTGGGGTTCTAGCCCCTTCGTTTCGGCAGTATTCGATGGGGCTTGCAAAGGCGAGCTTGAGGGTGGTTCGGCGCGCCTTGATGCAGCCTGTTTCCCAGACTTTCCAGGGGTTTGCGAGGAATGTGAGCGCGAGTTCTAGTTTTTCCTCGAACGATCCGTGCGGGACGCGCGGATTTGTCTAGCCCCCTGAGTTTGGGCCACGGATTTGGGCTTTCTCTAATAAGGTTTCTGGCACAGGTGGTTGCATTCCGAGCGCGTGATGCTGGCGGACGTGGTTGTACTGCTTGAGCCAGA
>JBCCLK010000004.1:0-106092 GCA_039026935.1 Pseudomonadota bacterium
GGCCTCCAACCGCTGGACCTGCCTCAGGAGCTGCAGACATTTCTCAGAGACAAAGCCTGCGCTGATGCAGCACAGCGCCAGAAGGACTACGCAGAGGAAGCCGAAGACGCTCTGGAAGCGTTGATTCAGACGGACTTTGATGAATTGGGCGTTGATCGGTTTTTCCTCGCCTTCGCCTTTGAGGCGCTCGATGGCTTTGGTCGTCTGCTCGCCTATGTGCATCCGGAGCAAAAAGACACGCCCGCCGCTGACCGAAGGCCGAGTTTCAATGAACGCCTCTTGGACAGTGGTGCCGCCTACCCTTACTTCATCTTCCCCAATGTCGATCCGTTCCGCTCCCGAGGATCTCCAATCGAAGCAGCAGCAATGGCATCAAGCCCGCAAGCTATTCTGCAGGGCTCGCCAAGACTGCGTCGAGCGCGGCAAAGCGTCGCCCAAGCGCGGGAACAAGGCCTGGGTGTTTTCAATGCGGATCGACCCAATCTCTTCGAGCCTTTTGAGCTGCGCTTTCTGGCACGTCGTTCCCCACCGTCACGCTGGCTCATCGATCTTTCAGCAGAAGAAAGCGTGATCTTGGAGCCCACCCAGTACCCGCAAATTCCTAAGGCCGAAGACCGACTATGGCTCCCACCTGAGTTTGTTCCGCTGTTTCAAATGAGCGGCTGGACCTTGGCCGGTGATACGCAAAACATCATGGCCAGTACTGTGGCAGCTCAGACTTAGTTCGGCGTCAAGCTAAGCGGAGTACCTGTCGCGGCAGGGACCGATTCCCCGAGCGATAGTGGGTTGCGAGGTACAGTGATCGGGGGGTCCAAAGGCGGCAGAGAAAAATCGAGAGCTGAGGGCGTGGACGGGATGACAGCGTCTGCCTCGCGGGTCCCGGCAAGTGCGCGTTCGCGTTCCTCAGCTTCACGCGCTTCTTGTTCCAGACGCACCTGTTCGTCTTCACGCTCCTGAGCTTCCCTCTCGCGTCGTGCTTGCTCCTCGGCTTGCACTTGCTCCCCGGCTTGCACTTGGACCTCTCGCTGCAAACGCTCTTCTTCCACCCGCTGTTGCTCAAGGCGCTCTTGTTCGACCTGCTCAGCTTCCAGCCGCGCTGCTTCTTGCGCATCAGCCGCGATCCGGGCGCGATCAAGATCGATCGCACCCATAATTCGTAAGAGCCGCTCGCGCTCTAGGATTTCAGCGTTCAAAGCTTCAACTCGCCGGATTTCGCGCTCCAACTGCCGGACACTCAGGAAGCTTGCCACCTGCGACACATCAATCTCGCGCTCTGGCGCCGCGAGTGGGCCTGTGAAAGACAGACCAACGTTGGGCAGTTCTTCCACATCGCCCGGTCCTTCGATCACCGCGAACGAAAAATCAGCATCGGTATCAGTGGTTGTGAGATCCACTGATAGTGAACCCCGCAGCGCTGTTGATGGCCCTTCAACATAGATATTGCGAAGCTGCGCCACACCGCCCACCAACGTTACAGGATTGCTCGCCGACGCCACGTGCATGGAACCGGCACCTAGCGCATCTGCAAACAGATTGGTCAGATCACTCTGCGGATCCTCGATCAGGCTGGCATCGGACGCCTGAAGGACGCGCGAGAACCCATCAAGGCCCAGCCCAGAGACAGACACGTCCTCAAAGGCAAGCGTCCCATCACCGGACAGACCCGCCATGAGAGAGGTGATGGAACCACCAGCGCTTTCATAGGTGAGGCTGGCAGATGCCTGCCCTGCCAGAACGGGTTGGCCGCGCCGTTCCCAAGACAGATCGGCAAGGTCGATACCTTCAAGCTGGAGCCGCCCTTCGGCAAGCGCACCCGGATCGGCATTGCGCAAGACCAACCGCGCATCCAGATCACCGCCGTAAACGGACCCTTCGAGCCGCTCTACCGCAATCTCGGTCTCTCTGGCTTTGAGATCGACGCCTGCATTGAGCACCACGATATCTTCCCAAAGTGTCAGGCGCGGTGTCTCAACGGAGAGATCAAAGTCAAAAGGCAGTGGGTTGAAAGCAAGCGGTCCTTCAGGCCAGTTCAGACTGAATCCCTGATCGAAAGCAGTGGGCCCAACGAACCCTGCAAGCAATTGCGGACCATCCAATCGGTCAGCTCTGAGGTCAAAACGCACATTGGTGCCAAGCGCATCACGATCCACCATGCCAGAACCTTGCACAGGAACACCAGCAAAGCTCCCAGCCAGCCGGGATATGTCAGCACGCCCAGCAGTGTGATCATAGGCGATATCAAAATCTGCATTGGCCCCAATCGGATCAAAGATACCAGGCAAGGCCATACCGGCCATCAGGCCGATCTGTGCCACATCACCCACCGTGATGGAGCCCGCGCCATCAAAGCCTAAAAGCCCATTCTGAGCCTCACCGGTCAGCGTTCCATCGATGAAAACTGACGCTTCAAGCCCGTCGAACGCTAGCGTGGCCATCGGTGCGTCAATGCCATCGCCAGAAAGGTTCAGTGCAAAACGTCCCGGACCGCTCAAGTCCGTGGGCAAAGCCGCAAGACCCAACTGCCCGACCAAGGCAAACGCATCATCAGCCTCTGCACTCAGCGTCCATTCAGTGGCGCGGTCAAAGAGTGCATCTGGCAGGGTTGGAAGCTCCGCACCATCTTCAAGCGGCGGCATGTCACCAGATGCCCTGACCTGTGTCCCGCCCAGCGTCCCACTAACTCCGATCTGCAAACCTTCGGTCTGTGTGTGGCTGTAGGTGCCAGCGAGAAATGCTGGCTCATAGAGCCGGGCGTTGCGCTCAAGGTCCACCAGCAAAGGATGATCGCCGGCCAGATCGCGTACAACCCGCAGAAGACCGGAAAGCCGCTCCATGTCTGCGCTTACAGCAAGGCTGCCCATCGGTGGCATGGAACCGCGTTCCAAAAAGCCCGTTGCTGATACTTG
Source organism: Pseudomonadota bacterium (assembly GCA_039026935.1). Taxonomy (GTDB): domain Bacteria; phylum Pseudomonadota; class Alphaproteobacteria; order Rhizobiales; family MH13; genus MH13. The sequence continues at coordinate 2,907 of JBCCLK010000004.1, forward strand.
CGCGCCAACCGCATCACCGACTGACAGTTGCTCGATGCGAAACTGGTCTGGTGTTGCAGCAAGGATCACCTCGACCTGCCCAAGGTTTTCCGCGCCCGCAACTAACTCACCAATAGAAAGATCAGCATTCAAACGATCAACAAGTCTGCCCTGCGCATTCGCTCCTTGCTCTAGGCCCTCAACATCGTCGCTGCGGGACAAACCTTGCGTGAGCCACCGACCGAGCCCCGATAAAAGCCCGAAATCGAACCGACCAGCGTTGAGGTCCACGTCAAGATGCTGACCAAGGCCAGCCACCGTGCGGTAAATGACAGACGCCCCAATGTCTTGACCGTCTATCGTGCCGGACAGACCCGTTAACGAAGTTTCGTCTGGAATAGCGCGAACAGCACCCTCCAAGTTGAAGGCCTGCAGCTGCGAAAAAGCAAGACTTTCGTCCTGCCGCCCGGTTGACCATTGCACAAACAGAGCAGGCGCTGCGCTCTCGAGCCCAAAGTGTCCTTCAAGGGCGAGCTGGGGTTCGTTCAGCGGACCGGCAGCGGCAGCAGTTCCCGAAAATTCAAGTTCGGTGTCCCCTGGAAGCGTTGCGTGCAGATCAGATAGACGCAGTGGAGAGCCTGGCTCGTACGTGGCATCAAAGCCAACATCGCGGATGATGGATCCACCAACAACAATGGCGGGAACATCAAACGTTACCTCACCTGGCATGGACAAAGCACCTAGCCAGCGCAGCGCTGCACCGCTTGCCTGCCAACCAGAGCCAACTGAAATTGGCGCGGCCGCCCCACCACCCAGCATTCGATCAAGATCAACCTGGCGTGAAATAATGTCGGCAGTGAAAGTTGGTGTGCCGCCCACCGCGGAAGCAGGATAATCGACCCGGCCGTTACCATCAAAGACAAAGGCTTGGTCCAAGCCCTTATCGATGGTCACCTCAATCGGGTCTGCTTCCAGGCCGTCTACAGTGGCGCGGATGTCCCCGCTCACCTGCCAGGAAAAAGAACCCGCGCCAGCGCCAGGGCTTTCAGCGGGCTCAACGGCGGCTGCTCCACCAATGGTCAAACTACGCGCCTGCCCTTGTCCCTCAAAGACGACATCCTCACTTGACCAATCCAAGTGACCATCGAGAATCGCTTCAACCGGACGATTAGCTGGCAAGACGGCGACACGCATGCGCATACGGCGATCACCATCGTAGACACCAGTGTTCACACGCAGCGCGACAGGTTCGCCATCGATCAAAGCCGATGCGGGGTCAACACGCCACGGACCGAGCAGGCTAGGTGCCGACAGATTAGCATTGAGACCATCCACGAGAACTTGAGCTTCGCCATTCCCACTAATGCGTTCTACACGCCCATCGGTAATGACTGCGCTTTCAATGCTGACGGATGTAAGATCGACACCCTCTCCCTGCCTGACCAAACCGACATCCGTGGTGTCCGAAAGCCGGATCACAGGCGACTGGAGGCGGAGCTCTACGATGTGTGCCTCACCTGACAGAAAAGGCGCCAACGATAAGAGCGCCTCCATACGTTCAACTTTGAACTCAGGCAGATCATCGCCAGCAAGCTGGCTGGCAATCTCCACGTCGGTGAATGTGATGCGAGGCATCGGTAGAAATGTTAGGTCGACATCTCCAGAGACGTGCACCTCACGTCCCAAAACGCGAGAGGCCTGTTCTTCAATGACGGCCGTGTACGTGCTCCAGTCAACAAACCGTGGAACGACCAACGCTGCCGTGAGGGTGAGCAGCAAAGCAGAGCCAAGAAAGAGGAGCAGGCGGTTCATTGATTGCTTTCAATCGAACGCGAAACGCATGCACAACAGATGCGCGGGCAAAACAGGCTAAAATATGTAAGACTAAGCAAAACCCAAACCACCGTTAAGCGCGCGATGGCCGCTGTTAACGGCCCGTTCACATACTCATCTTGAAACCAAAAACGACATAACCGAAAGACATCAAGACAACTTCATAAGCAGCAACCTATGCACAGCAGTCCCGGGCGTACGCCCCACCGGAGTAAGACTTTCGCCGCAAGAGCTGACATAAACATTGCTTACGCTTAAGAAAGCGCGCCCTACTACCACTTGGCAAGCAGTTTCCGTTCGCCATTCCTTGATCAGACCCTTCTGCAAGACCCATTCGGCCGTGCTTTTTAAGCCATGAGCAACCGCTCCGCGCAGCCCCTCATCGATCTCATCTCAACGAGCGCCAACAGCGTTCTTGTTTGGGCACGTCCCAACATTGCGTATGCGCTGCGTAAAAAGCAGCCTCTGGTCTGGCTTCTGGCCATGATCATTGGCGTTGGCACGTCGCTCGGGGCCATTGCGTTTCGTGAGCTTATTGGAGCTGTACAGTGGACATGGCTTGGCACCATGACCGAGCAGGTTGCGAGCGCCGCGCGCCTCTTGCCATGGTATGTGGTGCTGCTTGTCCCAACCTTTGGTGGCCTCTTGGTTGGACTTTTCTTACACTATATCCAACCGCAACGACGACCACTCGGCGTGGCAGATGTCATTGAGGCGAAACATGCGCCGGAAGAATCGCTGCGCTTCTGGCCAGGGGTTGGCTCTGCGATTGTGTCAGCGTCCTCGCTGGGCTTCGGAGCAAGCACGGGCCGAGAAGGCCCCGTGGTGCATCTAGGGGCGACCATCGCCGCAAGCGTTTCAAGGCTCTTTCAGCTGCCGCGCTCGTCCAACCGCGTTCTCTTGGCGTGCGGCGTGGCAGGCGCGGTTTCAGCATCGTTTAACGCACCAATTGCAGGGGTGCTTTTCGCCCACGAAGTGATCTTGGGTCACTATGCGCTATCGGCCTTCTCAGCCGTAGTCATCGCATCGGGCGCGGCGACGATCATCTCGCGCCTCTACTTCGGCGATGCCGCAGCTTTCGTGATCCCCGACTACCAGATCACCTCCTTCTGGGAGTTTCCCGCCTTCGCGATCTTAGGGCTCGTTTGCGCGTTGGTGGCCGTGCTATTCCAGTATGCGTTGATCGGGACAGATTATGCAGTCCGCACAGTGCGCGCGCCGACATGGATACGCCCAGCTGTTGGCGGCCTCTGCGTGGGGTTTATCGGTATCTGGTTTCCGCAGGTTCTCGGCGTTGGCTATCAGGCGACTGACCTTGCCTTGCGCAATCAACTCCCGCTCGATCTCATGCTCACACTGATTTTTGTGAAGACGGTGGCAACCGCTATTTGTTTGGCATCTCGCTTCGGCGGCGGCATTTTTTCACCATCCCTGTACATTGGTGCCATGACGGGAGGCGCATTTGGGCTGATCGCAGCGGGTGCGGTGCCGGAGATGGCTTCGTCTCAGGGCCTCTACGCGATCCTAGGTATGGGTGCTGTGGCTGCTGCTGTCATTGGCGCGCCACTTTCAACCACCATGATCGTCTTTGAGCTGACGGGAGGTTATGCGCTCTCTATCGCGCTTTTGCTCACCGTTTCGATAGCCAGCGGCATATCCATCGCTGTCCATGGACGATCGTATTTCCACTGGCAGCTTGAATCACGCGGCATCGCTGTCGCAGACGGCCCACATAGCCAGCTCATGCGGCAAGTCCGGGTGAATGATTTCCTCGAAAGACTACCGTCCAACCTTAGCGAACGACCGCCTCCACTTGAGGAAGGCGCGCCGCGTCTTCTAACGTCAGACACACTGGAGCGTGCCTTGCGGGTGTTCGATGAGAACGGATTGTCTGAGGTGCCCGTGGTTCGCACTGCTGCCGTCTCGCAGGTCATCGGTTACGCACGGCAGGTGGATGCGCTGCGTCACTTTAACGACGCGCTGATTGACGCGTCGATTGAAGAACATAAGTAGCACATTTACGCTGCAAACGCTGCCAACATCGTAAGAGATCGTCTACGCTGTCAGCGCACGAATCAAACCATTTCGAACATTTTTTATATGTCGCAAGCACCTAGCCAAGCCCCATCTTCAGGCTCCATCACCGCGCGCGCGCTGCAGATGCGCGATGGTGGCGGTGAAGCTGGGCTTGCAAATGCGCCTTGGCTGGAGGGTTTGAACCCCGAACAACGCCGCGCTGTAGAAACACTCGATGGACCGGTGCTCGTGCTTGCTGGGGCCGGGACAGGTAAAACGCGCGTCCTAACGAGTCGCATCGCACACATCCTAGGCTCAGGGCGTGCTTCGCCCGGCCAAATTATGGCAGTGACGTTCACCAACAAAGCGGCCCGCGAAATGAAGCACCGCATCGGTGGTATGATCGGCGCGGCAGTGGAAGGCATGCCATGGCTTGGCACGTTCCACGCCATCGGTACACGGCTCTTGCGCTATCATGCAGAACTTGCAGGCCTCAAGTCGAGCTTTACGATCCTCGATACTGACGACCAGATCCGTCTCTTAAAGCAGCTTATTCAGGCTGAGAGCATCGACGAGAAACGCTGGCCAGCCCGTCAGCTGGCCTCCCACATTGACCGTTGGAAAAACCGGGGCCTTACGCCAGAGCAAGTTCCAGCATCAGACGGTGTCTTCGCCAACGGGCGTGGGGTCGATCTTTACGCCGCCTACCAAGAACGGCTGCAAGTCCTCAACGCTGTCGATTTTGGCGACTTGCTCGTAAAGCCCATCAAGCTTCTCTCCGACAACCCGGACATTCTCGCCGACTATCATCGACGGTTCAGGTTTATTCTGGTGGATGAGTATCAGGACACCAACGTGGCGCAGTATCTCTGGCTGCGTTTGCTCGCCCGAGGCACCGATGACAACAAACCCAATGTCTGCTGCGTTGGCGATGATGATCAGTCCATCTACGGCTGGCGCGGAGCAGAGGTGGACAACATCCTGCGTTTTGAACGTGATTTTCCGGGCGCTGCCGTGATCCGCCTGGAACGCAACTACCGCTCCACATCGCCAATCCTCGCCACAGCCTCCCACCTTATCGCACACAATGAGGATCGACTGGGTAAAACGCTGTTTACGGACCTTGAGAGCGACGATACGGACGAGAAGGTTTCCGTTGCCTCGGCCTGGGATTCAGGTGAAGAAGCGCGCGCTGTCTGCGAAGACATTGAACAGCTACAGACCAAGGGTCACCCGCTCAATGAGATGGCGATCCTGGTGCGCACCTCGGCGCAGATGCGCGAGTTTGAAGATCGCTTCTTTACGCTAGGTCTCAATTATCGGGTCGTGGGCGGCCCACGCTTTTATGAGCGGCAAGAGATCAGAGATGCGCTCGCCTATTTACGGGTCATCGCCCAACCAGAAGACGGCATGGCCTTCGAGCGTATCGTCAATGTACCCAAGCGTGGGCTTGGCGACACAACGGTGCGCAAGATTAACGCCCTCTCCCGCGATCAGGGCATATCGCCCCTCGCCGCCGCACGGCTTCTGACGGAAACAGAAGAAATCCGCGCCGCCGCCCGTACCAGCCTTCGGTCGCTCATTGATAATTTCGACCGCTGGCGAGCCAATCTCGATACCTTGCCCCACACCGAGCTTGCCGAAATCGTGCTCGATGAGTCCGGCTACACCAAGATGTGGCAGGACGATACCAGCCCACAGGCCCCAGGCCGCCTTGACAACCTCAAAGAGCTTGTCCGCTCCATGGAGGAGTTTGAGAACCTCGCTGGGTTCTTGGAACATATCTCGCTCGTGATGGACGTAGAATCCGCTGAAAGCGAAGATGCTGTAACGCTGATGACGCTCCACGCAGCCAAAGGTCTGGAGTTCGATACGGTGTTTTTGCCAGGCTGGGAGGAAGGTCTTTTTCCTTCGCAACGCTCTCTGGATGAGAACGGCAAGGCCGGCCTTGAGGAAGAACGTCGTCTTGCTTATGTCGGCCTAACTCGGGCACGCAAGCGGGCGAAACTCTGGTTTTCCTCCAACCGGCGCATTCACGGGCTCTGGCAGTCGTCGATCCCCTCGCGCTTCCTTGATGAATTGCCTGAAGCGCATGTGCAAGTAGTCGAGCAGACCTCCTCCTATGGCGGCTATGGAGCGCGCGGCTATGGCAACTATGGCGCCAGCCGCTTCGACAAACCGCTGGAGATGAACTCGGCTTATGAGACACCCGGCTGGAAACGTGCCCAGGCTGCACGCGGTACCGGGCGTCGGCCCTCCTCTGGACCGCTCACAATTGATGGCGAACTCGTCGCCCGCTCCGTTTCCACTGCGACATCAAGCTTCAGCGTTGGTGACCGCGTGTTCCACCAAAAGTTTGGCTATGGCGATGTTGCCAGCATTGAAGGGAACAAGCTGACCATCGATTTCGACAAAGCAGGCCGCAAAAAGGTCGTCGACAGCTTCGTGACGCACGAAGCCCAAGCAGGCTAAACGCCAAAGAGAATGCCCACCTGCAAAGCAACCCTGATCATCCCCCACCGGGAGGAAGCCGAACGCATCGCCGAGCTTCTGGAAACCCAGATGTCCGACGAAGAAACGCCCATCGCCCTATGGGACAATGAGGCCGAGGGCCACTGGACTGTTGACGTGTATCGGGAGGGCTTAGATGCTACTGCTCTGGCAGACGATGTGCGCGAAGCACTTGGCTCAGACGGATTTGCCGTTCCCATAGAAACCCAGGTCCTCGACGAGGTCGATTGGGTGACCGCGAGCCTCGAAGGCCTTGACGCGGTGCGCGCCGGGCGGTTCGTTGTCCACGGTCTGCATGCACGCGACGCGGTCGGTCCGACAGATATTGGCCTACGGGTCGAAGCAAGCCGTGCCTTCGGCACTGGCCATCACGGCACGACCTTGGGGTGTTTGGAGCTGATTAACTGGGTCTGTGATCGGACGCGTCCGACGCGCACGCTTGACCTGGGAACGGGAACCGGCGTCCTCGCCATGGCTGTTGCCAAACGCGCAAAACAGGCCGTTCTTGCGACTGACATCGACCCGGTCTGCGTTGAGGTAACCGCGCACAATGTTACGTTGAACAGCGTCGCACCGTGGGTGCGCACAGCCTGGGCGAATGGTGTTGAGGGCACACCTCAGAAAGACGCGCCGTACGATTTGATTGTGGCCAACATCCTGGCAGGCCCGCTTATCGCGCTGGCACGACCCTTATGCCGGCTCATTGCGTACGACGGGCGCATCATACTGTCAGGTTTGATGCGTCATCAGGAGCGCGTGGTGCGCGCTCGCTATCGTCATGAGGGCTTTGTCATCGAGCAGGCTCGACGCCATGGAGAATGGTCAGCCCTGCTCCTCAAACGACCTTGAGCTTAGTAAGCAACCGGACGGTGCGTGCCAGGATTGACTTCATTGCGATCAATACCGTGCAGAGCGAGTGTTTCATCATCCAGCATCATAAGCTGTGCCTGCACATAGGCATTGGCTTCGACCATGCGCGCTTCGATCATCTGGTCCAGAAGACGGCGAATGAGCGACGGTTTGTTTGAGCGCCTTTGAAGGACATACTGCGGTTCAGAAAATGTAAAAGCGGCCATCATGGGCTCCTCAGTGGCAAAAGGGTTCAATCGTCGGGGGGAGACGAATCTGGAAGACAACGCCAAGATGGGTCTGTAAAGCCTTGAAAACCAGAGACATATCCACACAGCAGCCTTGCACTCAGCGCATAGCGATATCCTCCGCCACACGGTGAGCGCATAGGTCAAAACATTCTCTAAGAAGAGCGGACAAACGTGACCGATACCGGCCCGACCCAAAGCTACAACGATACAAGCCAACCAGCTAAAGGGCCTGAGCGCCTTGTAGCGCTGCGTGCCAAGATGGCTGAACACGCGCTCGACGGGCTTCTTGTTCCGCGTACAGACGAGCACCAGTCAGAGTATCTGCCAGGCTACGCTGAGCGCGTGGCCTGGCTCACAGGGTTCACCGGATCCAACGCGTTTCTTCTCGTTCTGCCCGACGAGGCACGCGTGTTCACCGATGGTCGTTACACGCTGCAGGTCCGGGCGCAGACAGAGACCAGCGCCTTCACAACCGACGACATGGTTGAGAACCCTATCGCGAAGTATCTGTCGGCTCAGGATCTTGGCGGCAAACGGATCGGGTATGATCCGTGGCTGCACACCTTGAAAGGGTTCAAACGCTTCTCCGAGGCAGCTGAGAACGCCGGCGCTGAGCTTGTACCAACGCCGGAAAATCTGATCGATGCGATTTGGTCCGATAAGCCATCACGACCCGTTGAGCCGATTACCCCGCATCCCCTCACCTATGCGGGCCAGCCTTTTGACGAGAAGCTTCAGGGCATTGCCAAAACCTTGCATGACAAAGATGCGAACGCCAGTGTCCTCGTGCAGGCCGATGGAGCAGCGTGGCTCTTCAACCTACGCGGCAACGACGTCGCGCAGAAGCCGATGTTCCTTGCTTTTACCATCGTGGCAAGCGACGGAACGGCACAGCTTTTCGTCGACCCAGGCAAGCTGACACAAGAAGCCGAAGCCGCGATCCCAGGCGTTACCGTTGCCGACATTGCTGACTTCCCGAAGGCACTGGCGACCCTTGGAGAAACGGGCGCGAAGGTCTTGGTCGATCCGGTGCTCGTCTCCGTGAAGATCGCGGACACCCTAAAGGATGCAGGCGCAACCCTCGTTGAAGCATCTGACCCCATCGAAGCGCCGCGCGCCCGCAAAAACGCCACCGAGCAACAAGGCGCGCGCTCAGCCCATATCCGCGACGGTGTTGCTGTCACGCGCTTCCTGGCCTGGTTCGACAAGGAAGCGCCCCAAGGCGACCTCGATGAGATCAAGGCGGCAGAGAAGCTGCTCGCCTTCCGCCGTGAAACGGGCGAGCTGAAGGACATCGCCTTCCCAACCATCTCCGGCGCCGGACCCAATGGTGCAATCGTCCATTACCGGGTGACATACGCGACAAACGCGCCAATCACACTGAACTCGCTCTATCTGGTGGATTCCGGCGCGCAGTATCTTGATGGCACAACCGATATCACCCGCACATTGCTGATCGGAGAGCCAACGGTGGAACAGCGCCGCGCTTACACGCTTGTCCTGAAGGGTCATATCGCGCTTGCCATGGCACGCTTTCCCAAGGGGACCACCGGCGCGCATCTTGATGCCCTCGCGCGGCAGCACCTCTGGGCCAATGGCCTCGATTTCGCCCACGGTACGGGTCACGGGGTCGGGTCTTATCTAGGGGTGCACGAGGGACCAGCGCGCATTGCAAAACAAGGGCATGTGCCACTTGAGCCAGGCATGCTCCTCTCCAACGAACCCGGCTACTACAAAGAGGGCGCCTTCGGCATTCGGCTCGAAAATCTCGTGCTCGTCACGGAGCCGCAAGACATCGGCGGAGATGCGCCTATGATGGGCTTTGAGACGATCACGCGCGCGCCTTTCGAGCCACGTCTCATAGACACAGATCTGCTACTACGCCCTGAGATCGACTGGCTGAACGCGTTTCACACTCAAACACTGGAAGATATCGGCCCACTTTTGGATGGTGAAGGATTAGCGTTCTTAGAACGCGCCGCAGCGCCGATCACGCGGAAGGGGTAACGCCCACCAGCTCAAACCAGCCATCCTCGTCGAGCGTATCGACGCTCAGCTCTTGTGCTTTCTTCAGCTTCGAACCTGCACCTGGACCGGCCACAACAAGGTCGGTCTTTTTCGAAACCGAGCCGGAAACCTTCGCGCCAAAACGCTCCGCCATTGCTTTGGCTTCATCGCGTGTCATTTTTTCAAGCGAGCCGGTGAACACCACCACCTTGCCAGCCACAGGGCTTTCCTTAACCTCAAAAACTTCGTCTTCCACAGTCATCTCGGCCAGCAGAGCATCAAGAACCTTCTCGTTAAGGCCCTCAGCGAAAAACTGGGTCAGTGAGACAGCAACGGTCTCGCCAATCCCGTCAATGCTGGTGAGTTCTTCGTGTGCATCGTCGCTTCCTTGTGCAGCTGAGATCATCGACAGGCGAAAACTGGCAAAGCTGCCATAGTGACGGGCAATCACGCGCGCGGTTGTCTCACCCACATGGCGAAGCCCGAGTGCGAACAGGAATCGGGAAAAAGGCACTGAACGGCGAGCATCAATCGCAGCCCAAAGATTTTGGACGCTCAAGTCGCCCCAGCCATCCTTGTCCTTCAACTTTTTCATCGAGCGTGCATCACGCGCTTCCAGCGTGAAGATATCAGCAGCGTTGGCAACACGACCTTCTTCGTAAAAAGCTTCGATCTGCTTGTCGCCAAGTCCGTCAATGTCGAGCGCATTGCGGGACACAAAGTGCTTTAACCGCTCCACCGCTTGCGCAGGACAGATGAGACCGCCAGTGCAGCGGGTCACACTCTCAAGCTTGCCGTTGGCATCCACATCGCGTTTGGCAATACTGCCGCACGCTGGGCAGCGCGTTGGAAACACAAACGGGGGAAGGTCAGCGGGTCGTTTTTCGATCACAACATCGACGATCTGTGGGATCACATCGCCGGCGCGCTGCACGATCACCGTATCGCCTGGACGGATGTCGCGCCCTTCGCGGATTGGCTGGCCATCATTGCCAATGCCTGCGATGTAATCTGCATTGTGAAGCGTCGCGTTGGAAACGACCACACCGCCCACCGTCACGGGCACCAGCTTGGCGACAGGCGTAAGCGCGCCAGTCCTCCCAACCTGGATATCAATAGCTTCCAGCTTAGTGATCGCCTGTTCGGCAGGAAACTTGTGCGCAATGGCCCAGCGCGGTGAGCGCGAAACGAAGCCTAGCCGCTCTTGATAATCAAGCCTGTCGACTTTGTAGACGACACCATCAATATCGTAGCCAAGATCAGCACGCTGCACGGCGATCGCGTTGTAAACCTTGATAGCCTCTTCCGGTGTCTCACAGCGCGCCATGAGAGGATTTGTCTCAAAACCAAAGCTCGCCAGTCGAGCCACAGCTTCCATTTGCGTTTCAGCCAGTGGCTCAGACAACTCGCCCCAAGCGTAAGCGAAGAACTTTAAGGGCCGCGCCTTGGTGATCTCAGGGTCCAACTGCCGAAGCGACCCCGCAGCAGCATTGCGCGGATTGGCGAACACTTTGCCGCCAATCTCATCCATCCGCGCATTCAGTGCTGCGAAGTCCTCGGCCGCCATAAACACTTCGCCGCGCACCTCAACAATCGCAGGCGCGTCGCCAGCCAACTGTTGCGGGATGTTAGCAATGGTGCGGGCGTTGCGCGTGACATCCTCGCCCACCGAGCCATCACCACGCGTCGCGGCATAGACCAGAGCGCCATCCTCGTACCGTAGTGATAGAGAAAGCCCATCGATCTTTGGCTCCGCGGTCATCGCAGGCGGGCTATCCAACCGCAAGAAGCGTGCGATGCGCGCGCCAAACTCATGCACATCCTCATCGTTGAAGGCGTTGTCGAGCGACAGCATGGGTCGCGCATGGGTGATCTTTGCGAACTTTTCCGATGGCGCGCTGCCGACCTTTTCAGAGGGGCTATCTGTCCGTTTTAAATCCGGAAACCGCGCCTCAATGGCCGCGTTGCGCGCCTTAAGCGCATCATACGCAGCATCGGATATCGTTGGCGCATCTTTGCGGTGGTAAGCGACATCGTGCGCAGCCATCTCGCCGGAAAGCGCTGCCAGCTCTTTCTTTGCCTGCTGTTCTGTCAGCTGTTCAACTGGAGCATCCCGCAACAGGCTGGTGCTCATACCTGCTCGCCCTGCAACAGACGCCCAGCGGCTGCGCGCGCCTCGTCAGTGATTGTCGCGCCCGACAACATACGCGCCACCTCTTCAAGCCTTCCATCATCCGACAAGCGCTCCACATCCGTGCGTGTTTCATCAGGCGCATGGCTCGATTTGGCAATCGACAGATGCCCGTCCGCGCGGGCAGCGACTTGCGGAGCGTGTGTCACCGAGAGAACCTGCACGGTCTGCGACAAACGCGCCAGCCGCTTACCAATAGCTTCAGCGACTGCGCCCCCTGCCCCGGTGTCAATCTCATCGAACACAAGCGTCGGTGCCGAGCCTTTATTGGCAAGCACCACTTTAAGGGCCAAGAGAAACCGCGAAAGCTCCCCGCCGGATGCCACCTTCTGCATCGGTCCGGCGCGAGTCCCTGGGTTGGTCTGCACCTCGAACTGCACCTTATCGAACCCATTTGGTGTGCGGGTACTGGCATCGGTCGTCACATTTGCCATGAAGCGTGCCTGACCAAGCTTCAGATCGGGCAGTTCGGCCTCCACCGCTTCGCCAACATGCTCCGCGCAAGACTGCCTTGCTTCGGTCAATTGACTGGCAAGGCGGTTGTATTCGCGTTCCGCTTCCAGAACAGCCTTGTCTAGCGCGACGCCCCTATCGGCGCTCAGGTCCAGTGCTTCCAGTTGATCGGCAAAGTGAGCTGCTTTCTCCGGCAAGTCATCGCAGGTCACCTGATACTTGCGCGCAGCCGCCCGAAGCGCGAACAGACGCTCCTCGGTCGCATTCAAATCATTGGGGTCAAACTCAAGCTTGGCGAGTGCTTGATCCACTTCCATAGAAACGTCACCCAACGTATCCAGCGCGCGGCCCAGAGCGTCAATCACCGGACCGAGGAGTGCTTCGCTCTCCGGCCCTTTGCGTTCCAGCTTGCGCATGAGAGCGGCCAAGACGGGCGTTGGCGATGCACTGCCGGAGACAACATCATGAGCTTCCTGCACGCTGCTTGCCACCTTTTCCGACTGCATCATCAAAGCGCGCTTCTTGGCCAGCGCCTCCTCTTCACCAGGTTCAGGCGCCAGAGCAGTAAGCTCTTCAACGCTTGCTTTTAGATAGTCAGCATCTCTTGCAGCCTCAGCAAGCTCAGCCGCATGCCTGTCACGCGCACCAATGGCATCTTGAACCCGCGTATAGGCAGTTGCAACATCATCACTCAAACCATCAAGACCGCCATAGGCATCCAGGAGTGCACGATGGCTTGCCGGATCCACAAGCGCGCGATCATCATGCTGGCCATGGATCTCTACGAGCGTGCGCCCAATAGACCGCAGCAAGGTCATGGAAACCGGCTGATCGTTGATGAAAGCACGTGCTCTGCCGTCAGCACCTTGGGTGCGGCGAATTATCAGCTCATTATCGCCATCCAGACCTGCTTCATGAAGGCGGATGAACGCTGGATGGTCAGCGTCTAACTCAAAGACTGCCTGCACCTGGCCACTCTTCGCGCCAGACCGCACAAGGCCAGCATCTCCTCGTGCGCCGAGCGCCAAGGCGAGTGCATCCAGGAGAATAGACTTACCCGCGCCCGTTTCGCCGGTCAGAACCGTCATGCCCGGCTCAAGCTCCAGATCGAGAGCCTCGATCAGAACAATGTCTCGAACAGACAACCGGGTAAGCATGGGGCGAATCGATTTCCTCGGCGCAAAGCAGCGAGGAAGAAAATGGGTTAGGAGGCAATGCCCGTAAAGGTGCGAAACGCTTCACTGATCCATGAACCAGCGTTTTCCTGCGGCCTTAACCCACCAGATTCAAGAAGCGAGAAAGAGCGATCATACCATTCTGACTCTGGGAAATTGTGACCAAGCACGGCTGCAGCAGTCTGAGCCTCGGGCACGACGCCAAGCGACATGTAGCTTTCCACCACGCGATGTAGAGCTTCTTCCACATGACGGGTCGTTTGATATTCTTCAATCACGAGGCGGAAACGATTAATCGCTGCCACATAATTGCGCCGATCCAAATAAAACCGACCAACCCGCATCTCAGACCCTGCAATCTGATCAAAAGCAATGCGCAACTGCGCTTGGGCTGCAGAAACATACTCTGACTCAGGATAGATGCGAATGAGATCGCGGAAGGCATCGATCGCGCGAGTCGTTTGGTCTTGGTCGCGCGAAACGTCCGGAATCTGATTGTAGTAAGACTGTGCAACAATAAACTGCGCGTAAGCGGCATCATCACCGCCAGGATGCAACGCCACATAGCGCCGCCCCGAATTCACAGCCTCAGGGTATCGACCAGAGGAGAAATAAGAAAAAGCGCCAAGTGCGAGTGAGCGCTTGGCGTACTCTGAATAGGGATGAATTTCTTCCAGATCATCGAACGCACTTGCGGCATTCAGATAATCTCCGGTCTCCATCAACGCCAATGCTTCATTGAACATCACTGCGGGCGGGCGCGTATCATCGACAAAATCCGTAGTACCCACGACCTCCGTCGATGCACACCCGGCAAGAATCAGAGACAAAGCCGCAGATATAACCAAAGTACGCACACCCGAGCGATGGGGCGGACGATAAGAGAAAGGGAGAATTTTGACCGTCATTTTAGAACCGTCGCCTAGGACACTTAAAAACACCATTGAGCGCAACACATACACATCTGCATCAGCTCTTGCCGCATTGCGTATAGCAGATTGTCCGCGCCCATCTTCGAAGAATTCAATACCAAAATTAACTGACAAAAAGCCAGTATCAAACGAAGTTAATCGTCGGAAGCTGGACTGCATTATGATTGCATCCACAACAACGAGAGCGTGGCAAAAGCATGGCCGCTTCTTCACGCGCGACTGTCACAGCTGCCTTGCTCTTCAGACAGTCTCAGGGCGCAGGGTCGCCGCTTCTAAACTCACCCTGATTTCACTCGCTCTAATCTCACTTGCTTGGCGTGCCTGATCGACTGGATACGTTGGCTTGCTCACGGTCGCATCAGCAACCTCAACAATTTCAAACGACGTTGGATCATCACGCAAGGCACGCATCATAGCAGCATTCAATGTGTGCCCGCCTTTGTGCGAGCGGTAGCAACCTTCAATGGGGAACCCAAGAAGTGCCAGATCACCGATGGCATCAAGCACCTTATGGCGGACAAACTCATCGCTCCAACGCACACCTTCTGCGTTCATCACACCGTCGTCGGTAAGAACCACCGCATTATCAAGAGACGACCCACGGGCGAAGTTCGCTGCCAAGAGTTTCTCTACATCCTTTAAAAAACCGAATGTGCGCGCCCGGCAAATCGTATCTCGAAAACCATCGGGTGTGAGATCAAGCGCCAACTCCTGACGCCCGATCATTGGGTGATCATAATCAATGCTCATCTCGAAGCGAGCATCATCATGCGGGCAAAGCTCGCCGAACGCATCACCGGATTGAACGCGAACCGGCTTCAAAATCCGCAGCACTTTGCGCTTTGAGCTTTGTTGGCAGACACCAACAGTTTCGATTGCATCGACGAATGCGCGAGACGACCCGTCCATGATAGGAACTTCCGGCCCGTCCACTTCAAGCAGGGCGTTGTCGATACCCATAGCTTGCAGCGCTGCCAGAAGATGCTCCACGGTTGAAACAAAGGCCCCGTTCGGATCGCCAAGCACGGTGCACAACGCGGTAGCGGTCACATTCGACCAGTCCGCCTTAATTTCGATGTCTTGAGAGCCTTCGATGCCTGTGCGCAGAAAAATGAAGCCTGTGTCGTCATCGCCGGGGTGAATGGTCAATGTTGCTGGCTGGCCGCTATGCACACCAATACCGGAAAGAGAAATGCTGTCAGCAACCGTTTGTTGCACACCAGAACGAAAACTCATTAACCCCTCCAGCCAGCCCAAAACCGGCGTACCAGCACTTGGCTTCAATCCACAAACCAATCTGGCGCTATGCTGATTGGCGAACTTTTAACACGCTAAGGACCGGTGAAGGGTGCCATGTCCAGCATCGAACACTGAGCCTAACGCGACTCGACCACTCAATAGCCGATCACACGCGAACCTATCGAGGTAACTCGTGCAACGAAAATCACGCTTTCTTACGCTGTGTTACATAATTCGATAAAAGTGAATCTCTTTTAACAGATTGAATTATCTTCAGTTTTCTCTTTGAAAGCCGAGATTGGGGCCATCTTCAACGGCCCCAACCTTTCACACTGTTACACCAAAGCCTAACCACTTTTGCGGCGCAGGAAGGCTGGAATATCCATAGCATCCTCATCGGCAGATGATGCCGGTCGCTTTTGCGTAGGGATAGATCGTCCCAAGCCATCATGCGAGCCTTCAGACGCTCCATACGCAGAGGTTCCAGACGCGGCGGTTTGGGGAGACGCCATTTGAGGACTTGGAGTATTATGCGCAGCGCTTGGCGCAACGTCCTCATCGCGTTTGTTCATACCAACAGTGGCAAGCTTCTTAAGAAGCGACAAAGCGCCCTTATCGCCGGCTTCTGCAGCAGCGGAGACCTTTTGGCGGATCTCTTCCTGCGCAATAGCTGGGAATTCCTCAACGCTCGGCATGCGTGGCTGGGCAGCGCGCGTTACAGGACCGGTTGGGCGCGCCATGACGAGGCGCTCGGGCACAGGACGCGCCTCAGGCTGAACGGCATCATTGGCCGGTGCTGCAACCTCCTCGATCATCGTTTCTTCAAGGAGCTGAGGCACAGGGGAAAACGATGTGATTGAGACACCATCTTTTTCAGTTGTGGATCCAGCCGCAGCAGTCGTGTCAGGGAGCGCAAGTTCGCGTTCCATACGTTCGATGCGAGCCTGAGAGCTCTCACGCGCCTCGTCGTCGGCCATGACTGCACTTGTTGCCGCAGCAACTGCAGCAGCGGCGGCTTCGTCCACGGATGGTGTGGCGACAGCTTCAGCTTGCGCTGCTGGTTTGACCTGAGGAACGGAAGCAGCGGCCGGTTTTGGCTGAACGCCGATGCCGCTGGCTAGCAAACTCGCAGAGCGGTTGGCTGAGATTTCACGCGCGGCTTCATCCACGCCTGTTGCCACTACTGAAACGCGGATCATCCCCTCAAGGCTCTCATCAAAGGTTGCACCCAAAATGATGAGCGCGTCCTGATCGACCTCTTCGCGGATGCGCGTCGCCGCCTCATCCACCTCGAAGAGGCGCATATCGCGGCCACCTGTGATGGAAATGAGAAGGCCTTTTGCACCCAGCATCGATACTTCATCGAGCAACGGATTGGCGATCGCAGCCTCTGCCGCCTGAAGCGCGCGCTTGTCGCCGGACGCCTCGCCCGTGCCCATCATCGCTTTGCCCATGCCACGCATGATGGAACGTACATCAGCAAAATCGAGATTGATCAGGCCGTCTTTCACCATCAGATCAGTGATGCAGGCAACGCCTGAGAAAAGCACCTGATCAGCCATCGCAAACGCATCAGCAAAGGTGGTGTTCTCATTGGCAATACGGAAGAGGTTCTGGTTCGGTATGCAGATCAGCGTATCCACTTCCTTCTGCAGTTCTTCGATCCCGCCTTCGGCAATGCGCATCCGCTGGCGACCTTCAAACTGGAAGGGCTTTGTCACCACACCGACAGTGAGGATACCTTTTTCACGGGCCAAACGCGCCACAACGGGAGCTGCACCGGTGCCGGTTCCACCGCCCATACCGGCGGTGATGAACGCCATATGCGCACCGGAAAGGTGATCAGAGATTTCATCGATCACTTCTTCGGCAGCGGCACGCCCAACTTCGGGCTGCGCACCTGCACCCAGGCCCTCAGTGACGGCCACACCCATCTGCACAAGACGCTGTGCCTTGGAGTTGGTAAGCGCCTGGGCATCGGTGTTGGCGACGATAAATTCAACCCCCTCCAGCCCGGAATCGATCATGTTGTTGACGGCATTGCCGCCAGCGCCACCGCACCCAAAGACGACGATCTTGGGCTTCAACTCATGGATATCAGGAGCTTCCAGTTGGATAGGCATGGGGAACCTCTTTCACGCTTTCTAAAAGTACTTACTGATGGGACAAAACGGATGACATAACGGAGGAGACAAGTCGGGAGATGAAGAGCACAATCATCACAAGCTGCTCCTCAACCATTCGCTGACCCGCTGGATGTAACCGCCGGTGCCTGTAGCCAGCATGGCTGGACCAGACGAGAGGAGCGCATCGCGGGGCAGCATGCGCACCGATTGAGGATAAACAAGCAGCCCAGCGACAGCAGCAAAGGCGGGGCCGGTGCCCGCTTCTGGCAAACCATCAACACCGGTGGGCTTTGCAAAACGCAATTCGCGCGAAATCATCCGACGGGTAAGTTCCATGACACCGGTCATCTGGCTGGCACCACCGGTGAGGACCATCCGCTTGGCAGCAAGACCAAGAAGACCACTGTCCACCAGCCGGTCTCGCACCATTTCCAGCGTCTCCTCAACGCGAGGACGTATGATCCGTGTAATAGCGCCGCGCAAAACCTGATGCGACGCATCCTGTCCATCGCTCGACGCAGACGGGATGGTCAGAAGGTCATGATCATCAGAAGGGCTTGGAAGTGCAGACCCGTGTAGATTCTTGATCCGCTCGGCCTCCTCCACACGCGTCGAAAGCCCGCGCGCAAGATCCATCGTAACATGATGACCGCCTACAGGGATCGCATCGGCATGCACGAACTCGCCATCATAAAAGGCGCCGATCGAGGTGGTGCCCGCACCCATATCAAGCACGACCGCACCCAAATCCATCTCGTCGTCACTGAGCACGGCAAGGCCCGAAGCATGGGCGGAAGGAACATAGCCCTCCACGTCCAGATGCGCGGCATTGATAGCTTTTTCCAGATTGCGCAGCGGGCCGACGTCCGCCGTCACCACATGCATATCGACACCAAGTTCAGCGCCAAACATACCGCGTGGGTCGGTGATACCGCGATCACCATCCAGCGCAAACCCAATGGGCATGGCATGAAGAATTGAACGCCCCGGCTCAATCGCGTGATCACGACCGACCTTGAGCACTTTAACGATGTCACGCTCGGAGACGGCATGACCATCAAGAGCGACGGTCGCCGAGAGCGTATCGGAGGCTATACGCCCGCATGTCAGAGACACAATAACTGTCTCCACAGTGACACCGGCCATCTTCTCGGCCTGGTGTACTGATTGGCGAATGCCATACTCGACGGGGTCGAGATCAATCACATAGCCTGATTTCAAACCTTGAGAGCGATAATGCCCAAAACCTTTGACCTCGACAGCATGGCTGCGCGCATGGGAGGCAAGAGGCGCTTCCAGCGGTCGCAGCCTGGCGATCACGCAGGATGTTTTGGCAGTCCCTACGTCGAGCACACAGACTGTGACCGACTTGCGCTCAGGCAAAGGGCTCGGCCCATAAAAGTCAGCAGCGCGGCGTTTGAATTTTGGGGTCATTGCGCCACCCCCTGCGCGGTCACAGGGACGCCAGAGGATGCAAAAGCATCGGCCTGCGGACCCATGAGCTCGGCCGCGCCATCAACCAAGCGCACCACCAACTGATCGGCCTGGCGCAAATCAACAACGGCTACAGCACGCTCAAGCAGAGCATCCTCGCGCATCAGGCCTTCCAACCGCAAGAGCGCGATATCCGCCTGTGTTTCGGGCATGAAAACGCGCACATTGGCGTGCATATGAAGCGTCCAACGCCGCTCACCAACCCGCTCAAGAGCAACAACTCTGTCGAGTACATAGGGCCGCTCAGCAAGCTGCGTGAAGAACGCCGACGCCTCTTCTGGAGCGCCCTCACCGACGACCAAGGGCAGGCTTGCATGCGCGCCTGTCACCTCATCAGTGATCTCAGTGCCATCGAGCGTGACAAGGAAAATCCGGCCCTGACGCAGCATCCGAGCGAAAGGCGCATGCTCTTCTATGTCCACCAAGAGCGTGTCTGGATAGACCCTGCGGACAGAAGCATCCCTCACCCATGGTAACGCAAGAACACGCTCTCGGGCGGCCATCATATCAAAACCGACAACAGACGTTTCAGGTCCCACAGAAAGGTAATCAAGAACGTCGCCCTCGCGTGTGTCACCCAGTCCGCTGATTCTAACGGACCGAACACCGAAGCCAGACTTCGCAGCGGCAGAACTTATAGACAGCGCGACCGCTTCTCTCCCGTCGGCTGTTCGATCGCTTAACGTAAAGCCCATCACAAGGGACGGCATAACGACCAAGGACGCCAAGAGACCGTTTGGATAACGAACGCGCCCAAGTGTGGCCGCTAAGGGGTGAAGCCTGCGCGACCAGCGATAGGCCTGATGCTGAAGATCATGGATCAAAGCGTTTTGGATCAGCGGGCGCATGAGGCGTCCTCCACCATCCAGCTGACGAGCTCTTCAAACGAATGTCCCGCGTGTTCGGCAATCTCAGGCACCAGAGATGTTGGGGTCATACCTGGCTGCGTGTTCACTTCCAGACAAATGAGATCGCCGGTGCCCATGGCACGGTCGTCATAGCGAAAGTCAGCGCGCGTTACACCGCGGCAGCCCAGCGCTTGATGCGCTTGCAAAGAATAGCTCTGGACCTTGGCATAGACATCGGTGGGCACCTCGGCTGGCAGGATGTGCTGCGAACCGCCATCGCGATACTTGGAATCATAGTCATAGAAAGACTGACCTTGGGGCACGATGTCGATGATCCCGAGGGCAACGTCGCCCATCACTGCACAGGTCAGTTCACGGCCGGCGATGTACCGCTCAGCCATCAAATCGTCGCCATACGGCCAATCATCGCGGTATAGCTCTTGCGGCGGATGCGCCATATCTTCGGAGACAATGAGCACCCCGAAACTTGACCCTTCACAGACCGGCTTGATCACGTAAGGCGGGGTCATCACGTGAGAAGCTGCAGCCTCAGAACGCGTGGTGCGCACGTGCTTGGTTATCGGAACACCAGCATCTGACATGACAACCTTGGCGCGATCTTTGTTCATCGCCAGTGCCGACGCCATAACGCCTGAGTGGGTGTAGGGAATACCGAGAACTTCCAGCAAGCCCTGAATTGTACCGTCTTCGCCGTAAGGGCCGTGCAATGCGTTGAAGGCCACATCGGGCTGAAGCTCCGACAGGCGGCTGGCAATCGCGCGGTCAACGTCAACGCGGGTCACAACGTAGCCAGCAGCCTCCAAGGCATCCGCGCAAGCTTCGCCCGTCGATAGGCTAACCGGCCGCTCGGACGACCAGCCTCCCATCAAGACAGCGATGTGTTTGTCCCCGCGCGCCATTGGCTTTGCGCTGCTCACCTAAGTTACGTATCCCGTCAATGCGGCCCAGACGGACCGCCCCGCGACACATGCTAGTGGCGAGTTCGTAAGAAATGCTTAACCGAATTTCAAAAGGCACGATTTACGTTTGGGGCCTGCGTGTCCCGCAAATCAGGGGGAAAAGGTTTCCACAACTCGACCATTGGTAAACGCACCTAAACGCTTCACCTCCCACTCGAGCAGGATGCCAGAATGCTCATAAACGCGCTGGCGCACCGTTTCGCCAAGGGTTTCAAGATCAAAAGCTGACGCCTTGCCGGTGTTGATCATGAAGTTACAGTGCTTTTGCGACATCTGTGCTTCGCCGATCTGAAATCCGCGCAAGCCCGCGTCATCGATCACCTTCCAGGCTGAGGTCCCAGGCGGGTTCTTAAAAGTGGAACCAGACGTCTTCTCGCGCACCGGCTGATTCTCTTCGCGATGCTTTTGCACAGCATCCATTTCAGCCTGAATGGTGGCTTGATCAGATGGAGTGCCTGCAAAGAGCGCTGAGACAAAGATCAGATCATCCGCCGCGCCGGAATGGCGGTAGCTGAAGCCCATCTCCTCACAGCTTACCGTAACCCGCACACCGGAGCGGGTAACAGCATCGACACTCACCAACCGGTCGGCAGTCTCCACGCCGTTGGCACCCGCGTTCATGCGTAAGGCACCACCAATAGCGCCAGGAATACCATGGAAGAAATGGAAGCCACCAAGTTCCGCATCCCGCGCAAATGCTGCAAGGCGCTTGTCCGCCAAACCTGCACCCGCTCGGATATGCGTCTCACCTTCGCGGATAGGCTCGCTGAACGTTTTGGCGGTCAACCGCACCACTGCCCCTTTGAAGCCGCCATCGCGAATAAGCGAGTTGGACGCAAGCCCCATCACATGCAGTGGCACATCGTCCGGCAGCAAAGCCAGAAAGGCGACAAGATCATCGACATCCTGCGGGGTGAAGTGAAGCGCCGCCTGGCCACCAACGCGAAACCAGGTATAGGGCGCAAGGTTCTGGTTGGGTTGCAGGCGGCCACGCAGATATGAAATGCCTGGTCCAAGTCGCTCTAAGAGAGCCTCACCATCCAAGCCAGAAGCGCTCAAGACCTCACTCAAGGATGGCGCTCCGCCAATTCATCCGGTAGGGCATTGGCCCACTGCGTGATCGACCCGGCTCCAAGACAGATGACCGTATCACCAGCGCTGGCAAGATCAGCAACACGATCGGCAAGCACCGCACGCGTCTCAAGCGCTTCGACATGCCGGTGACCGTGCGCGCGAACACCATCAACGAGTGCATCATGGGTTGCACCTTCAATACGCGTCTCGCCCGCCTCGTACACCGGCGCGACGAGCACACAATCCGCTTCGTTGAAGCATCCCGCAAACTGGTCAAACAAGTCGCGCAACCGGGTATAGCGATGAGGCTGCACAACAGCGATGACTTTGCCAGACGTGGCAGACCGCGCGGCTTTGAGCACAGCTGAAATCTCGACAGGATGATGGCCGTAGTCGTCATAGATATCTACGCCCTTCCAACTGCCGGTGTGTGTGAAGCGACGCTTAACACCGGAAAAACGCAATAAACCTTCACGGATTGCATCATGTGACATGCCGATATGGTGCGCCACAGCCACCGCAGCTGTTGCATTCATCAAATTGTGCAAACCAGGCATGGGGAGCGAGAGACCATCGATACGATTGATTTCGCTTGTCCCTCGCTGGCGAAGCTCCACCGCAAAGCGTGAGCGTGGACCTTCCATACTAACGTCGACCACACGCACATCGGCCTGCGGGTTCTGGCCGTAGGTTATAACGCGGCGATCCTCAATCCGCCCGATCAGCGCCTGAACTTCGGGATGATCAAGACACATGACCGCAAAACCATAAAACGGGACATTCTCTACGAAATGACGAAACGCGGCGCGCACGCCATCAAAGTCGCCATAGTGATCAAGATGTTCGGCATCGATGTTGGTGACCACCGCCACTTCTGCTGGAAGCCGTACAAACGTGCCATCGGACTCGTCGGCCTCGACCACCATCCAATCGCCCTCACCAAGGCGGGCATTGGTGCCATAGGCGTTGATGATCCCGCCATTGATGACGGTCGGGTCAAGACGTCCCGCCTCAAGCAAACTCGCAACGATGGAGGTGGTCGTTGTCTTGCCATGCGTCCCGCCGATGGCAATCGCCGACTTCAAACGCATCAACTCCGCGAGCATCTCCGCCCGTCGAACCACGGGCAGCGATAGGGCACGCGCTTCGAGGAGTTCAGGATTGTCTGGCTTAATAGCAGACGAGACGACAACAACCGCCGCGCCCTCGACATTTTCTCGGGCGTGGCCGATATGCACCGTGATTCCCATGCCGCGCAGACGGCCCACATTGGGGTTTTCAGAAATATCAGAACCTTGAACCGTGTACCCCAGATTGGTGAGCACCTCGGCGATGCCAGACATGCCAATGCCACCGATACCGACAAAATGGACGGGGCCAAGTTCGTTGGGGAGTCTCATCTGCGGAGCCTCATGCGCAAAGCCTCATGTGGTGGGTCTCATACCGTAAAGACTGATCTTTAGCGTCGTCCGCTTACCGGATGAACGTTTCAACTTCCAGCGCCAGCTGCTCAACGGCATTTGGCCTGCCCACATTCCGCGCTGCGTCGGCCATAGAGGTAAGCTCTCCGGTATCAAACTGCATGAGCCGCGTGAACAGCTGAGAGAGCCGCACCGGACCAATAGTTTTCTGCAACGACAGGATCGCACCACCCGCCGCTTCCAACCGTTCAGCATTCTTCGCCTGATCCTGATCAAGCGCGTGGGGATACGGAACTAAGATCGAAGGCCTTCCAAGGGCTGCCAACTCCGCCACGGTGGATGCACCTGATCGTGCGACCACCAAATGCGCACGCGCCATGCGTTGAGGCATATCGACGAAAAACGCCCCCAGATCACACGGCACACCCATCGCGTCATAGGCTTCACGAACCCGCGCGATGTCCTCTGGGCGGCACTGCTGGGTAACGCGGATCAACTTGCGCTTGTCTGCGCTCAGTTGCTCCACTGCCGATGGCACGAGATCCGCGAACACGCGTGCGCCCTGACTTCCCCCAAAAGCAAGAAGCTCAAACGGCTCCTTCGGGCGGGGCAAGACGTACGGCGCGGTAGCAGCTTCCAAAACCGCACCACGCACTGGGTTACCGGTTTGAACGATAAGCGCGCGCGTTGAGGATGGAACACCCTCGGTTGGATCGAAGCTGGTCGCGATGATACGCGCGGCATTGGCCATAGCGACATTGGCACGGCCCAAAACCGCATTTTGCTCGTGCAGAACAATTGGCACCCGTCGCAACCGCGCGGCCATTAAGGGCGGAACCGTAGGATAGCCGCCGAAACCGATGATGGCCGACGGTTTTGGTCGCCCCATCACGGAGAACGCTTTCATCGCGCCACGCAGCAGCGTGAACCCTCCGGGTATCGCCTTGAAAATCTGCTTCGGTGAGAATGTTGCCGAGGGAATGATGTGCGTTTGGCGCGCTGGAAACGAAACTCCATAGCGGTCGGCCCTCTCATCGGTCATCAGATCAACGGTATGACCGCGCGCCTGTAGCGCCTCGCTCAGCGCCTGAGCGGGAAACAGATGCCCACCGGTTCCGCCCGCACAGACGATAAAATAGGCCATGAACTATCCTTATGGGCGGGCCAGAAAGGCAGGCACGTTAACCACCCTGCAAGCTGAAGCGCCAGGCTTCTGCTTCTTGGCCTCGCAGGCTTCCGCGCTGCTTGCGCCCACGAACCGTCTGGCGGGTCAGAGACAACAACACACCTGCGGTAAAACCGACGGACAAAAGCGACGATCCACCGTATGACAAAAACGGCAGTGTCATGCCCTTGGCGGGCAGAAGTTGCAAGTTAACACCCATATTGATCGCCGTTTGCATCGCCAATAGGGCAACAAGACCAATGATGGCGTAACGGGCAAACACACTTTCCTGGCTGAGCGCAGCGCGCAAGAAGCGCATGTAAAGGAACAGAAAGAGCCCGAGCACGACGAGGCACATCACAGCGCCAAACTCTTCTGCCATCACCGCGAACAGAAAGTCGGTGTGGCTGTCAGGCAGATGCTCTTTAACAATCCCCTCGCCCGGGCCTCGGCCAAGCCAACCACCCTCAATGAAGGATTCAATCGCGCGGTCAGTCTGGTGATTATCACCACTTTCGGGGTTTAAGAACCGGTCGATCCGGCTCGTGACATGTGGGATCACAAGGTAAGCTGTGAAGAGTCCGCCGACCGCGACGGATCCGAGCACTGCGATCCAAAGCCAACTCATGCCCGAGACGAAGAAAAGCGTGCCCCATACCGCTGTCACCAGCATGGTCTGCCCAATATCAGGCTGCGCCACAAGAACGGCGGCAGTGATGAGGAAAAGCCCGAGCGCGAACACATTGGCGCGCAGATCCGGTCGTTTAGCATGTTCGGCGAAAAGCCAGGCACAGACGATAACGAGAGCAGGCTTTGCAAACTCAGATGGTTGAATCTGGAAAAAGCCTAAATCGAGCCAGCGCCGCGCGCCCTTCACCTCAAAGCCAACAAAGAGAACAAGAACCATAGCAACGATGGACCCGGCCAGCATCAGCAAGGCAGCCCGCACCAGCATGCGCGGAGTGAGCATCGACATACCGACCATCAGACCAAGCGCTGGCCCGATGAAGAAGATGTGCCGCTCGACGAAGTGAAATTCATTGGCGATGCCAAGATCACGTGCGATTGGCGGGCTTGCGGCGAACGACATAACAACGCCGAGAAGCAGAAGCACAAGAACAGTGAAAAGGGAAACCTTATCAAGGGTCCACCACCAATCGCCAATGGGCGAACGGTCGGCACGGGTCAATCGCATACACGCTACTCACTATTACCTAGCGCTGCGAACCGCTGCCCGAAAACCTTAAACTCAAAGGTCCTCAAGCACTTTTGCGACCGAGCGCTTAAACGCATCCCCGCGCGCTTCGAAGGAGGAAAACTGATCCCAAGAAGCGCACGCCGGAGAAAGCAGCACAGTTGCTTCACCTCCCAAAGCGAAGGCATCCTTCGCTGCGAGACGGGTCGCGTCTTCAACCGTTTCCGCCCGCACAAAAGGAACTTTACCCTCGAGCGTTTGCGCGAAACGATCCTGCGCTTTTCCGACAAGATAAGCTTTGATCATTTGCGCAAAGAAACCGTTAAGTGAATCGATTCCATCGCTCTTATCTTGTCCGCCAGCGATCCAATGAATGCCGCGGTACGAAGCGAGCGCGCGAGCAGCCGCATCAGCATTGGTTGCTTTGGAGTCATTGACAAAAGTGACCCCGTTCACCGTCGTAACGGGCTCCATGCGGTGCGCAAGCCCCGGGAACGAGCGCACAGCGTCTCCAATGCGATCCGGCTCAACACCAAAGCTCACGAGAGCCACCGTAACGGCGCAAACGTTCTGCGAATTGTGTTCACCTTTGAGGCTCGCCACACCAGCCAGGTCGAAAAGGCGGGTTTCCTCGCCGTCTCGCGCCAGCCAAATCTCAGACCCTCGAGCAAAGGCGCCCTTTAAGACCGAAGCCTTCGTACTGATCTGCCAAACCGTACGGCCAGAACGCTCCAAGTCGTCAGCGATCGTAAGCGAGAACGGATCATCGACGCCAACAATGGCGATCTGCGCTGCCCGGACGAGCCGCGCCTTGACCGACGCATAGTTTTCCATTGTCCCATGGCGTTGCAGATGATCCTCAGACAGGTTGAGGTGAACTCCCACCGTCGGGCGAAGATGCTGGCTAAGATCGATCTGGTAGGAGGAACACTCGATCACATAGTGACGGTTGGGCTCCGGCGACGGCAGATCCAAAACCGGCACACCGATATTGCCGCCCATAGCGGTGTCAAAGCCAAGCTCTTTCAAAGCATGGGTTGCGAGCGCTGTGGTGGTGGACTTGCCATTTGTACCCGTGATGGCCAGCACCGGTGCCTCCGGGCAGAGGGCAGCGCGCTGCATGAAGAAAAGGTCTACATCACCGGTCACCGGAATGCTCGCTTCAGCAGCCTTCACAACACTCCAATGCGGCTGTGGATGGGTGAGCGGTATGCCCGGTGAAAGCACCAGAGCGTCGAACCCAGACCAGTCAGCGCCTTGAAGATCGAGCACTGCAACGCCAGCAACGCGAGCCTTCTCACGAACCGCCTCGCCATCATCCCAACCGACTACGTCCGCGCCACCTGCAAGTAATGCTTTCGCGGTCGGCAATCCCGAGCCACCCAGACCCATAACGACGACGCGTTTGCCACTGAACGTGGTAACTGGGATCATCGAAGCTTGAGTGTGGAGAGGCCCATCAGCGCCAGCACAAATGCGATGATCCAAAACCGGATCACCACCTGCGGCTCCGTCCAGCCAAGTTGCTCAAAATGGTGATGGATCGGGGCCATGCGGAACACCCGCTTGCCGGTCAGCTTGAAAGAAGTGACCTGGATAATAACGGACATCGCCTCAAGCACGAAGAGACCACCCACAATCGCGAGCACGATCTCATGCTTTGTGGCGACGGCCACAGCGCCGAGCAAGCCACCCAACGCCAAGGACCCCGTATCCCCCATAAAGATCTGGGCTGGCGGCGCGTTGAACCACAAAAATCCAAGAGACGCGCCTATGACCGCACCGCAAAGCACTGCTAGCTCGCCCGTCCCTGGCGTGAAATGGATTTGCAGGTAGTCGGAGAAGATCGCGTTTCCAGCGAGATACGCAATCAGGCCGAAGGTCGCCGCCGCGATCATCACGGGCACAATTGCAAGCCCATCCAGACCATCGGTCAGGTTCACCGCATTGCCAGAACCGACAATGACGAGCGCCCCAAACAGGATAAAAAACCAACCCAAATTGATCAGAAGGTCTTTGAAGAATGGAAAGGTGAGCTGGTTGGCAAGCTCTGGCGTTGAAACATGGCCAATCACGAAAACTGCAGCCCCAGCAATCACCGCCTCAACAGAAAGACGTGCCTTACCCGAGAAGCCGTTATGCGATTGCTTCGTGACTTTGAGGAAATCATCGTAGAACCCGATAGCGCCGAAACCGGCGGTTACCGCCATTACGGTCCATACCAGAGGACTCGAAAGATCTGCCCACAGAAGCGTGGAAAAGATAAGCCCCGACAAGATCATCAGCCCGCCCATGGTTGGCGTGCCTTTTTTCGACAAGAGATGACCCTGCGGCCCATCCTCACGGATTGGCTGGCCATGCCCTTGGCGCAATTTCAAAGCGCGGATCATAATCGGCCCAAACAGGAAAACGAACAACATGGCCGTCACCACCGCTCCGCCGGTGCGGAAAGTGATGTAGCGGAACACGTTGAGAACCGGCACCGCATCAGCAAACGTTGAAAGCCAAAAGAGCATGCTGCTTTTCCTAAGGTCTAAACAGACGTCATTACCAAAGACGACGTGACGTCAGACAATGTCACATCTGATCAGCGGGGAAACGCTCTAGAATCGCACCGACAAGCGGGCCCATCTTGCTTCCCAGTGACCCTTTGATCATCACCACATCCCCCGGCGCAAGGTCCAAGAGCAGTTGGCTTCGCAAGCCTTCAGAGCTTTCTGCATACGCACCACGTTTTTCGAGCGGCGATGCATTCCACAGCGCCTTCATCAAAGGGCCGCAGGCATAAAGGCGATCAACACCGTTCGCGACGACATCCTGCGCGAGGGCACCATGCATGGATGCGGCTTGGTCGCCCAGCTCCAGCATATCGCCCAAAACCGCAATCCGTCGCCCACGCCCGCTGACCGGTACACGCGCAAGCACCTTGAGTGCCGCTTTCACAGAAGCAGGATTCGCGTTGTAACTCTCATCAAGGAGCGTGATCGGATCACCGGGTGTATCGAGAACGTGACGCCGTCCTCTACCCTCTGGCTGTTCGGCCTGACCAAGTGCAATGCCGCATTTGGAAAGATCGAGACCGAGGCTCGCACATGCAACCAAAACGCCAAGGGAGTTCACCACCAGGTGCTCGCCGGGGGCACCAACTTTGTAGGTGAGGGTTTGGCCCAAGATCCGTGCCTCGACGGACGAACAATCGGGCAAAAGTGCCACCTGCATCAGTTCTGCATCGCTTCCCGCCGTGTGACCGAAGGTCAGAATGTGTTCAGCACCAGCAGCCTTGGCACGCTGTTTCAAAAGCTCAGTATGGTCGATATCGCCATGCACGACGGCTGTTCCGCCCAGTAGAAGCCCGTCGAAGATTTCAGCTTTCGCCTCAGCAATAGCCTCAAGACTGCCCAAATTTTCCAGATGGACCGGAGCAACGGTCGTAATCATCGCCACATGGGGCTGAACAAGCTTGGAGAGCGGCGTGATCTCATTGGCATGGTTCATACCGATTTCAAACACACCATACACCGTGTCGCGGGGCATCCGGGCGAGCGTTAAAGGAACCCCCCAATGGTTGTTGAAGCTCTTCACCGGCGCATGGGTTTGTCCGAACTGCGAGAGCAAAGTGCGCATGGTCTCTTTGGTGGAGGTTTTACCCACCGAACCGGTGATCGCGAGCATGGTGCCCTCGCAACGCGCGCGGGATGCGCGTGCCAAATCATAAAGCCCCTCATAGCTATCCCGAACGAGGAAGAGCGCTCCGGAGTTTGGCTCCCGATCGTCGATCTGATCTTCTGAGACCAGCGCCGCCACTGCGCCACGCTCAAGCGCATCCCAGACAAAGGCGTGCCCATCGAACGCGTCGCCTTTGATGGCCACAAACAGATCACCCGGCTCAACCGTGCGGCTGTCGATAGAAACACCGGTGATGGAACCCGGCGCGCCACGTACATCAGCGCGCGTGGCAGCGACGATCTCATCGCTCGTCCACAGCTGATCTTTCATGTTCATGCGTCGTCTGCCAGCAAGGTACGCACCGCCTCATGATCGCTGAAGGGATGCTTGACGCCGTGGATCTCTTGGCCTGTTTCATGGCCCTTGCCCGCAACAAGAAGAATATCCCCTTCCTCCATCATCGCGATACCAGCGGCGATGGCATCATGCCGATCACCGATCTCAAGCGCGTCAGGTGCGCCCTCAAGCACTGCCTGGCGAATGGTGGCAGGATCTTCCGTCCGTGGATTGTCATCGGTGACGATGGTCGCGTCAGCGTACCGTGCTGCCGCTTTGCCCATGAGCGGGCGTTTGCCGACGTCGCGGTCACCGCCCGCACCAAGCACGATCACAACCTTGCCGTCTGCGAACGGACGCAGCGACTTCAGCGCTTCTTCCACCGCGCCAGGCTTATGGGCGTAGTCGACAAACACCTTCCCGCCGCGATTGGACGTGCCGATATATTCAAGCCGCCCGCGCGCGCCTTTGAGCCCCGCAAGGCTTGCAAACACCGCGTCCGGCGAACAGCCCGCTTGGATGGCAAGCCCTGCTGCGACCATGGCATTGGCCACCTGAAAGAGACCTGGCAGAGGCAGCTCTAGGATGTGCTCGCTACCGCCATAGGTAAAACCAACGGTCTGGGTGTAGCCGGCGGGTCGGACCGTTTGAACAGCGATATCGCCTTGCCCCATGCCAACCAATAGCAGGTCGTGCCCGCGCGCCCTGGCGAGCTGCGCCATACGCTCACCGTAAGACCCATCCATCCAGACCACTGCGCCAGCACCTTCTGGCAAAAGCGGATCAAACAGACGGCTTTTTGCCTGAAAATAGTCTTCCATGGTCGGATGATAATCGAGATGGTCACGACCCAAATTCGTGAAGGCGGCGGCCTTGAGCACCACGCCATCCAGGCGGCGCTGCTCAAGCCCGTGGGACGACGCTTCCATGGCAAGATGCGTGACGCCATCGTCGGCAAGGGCTGTGAGCGCTTTGTGCAGCGATACAGAATCAGGCGTGGTGAGCGCGCCCACCTCAACCCCGTCGCCGCGGGTGATCCCAAGTGTGCCCATAGCGGCCGCGTCACATCCAAGGGCTTGAAAGATCTGCCGCGTAAACGCCGCGACCGACGTCTTGCCTGACGTGCCTGTAACAGCGACGACTGTTTCTGGCTGTGGCGCGAAAAACTTGGCGGCCATCAGCGCAAAGGAACGTCGTGCGTCCGGAGCACGCAGTTCGATCACACCATCAGGCACCCTTGCCTCCTCGCCCTCATCGAGAAGGACGACACTTGCCCCATCGGCCACGGCCTGATCGATGTACGCCTTTCCGTGCCTTGCAGCACCGCCAAGGGCTGCGAACACAAAGTCACGCTGGACGGTACGACTGTCGAGGGCGACACCCTTCACGGAGCACGAGAGGTCGCCGGATATGCGTGTGACCGTGGGGTCGAGAAGCGTAGCGAGCGTTTGAGCTACCGTCATTGGTTACCGTAATGGGCTCAAGTCGAATCTGGCAGTGGCGTCTGAATGCCTCGCGTCTTAGGCCATTTTAGACGAGCCGTCACGCATCCGCCTGCACGCATTCTCGCGATGTTTTCTGGAATACTTTGGGCGTGTTTCAACCAGCTTGCGATCCGGCCGAACCGACCCGCTGCGGCGTCACCCGCAATAGAGGCGCGATACGTTCAATAATAGCACCTGTCATCGGGGCGGCGTTGCGCCCCGCGGTCGCGCTTGGCGCACCTTCAACCGGCTGCGGTTCGTCAATCACAACAATGACCGCATAGCGCGGATCACGCATCGGAAACGCTGAAACAAAGCTGTTGAGACGATGATCGTCAGAGTACGTGCCCCCCACA
The DNA here is from genome assembly GCA_039026935.1 of Pseudomonadota bacterium. Lineage (GTDB taxonomy): Bacteria > Pseudomonadota > Alphaproteobacteria > Rhizobiales > MH13 > MH13. The sequence continues at coordinate 34,488 of JBCCLK010000004.1, forward strand.
ATTTTCTCTGCCGTTCCAGTCTTGCCACCCACATCAAGACCCTCAACAGCAGCGCGGCGACCAGACCCATTTTCAACGTTGGCGCGAAACAGCGTGCGCATCTCGGCGCTGGTCGACGGTGACAAGACGGGCTGTGCAATCCTTGCCGCCTCAGCCTGTGTGCGCGGCAAGAATGTTGGCGGCACGTACATACCCCCGTTCACCGTGGCACCCGCAGCAGCAAGCAACTGCAAAGGCGTCGTCGTCAGGCCATGCCCAAAAGAAATGGTCGCTGCTGAAAGGCGTGACCAATCTCCATTTGGATAGAAAGGACGAGCCGCACCTGGTAACTCAACATCCATGCGAGACATCAGTCCAAGTCGCTCATAGTACGCGCGCTGCGTCTCCCGTCCCATGGCTTCAGCAATGCGAATGGTGCCGATGTTGGAGGAGTAGGTAAACACCTCCTGGGTTGAGAGAACCCGCCGCCGCGCATGAAAATCGCTGATCGTGGACGAGCCGATGCGAATAGGAAACCGCGCATCATGGTTGGACGCCATGGTGATCGCGCCTGAATCAAGGCCTGCTGCGATTGTGAAGATCTTGAAGACAGACCCAAGCTCATAAACCCCGCCGCTCGCGCGATTGAGAGCCTCACGCTCGCCCAACCCCTCGCGGGTGTTCGGATCAAAATCGGGCAAAGACACCAGCGATAGCACTTCGCCCGTCTTCACATCCATCACCGCAGCGGTCGCGGCAATGGCCTGATAGGTCTGCAGCGCATCGACGAGAACCTGGCGCACAACATGCTGAACCCGCGCATCAATCGATAGCACCTGCGGGCCAAGGTCCAGAGCCTCATCCTCGACAAACCCTAGTGCTGCAAGTTCAGCACGCGGACCGGCATCAATGTAACGCTCCATGCCGGCCAGACCGTCATGGTCGATATCGACCGCACCAAGAACATGAGCCGCCAGGCGTCCACCTGGATAAAAGCGCCGCGATTCCTCGAGGAAACCAACGCCTGGTATACCCTGCTGCATCAACGCATCGCGCTGCACCGGCGTCAGGTCACGGGCGACCCATTCAAACCGACTGCGACGCTCCAGACGCGAGCGCAGCTCCGAACGCTCCAGGCTTGGGATCGCCACGGTTAGTCGATCAATCGTGTCATCCACGTCAACCAGGATCGCGGGATCAGCAAAAACAGCCGTCGCGGGGACATCTGTCGCAAGCAATAGACCGTTGCGATCAAGAATATCAGGGCGTGAAGCAGCGATCTGTTCTTGCGGCGTGGGTGCATTCACACCAGGATCCGGGGTTTGAAGTGCAAGACCAATCAGGCGCAGACCGATAACCGCGTAGACGATGACAAGACCTGCTGCGAACAGGGCCAAACGCCCGCGCGTTGCGTCAAAAATCGCCTTGGTGTGACCGTCGAGTTGGATGGACGTATTTGGTTCATCAACCGCTGCGGCGGCGCTCTGTTCTTTGACGACGAGAACCTTCCCGCCAGATCCATCGAGAGTGCGGCGTGCTTGGCGCAGCCACGACGACAGATCATTGCGCGTCCAAAGCGTTTGAGCCGGCGCATGGACCGACAGATCGTCATCAGCGGGTGGAACAATGGTCATTGGCCCACCTCAGTGCTTGGCGCGAGCGCTGCCGGGTCAGGGGAAACCTCAAGCAGCAGATCCGCCAGCCTATCGATCGCCTCGCCGGTGTCTGTCTGCGGGTCAGCCGATGAAAGTTCGACCAGAAGCTGTTGGATCTCTCCGCCTACAGCCGGAACGTCTATATCTGGACTTGGCACACCGCCCGTCGTCAACCCGTCCGTCGTTGACGCCTCAGCATCCGTTGATGCCTCATCAGTGGCTTGAAGCGCTTCCAGCGCGCGACGCATCGGTACATCTGCAAGGCGCACATAGTGATCTGCCGTTACCTGCTCAAAAGCAAATGTCTCAGGCAGTTGCTCGGTCAGCGCTTCTAGCCGATCGGGTCGTTCAAGGGCTGCAAGATCAGCCTCCAACAGACCAACATCACGCGAAAGGGCATCGATCTCATGGACGAGGGCACGCCGCTCACCATGCGCCACTTCCGCCTTGTGTTTGACATTGTAGACGTACACGGCGCCACCGATGGCGACAGCCAGACACAAAGCATCAACGATCCGCATGATCGTCACCCTCCCCACGCCTTAACGGTTTCTGGCCACGGTTTTCGCGCAGCGCATCCACCGCCATCACTTTGGGCAAGCCCAGTTCCTTAAAGCGTGGATCTCCAGCCATCGGCATAGGTTGCGCGTCGGCCAAGGTGCGAACACCTGCCCTCAGCTTGGCAGATCGGGCTCGCGGATTGGCAGCCATTTCATCGTCGCCGGGCACGATGGGTCGCCGGGTCAAAACGTCAAAACGGGCGGGACCATCTGCCACATCCGGCAGATGGCGAGAGCCGCGCGCCGCATGCGATGCGGATGCAAAGAACCGTTTGACGATCCGGTCTTCCAACGAATGAAACGTGACGACGGACAACCGGCCACCGGGCTTCAACAGACCTTCTGCGGCGTGGAGGGCTGCAATCAGTTCAAAAAGCTCGTCGTTCACCGCGATGCGCAACGCTTGGAAGACACGTGTCGCCGGATGGATAACCGGTCCTTGGCCCTTGCGCCGACCGCGCATGGGCATCAATTTCTCGATGAGTGTGGCGAGACCGCGCGTCGTTTCAATCGGCCAATCCCCTCGAACCTCACAAATGAGACGGGCAATAGCCCGTGAGCGGCGCTCTTCTCCGTAGGCGAAGAACAACGCAGCAAGATCGCTCTCACTCCAGCTATTGATGATGTCCGCCGCGCTTGGACCGGACTGTTCCATGCGCATGTCAAGCGGCCCGTCATGACGGAAAGCGAACCCACGGGCAGCCTGATCAAGCTGCATCGATGAAACGCCAATGTCCATCACGACAGCATCGACAGCCGCAATGTTCAACTTCTCCAACTCTTCAGCCATCTGCGAGAACGCAGCTTCCACAAGCATCAAGCGGCCGTCATAAGCTGAAGCCATGACCTGGCCAGCTTGGATAGCATCAGGATCACGGTCAAAAGCGATCACCGTCGCGCCTGCGTCAAGAAAGGCCTTGGAGTAACCGCCGGCGCCGAAGGTGCAATCGATAACCGTTATGCTCTCAAGGCCACCCAGTGTTCCCAGCACCTCATCAAGCAGGACAGGGATGTGCGGTGATGATGCGCCATCACCCGTAGCCTGTGAGAGCACAACATTCATGCTCGGCCCTCGCTGGAAGTTTCTGAATGCGTTGACCCTTGCGCGCCCCACAAAACCCGGCGCGCCTCGCTCACCGCGCGCTCGCGATAGGTCTGATAGCGCTCTGGCGACCAGATCTGAAACTTGTGGCCCTTGCCCACGAACACTGCCTCGCCTTCGATCCCGGCAATCGCGGTAAGCCGCGCTGGGAGAGCAATCCGTCCCTCCTTGTCGATGGACAGGATTTCGCTCTCGCCGAAGAAAGCCGTTGCCAGAAGATCGTACTCGAAGGACGTGGGATCGAGGGCAGCCAGTTTCTCCTCGAACATAGAAAAGAGCTTGGACCCACCGGCATCCAGCGACTGCCCATCTGGACTTGGAATGCAGTAGAGGCCCTCGAAACCATCGGCTTGAAGTACCGCACGAAATGGCTTGGGAACGCTGATGCGACCCTTGGCGTCGGTCTTCATAGAGATGGTGGAAACAAAAGCGTGCATCAAACTCTACTGGCTGGAGCAACACACGCAGACGCTTAAACAAACGCCCATTCGCGGACAAAAGGGTCCCTATCGCATCAACGATGCACAGCCTCAGAAGGGCTGGCACGCCGACACGCGAAGAAACATATGTCCCACGTCGCTGTTGCTGCGCTGAGGGAAACCCAGCTTGCAATTGGGCTAACATGGGCACTGATGGGCTACAATGGGAAATGACTTCACAAACCATTGCTATCGATGCACACACACTTGGCTATGATGCATTAACAACGGTTAGGCTTAACGTTCGGTTTAGAGATTTAGAGGGCTGATTCAGCAATTGAATCGGCGATCACGTAATCGCGGCACAGCTGTGGAAAAAGCTGTGGATTATGCGTGGATTGTGCATGAATACTAAGGGAAAAAATCTCCAGGGAAAAAATGGGCCAGTCGGCCTGTAAGCCGGGTTCTGTCCAATTTAGCCGGATGCCTAAGGGCAAATACGGATAAATCTGGGCAGCCATTCATCTGGGACGGCTCTCACAAACCGCCTCTAGCAATCAACCCGAACGCCCGACCTGAAGACGGGGCTGCTGTAGATTTGGACAAAGCCCACATCCACAGCGCGGCATTCCTATTTGATCTTGCTCCCGATGGGGTTTGCCCTGCCAGCGTCGTTACCGTCGCCGCGGTGGGCCCTTACCCCACCCTTTCACCCTTGCTCGCGGGCGCTTGCCGAAGGCGAAGCGAACCCCAAGCGGACTTCTCTCTGTGGCACTTTCCCTAAGGTCACCCTCGCCGGGCGTTACCCGGCATCGTGTCTCCATGGAGCCCGGACTTTCCTCCAGAGCGAAGGGATGATCCTTCGCCCCAGCGGCTGCCCGGCCGACTGGCGTGAGACGCCTCGCACGGGACAGAACGGTTGGTCAATATCCACCTGCGGTTGTTCGTTGCGTCAGCAAAGAACAGAGCTCAACGAAAGTGCCGGTTGTTCTTCCCAGCGATTGTTCGTTGCGCCAGTAAGGAACGGAGCCAGAAAAAACGAAGACAGAAGCGGCGCGAAACGCCTTCGCGTCCTACTCAACAGTATCGGGAAGACGGCCCAAACGCTGCACATCATCAAGCAAGGCGATTGCAGACGGGTAGATCGACAAATGCTGGCGTAAGAAGGCAACGGCACGAACAAGGCCGCGCACATCACTTGGCTTAGCGCACCCACGACGGGTCATAACTTCCAGAATGTCGATAGCATCGCCAAGTCCTCGAACAAGCTTCCGATCGCGCAAGAGCCGAGCAAGCCGAACCACCCGAGGATACACCTCAACAAACACCTGCGCATCTATGCTTTCCGGCGGCGACGTAGGGGGCAAGGCGGGCAATGGCTGCTGCTCCAAGCTCAACGCGGACGCACCGTCGGACGGATGGGGTGCACTTGCTTTCTCTGCAGAACTCTCCTGCTCATCGCTTGGCCAAGGCCCAGATAGCCAATCAGGCGATGCGAAAGCTTCATCCACTGCAGCCTCGATCGCAACATCAGGCCCATCACTATTGCCATGCAATGGTGGATCACCAACAGGCGCACCCTCCTGGAACGATGACGTTGGGAGAATACTGGTCGCCAGCGTCCCATTTGTCAGTTCGGGCGGGAGTGTCGCGAGGATATCGGCCGGTGCGAGCCCAGGCATGGAGTCAACAGAGCCCTCAGAAGAACCCTCCAGGTCATCCACGACATTCAAAGATGGAGGACCGGGGAGCGTGTGCGAGCCCGCAGTGTCACTCGTCACGTCAATAGGATGGTCTGTATAGAGCGCCGGTACAGTTTCAAAGGCAGGTTCGATGACCGGATCCACCATTTCACCTGATATTTTACCGTGCATCTCATTTGGGAGGGCCGGGACGGTAGACTGGCTGGCAATGTCGTCCGGTGCATTGGACAGCGGAAGCGGGAGCGCGCCAGCGGAGGCGCTGTCAAATGAGACACTGTTTGTTTTTGGGTTTGTGTCAGGCGGCAAAACGCTCGTGTCAGGCGCTCCAAGCTCCGCCGACTGATGCTCGGCATGAATGTAAAGCGAGGCGCGAGCATTGCTTGGATCGGCCCAAAGCCGCTCAAAGGCCTCCAAACAGACAGTGAGAAAAGCCGGGTCTTTGATGAGCATAGCCAACGCAGAACCATCGCGTAGCATCACCGTGAGATGCTGGCGGGGACGCAGTAACACCGCCGCCGTTAAAAAGGCCGCTAGCGGCAGCAGCGAGAGCGCAAAGGCTGTGTAGTCTGGGTTGAAGAACTGGCGCGTTTCCAGGAAGGCAAGCGCCGATACGATGGCGCTTATCAGCACACCGCCGACAGCCACAACGAAGGACCAGCGTACACCTGGTTCGTCACTGCGTGCACCGACGACCATATCACGGCGCACGACGATGCCATCCGCTGTCAGCCGGTCAGCTTCCAGCGTGATCGTTTTCACCCAGCGAACGGTTTCACTTAAGGTCGTCACAGTGCGCGTCTATCTTCTATTGTAAGGTTTGGGGGTTAGCCGATAAGCGCGCTGAGCAGGTGATGCAAGGTGGAAACAGTGGAACTGTCCGCCACACCATCGATGCGCGCTGGCCGAAAATGACGTTGAAACGCCCGCACGACGGCCTGCGTTGCTTGATCGAACGTGCCGTGTGTCTCCACGTCATATCCATAAAGCTTCAACATATTTTGCAAAGCTGCCACTGGCTCGCCTTGATCACCAACGCCCATAAACCGGCCATCCTCCGATGGCGCAGGCTGCACATAATGCCCTACCCCTTCGGCGTACAAACGGTCCCAAGGGAAGAGCTCGCCCGGGTCCTCCTTACGGTTTGGAGCAATGTCGGAATGCGCAAGCACATGCTCCGCCGCGATGTCATGGCGAGCAATGATGGCTTTTGATAGGTTGATCACCGCGTCGATCTGAACATCAGGAAAAGAGCGGTAGCCGTGATTGTGGCCAGGATTGCAAATCTCTATACCGACGGACCGGGCATTGATATCGGTAATCCCTTTCCAACTGCCTTGCCCCGCATGCCATGCGCGCTCTTCTTCATCGACCATGGCGATGATGCGGCCATCTTCATGGACCACATAATGGCATGACACTTCCGACCTCGGATCCGCGAGCCAGCGCACCGCCGCCTCGTCATCGCGCATGCCAGTGTAGTGGAGAAGGAGAATGTCTACCGGCGCTCCGTCACGGCCATTGAAGTTGGCAGACGGCACTACGGCCGAAAAAGCAGGGTAGTTCGCCATGAAAAGACCGTTAGGTGGCGGAGGCGTGTGACGCCCCCCGGTGACGAAGTTCGATCTGATCGAAGGCCGCATTGATTGAAGCGAGCCGTTCAGATGCAATCTTCACGAACTCCGCAGGCACGCCCCGCGCGATCAATCTGTCAGGATGATTGTCGGCAACAAGTTTGCGGTAGACCTTACGCACCTCCTCAAAGGCCGCGCCCTGTTCCACCCCCAGCACAATGTAAGGATCAACCTCGCCATCGAAGACATGCCGAGCACGGACACGACGATACTCCACATCGTCAAAGCCAAACTCACCGGCAACCACCTCAAGGTAAGTCGCCTCGCGATCATGCAGCACCCCGTCAGCCATTGCGATATGGAAGAGGCCATCGAGAATGTCTTCTAAGATAGCGTCTTCGCCCTCAAAGAGCGTGGCGATCTTGCGCGCATAAGCGTCAAAACCCGCCACATCTTGCTTGGCAAGATTGTAGAGCCGGGCGACGTTTTCCGCCTCGTCTTGCGGGAACTCAACAAGATCGCGGAAGGCATCTATCTCATCGCGCGTCACGACCCCATCGGCCTTGGCCATTTTAGCAGACAGGCCGATCATGGCCACGGTAAAAGCGACTTGTCGGCGCTGATCTTCATCCCCGATTAGGTTGCGCAAGGCATCCACAACGGACCCAAGCGCAGCGCTCGCGCCAGAGGCGGCGTTTGCCACAATCGAGGTGATGGATGTCCAAAGGCTCATGAACTTGGAACGAGCTACATGGCGGCAGCAGCGCGTGCAGCCTGATCGTAAGACCCAGAAAGCGCACGCATCATAGTGGCAAGGTTTGAAATCTCTGCACCATCAAAGTTGAGTGACTTTACCGCATCGATAAACAGCGCCTCGCGCAGCTCGCCATAACGCTCGCAAACCTGCATGCCTTTGTCTGTGATTGCCACCGTCTTCTCCTTGCCCTTGCGGCCGCTTTCCACGAGCCCGCGTTCAGCAAGCTTGCGCACAGCGTAGGTAACCAGATGGGTGTCCTCTATGTTGAGAACAAGGCAAATGTCAGCGAGCGTTTTGGGCCGGTCGCGGTGATTGACCAGATGCACCACCAGTATCTCAAGCGGCGAAAGCCCCTCCTCGCCCGCGGCTGTCATACAGCGCGTCATCCAGCGATGAAACGCGTGCACAGTCATGGTGAGCGCAAACTCGAACTCTGACTGTGAAGGCAGAGCGGACTTTGCAAGATGTGCCGACGAAACCACTGGCCCCACTGGTGAGGACGAAGCCTCACTTGTGGCAAGTGACTTTAGTTGTTCGACAGCATCGTCTCTGGCAGCCATAGCGCGATCTCCGGAAAGGCGACAAGGAGCACTGTGCCCACGACCAGAAGTCCGAAAAAGGGCAGAGCGTACAGCGCAACCTGGAAGATGTTTCGGCCCGTCATGCCCTGAATAACGAAAAGATTGAACCCCACCGGTGGTGTGATCTGGCTCATCTCGACAACCAGCACCAGAAAGATGCCGAACCAGATCGGGTCAATGCCCGCCGCCTGAACCATGGGCAAGATGATGGACGTCGTGAGCACGACGATGGAAATGCCGTCAAGAAAACAGCCAAGAACGATAAAGAAAAGCGTCAGCGCCGCCAGAAGCATGTAGGGTGATAGCTCCATCACGCTGATCCAGCTCGCCAGCTCGCGCGGAATGCGGGTGTAACCCATCGCGACGGTGAGGAACGCCGCACCAGCCAGGATAAAAGCGATCATACAGCTGGTGCGCGTCGCGCCTAGAAGCGCGTCCGTGAATGTCTCTTTGGTCAAAGTTCCCGACAGCCACGATAGAACGAGCGCGCAGAAGACTCCCACCGCCGCGGCTTCTGTTGGTGAGGCAAGCCCGGCATAGATCGACCCAATAACGGCGACGATGAGCAGGATAACCGGAAGAAGCCTCCGCGTTGCTGCGATCCGTTCGGCAAAAGGGATCACCGGTTCAGCCGCTGGCATTTTATCCCGGTTCATGACTGCCCAAGCTGCCGTGAAACCCATGAAGAGCATCGCGAGCATTATGCCCGGCAAGACGCCAGCGATGAACAAACGCGCAATAGACTGCTCTGTCGCCGCACCGTAGACGATGAGGATGATCGACGGAGGGATGAGAAGGCCAAGCGTGCCCGACCCTGCCAGGGTGCCAATGGCAATGCGTGGATCATAGCCACGCCCGGATAGCTCCGGCAGCGACATGCGCCCGATGGTGGCTGTTGTCGCCGCCGAGGAGCCAGAAACAGCAGCAAAAATGGTACAGCCCAAAATGTTTACGTGCAAAAGCCTGCCCGGCAGTCCGCGCATCCACGGCGCGAGCCCGGCGAACATGTCCTGAGAGAGCCGTGAGCGGAACAGGATCTCACCCATCCAGATGAACATGGGCAACGCCGTCAGCTCCCACGAGTTGAGCTTACCCCAGATGGTGGTGGCCATTACGGTACCGACAGGCACGCTTGTGGCAATGACAATGCCCAAAATCGCAACGGCCGAGAGCGCGAGCGACACCCAAAGGCCCAGTGCCAAGGCCACAAGCATCGTGAGCCCGAGGACGAGCGCAAGCATCTCGATCGCCATCAGACTGTCTCTCTTTTGGAGAAGTCATCATCGAGCACGGGCGTGTTCAAACTGTCAGATTTTGCCGCCTCGTGGACCTGATAGGTTGGCACATGCCCGCGCAGAACGAGCACCAGCTCATCAAACAAAGAAATCGCGAAAACGATGAGACCAATCGCGAGCGCCGTCTGAGGGATCGCGAGCGGGATCGGGATCACCCCAAAGGAGACGGAGTTGAACTCAATCGAGTCAATCACCAGAAAAACCGCATGATAGGATGCGTAAGCCGCCAACGTACCACCGGCGAGAAGCACTAGCACCTCAAGCCAACGTCGCATAGCTTCCGGTACGGCTTTTATCAACATGGACACCCGAATGTGGTCGGCCATGCGCAAGGTGGAAGCGAGCGCAAGAAACGTCGCCGCCACGAACAAGAAGCCCGCGATCTCGTTGAGCGAGGGCACCGTGATACCGAGGATAGGCATCTGGAACGCTCGCAGCACGCCATCCACGATGCGTCCAAACACCTGCACCAGAACGAGCCCAGCGATCACGCACAGGCAAAGCGCGGCAGCCGCAGAGGAAAGCCGGTAGAGCTGATTGAGTGTGGCGCGCACGTCGAGCCCCTGTGAAACGCGGTTGATGTGTACTTTGGAAAAGGGCGGAGCGTTTGAAGCAACCCCGCCCAGTTCTGATACCCTACTAAGGCTGGGGAGAAACTACTGCCCGTAGGCGTCGATCACGGCCTGGCCAGCATCACCGGCACTTTCCAGCCATTCAGCTGTCATTGTGGTGCCGATGTCACCAAGCTGGGACGCGAGCGTTGGCGAGGGTTCAACCACCGTCATGCCGTTTTCAGACAGTGTCACCGTCTTGCTACCGGTCTCTTCCTCAGACATGGCCCAGCCACGCGCTTCAGCTGAGTCAGCCGCAGCCAAAAGTGCTGCCTGCTCGTCAGCTGTCAAAGAGTCAAATGCGCTCTGGTTGACGAAAACCATGTTCTTCGGCAACCAAGCGCGGGTGTCATGATAGACCGACACAAAATCCCAGGCCTGCGATGCAACACCAGTGGAAGGCGATGTGATCATCGCGTCCACGCGACCGGTGGAGAAAGCGGTGGGAATGTCACCTGCTTCAACCTGGGTCGGCACAGCGCCCATCAGGCTTGCAAGCTGCTCGGTGGAGGCGTTGTAGGCGCGGAAGCGAACGCCATCCATCTGCGCGGCATCGGTGACTTCCTCACCGGCATAAATGCCCTGCGGCGGCCACGGCACAGCGAACAGAAGCTTCAAGCCTTCTTCTTCCAGCAGTTCTGCAATAGCCGATTCAGAGGCCGCCCAAAGGGCTTGGGCTTCGTCATAGCTGGTGGCCAGAAACGGAATGGAGTCGACAGCGTAAAGCGGGTTTTCGTTGGAGAGCCGCGAGATCAGCACCTCACCAATCGGTGCAAGCTGGCGACGCACAGAATCTTTGATCTCAGGGTGGCCGAAAAGCGAACCCGCCGAATGCACCGTGATATCCAGTGAACCACCAGTCGCTTCGCGCACATCATCGGCGAATTGCACGATGTTTTGGGTGTGGAAGATGCTGTCACCATAGGGCGTTGGCATATCCCAGCTCGTTTGGGCGGCAGCACCCGTGGCGATCATGCTGACGGCACCGGCAGCCGTTAAGGCCTTGAAAAAATTCATGAGATTCCCCTCTTCTTACGAAAACTTCGTGTAAATGGCGGGTAGAAACCCGCATACGCACTTTGGAGGTTGACGACATGGTGACAATTTGTCAACAAATTATCTGCGTCTAGTTTTTGCATGCTGATTAAGGGTTAAGCGCCGGTCGAAAGCAACCTGCCCTTATAGACGCGCGCCAAACCGTCTGAGAAGGCTCCGGAGTATCTATGACTGCCGATATGACTGCACCGAAAACGAGCTCAACCAACACACAAGCGGGTCTGTGGGATTTCTGGATCGACCGCGGTGGCACTTTCACAGATATCGTGGCTAAGACGCCCGACGGCTCGCTGCACACTAAGAAGCTTCTCTCCGAGAATCCTGAAAGCTACCGCGACGCTGCCGTTGAAGGCATTCGCAGGTTTCTGGGCGTAAGGACGGGCGATCGCGTGCCTGCAGAACAGATCGCAACTGTCAAAATGGGTACAACTGTTGCGACCAACGCGCTGCTTGAGCGCAAGGGCGAGCCAACGGCTCTCCTTATTACCAAGGGTTTTCGCGATGCCCTGCGTCTTGGCTACCAAGCGCGGCCCGATATTTTTGCGAAAAACATCATTCTCCCCGAGCAACTCTATGACCTCGTTATAGAGGTGGACGAGCGCGTGCTTGCTGACGGGACAGTGGAAAAGAGCGTTGATGACAATGAGATCGACGCTGCGCTTGACCAGATCGAAGCGGCTGGCTTCAAGGCCGTTGCCATCACGCTGATGCATGCTTACGCCTATCCTGAGCATGAAGCGGCAATCGCCAAGCGCGCCCGCGCCCGTGGCTTCCCTCAGGTCTCAGTCAGCCATGAAGCATCCCCCTTGGTAAAGCTGGTGGGGCGCGGCGATACGACGGTTGTCGATGCCTACCTGTCGCCAATCTTGCGCCGCTATGTCAACCAGGTGGCCGAGGAACTGGGTGTGGAAGGCACCGGCTGCCGTCTCATGTTCATGATGTCGTCCGGCGGACTCACAGCAGCCGATCTCTTCCAAGGGAAGGACGCTATCCTCTCCGGCCCAGCAGGCGGGGTTGTGGGCGCGGTTCAGACGGCGGCCATGGCTGGCCTTGATAAGATCATTGGCTTCGACATGGGCGGCACGTCGACCGACGTCTCCCATTATGCCGGAACCTATGAACGCGCCTTCGACACGGAGGTCGCGGGCGTGCGGATCCGTGCACCAATGATGCGCATTCACACGGTTGCAGCAGGGGGCGGTTCGATCCTCCACTATCAGGATGGCCGCTTCAAGGTTGGTCCTGACTCAGCTGGCGCAAATCCAGGTCCAGCCTGCTACCGACGTGGCGGACCGCTTGCGGTAACGGATGCCAATGTGATGGTGGGCAAACTCCAGCCTTCGCTCTTTCCCGCCATCTTTGGTCCCGACCAAAACAAACCGCTCGATGCCGATGTGGTGACGAAAAAGTTCACTGCGCTTGCTGAAGAAATCGCCGAGACGTCAGGCAAAGCTCGCACACCTGAGGACATCGCCGATGGATTCCTGCGCATCGCGGTGGAAAACATGGCGAATGCTGTGAAGACGATCTCTGTCCAACGCGGCTATGATGTCACACAATATGCACTTGTCTCCTTCGGTGGTGCTGGCGGCCAGCATGCCTGTGCCATCGCTGACCGGCTTGGGATGACGACGGTTCATATCCACCCCTTCTCCGGTCTTCTGTCAGCCTACGGGATGGGGTTGGCCAGCATCTACGCCTCGCGCACCAAGGCCCTGGTTGAACCGCTTGTCGAGGAGACGCGACCAACGCTTGCGAAACTGATCGATGAGCTCAAGACCCAAGTTTTTGAGGAGTTAGAGACTCAAGGCGTCCAACCGGACACCATAGCATGGTCTCCCGTCTTGCATCTGCGTTACGAGGGCACCGACACGACCATCGAGCTCGACTTTTCTGCGCGCGATGTGATGGGTGTCGCCAGCCGCTTTGAGAGCGAGCACAAGGCGCAGTTTGGCTTCTCTTATCCCGGTCGGCGCATCATGATCGAAAGCGTCGAGCTTCAGGGGTCGGACAGCACCGTCACGGGGCGCAGTGAAGCTGAAGAGCCAACCATTGAGGGTGAAGCGTACCCTACGACCACGACCAAGATTTTCACCGAAGGCACATGGCATGACGCAGCCATTGTACGCCGTGACAGTGCTCAGCGCGGCCAAACTGTGACAGGCCCGGCCATACTCGTGGAAGACCATCAGACGGTTGTGATCGAGCCCGGCTGGCAAGCAGAGATCACCGCCCGCGATCATCTTGTCCTCAAACGCATCGAGGCCAAGAAGCGTTTGGAAGCCATCGGCACTGAGGCAGACCCGGTGATGCTTGAGGTGTTCAACAACCTCTTCATGTCCATCGCCGAGCAGATGGGCGAAACGCTGCAAAAGACCGCCTCTTCGGTGAACATAAAGGAGCGGCTCGACTTCTCCTGCGCGGTCTTTGACAAAGACGGTGCGCTCGTCGCCAACGCGCCACACATGCCGGTGCATCTGGGTTCCATGGACCGCTCGGTCGAAGCGATCATCCGGCAAAATGAAGGCTTGGTGAAACCGGGCGATGTCTACGCCCTCAACGCGCCCTACAATGGCGGCACGCACCTGCCCGATATCACGGTCGTGACCCCGGTCTTCGATGATGACGATGCTGAGATTATCTTCTGGGTGGCCTCACGTGGTCACCATGCCGATGTCGGCGGGACGGCGCCCGGTTCCATGACGCCGCTTGCGACGAGCGTGGAAGAAGAAGGGGTTCTTTTCGACAATTTCAAAGTCATCGACCAGGGGGCCTTCCGCGAAGAGGCTCTGCGCACGCTCCTCACCGACCACCCCTACCCCGTGCGCAACGCCGAACAGAACATCGGCGACCTGAAAGCCCAAATCGCCGCCAACGAAAAAGGCGTCCACGAAATGCGTAAGATGGTGGCGCAATTCGGCTGGGACGTGGTGTCGGCCTATATGGGTCATGTCCAAGACAATGCCGAAGAATGCGTCCGGCGGGTTCTGGAACGTCTCGACGACTGTTCTTTCGAGTATCCAACCGACCAGGGCGCGATGATCAAAGTGAAGATCACGGTTGACCGAGAGCGCCGCGAGGCGACAGTCGATTTCACCGGCACCAGCGATCAGCAGCCGAACAATTTCAACGCGCCTGAGCCGGTGGCGCGCGCGGCAGTGCTCTACGTCTTCCGGGTTCTCACCGGCGAGGCGATCCCGATGAATGCTGGCTGCCTCAAGCCCATCAATCTCATTATACCGGAAGGATCGATGTTGCGTCCGCGTTATCCGGCAGCTGTCGTTGCCGGTAATGTGGAGACGAGCCAGCACGTCACCAACGCCATGATGTGCGCAACCGGCGCCCTGGCGGCCGCGCAAGGCACGATGAACAATCTCACCTTCGGCAACGCGGCCTACCAGTATTACGAGACGATCTGCTCCGGTGCGCCTGCAGGTCCAGGATTCTGCGGCACCTCCGGTGTGCATACCCACATGACCAACTCCCGCCTCACCGACCCGGAAGTGCTTGAGATGCGTTTCCCTGTGGTTTTGGAAGATTTTCACATTGAGCGAGGATCAGGCGGTGCAGGCGAATGGAAGGCCGGTGACGGCACGCGCCGCGTGATCCGGTTCCGTGAAACAATGGACTGTGCTGTCCTCTCCTCGCACCGCGATGTTAGGCCTCCAGGGATTGATGGCGGTGCGTGCGGTAGACTGGGCAAAGCCGAAGTCCGCCGGAGTAGCGGGACCGTCGAAACCCTTCGCAGCTGCGATCAGACAGCGCTTGAGCCGGGTGAGGCGATCATTATCACAACGCCCACCGGCGGTGGGTATGGGGCTGCAGATAAGCGTCTTGGCCAGGCTTGACGCAACTTTGCTAAGGGGAGACGAACGATGACCCTCGAACTTTACCTTTCCTATGTCGTCGCTTGCTTCGTCGTCCTCGCCGTACCCGGGCCGACGATCCTGCTGGTCATTTCCTATGCGCTTAGCCAAGGAAGGCGCGCGGCGCTCTCGACCGTGGTTGGCGTCGGGCTTGGGGATACCATCGCTGTCACAGTCTCATTGGCAGGCCTTGGTGCGATCATGGCAACATCGGCAACCGCTTTCACAATTCTCAAATGGATCGGCGCTGCCTATCTCATCTATCTAGGCCTCAAAATGTTGCGCACGCAGCCGAATCTGAAACTCTCCGATCAAGCCGAAGTGTCTGGGCGCACAATGACGCTGCACACCACCATCGTCACCGCGCTCAACCCAAAGGGCATCGCGTTCTTTGTCGCTTTCCTGCCGCATTTCTTGAACGCAAGCGCCCCCGCCCTGCCGCAGCTTACACTACTGGGCGTTACATTCGTGGTTCTGGCTGTCGCCAACGCAGCGCTTTACGCGCTGTTTGCCGTGCATCTGCGCACCCGCATCACACGCCCCTCCATGCTCAAATGGGCAAACAGGGCAGGCGGTACCATGTTACTCGGTGCTGGCCTTATGACCGCCACATTGCGCCGCGCCTGAGCGTTTCGTTGCGCGCATTCACCATGTAAGTCCTTGAGCTTACGACATTTGTGCAATGCAGCGACGAATTTTCTTCATCCCACCACCATTCTGGGCTAGCGTCTGGAGCCCAAACAAACGGGGGAGGCTAGAGTATATGGACGGTCAACGTGCTTTGAACTTTGTGATGGTCGGTGCGGCATTCATTTTCATCGGTGCCATCATTTTTGGAATGGTTTGAACCAAACGCGTTATCAATACACGTACTCAAAGACCAAAAGCAGCGACATCCTGAGCGTTGCTTTCTTACAGACTAGTTAGAAGAAGCTTGGTTCAACGACTGAGTAAAAACAAAAGCAACAAAAGTAAGCCAATACGAAAACGGCGCCCCAGACTGGAGGCGCCGTTTTTGTTTTAGAGGAGAGTGTTTCGCGCGCGATGAGACGCATGGACTAAGCTGCAATCTCGGCGATGTCCTGCTGCGCTTTGGCCATGGAGGCTTCTGCGTCCACCATCAGCCGGTCTGCGGCGACCACATCCACATCGGTGATGCCAATGAATCCCATGATGTGCTTCAGATAGGGCGTCGCGAAATCGACAGGCGACCCCGCTTCCGTGCCACCTGAAGCTACAATGATGGTCGCACGCTTGCCCTCTAAGAGACCGACAGGGCCATTGTCAGTGTATTTGAACGTCAGCCCTGCCCGCGCGATCTGATCGATCCAGGCTTTGAGCGCTGCTGGAACCCCAAAGTTCCAGATGGGCGTCGCGATGATGATGTGGTCAGCTGCCTTGATCTCGTCCACCAAGGTCTCAGACGTGGAGAGTGGTGATTTGTCATCTCCGCCAAACGCTGCGCCTATCCAGGCTCCGTCTACAACGGGTAAGCCCGCGCTGACATCGCGCGTGATCACAGTTGTATCGGGACCGGAGAGCTTTTCGATGACTTTGTCGGCCAGCTGACGGCTGATCGAAGCTTCGCCGCGCGGCGAGGCGATGACGTTCAAGAGGGTGGAAGATGAGGACATAAGCTTTGGTTCCCAAGAGTTGAGTTGTTGGGGCCAAAGATCGGCTCAAGGAACTGTTCAGGGAAGTCGGCTTTTTCGCAACGTACCGTGCTCGATCGGCGAACAATGCATGGATCGCTCCGGGGACAAGCCTTGCCTACTGCGCGGCCTCACGCTGAATATCGTCAGGATTGTAGGCCAGCACGGGTCGTAGCCACATCTCGGCCGTCTCCACATCCCAGCCCTTGCGATCGGCATAGTCTTCGACCTGATCACGCTCGACCTGGCCGACACCGAAGTAGTAGCTTTCTGGATGACCGAAATAGAGGCCAGAAACCGATGAGCCCGGCCACATGGCGTAGCTCTCGGTGAGCTTGATGCCGACGCTCTGTTCCGCGTTAAGCAGACGGAACAGGGTCGCCTTCTCGGTATGGTCGGGCTGCGCAGGGTAACCGGGAGCTGGCCGGATGCCATGATACGCCTCTTTAATGAGGTCGTCAGGCGATAAGTCTTCGTCTGGCGCATAGCCCCAAAACTCTTTGCGCACTCGCTCGTGCATGTGTTCGGCAAAGGCCTCAGCCAAACGATCACACAGCGCCTGGATCATGATCTTACGATAGTCATCCTCGCCAGCAAGCTTAGCAATCGCCTCCTCCTCGCCATGACCGGCAGTCACAGCAAAGCCACCGATATAGTCAGCCGCCGGTGCAACGAAGTCGGCCAGCGCAACCTGTGCGCGCTCTGGCTTGTTCCCAGAGTTTGACCGACTGATCTGCTGGCGCAGCGTGTGTAGCGTTGCGATGCGAAGCTCACGAGATTCATCGGCATAAACAGCAACATCATCGCCAATACGGGCCGCAGGCCATAAGCCGATGGTCGCCTTTGCTGTGATGAGACCTGAAGCAACGATCTCATCGAGCATGCGCTTGGCATCATCAATAAGCTCGCGCGCCGCCTCGCCCTTGGTCTTGCTCTTCAAGACAGCTGGGTACACGGCGCGAATACCCCATGTGGCCAGAAACGGCGTCCAGTCGATGTAAGGGACCAACGTTTTCAGATCGTAGGTCTCGAACACTTTGGTGCCAAGCATAGCGGGCTTGATGGGCGAATGGGTAGCAAAGTCCGGCACGAACGCCTTGGCCCGCGCTTGTGCGATTGGCAAACGTCGTTTCGTGGCCTGCGCGCGTGCGTGCGCTTCGGCCGTGCGGGTGTAGTCGTTGGCAATCTCAGCCATGTACGCATCGCGATCATCGCCGAGCAACTTCTGGCACACGCCCACAGCCCGGCTGGCATCGTGGACATGCACAGCCTGCCCCGCCTTATAAGCTGGGTCGATTTTCACCGCGGTATGCACTCTACTTGTGGTCGCACCACCGATGAGCAGCGGGATGCTAAATCCTTGCCGTTCCATCTCAGAAGCCACAGAGACCATCTCATCAAGTGATGGCGTGATCAGGCCAGACAAGCCGATAATGTCGGCGTTGATTTCTTTGGCCTTGTCGAGGATCGCCTGACCAGGAACCATAACCCCCATATCTTCGACGTCGTAATTGTTGCACTGGAGCACGACACCGACGATGTTCTTGCCAATGTCATGAACATCGCCCTTCACCGTCGCGAGCAGAACCTTGCCAGCTGAGGGAGCGTCGGTCAGACCAAGCTCCAGCTTTTCCTTCTCCATGAAGGGCATAAGGTAGCCGACGGCTTGCTTCATCACGCGGGCGGATTTCACCACCTGCGGCAGGAACATCTTGCCAGCACCGAACAGGTCGCCGACCACGTTCATGCCGTCCATCAGTGGACCTTCGATGACGTGGAGCGGGCGCTCAACGGACTGCCGTGCCTCTTCCGTATCTTCAGTAATAAACTCAGTGATGCCATGCACCAGCGAGTGCTTGAGCCGCTCACCGACGGGTTGTTCGCGCCAGGAGAGATCAACTTCACGCTTCTTCGCGCCTCCGCCTTTGAATTCCTCAGCGGCATCGACGAGCCGCTCCGTCGCATCAGCGCGGCGGTTCAAAACGACGTCTTCAGCCAGTTCCTTAAGGCGTGGATCGAGCGCGTCATAAACGCCAAGCTGCCCGGCATTGACGATGCCCATATCCATGCCTTGCGCGATGGCATGGTAGAGGAAGACCGTGTGCATCGCTTCGCGCACCGGCTCATTGCCGCGGAACGAAAACGACAGGTTCGACACACCGCCGGACACGTGCGCGTGCGGCAGTTGTTGGCGAATGAACTTCGTCGCATTGATAAAGTCGTTGCCATAATCAGCATGCTCTTCAATGCCGGTCGCAACCGCGAACACGTTGGGATCGAAGATGATATCTTCAGGCGGAAAGCCCAGCGTCTCAACGAGCAGCGTGTAGGCCCTCTGGCAAATCTCCGCCTTGCGCGCATAGGTGTCGGCCTGACCCTGCTCATCAAAGGCCATGACGACCACAGCCGCCCCATGCCGCAGACAGAGTTTTGCCTGCTCAAAGAAAGGCTCCTCGCCCTCTTTCAACGAGATCGAGTTTACAATCGGCTTGCCCTGCAAGCACTTCAGCCCTGCCTCAATGACCGACCATTTTGAGGAGTCCACCATCACCGGAACGCGGGCAATGTCGGGCTCAGCTGCCACCAAATTGAGGAAGGTGACCATAGCCTCTTCGGAGTCGAGCAGCCCCTCATCCATATTGACGTCAATGACCTGCGCCCCGGCTTCCACCTGATCACGGGCGACATCAAGGGCGGTTGGATAATCGCCGTTCTTGATAAGCTTGCGGAACTTTGCCGACCCGGTAACGTTGGTGCGCTCGCCGACATTCACAAACGGAATGTCACTGGTCAGCTCAAACGGCTCAAGCCCCGACAAACGCAAGCGCCGCTCGATCTCCGGCACAGGACGAGTAGCCTTGTCTTTGACTGCCTCGGCAATGGCGCGAATATGTTCCGGCGTCGTGCCGCAACACCCACCGACAATGTTCACCAGCCCGCTCTCGGCAAACTCTTCCAGCATGCTGGACGTCGCTTGGGGTGACTCGTCATACGCGCCAAACTCGTTGGGCAAACCCGCGTTGGGGTACGCGCAGACGAGTGTATCGGAGACTTTCGCAAGCTCCGCGATGTGAGCGCGCATTTCCTTAGCGCCGAGCGCACAGTTAAGGCCGATAGAGAATGGCTTAGCGTGCCGCAGCGCATACCAGAAAGCCGACGGCGTCTGACCAGACAGCGTACGCCCAGACAGATCGGTTATCGTGCCGGAGATCATGATCGGCAGCCGAACACCCATAGCCTCAAAGGCTTCATCAATGGCGAACAAAGCAGCCTTTGCGTTCAACGTGTCGAAAATCGTCTCAACGAGGATGATGTCGGCACCACCAGCGATCAGCCCGCGCGCTGCCTCACCGTAGGATTCGCGCAACTCATCAAAGGTGACAGCACGAAACCCAGGGTTCTGCACATCCGGCGAGATAGATGCCGTCCGGTTTGTCGGTCCAATAGCGCCAGCTACAAAACACTGGCGTCCCGGCTCCTCTCCCATGACAGCGTCAGCTGCCTCTTTGGCGAGCCGCGCGCCGACCTCATTCAACTCATACGCAAGCTCCTCCATGCCATAGTCGGCCTGCGCGATCGTCGTGGAAGAAAATGTGTTCGTTTCAACAATATCCGCGCCTGCTTTAAAGTAAGCCTTATGGATCTCACGGATAGCATCTGGCTGGGTCAAGATGAGAAGGTCATTGTTTCCCTGAATATCCTGATCCCAGTCCGCGAAGCGCTCACCTCGAAAGTCAGCCTCGGACAAGCGAAGGTCCTGGATCTGCGTGCCCATAGCACCGTCGAGCACGAGAATGCGCTCGGCACTCAACTGGTCCAGCGCTTCTAAGCTTGGATGATCCGGAATCATTTTCACAGAAAACTCGCTTAAGCCGCTGTTTCGGCTTGTTTTTCAAAGCCTGCATGAATCGCTTTGCGAGGCACGTCCTGACCCGCCTCATCGGCATGATAGCGCGGCCGCAGCCCCAGTAAGTGGCAGATCGCGTAGACAAGATCGGCCTTATTCATTGTGTAAAAATGAAAGTCCTCAATGCCATGACGCCGCAGTTCCTTGACCTGCTCGGCAGCGACGGTCGCAGCGACCAGCTGATGCGTCACCGGATCCTTGTCGAGCCCCTCAAATCGAGCGGCGGTCGCTTTTGGAATACGAGCGCCGCAGCTTTTGGCGAAGCGCGCAATCGACGTGAAAGAGTGGATCGGCGCGATACCCGGCACGATGGGAATCGTAATCCCAGCGTCGCGCACCCGGTCGAGATAACGGAAATAATCCGTATTATCGAAAAAGAACTGCGTGATCGCCCGTGTCGCCCCGGCATCCACCTTACGCTTCAACACGTCAATCTCTGTCTCCCAGTCCGGGCTTTCTGGATGACGTTCCGGGTAGGCGGAAACTGAGATCTCCATCGCGTGCCGCTTGGCAATCGCAGCCACCAGATCGGCCGTGTCCTGATATCCATCAGGATGCGCGCGATAGGCACTCCCCACACCATCTGGCGGATCACCGCGCAAAGCAACAATGTGGTTCACACCGCAAGCGGCATACTCATCCACGACGGTGTCCACATCCGCCCGTGAAGCGTTGACGCAGGTGAGATGCGCTGCAGGTGCAAGCTTTGTGCGAACTTTGAGAGCCTGAACCGTGCGATGGGTTCGCTCGCGGGTTGACCCTCCAGCGCCATACGTGACGGACACGAAAGTGGGTTCCAAAGGCGCAAGACGATCAATCGACGCCCAAAGTGCGTTTTCCATTTTCTCGGATTTGGGCGGAAAGAACTCGAAACTCACACGCAGCAGCGTTTGCGAGGTCAAAGCGTGCAGGGTGGCGGACATTTTTGGCTCCTCAGGCAAGCTCGACAGGCTCAGCCAAGGGCCGTGCCATTTTGAAATTTGAAGGCGGTGCATCGACCAACACACGCGGATCACGCGCGAGCCAGATGTGAACGGGCAGCAGCTCTTTCGCCTTGCCCGCCGCATCAGCTACGTTGGAAAGGGTTACTGGAGGTTCGACGACGAGATCGAGCGCCTCCAACCAGCGCACCACCTCATCCGCGTCAAAGCCAAGGCGGCGATGTTGATGCTGCGCGCGCAACGCTTCGATGGTGTGTGGCCCGAAATCGACGATCATAAACCGGCCACCAGGTGCCAAAACGCGTTTAGCTTCTGCAAGCAAAGGCTTGGGGTCATCAAAAAAGTGCATCACCTGATGCAGCGTCACCAGATCCTGGCTCTCCGCCGGTAGTCCCAGGGCAAGACCGTCACCATGACGGACCTGCGCATGATCAACACCTTCACTGGCAAGCGTCGCGCGCGCCACTTGAAGCATTGCATGCGTTAAATCGATGCCAATGGCATTAGCATAAAAGTCTTGGAGCAAAACGAGCATACGGCCTGTGCCCGTTCCAATGTCCAACAACCGATCAGCACGGGATGACCCTAGCGCTTTAAGGATCGCTGCCTCCACCTGACCATCTGGCACGAGATCTGCCTGCACCGCATCCCATCTAGCGGCGTTTTCCTGGAAGAACGCCTCAGCTCCTGAGCGCTGCTGCTCCTTGAGCCGGTTAAGCCGGGCCACATCATCGGCCAGAACGGGATCCTCAATATCGACCAGCGAGAAGGCAGCATCGCACAACCCCGAAAGGAGGGCGTCGTCGGAAATCCTATAGTAAACCCAAGCGCCCTCGGGAAACCGGGTTATCCATCGTGCATCGCTTAACAGCTTCAAATGCCGCGACAGGCGGGGCTGGCTTTGCCCCAACACGATGGTGAGATCTTTCACGCTCAGATCACCCTGACGCAACAAGGCAACGAGCCGCAACCGAGTTGGCTCTGCCAGCGCCTTGAGCGCCTCCACGCTCGCGCCGAAAGACCGAACATCATTGGACTGCCCAGACGTACCAGCCACCATCATCATCCACGCAACATCACTTTGCTCACGCCACCCATTAAAAGAACCTGTCGGAAAACCCGTCGACGACCGAGACGATCGGGCAGTTCGGCACACGTCAAAAAGACATAAAGATATGTTTATACCTTGAGGTTCTTAACGACAAGCAAAAAAGAACCCGGCCAAAGGCCGGGCTGAAAGTGAGCAGCGATACATACGATGTGCAGGCGCTTAAGCAGCCTTGGTCACCTGACGCTTCTTCCACTCTTGGAAGACTTGCATTGCCATGGTTTCGTCAAGCGTGTCGTAGTCCAGCAAAGACTGGTCTCGCTCGCCGTGGTCCAGGCGCCGAAGCCAGGGGCCGAGCTTCAAGAAATGTGATACAGTCTCACGGGAAAAACCAAGCGCCTTACACACGATCAGGAAAGGCTTTGGATCAAGGCGCACGCACCAGTGCTTTGCTTCTTCCAGGGCAACACCAGCGCACATGGAAAACACCACAACCGACTCGGCAAACTTACCTGACTTTGCCATGTCAACAAGCATAGCCTCCGTCACAGGCTCGCACTTGAGAGCCATCTGAACATTTCGCGCCGCTGCATCGAAATCATAGCGCATAAGCCACTGCTCGTTGGACAGACGTTCAGCGGCAAGGCCTGCCGCCTCTGTCACGCGCTTGGCAATCTCTGGCCGGCCATGGCGAAGCAGCTTCCGCCGCACAGAGTCCGTAGCCACATCTACCAGTGCGCGCACGACATCTGCAGGAAGGTCCTCCCGGTCAGCCAGTGAGCTTTGCAGTTCCTCGTCATTGTGCGCATCCTGCACCAGGCTGGCAAAGGACTCTTCGTGGAAGCTAGCGCCGCTGTTGCGGGCAAGCTTCAACTTTACCGGATGGCCGCCATGCTCAACGATCGCTGCGCTGACCAGAGGGGCAACGCTCTGACGGCCGGCAATAGCATCGCGATGATCGTCTGTTTGCGACCGGGCGATGTCGGCGAGGTCCTCATCGGTCAACACCTCGCTATGCTCCAAAACCGGGCGCGATACGTGGATGGGCTCACTGGCTAGCCGACGCACCATAGTCCGGGGTGCCCGCGCTAGCGGTGCAAGCTTCTCCGCCACAAAGACGAGCGCTGCTTCTTCCACCATGTCGGCAAGGCGTACCAAAACATCGTCGTAAATCGCCAAAAGATCCGGTGTGATGCGATCGCTGGACAGCGCATAAAGCTGAACAACGTGCTCCATTAGCCGATTTCGCTCGGCTTGGGTGTGCGTGTTTTCAACACGCTCAAAATCAACCAACTCACTCATGATACCGCGCAGCTGGAAGCTGACCCTCGTCGTTTATCCGACTGTTCTTTTACAACGCACGAGTTGTAGAAAGCTCAAGCCAATGGATAAAGTTGCAATTAAAGTCAGTCGATCAGGCCGTCACTACCCGCATACCCACACCCGCATCCTCACACCGAGGGGCCGCTAGTGGCAGAGAAACACCCATGCGCAAAGACGTGAGTGGCCAGTCGCAGGGATGCAAGATGCCAAGGCTAATCAGTTGATGATCAGCTCATAATCGCCATCATCTATGTAACGCACAAACTGCTCAAGCGAGCGATCCCATAGATTGAGATAATCGCCGAAGAGCTCTGGCTCCATAGAACCGGCGCCAAACCACAGATCCATCTCAAGGACCGCCGCGTTGACATCGTTGGTGTAAAGTTTCGTCCATCTTTGGTCGCGGCTCCAGGCATTCATCGCCTCGTGGGATGCGCGTCCTGGGCTAACACGATGGGCACGTAGAGAAATTGACGTGCAGTTCTGGTGCTCTGTGCAGCCATAAAACAAAATGGTGTAGTCGATGTTGTCGATGCTCGTCTCGATGAAGGGATCATCGAACTCATCAACGGTCAGTATAGTCGCCTGCCCTCGCGCGCGTAGAACTTTAGCGATGCTGTGGGGCTGAGCGGACAAAACGGCTTGTGCCGAGGCTGGACCAGCAGCGAGACTGGCTGTGAAAACAAGCGCGAGAGACACGATCCAAAAGCCGTGATGGAGCGCGAGAAAGAGACGAGGCAGAAGGGACATTGAGGGGCCTGAACGTCAAGTTGATGAACGCTCATAAGCCTGACGCACACAAGGCGCAGACGCAAGGCAGGCAAAGCCGGTGTGCATCCCATCGCCCAAGAGCATCGTGAGCGAGCCATTCATCCGACGACCCGCTAGCTCTGCGGAGCCTCACAGCGCTGCAGCGGACCGACGTTCCAGGGCTCGGTCACCGGATCATCAGGATCAAAAGATGACCATGACATTGCAATGGTATCGCGGCCTTCTTGCGTTGCGCCTTGCAAAATATCGATGTCCCACGGCCGCTCGATCGCATCTTCACCGCAGGTCACACGGGCCCGAAAACCCTCGCCTGTCGGCACAACGCGCGTCACCCGGCAATAGTGGAACCAGCGCGAGACCCATTGCGGATTGAAGCGGTAGGGCGAGTCGCGCACGTGATCGACAGTTTCCTCTGATCCGGCTTCTTGCTGCGCGGTACACTGACCCGGAGTTCCCCAATCGCCGTGAAGAAACGAGGGAACAACATTCTGGTTGGGTTCAGCCGTGATGCCTTGAATACCGGTTTGAGAGTCCTCTTGGGCTTGTGCCAAGCGCTCAAACACCAACGGACTCAGAGTAATGGTGAGCGAGCCAGCGATAAGGAATAGTGCGTATCTCATATAATCGGGGATAACTGAGGCCGCAGAACTGAGCCACGCACAACTGCATCACCTCTGCGTGAGCGACACTATGCATGCTGGCTACCTCCAAGCCTGCTACGAATACGCCCGCCGCGCGATCAGGCAGTGATATCAATGTTCGGCCGACAGGCGGCGCAGGAATCACCAGGGAAGTGTTTCGCCATTCCACGCTTTGAAACTACCCGTGGTTTCAAGGGTGAGATCGTCAAAGAGCTTGACGAGCCCATCGGCGCTTTCATCGACCGAGATGTCAGCGCCTGGTCCACCCATATCGGTTCGCACCCAGCCAGGATGTACCATCATGACGGCGATGCCCTCGGGCTCCAGATCAAGCGCTACGCCCTGCATCACCTTGTTCACGGCAGCTTTCGAGGCGCGATATGCGATCTGGTTCGATTTCGGACGTGCCATGATCCCCATCTGCGAGGAGATCGTAACAATCTTAGCCGCGTCCGCCTCTCGCAAACGCGGAAGCAACGCATGGATGACCCGTAAAGGCGCAATGCTGTTGACGGCCAGCGTTTCCGCAAAGCCATCATAATCCATGGAGAGCGCGTCCGCAGCCTTAGGCCCGATCACTCCGGCATTGTTGATGAGAAGATCAAGCGGGCGATCCACTCTATCGCTGAGCGCATCGATGGCCGCTCCATCCGTCACATCGAGCGTCACCGGGATACAGGCCTCGCCATAGCGCTCTTGCAGCACCGCAAGATCGGCAGCGTTCCGAGCCGTCGCATACACCGTGTCGCCCCGGTCCAAATAGCGCGTTACCAACGCCTGCCCTATCCCGCGCGACGTGCCTGTGATGAAAATAGTAGCCACCCTACCCCTCCCAGATCCATTGTTCGGGCACCTGAACAGTCACCCTTTGACCTATGGCGATGCCGCCCGGCCTTTCAATCCAACCAACAAGGCCGCGTTTGCCCCGCGCCTGTTTTGGGAACAGGGAGGCAAGCTTCTTCCCATCTCTATCGGGGAAATGCTCTGCGATGCTCTCGCCAGCAAAGCGGCACGGCGCGTTCTGGCCGTCGATCTTGATGGTTGCGCCGCCGTCAAAGAACAGGAGACTGCGCGGCGGTAGCTTGGAAAGGGACGGTACACCGGCGAGCACCATGTTCGCCCCGATCCACTCTGGCGCCAGACGATCAAGCTCCATGAGGGCCGCCACCTCTGCAAGCTCTTCGGCACAGACGATAGAGAGCTGCCGCTCGTTGCGCATCTCTGTCCCGCGCTTATACCATGGCTCCCGCCCGCCGGACTTGCGCGTCAGCCCGCCGTGACGGTCACCGGCAATGCCCTCATAGGTCAGATCAAGGCTCTCCACCGCCTGCGATGCCAAAGCCCCGTCGAGCGAGGCAAACAGGCCAGCAACAAAAGCTTCAAAACGTTTTGCGGCGTAGATGCTCACCGATAAACCTCTCGGCGGTGACCGATGCGGATGACCAAAACAATGAGCTCATCGTCTTGGATGTCCACGATTACGCGATAGTTTCCTACGCGATATTTCCAATAACCTTGAAATTGTCCGTGCAGGGGGTCGCCAGCATCTCTCGGATTCTCGAAGCGCGCGACCCGGTTTTTAAGGTAGTTTGATATGCGCTTTTGGTCTGCTCTGGGTACCTTGCCTAATTGTTTCAAAGCCTTGCGATCAAATCGAACAGTCCAAGTCACGCCTTGGACTCTACCTCTTCTTTAGCGCTCCGCCGTTCTTTGGCATCAATTTTGTCCAAATCCTCATCGCTGATCCCAAGTTCGCTCATTGCGTCCTCGAAAGACACCGTCTCATAGCCCTCTTCCTTCCTTTGCAGCACGTAGTACAAATCCTCAAGATCATCGAGGTGCTCGAGGATCGCCTCTCGCGCATAGAAACTCTTCGTGCGTCCGGTCTTTTTCGCCAGAGCGTCCAAGCGGTCTTCAATGTCTTTCGGCAGGCGTAAGGCAAGCATAGCTGTCACTCCCAAACACATTTGCTATACATGTATAGCCCACCTCGGACCGATACACCACCACTACCTAGTCAGCCGTTTGTACGTCACCCGTTTGGGGTTCACGCTCTCCGGGCCAAGGCGACGTATCTTATCCTGCTCATAATCGTGGAAGTTGCCCTCAAACCACTCCACATGGCTGTCACCCTCAAAGGCGAGCATATGCGTGGCGAGGCGGTCGAGGAACATGCGGTCGTGGCTGATCACCACCGCGCAGCCGCCATACTCTTCCAGCGCGTCTTCGAGCGCTGCCAGCGTTTCGGTATCCAGATCGTTGGTCGGCTCATCAAGGAGAAGAACGTTCGCGCCGGATTTTAGGATTTTCGCCAGGTGCACACGGTTGCGCTGACCGCCGGAGAGCGTGCCCACCGGCTGTTGCTGGTCGCCGCCCTTGAAGTTGAAGCTTGAGCAGTACGCGCGGGAGTTGACTTCCCTTTTGCCCAGCTTGATCACTTCATCGCCGCCGGAAATCTCTTCCCAAACGGTCTTCTTCGGATCAAGCGCATCGCGGCTTTGATCCACATAGCCAAGCGACACGGTTTCACCAATGGCGACGTTCCCAGCGTCGGGCGTCTCCTGGCCGGTGATCATGCGGAACAAGGTTGATTTACCGGCACCGTTCGCGCCGATGATGCCCACGATACCACCCGGTGGCAGATTGAACTCCAGATCTTCGATGAGAAGCTTGTCGCCAAAGCCTTTGGAGAGGCCTTCAACCTTGATGACATTGTTGCCCAACCGCTCAGCGACCGGGATGACGATCTGCGCCTGGCCGGGCGCGCGGGCGTCCGCCTTGGCGACCAATTCCTCATAGGCATTGATACGCGCTTTAGACTTGGTCTGGCGCGCCTTGGGGCTTGCCGCCATCCACTCGCGCTCGCGCTCCAACGCCTTCTGGCGAGAGGCTTCTTCGCGGCCCTCTTGCGCCATGCGCTTGGCTTTGGCTTCGAGATACGCTGAATAGTTGCCCTCATAGGGGATACCCCGGCCCCGATCGAGTTCCAAAATCCAGCCCGTCACATTATCCAGGAAATAGCGATCGTGGGTGATGATCAGCACAGCGCCTGGGTATTCGCGAAGATGCTTTTCAAGCCAGGCGGTCGTCTCCGCATCCAGATGGTTGGTTGGCTCGTCAAGCAGGAGAAGGTCGGGCTGCGAAAGGAGCAGCTGGCAGAGCGCAACACGGCGCTTCTCACCACCCGACAGATTTTCCACACTCGCATCGCCTGGAGGACAGCGCAGCGCATCCATGGCCTGCTCCACCTGGCTTTCAAGGTCCCACAGGTTTTGCGCATCGATGATGTCTTGGAGCTGCGCACCCTCCTCGGCCGTTTCCTCCGAGTAGTTCATCATCAGCTCGTTGTAGCGGTCGAGAATGGCCTTCTTATCAGCCACCCCTTCCATCACATTTTCCATCACCGTCTTGGTTGCATCCAACTCCGGCTCCTGCGGCAGGTAGCCAGCCCTTTTGCCATCGGCGAGCCACGCCTCGCCGGTAAACTCTTTGTCGAGCCCCGCCATAATGCGCAGTACGGTCGATTTACCCGCACCGTTCGGGCCTAAAATACCGATCTTAGCGTCGGGATAGAATTGCAGATGGACATTCTCCAACACCTTCTTGGCGCCGTACGCCTTGGAAAGATCGGACATGTGATAGATGAATTGCCGCGCCATAAACGCTCCGCACAAGTTTTATAGTGAAAGGGGCCGAGCCCGCCGCCGACGGGCTGACCATAGCTCTGGCGCGTTCTAGAGGGGCAGGATGCGAACTGCAAACGCGAAAAATTGCTCTTTGTATCATCGCAAAGCGGAACAAAAGGAACGCAAGGTCGCGTTTGCACAAAACGATGCCGACGCCTTTCATCCCGTTCAGAGCATAGCATGCTGCGAATGCGCTCGGTGATAATATGGCGATCCAAAACAAGACAACATATTGAAAAACTTCACTTAATCATGATCGGCAACTACCCAAATCAGCGTGCAAACAGCATATGTGCCGCAAACCTCGGTCAGGAGACTTTGCCATGAGAATAACGATCATGAAAACAGCGATGAAGCCCATCATCAGCGCATTTGCCGGGGCGCTGATGTTCGCCGGCGTGGCAGGTGCACAGGCGCAGGACGCAGTCGATCTTGAAGTCGGTTACATGCCGATCCTGCCTATCTCACAGCTTTTCGTTGCAAACGAAGAAGGTTGGCTCAATGAGGCGGGCATCGAACCCGACCTCGTTCAGTTCCAAAACGGTCCGGCAATGGTCCAGGCGCTGCTCGCGGGGCAGCTTGATGTGGCCTACCTCGGTATTGGCCCAGCGATGGTCGCCCGTGCGCGCGGTGCGGACATCAAGGTGGTCGCGTCCAACATCGTCGAACAGATTTCCATCGTAGCGCTCGGCGAACTTGCCCCCTACTTCGAGGAAGACCACACCACCGCCTTTGAGCGCTTTGCCGAAGATCATGGCCGCAAGCCAGTCATCACCACCTTCCCCGCCGGCTCGGTACCTGAAACGGTGTTCCAGTACTGGCTGCGTAATCAGCTGGGCGTTGATCCATCCCAAGTGGAGATCATCTATCAAGGCGCAGCCCAAGTGCAGCAGGCGCTCCTGACCGAAGCAGTAGACGGCGCGGCTATCTTGGAGCCTGTTGTCAGCATCGTTCTGGATCGGTCCGAAGGCGCTCGCGTCGTGGCCAGCGGGTCAGAACTGTTCCCCAACCAGCCGGGCGCGGTCCTGGCTGTACGTTCTGAAGCCATTGCCGAGCACCCAGAAGCGATTGAAGCGCTTGTGGAGGCCCATGCCCGCGCCACTGAGGTTTTGCGCAACGATCCGGCGCGCGCGACGCCTTCCGTGGCAGCCTATGTCGGTGGCGGTCGGCTCGATCCTGCCATCGTGACGGCAGCAATTGAGCGCTCGGAGGAACGTTTCGTGGCCGACCCGAACTTCATCGTTGACGGAACGAAAGTCATGCATGATTTTCAAGCCGAGCTTGGCACGCTCAACCAGCCAGTGGATCTCACCACTCTGTTCGATCTGTCGATCTACAACGGCCTAACGGAGTTCTGAGAGTTTGAACAAGGTTCTTGAGAACGGGCAGGCTCGGGCAATCCTGTTTGGATTGACCGGGCTTGTCGCTTTCATTGCCTTATGGAAAGCCGCCGAGGCCTTTGAATGGGTACGACGCGGTACCATGCCCGATCCATTCATGGTGCCTTCATCGGCCATTGATGAGTTTAGCTCTGGCCGGCTTCTGCCCGCGATCGGCTCCAGTCTCATTCACTATACGTGGGGCCTGGGGCTTGGAAGCTTGCTTGGGTTTCTTATCGGCGCCGCAGCGGCCACAAGCACACTTTTCGATAGCTTGCACGCCTGGCTTGCCCGCATCTTAAGACCCATCCCGCCGCTCGCCTGGGTTGTTTTCGCCATCGCATGGTTCAAGGTGAGCCATGCAGGCGCGGCCTTCGTGATCGCCATCGGGGTGTTCTGGGTAAACTATTTCGCCACCTACTCGGCGGTGCGCAATGTCGATCCGCGGTTCTCTGAACTCGCGCGCGCCTTCGGGCACGGCTCATACTTCAAACTGCACACATCGGTAACGCTGCCAGCCGCCTCGCCTGGCATCTTCGCTGGTCTTAGGACAGGCGTTGGCCAAGCCTGGATGACACTGATCGCAGCCGAACTGTTGGGCGTACCCGGCATGGGGCAAGAGATGAATGCCGCAGCGGGCGTCGGCGCCTACGAGGCTGTGGTCGTCTACATGCTGGCGATTTCGGCCGTGTACAGTTGCAGCGACTGGATTTTCGGACGCCTTGAGGATAGAGCGCTGCGATGGCGCCCGTCCTGAACTCCACCAGTATTACCCTCCAATTCCCCAATGCCCCACAACCCGTACTCGACGGGTTCTCGCTGAGTGTGGCGTCAGGCGAATTTGTGGCCATTGTCGGCGGGTCCGGTGTGGGCAAGTCCACACTCCTGCGTGTTCTCGCAGGACTGCTTCCGGCCCAATCCGGCACGATTATGCTTAACGCAGAAGAGAGCGCGGCCAGGCGGCGACGCGCGATTGTCTTTCAAGATGGGCGGCTCATGCCGTGGCGCACACTGTCTGCCAATGTCGCGTACGGCTTAGATGGATTGAAACTGACGCAGGAGGCCAAACAGGCACGGACCGACGAGGTTCTTCGTCTCACCGGCCTCACAGAGCTTCACGACCGCTATCCCCATCAACTGTCTGGCGGACAGGTTCAGCGCGCCGGCATTGCCCGCGCCCTCGCGGTGGAACCAGAGGTGCTCTTCATGGACGAACCCTTCTCTGCCGTGGATGCCCTCACTCGCACATCGCTGCAAGACGAACTTCTACGCGTTTGGGAACTGAGCCAGAAAGCCATCGTGTTCGTCACGCACGACATCGCAGAAGCAGTCTTTCTGGCTGATCGCGTGGTGGTTTTGTCCGGCAGCCCTGCCCGCATAGCGCTTGACCAAACCATTGGGCTCGCCCGCCCTCGCAAGCGTGGCTCGGCAGAGGTCGCTGATCTCACCCGCACCATCGGCGAGGCGCTTTCGGAGTACACCATATGAGCACGCTGAAAGTACTGCTCCACGCACCAACGCCGGACGCACTCACCCGCGCACGCTCCAATGCCAAGAATCTGCTTGCAGCCCGTCCAGACGCGGTCATTGAGATCATTGTCAACGCACAGGGTGCAAAAGCCGCCGTTCAGGCTCCCGACGAGGCCAGTACAAGCATAACGCGTGTCTGCGCCAATTCGCTCGCCAAACAGGGGTTAGAACCGCCAGCAGCTATGCAGGTGATTGAGGCCGCCGTCGTGTATCTTGCAGAACGGCAGGCTGAGGGCTGGGCCTACATCCGCTGTTAGCGAACACCGGAGCTTCACAAACCCCGCGCAACCGCCTCGCGAGTTACGTCTTCGAGCGCTTGGGCAAACCCATCGGAAGGCCATTGGCGCAGTTGGTTCCGATCAATCATATCGGTGAAACCAATCTCCAGCATACCACCAGCGGCAAGCGCCTCTGCCATGGCCAGAGCATCTGGGCCCAATACCTCGCAGGGTCCTGACAGGCAAACACCCTCCGGTCGCTCCCAGCCCGGCAGTACGCGAAGCGTGGTGGCCTCCAAATCTGTCTCAAACTCCCGACCGAGCGATATCTTCGGCGCGCCGCCTTCAATCTCTAAAAAGAGAAACACAACGCCAAAGTTGGGGCGGGGCGAGTAGACATCGATGTAGCGCACATAGCATCGCTCTTCGCGTGCCTCTCCCTGGCCGCGTGCATCGCAGGTCACGTCCCATAATCCGTGCCGCGCCGTGAAAGTTGGCGACCAGGCCCCTGCTGTATCAGGCTCGCGCGCTTCCTGCGCAGAAACTGGAAGCACAGCTGATACAATTGAGAGCGATAGAGATAAGACACGAAGCATAGAGCGTTAGTTAGGGTCAGGTCCGGGCGTCTTCAAACCTCTTCGATGCTTCTTCAAGGCGCTCAATGTTGAAGCCTTCCCCGCACACAGGTTCTAAGACAATCGCCTCGTTGCCGATAGGAGCATCGACCGAGCGCAAAAGCTCCCCAAGGGAAGCAGAAATCATCGATTCAGCCATGCGTTCATTACGTTGGTTGTCTTTTCAGGCTGCTCTAACGTGGGCAAGTGCCCGGCATCTTCGATCACGGCCAGTTCCGAACCTTCGATGAGCTTATGCATCAGCGTATGACGGTCCAAGGGGCATAGCCGGTCGTCTTCGCCCATCAGGACGAGTGTTGGGACTTTGACGGTCTTCAGCGTCTCGCGCTGATCCGGACGGTTTTTGATCGCTTCGGATTGATCCGCAAAAACCTGCGGCCCAAGCGTTGTCGCCATGTCCATGCAGATATCCAAAATAGCCTGCCGATTTGGTCCATCAGCCAAATAGTTCGGCTTCATCTCATCGCGCATCACGCTGACCAAATGCCCATCCAACGAACGGGCGGCCTGAGACTCTCGGATGGGCGCGAGCTCTGCTGGGTCTGGCAATGCGTTGGTGTCCAAGAGCGCCAGACGCGTGATGCGTTCAGGCGCTTGCCGGATCATCTCCATCGCGCAAATCCCGCCCATGGAAAGGCCCGCTAACGCAAAGCGCGGCGGCGCGTCGGCAAGCACCTTTGCCGCCAAGTCACGGAAGTTGTCCGCACCCACCAACGCGTCACAGGTCACGAGCCTTTCAGCCGAAAAGGCCTCGATTTGCGGTGCGAACAGACGTGCGTCGCACATCATGCCAGGCAGGAGAACAAGCGGCTCTTTCACAGATGTTCACCATTGAAAGCACATCCCTCAGGCAACGCTTTTAGGCCGTGCTTTGAGGACACATTCTTTAATGCGCGAGCGTTGGACCAGCCGCATCGTCTGTCTTGCGCACCCGGTAGAGCGACGCTTCGCCCATCATAGAGGGAGCGAGCGAACGGGTCGCCCCAGCTGGCACGAGGCATGTGTCACCGCCATTGATCGTAGATGTTTGCCCATCCACCGTCACGCGCCAATGACCGCGCACGGGCATGATAACCTCTGGTTTATCAATGATGTAACTATCCTTTGAGATCGACGAACGGGTCAGAAAGTCGACATCGAATCCCGGCCGGTCACGCAGCAATGCGTCCGGCCCGATGACCCGCGCAGGCGCTTTCTCGGCCATGGCAACAAGGTCGAGATATCGCGCGACAAAATTGGGGATCACGTCAACGGCGGACGGTTCGGGAAAATCCTCCAGCTCTTCGGGTGTTAAGGTCGGCATGGGCGCGATCCCCTCTGGGAGAGCATCGCCCTTCTTCGTGTCGTAAAGGCGACCGTTTTCGCCCAGAACGAGACCATGAGCCGCCGCGCCCTCAATCACCTGCGGCGCCCAGATGACCCCGCCTCCCGCATCGTCGCCGCCCAGAATTGCCATGATCATTCCATAGTCGGTACCGACATTTTCAAAGCCACGAAAAATGCCGGTGGGAATGTTGAAAATGTCACCTTCCTCCAGCACCACTTCGCCGGCATCGCCGTTGCGGCCCCAGAAAAAACGCCAGCGGCCCGACTGCACGAAGAAGACTTCAGCGGTGCGATGGCTATGC
Organism: Pseudomonadota bacterium; assembly: GCA_039026935.1. Lineage (GTDB taxonomy): Bacteria > Pseudomonadota > Alphaproteobacteria > Rhizobiales > MH13 > MH13. Next base: position 69,002 of record JBCCLK010000004.1, read on the forward strand.
AGGCTGTTGCAACATTTGGGCGGCTGTCCGGCAGCGCCGATGTTGAAACCGGGCGTGTCGCGAATGTGCACGTGCTGATCGGCGCTCTCGCTGACCCCACCGCCGATGATCGTGAAGTTCTCTTTGAGGTCCGAGCCTGGCGTATTGGCATCGATAAAGGCGGTACGGCAAGGGACGAGATCGCCGCGTCTCACGATCATCTGCTCCAGTGCAACAGGCATGGCTATCCTACTCCTAACGCGTTTTATCGCTTTTCCTATCGTCTTATGAATACGTATTCAAGAAACCGGCCGACCGATTCTTTCGGCGAGATGGCCATAAGAATCTCTACGTGTGAACGTACTCGGTTAAGGCTGTTCAATCGTCCCCGGTCGATCAGGACCGAATGAGACCTCTGTCCCCCACTCACGACATGCTTTCGTCAGCTTAAGGGGCAGAGGCTTGTCGGTAAAAAATTGGGCCACATCGGCCAGCGACCCAATACGGGCGGGCGCATTGCGCTGAAACTTCACGTGGTCAGCAACAAGAAAAACCTGCCGCGCCTGATCAAGGATGCGCTTGCTGACGCTGACCTCTTGAATGTCGAAATCGAGGATGTCGCCATCCTCATCAAGGGCTGAACAGCCAATGATGGCATAATCGAACTTGAAGCGGGCGATGGTATCCATGGTCACATCGCCGATCAGACCGGCATCAGAGCGGCGCAAAGACCCTCCTGTCACGATCACCTGGCAGTTCTCATTGGCAATGAGAATGTTGGCGACATTCATGTTGTTGGTCACGACCAAAATGTCCCTGTGTAGGAGCATCTCGCGCGCCACAGCCTCTGTCGTCGTACCGAGATTGATGAACACGGACGAACCATGGGGGATGGCGGCGGCGCAGGACCGCGCCAGCAGCGCCTTGCCGTCATAATTCAGGTTACGCCGCTGTTCATAGGCGATGTTGACCGTGCCGGAGGGAAGGATCGCGCCACCATGAACGCGCTCGATCTTGCCAGCGTCGGCAAGCTCCGACAGATCCCGCCGGATGGTTTGAAGCGTGACATGGAACTTGTCGGCCAGATCCTCCACGGTGATCTTCCCCTCGCGGCGGATCACATCGATGATTTCGACCTGTCTGAACGTTTGAACCAAAACAGCGGCTTTCCTTCAAGCAGCACTTTGCGGACATGGGTCTGAGTGCCCCGACAACGGGCAAAAGACATATCAATTGCTCTTTTTTGTTCGCCAGTGCGCGTTACCTTGGAGGCAAGACGATAAAACCGCTTAAATCAACAGTGCAGCGCACAATTCACGCATTCCAAGCTCGAAAAAATCAAGAAAAATCTATATATTTCATAGTTTTATATAAAACTAAAAAAAACGAAAAATTCTGCCTTCCTTTTTTTCAGCACTGCTGCCATGTTAACGAAAAATGAGCGGGAGGCTCAGGTGCCGCAAAACGAGGGCACACATATCAAAAGCACGCAGAAGATTCACGACCTTTTCGTGATCGGCGGGGGGATCAATGGCTGCGGCATCGCGCGCGACGCTGCCGGTCGTGGTTTGGACGTCGTCCTTGCTGAAATGAACGATCTTGGCTCGGCAACCTCCTCCTCGTCGACAAAACTGTTTCACGGTGGCCTTCGGTATCTGGAGTATTTCGAGTTCCGATTGGTCCGCGAGGCGCTGATCGAGCGTGAGGTACTGCTTCGCGCCATGCCGCACATCAGTTGGCCTATGCGCTTCGTGCTTCCCTACCACAAGGATATGCGCTTTGAGAGCGACACACCGACCTCGCGCCTTTTGAGCATTGTCATGCCGTGGATGAGGGGGCGGCGCCCCGCTTGGCTCATTCGGCTGGGGCTTTTCTTGTACGATTCCCTTGGTGGACGGGAGATTTTACCGGCGAGCCGTGCACTCAGTCTCAGCAACGCCCCCGAAGGCGCACCCCTTCAGGAGCGCTTCAGCAAGGCCTACGAATACTCCGATTGTTGGATTGAGGATTCGCGTCTCGTCGTCCTCAACGCCCGCGACGCTCAAGCGCGCGGAGCTTCCATCATGGTAAGAACCCGTGTCATCGGAGCCGAGCGCCACGACAATCATTGGGTGGTCAAAACTCAAAACAGCGCGACCGGCGAACAAGCGACCCATCAGGCAAAAATGCTGGTCAATGCCGGTGGCCCGTGGGTCGGTGAGATCATCCACAATCAGGTGCGCCTCAACTCAGCCGAAGGGGTTCGGCTTGTGAGAGGAAGCCACATCGTCACGCGCAAGCTTTATGATTACGACAAGTGCTACTTCTTCCAAGGCACCGATGGGCGCATCATTTTCGCCATTCCCTATGAGAGCGATTTCACGCTCATCGGCACGACGGATGCCGAACATGACGATGTATCAATTACGCCCGAATGTACCGATGAAGAGCGCGACTATCTCCTCCAATTCGCAAGCAAATATTTCAAAAAACCCGTAACCCAAAGCGACATCGTTTGGACCTATGCCGGCGTGCGCCCCCTGTACGACGATGGCGCCTCGTCAGCCACAGCGGCGACCCGCGACTACACACTCAAAGTCGATGCCGTGGGCGGGGCACCCATCCTCAATTGCTTCGGCGGAAAGATCACCACCTATCGGCGCTTGGCGGAAAGCGCGCTTGAGCATATTTCCGGCCATTTCGACAATCTGCCAGGGCCTTGGACGGCCGGTGTGGCGCTTCCCGGCGGGAATTTCCCCGTGGATGGTTTTGACAGCCTGGTGGCAGAGCTTCGCGCAGCGCACCCCTTTTTAACGGAGCCGCACGCGCGGCGTCTCGTGCGCGCCTACGGAACAAACGCAATGAAGTTGATCGGCGATGCGACGAGCTTCAATGATCTAGGAGAAGACTTTGGCGCGACCCTGACGGAACGGGAGGTGACGTGGCTCATCAACAATGAGTACGCGCAGACCGGCGAAGATGTGGTTTGGCGGCGCAGCAAGCTCGGCCTCAAAATGACAGCTAGCGAGATCGCAACCCTTGACGATTGGATGAAGGTTCAGATCACGGCATCCGATAAGGCCGGAGCACCCGCGCCTGCCCCCAACCGCCGCGCAGCAGCAGGGGGTTAGAGATGGCTTTGAAGCTTGAAAGCGTCTCAAAGACGGTGGCCGGCAAGCCGCACATCCACACCACCGACCTGGAGCTGCAGGCAGGAACCATGAACGTTCTGCTTGGACCGACTTTGTCGGGCAAGACGACGCTTATGCGTCTGATGGCCGGGCTCGACGCGCCAAGTTCCGGAAAGGTGCTTTGGAACGGCCAGGATGTAACTGGCAAGCGCGTTCAAGATCGCAACGTCGCGATGGTCTACCAGCAGTTCATCAACTATCCGTCGATGAGCGTCTACGACAACATCGCTTCGCCGCTACGCCTCCTGAACAAACCGCGCGCCGAGATCGACGCCGCTGTCCAGGAAGTGGCTGAGCTGATGAAACTCACACCCATGCTCAGGCGCAAACCGCTGGAGCTTTCCGGTGGTCAGCAGCAGCGCTGTGCTCTTGCCCGCGCATTGGTCAAGAACGCCGGTCTCGTTCTGCTTGATGAACCGCTTGCCAACCTCGACTACAAATTACGCGAAGAGCTGCGCGTCGAAATCCCGAAGATCTTCGAGCGGTCCGGGGCGATCTTCGTCTATGCCACCACCGAGCCGGAAGAGGCGCTGCTCCTTGGCGGCAACACAGCGACCATGTGGGAAGGCCGGATCACCCAGTTTGGGCCTACCCCCACCGTCTACCGCCAACCGGGCGATGCGACAACGGCGCGGGTGTTCTCAGACCCGCCGATGAATTTCCTCACCGTCACCAAATCGGGCGGCACGCTTTCTTTCGGCGATGGGCAGTCCTCGCCGGCCATCAAACAAATGGCCCATATTGCCGACGGCCAGTATCTTGCAGGCTTTCGCCCCAATCACGTGGAACTGCATCGCCACATCGACCATGCGATGGAGTTCAACACCAAGCTCTCCGTGACAGAGATCACCGGATCGGAGACCTTCGTTCATCTCGATCATCACGGCGAACCCTGGGTTGGGCTCATCCACGGGGTTCATGAGCTTGAGATCGGTCAAGACCTCAGAGTTTATCTCGATGCCGACCATGCCTACATTTTTTCAAAGAACGGCGACCTCGTCGCGCCGGCGCCCTACGCCGAGGCGGCTTGACGATGGCTAAGATTACCTTCGAAAATCTGGCGCATTCTTACCTGCTCAATCCGGCGGGCGAAGCAGATTACGCGCTCAAAGAGATCAATCATGACTGGGCTGACGGCGAAGCCTACGCTCTTTTGGGATCGTCAGGCTGCGGCAAGACCACGCTCCTCAACATCATCTCCGGTCTCCTTCAGCCCAGCCAGGGACATATATTCTTCAATGGCCAGGACGTGACGCACGCACCGACGGCTGAGCGCAACATCGCGCAGGTTTTTCAGTTCCCGGTCGTTTATGACACGATGAGCGTGCGCGATAACCTGGCCTTCCCGCTTCGCAACCGCGGCGCGGATGCGGCCTACATCGCAAGCCGCGTTCAAACGGTTGCCAAGATGATCGGGCTGGAAGACGGCCTTGACAAAAAAGCGCGCGGCCTGACCGCCGACGCTAAGCAAAAAATCTCACTTGGTCGCGGTATGGTCCGAGAGGACGTGAACGCCCTCCTGTTTGATGAGCCGCTGACCGTCATCGACCCACATCTGAAATGGGAGTTGCGCACGCAGCTTAAATCACTGCACCATGAGTTTGGTCACACCATGATTTATGTGACCCACGACCAGACCGAAGCGCTCACCTTCGCCGACAAGGTGGTCGTCATGTACGACGGACGCGTCGTTCAGATCGGCACGCCCGAAGAGCTGTTCGAGGAACCCGGCCATACGTTCGTGGGCTACTTCATCGGCTCACCGGGCATGAACCTTCTGGATGCCAAAGTTGACGGAAGCCAGGCCCACATAAGCGGCGGTACCGTGGAACTGGGCGGCGGTTACGGTAGAACGTCCGGCAAGGTGCAGATCGGCATACGTCCTGAATTTGTCCAGCTTTCAAGCAGCAGCACCGGGATCCCAGCCTCCGTGGAACGGGTGGAGGATGTCGGGCGCCACAAGATCGTGCGCCTCGACCTCTCCGGCACCAGCATCAATGCCATCGTCCCCGAAGAGCAATCCGTGCCCTCATCGGACGTGACCGTCTCGTTCGATCCAGACCGGATCAACGTTTACGCCGACGACTGGCGGGTAGCGCCCCTCGATACCCAGCAAGAGGAGGCCGCCTGATGACCAAGACCGACAATCAGAAGGCATGGTTCCTTGTCCTGCCGGTGCTTCTGCTGGTGGCATTCTCCGCCGTGATCCCGCTGATGACGGTGGTGAACTACTCGGTTCAGGATACGTTTGGAAACAATGTTTTCTTCCCGGCAGGGCTTGAATGGTTCCGCCAGACACTCCAGTCGGATCGGCTTTGGGGCTCCTTGGGTCGGCAGCTTCTGTTCTCCGGCATCATTTTGGCAATCCAGATACCGCTGGGCGTCTACATCGCGCTCAACATGCCCAAGAAAGGCGTTTGGGTTTCGGTTTGTCTTGTCCTCATGTCGTTACCGCTCCTCATTCCGTGGAACGTGGTGGGCACGATCTGGCAGATTTTTGGCCGCGTTGACATCGGTCTCCTCGGCTACACGCTGGCGTCCCTGGGGTTCGACTACAACTACACTCAAGATGCACTCGCGGCATGGTTCACGCTTGTCCTGATGGACGTGTGGCACTGGACATCTCTGGTTGCGCTGCTCGCCTATGCCGGACTGCAATCGATCCCCGATGCCTACTACCAGGCAGCCAAGATCGATCAGGCGAGCCGCTGGAGCGTGTTTCGCTACATTGAGCTGCCCAAGATGATGGGCGTTCTCATGATTGCGATCCTGTTGCGCTTCATGGACTCATTTATGATCTACACAGAGCCCTTCGTCGTGACAGGCGGCGGACCCGGCAGCTCGACCAACTTCCTGTCGATTGATCTGGTGAACATCGCGATCGGCCAGCTCGATCTTGGTCCGGCTGCCGCCTATTCCATTATGTATTTCTTGGTCATCTTGTTGATTTCATGGGTGTTTTACACCGTGATGACGAACCTTGATAAGCGGGAGGCAAACTGATGCCAAACCGCAAAGCGTTCGTCATGACGCTCTACCTCCTCTTCTTGTTCCTGCCGATCTACTGGCTCATCAATATGAGCTTGAAGACCAATGCAGAGATTTTGGGCGGGCTGACCTTCTTCCCAGAAAACCTGACGCTCGCAAACTACATCACGATCCTCACCGATCCGGCCTGGTATTCGGGCTACATCAACTCGATCATCTATGTGACGCTGAACACAGTGATCAGCCTCACGGTTGCCCTGCCAGCCGCTTATGCGTTCAGCCGTTACAACTTCCTCGGCGACAAGCATCTGTTCTTCTGGCTTTTGACCAACCGGATGGCGCCGCCAGCGGTGTTCGCCCTGCCCTTCTTCCAGCTTTATGGCTCGGTGGGCTTGTTCGACACGCATATCGCAGTCGCCCTCGCCCATACGCTTTTTAATGTGCCGCTGGCGGTATGGATCCTGGAAGGCTTCATGCGCGGCGTGCCGAAAGAAATCGATGAAACAGCGTACATTGACGGCTACTCCTTCCCGAAGTTCTTCGTGAAGATCTTCATGCCGCTCATTGCCTCAGGCATCGGGGTCGCGGCGTTCTTCTGCTTCATGTTCTCTTGGGTGGAACTTCTCTTGTCGCGCACGCTGACAGCAACGGAAGCCAAGCCCATTGCCGCGACCATGACCCGCACGGTTGGTGCAGCCGGTGTGGATTGGGGCGTGCTCGCAGCGGCGGGCGTCCTCACGATTATTCCAGGCGCACTCGTTATCTACTTTGTCCGCAACTACATCGCCAAGGGCTTTGCCCTGGGGCGTGTCTAGGAAAGCGAAGGGATTAACTCGATGGACCTTTCTTGGATGGCCTGGACTTGGCAAACGGCCGTTTTCTTCGGCGCGATTGCCACGCTTCTGGCGACCTTCACCCTCATAGCAATCAAGTTTCCGGAGACACCGCGCGTCGGTATTCTTCGCATTGAGACGACCCGTGGTGATCGTTTGTTCATCACGCTTCTTGGCTCAGCCTTCATCAATTTGGCCTGGCTGGGCCTGGAGGTCGGACCGCAGCCCTATGCGCTGCTTGCCTGCCTTGTTTATGCCGCGGCGGTTTTCCGCTGGGTTTAAACGGGCACAACCCCACGCGGCCCCAATAAGCAAAATGAAAGGGCCGCATCTAAACCACTGCTCCAATCCTTGAGGGAGGACACAATGAAATCTATTCTTAGAACAACGTCGGCACTGGCGCTGACGGCGGGGCTTATGCCGGTTGCGCCCGCATTTGCGGACATGGACGCGGCACGGGCCTTCTTGGACGCCAATGTTGAGCGCTCCACACTAAGCCGCGCTGAGCAGGAAGCGGAGATGCAATGGTTTATCGATGCCGCCCAACCCTATGCCGGCATGAGCATTCAGGTCGTCTCGGAAACCATCGCCACGCACGAGTACGAAGCCAATGTTCTAGCGCCTGCCTTCACGGCGATCACCGGCATCGAGGTCACCCACGATCTCATCGGTGAGGGCGATGTGGTGGAACGTCTGCAAACCCAGATGCAGACGGGCGAGAACATCTATGATGCGTATGTGAACGATTCCGATCTTATCGGCACCCACTGGCGCTACCAGCAGGTGCGCAATCTGACCGACTGGATCGCCGGCGACGGGGCCGATGTGACGAGCCCGTCCCTCAACATAGACGACTTCATCGGCCTATCCTTCACAACCGGACCTGATGACAAGCTCTACCAGTTGCCCACCCAACAATTCGCGAACCTCTACTGGTTCCGTCTCGACTGGTTCACCGACGAAAAGAACATGGCCGACTTCCAGGCCGAGTACGGCTACGAACTGGGTGTTCCGGTAAACTGGGCCGCCTACGAAGACATCGCGGCGTTCTTTACCAACCGCGACCTATCGCATATGGGCATCGACGACGACGTTTACGGCCATATGGACTATGGCCGCCGCGATCCGTCGCTCGGCTGGCGCTTCACCGACGCGTGGATGTCGATGGCTGGCATGGGCGACATCGGCGAGCCGAACGGTCTGCCGGTGGACGAGTGGGGCATTCGCGTGAATGAAGCCTCGCAGCCCGTGGGCTCCTGCGTTGCCCGTGGCGGCGCGACCAACGGCCCGGCGGCTGTGTACGCGATCACCAAGTACACCGACTGGCTACAGAACTACGCCCCACCGGAAGCTGCGGGCATGAACTTCTCTGAATCCGGTCCCATCCCGTCCCAGGGTGCGATCGCGCAGCAGATGTTCTGGTACACCGCGTTCACCGCTTCCATGGTGGGCGATGGAGCCGAGGCCGTGCTCAACGAGGACGGTTCGCCCAAATGGCGCATGGCACCGAGCCCCCACGGCGCTTACTGGCGCGACGGCCAGAAGATTGGCTATCAGGACGCCGGTTCCTGGACGCTGATGGAGTCGACACCGGTGGATCGGGCACAGGCCGCCTGGCTCTACGCCCAGTTCGTCACCTCGCTCACCGTGGACGTGGAAAAATCCCATGCGGGCCTCACCTTCATCCGCGAGAGCACCATCGACCATGAAAGCTTCACCGAGCGCGCTCCGCGTCTTGGCGGCCTGGTTGAGTTCTACCGCTCACCGGCGCGCGTTCAGTGGTCGCCGACGGGCACCAACGTGCCGGACTATCCGCGCCTAGCGCCGCTGTGGTGGCAGAACATCGGTGATGCCTCCTCAGGTGCCTTGTCGCCGCAGGAAGCGCTCGACAATCTTTGCGCCCAGCAGGAAGCCGTTTTCGCCCGTATCGAGCGCGCCGGCATCCAAGGCGATCTCGGCCCGGCACTCAACGACGAGCAGGATCCTGAGTTCTGGCTGTCGCAGCCCGGCGCACCGCAAGCTGCGCTTGCCGATGAGGATGAAGCGCCGGTGACGGTGAGCTACGATGAACTGATCCAGTCCTGGCAGTAAGCCTATCTTACACGCTCTAAACGCGAACCGGGGCCTTCATGGACCCCGGTTTTTTATTGGACCGATGACCTACCAAGCAGTGATGCAGCATCGGTGTGCCACAACCACTTGACGTTAGGGCGAACACCGCTGGGGCAGACATAGCGATCTACAACGGCGTTCGGGTACAAAGCGGCAGTGCACAGGTAGTACTGGACTGGGGCAAGCTACACGGGGACGGTATTAGACGGGGACGAAACTGCGCGGGAGGCGTGTTGGCACCCAGTCTGGATCGACACGATCAGCCCTAAAACACAACCATACCTAACGCGATGCCGACGATCAGAACAACAGCAAGCATGGCCCACATAACCGGCTCTTGAAACGTTGCCTTCAAAGTGCTCATCAGCCCGCCACCGTTTGACGTAGCAAGCCCAGGCGCCGAGCTACCATTGGCGTGGTGATCAAGCGCGGTGTTCAAAAAATCCACCTGCGCCTCGTTGAGCCCGTCCTGGAACTGCTGCAAATAGCGCTGGCGCTCCTCACCGGTCACCTGTCCCTTGTCGAGGCTGTTTTCCAAACGTCCGCGTGAACGCTCAAAAAAAACGGCCAGTTCGTCCACCGAACGGGGGGGCGCTTTATGCAGCGCGTCGAGGAGCATTTTTTTAAACACTGGTGCGGGGCGAACCTTCGTTCTCAGATGGCATACGACGCAGACACCGGGATTGATGCTGCGGCTCTGGCCTAATCAAAACCAAGGTTATATCAAGGCGATAGACCGAGAAAGCGGGAATAGAAAGATGGTGCGTGACAAACACCGAGCACCAAAATGGCAAATCCGCGGCCAAACGATACCAAACAGTTTGCGATCAGACACGGTAACGCCTACGCCTTGAGCTCAATTCGACCTGAGTTTCACCATGACAGACAGCCAAATCGATTGGGACGCGCTCGACGCGCTCTACCAGAAGGCCCGACGCGCGGATGTTGGCGGAGATAATGCGCTAGCTGCGCGGCTTTACAGCGACGTCGTCGCGCTCGATCCAGATGATCATTTGGGCGCCACATTGCGGTTAGCGCACTTGGAGGGCAACAAACCAGAAAAGGCGCCAAGCGCCTATGTGGCGGCACTCTTTGACCAAACGGCGGACAGTTTCGACCGCATCCTGGTTGATGAACTGGGTTACTCCGTTCCCCTCATGATTGCTGATCGGCTGAAAGAGCGGGAACTAGGGCCGTTTGAAGGCTGGCTTGACCTCGGCTGTGGAACGGGCTTGTGCGCGATGGCACTTGAAGATGTCACAACACACCGCACCGGGATCGACTTGGCCCCGTCCATGATCGAGATCGCCTCTGAACTTGAGATCTATGATCGATTGCTCATCGGTGAGGTCATCTCTTTCCTGACATCAGAGACAGTAGGCGGGCCATACAAGCTCATCACAGCTGCCGACGTCTTTCCTTACATCGGCGATCTCGATCCACTGTTCAACGGTCTATCTGGATGCGTAGAACCAGGAACCGTGCTTGCCTTCTCCACCGAACATCTAGAGGGCGAAGCATGGGACTTTGCGGTCGGCGCGCATAAACGTTTCGCTCATGCCTCAGGCTGCATTGATCGCACGCTCGCCAAGCACAGCTGGAGCCTAACCCATCGCGATGCCATCACGGTACGCATGGAAGAAGATGCACCCGTTCCAGGCGAACTCATCGTCGCCATTAAGCTCTAGCTCAAGTGTAGTAAAATGCGCCATCTTGCAATATTGTGCAGCGCAGCATAAACTTCATCCTATCGGCAAGCACGGAGTCCAGCATGGCCGGCATCATCATCACCGTTGCGCAGCAAAAGGGCGGATCGGGCAAGACGACCATCTCTGCCCACCTTGCCACGGCTCTTGCTTACAGCGGCAAAAGCGTCGCCATCTTGGATTGCGACCCGCAAGGCAGCCTTGGCGAGTGGTTTGAGGCCCGCGAGGAGGCGCTCGGTGAGGATTTGACAGGCCTCACCTTTCGGACCGCATCAGGCTGGGGAGCCCGACGCGAAGCACGCAGCCTCGCCCGCACCTACGATGCGATTATCATCGACACACCGCCCAAGACAGACACCGAGGCACGCCCTGCTATCGAAGCAGCCGATCTCGTCGTCATGCCGGTTCAACCATCGCCAATGGATGTATGGGCGTGTGGGTCAACCATCGATCTTGCCGCCAAAGAGAAGACCCCGGCCCTTCTGGTCTTAAATCGCGTGCCGCCCCGCGCAGCCATCACCGACGATATGGCAGCGGCGCTCGATGGCACAGGCGCACCCTTGGCCAACACACGCATCGGCAACCGGGTTGGCTTTGCAGGGGCGATGAAAGACGGGTTAACCATCATGGATACCGACAAGCGCGGCAAGGGATCAGCAGAGATGATGGCGCTGGTCGCCGAAGTTGAGAAAGCAGTGGGCATCAACTAACCACACCAGCTCGCTGACATGAGCCCGTCACAACCCCTGCGCGGTTCGATGACCACAGATATGACAAGCCCAGAGAACGGCCAAAGCTTGCCCGATAACGCCGTAAAGCGACCGTCGAGATGGCTGATCTTGGCGCCTAGACATGGCGCTTGACGAAAGCGGGTACTTGCAAACGTCAAGCCGGTCATCAACGGGCGCCACTGGCTCGCGACGATCATCGTCGCTCAGCACCTCCTGATCCACACTCAGAAGAAGACCGGCGCTATGAGAGTCAAAGCCACAAAGACCACACATACGATGCCTCCTATTATCTGAGGCTAGAGCAGTTTCAGCAGAGGTCGCAGACCTTTGCGCTCGCGAAACTGCGAAACAACAAAAGCATAGAGCATATCTGGTGTTTCAACCTCCACTGGATATGCTCTAGTGGCCCTTGCCGCTTTCGGCTTTGAGGTCCATCAAGCGTGCATGCGTTTTACCATCACCCATAAGACTGTTTATCGCTTTGCCGAGGCGGTAGAGTTGCGGCCGCATCGGGCAATGCTACGCCCGCGCGACGGTCACCACTTGCGGGTCGTCAACGCAACGCTCGCCATTACGCCCAATGCTCCTGTCATCTGGTCGTTTGACGTGTTCGGCAACTCCATCGCCGCCATCGCCTTTTCAGGCATGGCGCAGAACGTTGAGGTCACCTCAACGCTTGATATCGAACGCTTTCCAGCAACGCCGGAGAGCATGGTCATTGATGAACGACATGCCGCCTTTCCTGTCCAATATGGCGTTGAGGAGCGCCGAGACCTTGCCAGCCTCCTCCTCATGGACGATGAACGCGGCGTTGAAGACATTGAGGCTTGGCTTGCCAACGCAGGGCTGGCCAGCAGCGGCTCCGTGGGCGAACCTGGCAGCGAAACGACGACGACGGACGCACTCCAATGCGCGCGCAACCTTATGGCAGCCATTGGCGTGGGCTTTCAGTATGAAGCGCGCTATGATGAAGGCACCATGCGCCCGACCGATATGCTCGCACGCGGGTCGGGCACCTGCCGGGACTATGCGTTCTTCATGATGGAGGCGGCGCGCGTGCTGGGCTTCGCGGCAAGGTTTGCCACTGGCTATCTCTATTCGCCCGCATTGGACATAGTTGGCACGGGTACAGGCCAAGTTTTGGGCGCAGCGGCAACCCACGCCTGGACGGAACTCTTCATTCCCGGCATCGGCTGGGTCGATTTCGACGCGACCAACAACCTCACCGGGACGGCAGACCTCATCAAGGTTGCAACGGTGCGCAAACCCTCGCAGGCCATTCCCCTGTCGGGCAGCTTCATCGGCTCAGTCGGCGCAGGTGGCCCACCGGAGGTCTCTGTTGCGGTAAGCCAGAGCGTGCCAAACTTAGGGTAGAAAGGCCACGTGGTTCACAGCTTGGTACGCGCCGCGACATCAGTGCGCAAACCCTATGTCTCAACAGTTGGTGAAAGCAGAAGCCGGTCAATCAGACCCAAGGCAGCGTGCACCACCGCCGTCATCACCAAGACCGGCAAGGCTGTCGTGAAGAGAAGCCATTGCAAGGCCATCGTTGCAACGCCGCCAATCCGCGCCAAGAGCTGCTGACACTGGCCGCCAAACGCTGAGGCCCCTTCATCGAAACACGCCGTGAGAAAGGAGAACTCGCCGGTAAGCCCTACGACTTGCGGAAGCGCAAACGTCGCTACAAGGGCAAGCGCGACGAGCAAAGAGCGAACCACATGCGTCAGTTCAAACTGCACAGTGTGGACGAGATAGACGCTCACCACCGCAATCGCGATGGCAAAATAGAGCTGATAGAGACTGATCAGCATGAAGATCGGGGAAAATATTCCAAGTGGTAGATCCATCGGGATCGTGGCATCGATGAAGAAGATGCCCACAGCCAATAAAGCCCAGCCAAAGATCCATTTTGCGACTGTCAGCATAGTCGAAAACGTCCCCTCACCCTATAGCGCCCAACCATGTCGCACGGTCCGCCACATGACGTTCACTGAACCAAATCGGCTTGGACGTCTGACCATGTCGGCAGATCTGGGCTTGGTTCGACCGCCGTGACTGATACGCCAGACGGACGAACGCCACCCTCCTCAGGGCCCGAGAACAGCCAATAGGAGCCACCGATCACGATGGCCGACAAAAGGAAAAGTTCGAAAAGACGCATAGCATTCTCCTGTGTTGGAAAAGAAGTAGCGCGAACCTGTTTGAAGGGCGTAAAGGTGACCCTTAAAATGCGATGATCCATCGGCGTCATCAACATGAGCCGGACCTTGGCGTCCGACGACCAGAGCTCGAAGAAGCGGACTAGCGCACCGCGCAGGTAAACAGAGAGGTGATCTTGGAGGTCCTTGTCGATTTCGGCCTGCGTGTCGTCAGCCAATTTCAGTCGCCAACCCTAGCGTTCCTGATAGGAGGCGTGCTGCTTGCAGCCTCTGGCTCAAAACTCATTATCCCCGACGCCATCTATAAGTTTGCTGTCTTTATGCTCCTCATGCGGATCGGTATGAACGGCGGCATGGAGATCCGCGATGCGAACTTCGCGGATATGATCTTGCCCGCCCTTGCGGCAATCATCATCGGTGCTGGCATCGTCGGTCTTGGGCTTATCACCCTCGCGAAGCTACCAGGCATCAAGCAGGACGATGCCATTGCAACCGCTGGCCTTTTTGGCGCGGTCAGCGCCTCGACGCTCGGCGCAGCAATGGTCCTGCTCGAACAAGAAGGCATCGCCTACGAAGCTTGGGTGCCGGCCCTTTATCCGTTCATGGATATTCCCGCACTGGTGCTGGCGATCGTGCTCGCCAGGCTGCACGCGGAACGTCAGGACGCAGAGAAGAATGGAAAAAAGGGCAAGAAAAAAGCCAAACGGCTCAGTGTCTGGGCGATCGTCAAAGACAGTCTGCAGGGCTCGGCGCTCTCAGCGCTCATCTTAGGACTTCTGCTTGGTCTCTTCACTCAGCCTGGCCGTGTGTTCGATACTTTTTACGACCCACTCTTCAGAGGGCTTCTCTCCGTCCTCATGCTCATTATGGGCATGGAAGCCTGGCAACGCCTGAATGAGTTACGACGCGTTGCACAATGGTATGCGGTCTATGCCGCCATCATGCCCCTTGTGCATGGGCTAATCGCTTTTGGTCTTGGATACCTTATCCATCTGGCAACAGGCTTCAGTCCAGGCGGCATCATCCTGCTGGCTGTGCTCGCAAGTTCATCCTCGGATATTTCAGGCCCACCAACCTTGCGCGCTGGCATCCCGACCGCGAACCCGTCAAGTTACATTGGTTCATCAACCAGCGTGGGAACGCCCATCGCGATAGGTGTCGGGATACCGTTCTTCGTCGCGCTTGCAGAGATCGTTTTCTAGGTCGAGGCATCAACCTAGGACGTTGGTCAGGGCTAGATCTTGAACTTGCCGGGCCTGAAGATTTCCACCGGCTCAACGTAAGTAATGCCGGAATAGTTATCGAAATAGGCCTCAACGACCGCTTCGGTAATGCGCTCGGCCACATCATGGTTCGGCACGATGACCTCGATTTTGACGTTTTCAAGAACGCCAGCTACCTGGGGTGCGCGGTCGATCCGGCGCTTGCCACGGCTCCCCTTCCCGCCCGCTGCGGTGTAGGTGTACCCGGTCGCGCCATGCTCTTCGAGCAGTTCTGCCACCCCATCTAAAATCGAGCGTTCGGTGATGACGACTATTTTGGTGGCGGCATGCATGGTTGAGACCGTGACGTTCTTAAAAGGCGCAAACAACCACCGTATCTTGGCAGGAATAAGCTGAGGGAAAAAGCCGCTGCGCAACCATTTTCATCACTTTCAAAATGACCTCTTAACATTGCCATAGAAATTCCTATATGCTTGCATATGCAAATATATAGGAATAAAGTTATGACTATGTTGGATACACCGTACACAAACACCCTTCGCATCCTCCAGGCATCGGACGAAATTAAAGCGCGCTTATCTGGAGAGTTTTCCGCCGTTCACGGTATTTCGGTAAACGAGTTTCTCATGCTGTTACATCTGGAAAGCGCACCAAAGCATCGCCTCGCTCGGGTTGAGCTGGCAAAGCGCCTTCATGTGAGCGCCTCCACGGTCACGCGCATGGCAGCGCCGCTTGAGAAGATCGGCCTGCTTGCCCGTGAGATCGATGAGCGCGATGCACGCCTATCCTTCGTCGTGCTAACCGAAGCGGCGCACACCAAAGTCTCTGAGGCTAAGGCAACCCTCGCCAAGCAGGCAGGATATCTCTTTCAAGATCGTTGGAGCGAGGACGAGTTGGAACAGTTGTCCCGGTTCCTCCAGCGGCTACTGGCAGGGTCGCTATCGACCCTCGCCTGAACAAGGCCGGCCCGTATGCTCAATCGGGTCACCGTTGTTGGCCCTGAAACGACCTGCGATATTCGCGTGACATTCGCTTGCTGTCGCAAACCACTATCCATTGAAAAGGCTACATCTTCTCACTTTGTCGCTGCGA
Source organism: Pseudomonadota bacterium (assembly GCA_039026935.1). GTDB lineage: Bacteria > Pseudomonadota > Alphaproteobacteria > Rhizobiales > MH13 > MH13. The sequence continues at coordinate 84,995 of JBCCLK010000004.1, forward strand.
CATCGCATATATGACGCTGCGACAAAGTGAGGAGCATCACTGTAGAGGCCATCAAGGGTGGACATTGATCAGCATTTGGCAATACTCGCCTGATAAACCGCCCAAAGATGCGGTAGGCAGGGCAAGCCGGACGACTGAAGATGGCACCAATACTTTCGCCGGATAGGTCGGCAGTGGACGAGACGCAAATCGCAAACGAACGCGATGCACTCGCCCTGTCTTTAGCAAACCTTGCCTCCCGCGCCGGTGAAGTGGTGATGGCCATCTATGAGGAAGGCTTCACTGTCGAACTCAAGGATGATGGCTCCCCTCTGACACGCGCAGATCTTGCCGCAGACGCATTAGTCGCACAGGGCCTGCAAGCTATTGCGCCGGATATCCCGGTCCTATCGGAGGAAACCGCAGACAGTGTTCCACCAGAATCGCTAGGAAGCAGGTTTTTCGTGGTCGATCCGCTCGACGGGACAAAGGAATTTGTCCTCCACAATGGCGAGTTTTCTATCAACATAGCGCTCGTCGAAGACGGGGTTCCGCATGTGGGCGTGGTGTACGCCCCCGCGCACCATACGATCTGGATTGGCGGGTCAAGCGCCTTTGCCGGTCAGGTCGTCCCAGGTGAGACGGTCACGTTCGATGACCTGCATCCCATCAAGACATGCGGGAAAGCACACACTCCGGTGAAAGCGGTCGCAAGCCGTTCACACCTTGATGAAAAGACCGACGGCTTCCTCAAAAGCATCGCTGCTGACGACATGGTCCAAGTTGGCTCCGCACTCAAGTTTTGCCTGGTGGCCGATGGCACGGCCGATGTTTACCCGCGCTACAGCGACACCACGATGGTGTGGGACACCGCGGCAGGCGTGGCGGTGGTTCAAGCCGCTGGGGGCGTGGTTCTTGATGAAGCAGGTGATCCCATGCGCGTGGCGTTTGGACCAAAAGGCTGGCGCAATGGCGGTTTCACAGCCTGGGGCTGTGAGCAAATCAAAACGTAGCGCTATAAAGCCGCCTTATACCTCACCCTCTCTCCTCCAAGAATGCCCGTGCTTGGTCGGCCGTTTCAAAAATGGAAGCTGCGCGGGAAAAAGTCTGCCCCAGCTTTAATCGCATGAACGCTGAGGATGAGTAGCGTGTCACGTGCGCAACCCCTTGGGAACACTACGCCTACAAGCCGCCAAGCAGAGACGGCAAACTACAGGCATCTGCGTTCAGCATGCAGCATGGAGCCGCCGACGTGCCCAATGCGCAAGGCCCACCCGTCATCATTTATCGCACAGTGCCACATTATCGGCGGGCACTTTACGACGGACTGTATGCGAGACTGGGCGCCCTTGTCGTTGGGCCTCAACATGATGAGGGCCATGAAACCTTTATGGCACCGGTAGACCAGGCTCCGTGGCTGCGACGATACCCGTTTCAGGCAAAACGTGGCCTCCTGCCCGCAGCCCCAATCCGCTCTATCTTGGAAGACCTGAACCCCCGCCTTATCGTGGCGGAGGCTGGCCTCAGATCGCCCATCCTGTGGGATTTGTTGACAAGACGCCGCCTGCGCAAAGGCCCACCGGTCGTGTTGTGGGGCCATGGCTGGCAAATGGGCAGGGGCTTTGAGGGAGCCGTCAACATGCTGCGCCAGTATGGGCGGATTGCACCTTTCAAGGCCGCAGATGGGCACATCGTTTACTCGCACGAAGGCGCAACCTTTCTGCGCCGCCACTTGAAGACAACGCGGATTTGGAAAGCAACCAACACGTTAAAGGTCAAAACAGATGCCGATGACATAGCGCAATCCATCGAGGCAACACGCAGCGTCACACGGCCCTTCACGCTCCTCTTCTGCGGCCGGATGACGCCAGACAAGCGTGTGCCTGACCTCGTTCGAGCTTTCCAGTTGGTGCTCTGTCATGTCGCCGACGCGAAACTCATCCTCATCGGCGACGGCGTGGACCGCGCGGTGGTTCAGCGCGTTGCGGGTTCGCTATGGCAACGCGCGATCGTTTGGCACGGCCAGGAGTACGATGCTCAAACACTCAGCCGACACTATTCAAACGCAGATGTCGCAGTCTCTGCCGGTTCAGTTGGCCTAAGCGTCAATGAGGCGCTGGGGCATGCCTTGCCATTTGTCCTCCTCGAACGTCACCCCAAACACGGTCCGTTCCACCACCCCGAACATGTCCATGTGGCAGACGGCGTCACTGGACTTCGGGTCAAGGCCGCAGGGTGTTCCGGCCAGCCAAACCAAACGGGAACCCATAAAGGCCACACCGACAAGGCAGGTCGAATTGAAGCGCTGGCGCAGGCTCTCATTAGTCTTCATCGCGACCGGAATGCGCTGGCATTGATGCGTCAAAGATCAATTGATTGCTACCGCAGCAATCTATCCATGGAGCGCTACGTCGGCGAATTTGCAAACGCCCTTCAACAAGCAGCGGTTCAACGATGATAGCCGCGACAGCGTTCAGGCGTGCGCACCGGCTACAAACCCAGGCACTGTGTGAGCTTGTCAGCGGCACGACCGGCCTGACCAAAATGCAACGGCTGGCCTTTGCCAGTCTTCCACTGCCGTTCCTCGTTCTGACAGTATCAGTCGGCGACTTTGCGCTGTACCGCGTCGCGCAGGCTGCAAGCCTCTGCCTTCTCGTTGCGAGCGTGTTCTGGAGACGCCATCCGATCTGGCCGTCGTGGCAAGCCCTATGCCTCTGCCTGACATTGATCACCACCAGCACACACGCAGCGCTTTTGTACGGAAGCGACGTCGGGGCACTCATTTTGGCCAAGACAGTCATCTTCAGCGGTTTCATTCTTGCAACCGATCAGGCACGCAGGCACGGGTTTAATAGGGTAGCGCAGTGCACGGTACCACTTGCGCTGATAACGGTCCTTGCGATCGGCATCGCCATTGTGATCGCCGGCGAGAGCGAGAGGGCCAGCTATGTTGGCCTGCATCCAAACCTCGGCGGCGAAATTCTGTTCGGCTGCATTGTTTTACTATGCTTTGCCAAACCCGTTTTATGGCGCCTTGTCGGATACGGTGTTGCGATTGCCGCCATGCTCGCGCTTCAATCTCGCGCTGCGCTTCTTGGCAGTGGTTTGGTGATCATCGGCGCTGAAGTTTTGGCCCTCCGTCCCATCACCTTGACCCGCACTCACGTGCACATCCTCACAAGCGCTGCCGCCATCCTTACCATTGGCGCAACACTGACGCTTTTAGCTTTTCCGCACCTAGTTGAAGCGATCACCCGCCAGATAACAGATGGAATCTTGCTCCTGCGCCACGCGGACCGTGGGCTTGGGACAGGGCTTGTTGGACGGGTCGAGACCTGGAACCTAGCCCTTCAAACATTTCTCGATCACCCCTTTTTCGGGGTGGGTATGGACCAGGTTAGGACGCCAGAGGGTTTGGCGATCCACAATGCCTATCTTGGACTTCTCGCCGAGTTTGGCCTTGTTGCAGCTCTTCCCTTGCTGGTCATCATCGCAGGGCTTTGGCAAACGGCACATAGGGATGTTAAGCGGTTCTTCGTGCTCTTCGCCGGCGCATTCGTGCTGTTTTTCAATGCCCGAACCTTAAACCTCAATCTGTTCCCGTTGATCATTTGGATAGCGTGTCTGCCATGGGCATCAGATGGTAAGATGAAACACAGGCAAACGCAGCGTGCGTGAGGGTTTTATGCGTAACCGGGACGCGCATAACCAAGGCATACGGATGCACGGGCTCAACAGCGCGAAACTTTACGCTTTAGAGCATGCCGGGGTCGGCGGTTTTTCGTTTCTGGTCTTTTTTACGGCGACACACCTCGCCAACATCGAAGCGGTTGGAACCCTCGCGGCTCTGTGGGCACTTGTGTCCGTGCAGAGCGCGGTATGTTCTCTTGGTCTTGATCGGCTCACCTATGCCCAAGCTGGACGCGAAGCAGCGAAGCGTTCTTCTGAGGCGAGTTCACCCACAGAGACTTTATCGCACGCGATAAGAGCATCACTCCTTCCACGCGTTGGCCTGGCTGCAAGTGTGGGATTGGGTATCTACGTGACAACGCTCATCGCACTGGCAATTCTGAGCGGTGCACATGCCACAAACCTCTATGCGTTGCTTGGAATGCGGCTCGCGCTCGGGGTGATCGAACCGCTGCGCACCTATCACCAGGCTGTCGATGCTCCAGCAAGATACGCGCTCGCGCGCATCGTCAGCTTAGGCGTTGCAAGCCTTGCCCTTCTCATTACGCGAGGAGCCAGCGGGAGCCTCACAGGCGTTGCCTTTATCGCAGGGCTTGAAGCTTTGGCTTTTGCCCTGTGGATGACGGGCAAGAGCCGCGCTTTTGGTGTGCGAGGTGATGAATGGCAGGACCTTTCAGGGCTCTTGAAAACGAGTTTGCCATTCCTCGTTCAAAGCCTTGCCATCATGATCTATCTGCGGATCGACATGCTCTACGTCGCGCAGCAGTTTGGCCCATCCGACACGGCTCTTTATGCGAGCGCTGCCCGGATAGCAGAAATCGGCAACGGCCTTGCCTTGGTGGCTATGTTGACGGTGACACCACCATTGATCCACCAGTTGCGTAAAAGCGGACAGCACGTTGGTTGGTCCGGGCTTCTCATCGGCATGCTCGGTTGCGCAGCGTTTGCAGCTGTCTGCTGGATAGCCGGTCCGCATCTTCTCTCGCTCCTTTTTGGACGAGGTTATGAGGCAGCGAGCTTGATCCTGGCGATCTATGCTCTTTCCGTCCCGTTCGTCTTTCTAGGCGGAGTCAGCAGCCGCCTGCATGCAAGCTTCGACAACCAAAAACTACCTGCGCGCATCACAGTTTTGGGGGCGTGCCTCAACGTTACCTTGACTGCTATCCTCTGCGCTTACGTTGGACCTATCGGCGCGGCTCTCGCAACTGTCATCAGCTACGCCTTTGTCGCGTTCAGCTTGTGGTTCGCCTTCTTGCGGGGCTTGGCCACCACCCTCGACGATCAAGTTAGCGAGCAATCACCGATGTGAAGGGCTCAAGCGCCTGAAACGCCGCGGCACACGCGACCCGATCAATCGACCCAGCCTCGGTCTGACAACCTTCGACCACGAGCGTGTAACTTTCCACCTGCCCGCAGGGTAAGTTGGCAGCGCTCGCCTCAGCGATAAGGGTCTGCCCAGGGCTGACAGGACCGATGAGCAAGCCGCGGCTCGTACCGACCGGACCGGATGCGCTGTTGAGTTGGATCACTGCATTGAGACCCAAAAGCGTAGCCGAGGATGTGTTCTCCACCGCAAAGCGTGTCACACACAGCGGCGGTGACTCAGTCGCTTCAACAAAGGTCAAGCGGTAGGTGGCGTGCGCTGGGGCAACCCAAAATACAGATAAAAGCAGGCAAAGACCGGCTAAGAGAGCACTTAGAACACCAGTGCGTCCATGACGTTTCATTTGGCCACATAGCTGGTTCAACACTCATCAGCTCCCAGTCTTAGAAGTTCTTGGTGCGCAAGGCTTGATGCAGAACGCCTCATGTGCACGGGTTGGTCACAAGAGTGCGGCAAGAGCAAGTCCGCTGTTGCCCAATACCCAAGAAGGATTGGTACTTCCAACACTCCGGCAATGCGGATCGCACGGAAAAGCGCTGGCCGACATGAGCTGGCTAAGAGGAGCTCGCTCGCAGAAGCGGACAAAACGGACAAACTGTCTCACACCTCTAGTTGCAAATCATTCGCATTCTAGTTGACGGATGCAAATGATTTGCAATATCGATAAAGAACAAGACGCCCTCGTCCGGAGATATGCTATGCCGCAAGTGTCCCTTACCCATAACTCGCTGGAACCGCTCATGAAGACCTTGGGTCTCGGGAGCCTTTTGCTCGCCGCCAGCGCTCTGACTTCGCCTGCCCTTGCCAGTGATCGCATGAAGGTTGTCACAACCTTCACCGTCATTGCAGACATGGCCTCCAATGTTGCCGGAGATGCCGCCGATGTGGTCTCGATCACGAAGCCGGGCGCCGAAATCCATGGCTATGAACCAACCCCCCAGGACCTTGTCGGCGCGTCTGATGCGGATCTGATCTTGTGGAATGGGCTCAATCTGGAACTTTGGTTTGAGCAGTTTTTGACAAATGTCGGCGACATCCCTTCCGTCACACTGACCGAGGGCATCGATCCGATTTCCATTGCGTCCGGTTCTTACCAGGGGCTACCAAACCCCCACGCTTGGATGGGTCTCGACAACGCCATCATCTACATCGAAAACATCGCCGACGCGTTCGCAGCCCAAGACCCGGACAATGCCGAACTGTACCGAGCCAATGCGGAACATTACAAGGACGAGCTGCGCGCCACCATTGAACCACTGCGCCAGCAGATTGCGCAGATCCCTGAGGATCAGCGCTGGCTTGTGACATGCGAAGGCGCGTTCAGCTATCTTGCGCGCGACTTTGGCATGGAAGAGCTCTACCTGTGGCCCATGAATGCCGATCAGGTTGGCACGCCACAGCAAGTGCGCGCCGTCGTCGATGGCGTGAACGCAAATGATGTCCCAGTCGTGTTCTGCGAGAGCACTGTGAGCACAGCCCCGGCTGAGCAGGTAGCACGGGAGACGGGCGCAGCGTATGGCGGCGTTCTTTACGTGGACTCCTTGAGCGAGATAGACGGAAACGTGCCAACGTACCTCGATCTCTTGCAAGTCACGGCAAGCACCATTGCCGAAGGGCTAACAGCGCATACAAACTAGGACGAGAGCACAATGCGAAAGAGATGAAGTCCCCGCGGCCTATGTGCCGCGCGCTTTTGCGTTGATAGCCCGCGTTAATCATCTGAGTTGATGAGACAAGAGGAAAGCTAAAGTGGCATGAGCGATGTCTGAGAGCGCCCTACCCTCCCAAGCGACGATAGCGGTCCGACAGGCACTTCCTTCGAATGAGCCAGACACAGATGGGCAAGGCATGGATGGGCAAAGCATGGGCGAGGCAGGCATCAAGGCCCGCCATGTAACCGTCACCTATCGCAACGGTCACACAGCCATCCACAACGCCTCGTTTGAAACACCGCGCGGCAGCGTCACTGCGCTCGTCGGCGTGAATGGGTCAGGCAAGTCTACGCTTTTCAAGGCGCTGATGGGCTTTGTTCCAGCTGCCACCGGCGAGATTAGCATTCTGGGAATGCCCGTCAAAAAAGCTCTCAAAGACAATGTGGTCGCCTACGTCCCTCAGTCTGAAGAGGTTGATTGGTCTTTCCCAGTGCTCGTTGAAGACGTCGTCATGATGGGCCGCTATGGCCATATGGGCTTCATGCGCCATGCCAGACGCGCCGACCACGAAGCCGTTGAGTCCGCGCTGGAGCGCGTGGGCATGCAGGATTATCGCCACCGCCAGATCGGCGAGCTATCCGGCGGCCAGCGCAAGCGCGTTTTCTTAGCGCGGGCGCTCGCGCAGAACGGCCAAGTGATCTTGCTCGATGAGCCGTTCACTGGCGTTGATGTAAAGACCGAGGAGCAGATCGTCGCGCTTTTAAGGTCGATGCGCGATGAGGGACGGGTCATGCTTGTGTCGACGCACAATCTGGGCTCCGTGCCAGAGTTTTGCGACCGAACCGTCCTCATGAAGGGCACGGTGCTCGCCTACGGTCCGACTGAATACATCTTCACGCCTGCCAACCTCCAGCGTGCTTTTGGTGGCGTTCTGCGACACATCACAATCACCGACCAGACACTGCATACCGATGGCGATCAGCGGCAGGTCACGATCCTTACAGACGATGAGCGACCCTTCGTCCAGTATGGAGATCAGACACAAACAGCAGGAGCAACTGGAGATGCCTCAGGCGAGGTAAGTGGCGACACAAACCATGAAAACGCACGTGAACCTTCATGATCGAGGTCATTGTTGAGCCTTTTACCTACAGCTACATGACCAACGCCATGTGGGTCTCCAGCTTGGTAGGCGGCGTATGCGCGTTTCTGTCAGCCTACCTCATGCTCAAAGGCTGGTCGCTCATTGGCGATGCGCTAGCCCACTCCGTGGTGCCAGGCGTAGCCGGGGCTTACTTGCTGGGCTTGCCGCTCGCTCTGGGGGCCTTTGTCGCTGGTGGATTTGCAGCCGGCGCCATGCTTTTTTTGTCGGAACGTTCAGGACTGAAGATCGACGTCATTATCGGCATCATCTTTACCTCCTTCTTCGGGTTGGGGCTCTTCATGGCCTCACTCAACCCGATCGCCGTGTCGATCCAGACGATCACTATGGGCAACATCCTCGCCATCACGCCTGAAGACACGCTCCAACTGGCGGTTATCGGGTTTGTGACGCTTGCGGTTCTCACCCTGAAATGGCGGGACTTCATGGTGACCTTTTTCGATGAAACCCATGCGCGGACAATCGGCCTCAACCCGAGCGTCCTGAAGGCCGTGTTCTTCATCTTGCTGTCCGCCTCGGTGGTGGCAGCTTTGCAAACCGTCGGCGCGCTCCTTGTCATTGCCATGGTGATCACTCCCGGCGCGACCGCCTACCTTCTTTGCGATAGGTTCCCACGCCTCATTCTCACATCCATCCTCATCGGAACCGGGACGAGCTTCGTTGGCGCCTATGCAAGCTACTTTTTGGATGGCGCAACGGGCGGCATCATCGTGACGCTCCAGACGCTGGTGTTCCTGGTTACCTTTGTCTTTGCGCCTAAACACGGACTGCTGGCCGCGCGCCGCAAAGCACGACAAGCGCTTCAAGACTTGAACGCAGGAACAGTGATCATCGACCAATCTACTTCGAGCGCGGCGAAGTAGAAAGGTAGGCAACAGCCATGGATTTCACGCTCGACACAGCTCTTCTGCCTTTTCAGTTCGCGTTCATGCAGAAAGCTTTTCTCGTTGTGCTGATCATCTCGGTGCCCACTGCCCTTCTCTCCTGCTTCTTGGTCATGAAAGGCTGGGCCTTGATGGGTGATGCGGTAAGCCACGCCGTTCTGCCCGGCATTGTCCTCGCCTTTGTCGCGGGCATCCCACTTCTCATCGGTGCTTTCGTGTCCGGGATGATCTGCGCTCTCGCCACCGGCTATCTGGCGCAAAACAGCCGGGTAAAGTCCGACACGGTCATGGGCGTCGTCTTCTCAGGCATGTTCGCCGTGGGACTGGTGCTCTTCGTGGCACTCGACACAACCACCCATCTCGACCACATCCTGTTCGGCAACATTCTGGGCATCAACCATTACGAACTTCTAACCTCGTTCATGATCGCTGCGGTGGTGAGCGTCGCCCTGCTTGTCTTCTGGCGGGACCTTTTGCTTCACAGCTTTGATCCAGCTCAGGCGCAGGCCAGCGGGCTACCCGTCGCCTGGCTTCACTACGGTCTGCTCGCGGCGCTCTCGCTCACGATCGTTGCAACACTGTCAGCTGCTGGGCTCATTCTGGCCATCGGCCTGATCATCGCGCCGGGCGCCATTGCATTCCTTCTGGTCCGCAAATTTTCCACGATGCTCTGGCTGTCGGTCGTAATTTGCATCAGTGCGATGGTGATGGGTGTCTACACCAGCTTTTTCCTCGATAGCGCCCCAGCACCAACGATTGTTCTTATCCTTACAGCGCTTTTTGTTGTTGCGTTTGTGCGGCGGCTTTTCATCACCCACAACACGTCCCAAAACATAGTCCGCGCGCCCTGAAACTCGCTTACCGCCGCAGTTTCTCATGCTTGGATCAAGGTGCGGTATTCATACGTAGGTGCTAATGCACTTCCCGAACGTCGCTGAAGCGGGCATAAACGGGAGTTACTTGTTCCAAGTACATGCGTATTGATGAAACGCTCGCCAGAAGGCCAAAGAGCATGCACAGGACACTACCGCGGCCATCGAAGAAAGACACGCAGACAATCCTCAAAGAGGTTGTGCTCAAACGCGCCATACCAGAACTCGTCGCACGGATCGTTGAAGACACCGACGATCCACATGCACCGCCAACACTTATGGCAAGCACGAGACCCAAAGAGGTCGATGGCGTGGTTATGAAGCCTGCATACCTTCCGTTCCGCCTTTAATCGCGTTCAATCGAAAGCTTGCGCATCTTCTCCCACAAAGTGCTGCGCGACACCCCCAGCATATCTGCCACGTCCGCCATGCGGCCATCGGCGCGGTCGATAGCAGCCAGGATATGGTGGCGTTCGGCTTCGTCGCGCACGGCAGATAGGGTTGGGAAGCTGTTTCCCGATGCAGTTGAACCTGTGCTTGAGGCCACGGACGTTTGCGCGACCTGAGACCTATCAGGAAAGAGGTCTACCGGGCCGATCTCCAAGCCATCGCACAAAGCCACGGCCCGTTCGATGCGATTGCGTAGTTCGCGGATGTTGCCCGGCCAATCATAGCCACGCGCAGCGTCAAGAGCGGCCTTGCCCAGCGATGTACCGGCACGGCCAAGGCGGTCAGCCGCCTCACGCAGGAAACTTTCAGCGAGTGGCGTGATCTCCTCCACCCGATCTCGAAGCGAGGGCACGCGCAGCGTTACCACATTGAGCCGGTACCAAAGATCTTCACGAAAACTACCATCGCCCACTGCCTCTTCCAAATCGCGGTTCGTGGCACACACGACACGGCCCCCAAAGTCTTGGTCGGATGATGCGCCCAAACGACGGAAGCGACGTTCTTGCAAGACCCGCAGAAGCTTCAACTGAAGGTCAGGCGAGGTTTCGCCGATTTCGTCAAGAAGAAGCGTGCCGCCGCCGACCGTTTCCATAATGCCGGGCCGCCGCTCCAGCGCACCAGTAAAGGCGCCGCGCTCGTGGCCGAAAAGAACGGAGTCGGCCAATTCCACCGACACCTGCCCGCAGTTGATCGCTTCAAAGGGCTGATCGGCCCGGTCGCCTGCCGCATGCAGATAGCGCGCCGCCATCTCCTTGCCCGTCCCTGTTTCCCCAAACAGGAGGACCGGAAGATCAATGCCGGCCACACGATCCAGCGTTGAACGCAGCTGCTGGGTGGAGGGCGAAAGACCAAATGTGGCAAACCCGTCATGGGCCTGCGCTTCAACCGTGACGGCAATGATTTCACGCATGCGCTCAACAAGCGCATCGAGATCAAAAGGCTTGCTCAGATAGTCGCGCGCACCTCGACGAACCAGGTCAACCGCTTGATCGAGATCACCATAGGCCGTCATGAACATCACGGGTACCGAGCCAAGGCGCTCGGATAGATCACCCAACAGATCAGCACCCGACCCATCTGGCAGGCGAATGTCGGACAGAACAAAATCCGGGAAGCCCTTCCGCAAAACGGTGCGAGCAGCGGCGAGGCTGGTGACATGTCGAACGGCAAAACCTTCCAGCACAAGCCGCTGTTCTAACGAGGGCCCAAGCACTGGGTCATCTTCGACCAGAAGCACGAAGTCAGCCATTGAGGTGCTCGCCTCCAAGGGTCTCAAGAACAGGCACGGTGATCGTAATAGATGTGCCCTTCTCCGTCCGACTCTCGATCGACAAACGCCCGTTGACGTCGTCGATCAGCTTATGCACCAGCCATAGTCCGAGGCGCTTCGTCTGACCAGTCGCCTGTCCTGCGTTGCGTCCGTCCCGATCTGTAATCACCATCAGCGCCTCATCGGGAAGACCTGGCCCATCATCCGATACGGTCAGCGACAGACGATCGTCGGCAAGCGATGCCTCAAAGCCGACTGCACCCCCGTCCGGGGCAGCATCTGTAGCGTTTAAAAGGAGATTGAGGACAATCTGCCGGATCGCATCAGCATCCACGTTGACCGGCCCGGACAGGGCACTTGCAAAACGAATGTCAATGGATTTGCGCCGCGCTTTGGGCCGTATCAAAACGTGAAGATCCTGAATATCGTCAGGTGTCAGCGCACGTTTTGCGTCCGGCGGGCGATAGGTGGACAGCATGCTCGCGGCAACATGGTCGATGCTGGCAAGACCACGCTCGACAAGATCAAGCGTCTCACTGCGCACCTTGGGGTCATCACCATAGCGACGCAATGTGGAAAGGGCAGCGCTCATACCGGCCAAGGGATTGCGTACCTCATGCGCCAAGGCAGCTGACAAGCGCGCTAGCATCGCTTCGCGCGCTCGGTCCCCTTCTGATGCGGCAAGCTCGGCGGCCCGCTCATCCTCGTGCATCCGCTCTGCGATTGCCCTTTGGAGACGGCCTAGCTCAGTAGCGGGGCCAGCCAGCTGGGCCGGAAGCGGTTCAACGGTGGAACGATCAACGAGCTGACGGGTGAGCGTATCGATCGGCTTTAGGGCCATCCGTGTTCCAAAGAACGTGATAAGTCCCCCGATGACCGCAAGAGAAACGCCAATCGGCCCATCATCAACCCTCAGATCGAAAAGGGCCCATGCGCAAACGAGCGCAAACACCAAACAGGCGAGCAAAGACGGAAGCCACCAAGCCATAGACCAACCGTCAGAACCATTCGCCTCGTACTGTCCCCGCTCGTCCGCCACCTACCTCGACCCTTCGCCACTGCCCACACCGGGGTACACCCATCGCTGGCTCAGCCGGGAATGGCTCATGCAACGGCAAGAGCTTCAAAATAGGAAGGCTTCAAGTCCAAACAAGTCAGGTCCAAACAAGCACATCGCCTTGCCAGTTCCGCGCGATACGATCCTGCCAAAACAAACCGTTCCAACGGATATGCTTCGGGCTTGGCAGATCTGGTAGGATGACCGCAACGACGCCGTCCGCAACCTCATGTGGGAAAAGCGTACCGTCTTCTACGGGAAGATCAGCATCAAGGAACCGGACCGGCACGCCAGCGTTCGAGGCTTTGGTTTCGATCAGCTCACGGGCCGCTGCATCAATGGAGCCGAACACGCGAAGATCACTGATCGTCCACAGCCCTTCACGCAGGGCAAAATCAAGACCGCGCCAGACTTCCGGCGAACCGTCAAACAGGATGGCCACCGGGCCCATCTGCTGGCTTTCCACGGCGTACAAAACTGGGCCAGGGTGCAAGTCGCAGACCCGCAGGAGGCCGTCTGGGTCCTTGGCGGAGGAACCAGTAGCCGAGGGACCCGCCGCCTCACCGACCCCATGGTCGGCCCATCCATCGATGGGAAGAATGAGAAATTCGCGCACATCACCAACGCCCGCCATGGCCGCCGCCGCGTCACCTTCCTCATAAACAAGGTCGATAGGTACACCCAGCTCGTCTGAGAGGCTGCGAAGGTCAGGCAGCCAATGGCTCACCGTGTCGCGCATCTGGCGCATGGTTTCCGCACTGTTCTCCGTCGCATCTGCATAGGACGTATCGACCGCCACGACAGCGGTAAGTGGAAGCGCCGTGCGAGCAGCAAATCCTGCTGCGCGCCGACCAAGTGTTGGTGCTGTATTACCAATCGCGGCAAAGCGAACGCGTTCGGGCGAAGGAACGTGCTCGACCGCAACGGCTTGTGCACCCACGTGGGAGGCAACCGTCTGGCTCGATGTTGGCTCAAAGGCAAGCTGCTGGGATGCAGTCTCAAGCGGCACATCCAAACGAGCAAGAACACCGTTTAGGGGATCATCCTTGCCGACTCCGACAAGCTGCGCGCCTGACATATAGGCCGCCCGGGCGAGAAGGTGCCCGGCCACCGGAACGGTGAGCAACAAGAAGACAAGCGTCAGCCCGCCAGTTAGCGTTACGTCACCCGTACCCTTAGAAACCATAGTCCCAATGAGCACCAGACCAGCACCAAGCGTGCCGGCTTTCGTGGCCGCATGCATGCGTTGCAACGGATCATCGAACCGAATGAGCCCAACACTGGCAAGAATGAGAAAGGCAACGCCAAGAAACATGATGGCCAAAGCAATGAGATCGATCATGACGAAGCCCCTGAAGCGTGTTCATGCGCGGTCTCATCTGATCCATTGCCCGCACCGCTGCCGTTCTGCGTGGCTGCTACTTTCCGCTCCAGAAACGCCGCGAAGGCAGCTGTTGCCACAAAGGCAATCAAGGCCAAACCAAAGCCAACGTCCAAAAACTCAGTACGCTCGGTCGCAAGTGCGGTTAGCGCACAAGCGGCGACCACAAGTCCGGTCATCATGTCCACCGCGATGAACCGATCCGCATAGCCTGGACCTGACAGAAGGCGGTACGCAGCAACCGCAAGAGCGCCCATGACGGCGATCAACATGATGGTAATGAATGGATCCATGATCTGGTCGACGAGGGTGCTGTCTGCATCAATCATGTTGAAGCTCCCTTATGAGCGAGGCGATCGGGGACGACGGTGCCTTCAATGGGCATGACACGGCGCTCCAAAACCGTTTTTATCTCCTTGATAACGCTCTCATCGCTCTCATGATCGAGCACATGCACATAGAGCAGCTTGCGATCATCAGAGACATGGAGCGACGTGGTACCGGGTGTAAGGCTGACAATGTTAGCAAGCGTTGCGATGCCCATATCCGTTTTGAGATCAAGCGGGACAGCAACAATGCCCGGCTTGAGATTTTCTGTCGGCGAAATCACCGCGAGCGCAACGTCGATAGACGCTTTGATAAGCTCGATGATGAAAACCACCGTCAACACAATGAAAGCCGGGATGCGTTTCAAAAGAGATATCATTCAACAGCCCTCACAAGTTCGGTTGTACTCTCGCCAAAGATAGCGGCGACGTAGACGCCAGGATCGGTGAGCGTGATGGAGGCAACCTCAGCGAACTGCACAAAAGGTTCGGCGTAGAAGCCAATCGTCAGTGTCACTGCGGCTAGAATCGCGATGGGGAGCGACATGAAAACAGGCACGCGCCGCGGCGTCGCCCGCTCGACCGCCGGCACTTTCCAGAACGCCTCCATCCAGATCTTCATCATCGAGTAGAGCGTCAACAGCCCGGTGAAGAGCGCAACGGCGGCAAGCCAGCCCATCTCGCCTTTAAACGATGCGTCAATCACCAAGAACTTGGCCCAGAAGCCTGACAACGGTGGGATGCCTGCGAGGGAAAGCGCAGGGATGAGGAACAGAACGGCAAGCCAAGGGTGCGACTTTAAAAGTCCCCCTGTCTTCTTCAAGTCATCAGTTCCAGACGCTCTTCGGATCGCGCCAGCCACCAGAAACAAATTCGCTTTCACGATGATGTGGTGGACGATGTAGAAGATCGAACCAGCAATGGCGAGCGGTGTGGCGACGGCAAGCCCCATCAAGATGTAGCCAATCTGCGAAATAATGTGGAACGACAAAATACGCCGGATGTTCCACTGCACAGCCGCACCGAACACGCCCACCAGCATGGTGAAGGCAGCAACGACCGCGACGATCTCGCGGATGCCGGACTCATCCACCGTGAAGAGCAATGTGAACACTCGAAACGCGGCATAAACGCCAACCTTGGTCAGCAGGCCTGCAAAGATGGCCGCAATCGAAAACGGCGCGGTGTGATAGCTTGCAGGTAGCCAGAAGAAGAGCGGAAAAACACCTGCCTTGATGCCAAAGGCACACAGGAACAGAATCGCCGCGCCGATCAGACCCGGGCTAGCCTCAATCGTCGGCAAAATGCGCGCAAGATCAGCAAACGCCAGTGTTCCGGCAGCGCCATAGAGGAGGCCAACGGCCATCAAGAAAAGAACCGTGCCAAAGAGGTTGAGAAGCGCGTATTTCACCGCCCCATCAATCTGCTCTTTCGTACGCCCCAAGACGAGAAGCCCCATGGAGGTGATCAGCATCACCTCAAACCAGACATACAGGTTGAAGATATCGCCGGTCAGGAACGCTCCGTTGACACCAGCGATCATACCAAAGAACAACGGGTAGAAACCGGCCTTCACATGCAACTGGCGGATGTCCCGCAAGCTGAAGATGCCAACGCAGAGCGCAAGCACGCTCGTTATCATCACCAGGGCTGCGGCGAGCCGGTCGGCGACGAACGAGATACCGAACGGAACCTCCCAGCCGCCAAATTCCACGGCAAGCACGTCGTAGCGCAGAACGGCCTGCACCAGCATCACGGCCGAGCCAAGGATGAAGGCAAGACCGATCATACCGACGATCTTTTGGGCCTCAGTTGAACGCCACAGACAGGCCGTCAGCGCCGCTAGTGTCAGCGGGATCAAAACTGGCCAGATGAGGACGAGGAGGTTGATGGAGAAATCAGCGTCCATGGATCAGCCCTCCGTCTTAGCAGCAACGGTTTTGGACGCAGCGGGCACCGGAAACGGCGCGCCAAGCGCCTCAGCATCCAGCATCTCGTCGGTATCGAGTGTGCCGAGCGAGCGATAGGCCTTCACCGCTAAGGCCGCGGCGAACGCAGTGAGTGAAAAGCCGATCACAATGGCGGTCAACACAAGCGCCTGAGGCAGCGGGTTCGCCGCTGTATCGGCCAAAGCCTCCGCGCCGCTGGGAATAATGGGCGGCACTTCAGAGTTCACCCGTCCTGACAAGAAGATGAGGATGTTGGCCGATGCCGCCAGCAGCGAGACACCTAAGATGATGCGCACCAGGTTCTGCGCCAGGATCATGTAGATCCCACACCCGGCTAGAATGGCAATGATTGCAGCGTAAGCGAGCGTCATGCGGAAGCCCCGGAAGCAGAGGATGAGGGTGTGGAAGAGAATGGCGTGGAGGACGTTGGCGTAAACGGCGTTGGTGCCTTGAGCGCCATGGTCTGCTGAACACGGATGAGGAAGGCGAGAACGCCGCCGATCACAGTGAGATAAACGCCAATGTCGAAGATGTAGGTTGTGCCGACTTTGAGCGTCGTGAAGCCAAGGTCGAGATCGGCCCATTGGTGGGTGAGGAACGACCCATTGATCACAGCGCCTGGAATGCCGGACACGAGACCCAGAACCAGACCCGTGCCCATCCAAACAAATGGGTGCAGGACGAGCCGTTCGCGAGCCATGTTGACCCCGAGCGCCAAGGCCAGAACCGCAAAGCCAGCCGACGCGATCAGGCCGCCAATGAAGCCACCGCCCGGCTCATTGTGCCCGCGGAACAAGACGATCAACGATGCAACCATCATAAGCACGAAGAAGAAACGCGCCGTGCTTGTGAAAATGATCGACGGCAGCGCAAGCCCTGCTGCCTGCGCCGATGCCTCACTGTCCCGGGGTGCCCCCTCCCCGGCTGACAAAAGCCCCCAGACACCAATGGCTGCAAAGGCGACCACGGCGATTTCACCGAGGGTATCAAGCGCTCGGAAGTCCACCAAAATGACGTTCACCACGTTGCGCCCGAACGCTTCAGTTAGGCTCGTCGCCGAGAAGTACTCGGTAAGCGCGGGATTGAAGGGCTTGGATGCGATCGAAAGAACGATGATGAACAGCACCAGCGCAAAGGCGAGCGATAGCAGGAGGTCACCACCGCGAATGTCCAACCGCGACGTATCACCTGGGGTAGACGCGTTGGCATACGTTGGGATCTGCACCAGGATCGCGGTCACAATCACCACGAACAGCGTCTCGACGGAGAACTGCGTGAGCGCCAAATCTGGCGCGCCGTTCATCATGAAGATGATGGCGATGCCATAGCCAGCAAGACCAACAGCGACGAGCGCGATGATCAACGATTGCGCAACGGCAGCAACAAAAGCGCCCAAAGCGACCAGCGCCGTTGTGAGCACCAAATAGGGTCGCAGTGGCTCATCCAAAAGGCCGGAGAAAGCCGCCTGCCCAGGCGCCTCGAACAGCCCACCAGCGAGAACCGCATAAGCCATCGCGCCAGTCACCACCGCGATGGTTGCAGACACATACGTGCGCATGCTGCCATTTTGGAAGGTCGCCGTAGAAAGCCGTGCCAGCGACAACAACCCGTCAAAGAGCCAGAAGTAACCCTTCTCTAGCGCCAACCGGTCAAGCAATGTCCATCTAGCGGTGACAGCATGGATAGCGTCCCACTTCCAAACCAGGAACGCGCCAAAAAAGACCATCAGAATTGAAAGGCCAAGCATCGGCGTCAGCCCGTGCCAGATCTCAAACGACACAAAGAAGGGTGCACCAGCTAGCGCCATGGCTGAAGGGCCGACCAGAAAGTGCTGAGGAATGTCAGCGAACACGCCGAAGAAGACGCCAAGACCTGCAAGCAAAGCTGGCCCGGTGGTCATGCCCGGCGTTTCACCATGGAGAAGCTTGCCTTGGAACACGTTGCGGCGGGAGTAAAATGGCCGCAGCGCTACGATGGCCGCAATGGCGACCAGCACTGTGTTGACCATGATCGTTACGAACGTGACATAGGTCGCAAACGCTGACTCCAACTTCGCCTCAAGCACATACTCCTTGGCGATGAAGCCAACAAACGGTGGCAAGCCAGCCATGGAAAGGCTGGCAAGCGTTGCAGCAACCGCCGTAATCGGCAGGCGTGAGAAGAGCCCGCACATCTCGCCCAAATTCTTCGCGCCCGTGGCATGGATGACAATGCCCGCGCAGAAGAACAGCGCTGCCTTGTAGAGTGCGTGCGCGACGATGAAGCCGGAGATGCCAACCGCACTCACTGGACCATCCAGACCTATCAGCGTGACCAGAAGACCAAGCGAGGCAACGGTGGAGTAAGCCAGGATCGCCTTGAACCCATCAACCCGCAGCGCCTGCACAGCGGCAACAATCATCGTGATGAGACCGACGGTCACAATAATTCCAGCCACCACCGACGAGGCGGTGAGAAGCGGATCGAAGCGCGCCAACAGATAGACGCCAAGCTTCACCATGGTGGCAGAGTGTAAATAGGCCGACGCCGGCGTGGGCGCCTGCATGGCGTTGGGCAGCCAGAAATGGAACGGGAACTGCGCCGACTTTGTAAACGCACCAATCAGGACAAGCATCGCAATCACCCCAAACAGCGGGCTTTGCGTGATGAGGCTCGGCTCTAAAATGATCGCATGCAGCGAGAAGGTGCCCGCTTCCATACCGACCAAAAGAAGACCACCGAACAGCGCCAAACCACCGCCCGCCGTTACAACCAACGACTGGAGGGCAGCGTCGCGGGCCGCTTTGGACGTGGAGTCAAAGCCGATGAGGAGGAAGGAGATAAGGCTCGTCATCTCCCAGAAGACGAACATAACCATCAAATTGTCAGACAGGACGGTGCCGAGCATCGCACCCATGAACAGGAGGATGTAGCTCAAGAAACGTCCACGATAGGCGGCAGGTTTGTCGTTGAAGTAAGAGCCCGCATACAAAGCAACCAGCGCTCCGATCCCTGTAATCAGAAGCGAGAAGAGGAGCGAGAAACCGTCGAGCCGGAAGGTAAGATTGATCCCGAGCGAGGGAACCCAGCTCACGGTCTGCTCAACAGAGTGCAGTCCTTCGCCAAGCGAAAAATCCGGCAGCACTGACACAAACGCGACAAACAACGATCCAGGCAGTAGGGCCGCGACAACTCCGCTCGCTTTGCCAACCCGCGGTAGGATAAAAAAGCTGAGCGTAGCGCCTAGGAATGCGATAAGAATGACAAGACTGAGCGTGTCTTCGGTGAGCATGAGCGACCTCAAATGCGTGTGTTATGAACGTTGCTGGCAAGTGCTGTGCCAGGGCGAATTCACGCGGAAATTCAATGCCTCTCTGCATTTGAGCTACGTGTTTGTTCGGATATCCGAAAGACGTTCACGGCGCACACGTCTGAGTTTCCGTACGTGCGTCACGTCAGGCTGACACGCTGACTGGAGATACGCCCCCCACAAACGTTGCATGCAACACGCGCCGCGTCCGCGACATCGATGCTCAGCTTCGTTTCTTGTGAGCCTATTCAATGCCCCCTATAGACCGGGCCCAGGCGCTATTAAGACGGGTCAGCGGCATGCAGCTTACAAATCTGGAGCAGGAGTTTGTGCTTCACTTCGGTGAAATGGGGTCCAGATGGGGCATTAACCGCACCGTCGGCCAAATCTACGCGCTCTTGTTCCTTTCCGAGACACCGCTGAACGCAGAAGACATTGTCGAACGGCTCGGCTTCTCCAGGTCCAACGTTTCCATGGGGCTGAAAGAACTCCAGGCCTGGAAACTTGTGCGCCTGAAGCATGTGCCTGGTGATCGACGGGATTACTTCACAACACCTGAGGATCTTTGGGAAATCGTAAGAACGCTCGTAAACGAGCGCAAGAAGCGTGAGATTGACCCAACTTTGACCAAGCTGCGTGAACTTGAGCTCACGAACGCTCAACAAGAAACTGAAGAAACGCCGAGCACCGAGGCACTGAAAGAGTCGCGCTACGCGCAGGAGCGGATCAGCGAACTGCGCGAACTGATTGAGCTTCTCACCGGGTGGTACGATGACATGAACAAACTTGAGACAGAACGTCTCGCTGGACTTTTGGCCCTCGGCTCTAAGATCCAGGGCTTTGTGGGGAAGGCGGAGAGCATCCTACCGCTGCGCAAATCGCGCCAAAACAAAACGTAGCAAAAACCCAACGGGAGCAGCGGCATGACCTGGCTTGTTATCGGCGGAACATCTGGCATCGGCGCACAGGTGGTCTATCAGGCCGCAGACCGAGGGTTTGCAGTGCGTGCCTTTGGTCGCAGTGCGGCAGAGAGAGACTTTCCCGCCAACGTAGATGCTTATGTTGGCGATGCCTTGAACAACAACAACATAGCCGCGGCACTTGAGGGTATAGACGTTGTCGTTCAGGCGCTAGGCGTGCGCGAACGCCCGGCGATGCTTTGGGAAACAGAAACGCTGTTCTCCAGCGCCACGCAACTGCTCATACCAGCTATGCAAGCGTCGGGTGCGCGCCGTCTTATCACCGTGACGGGCTACGGCGCCGGAGATAGCAAAAGCACGATGAGCAAGCCTGCCCGACTTGCCCACAATGCGGTCTTAGGCAGGGTTTACGACGACAAAACGCGCCAGGAGGCAATCATTGAGGCCAGCGATCTTGAGTGGACGATCGTGCGCCCAACGCTCCTAACGAGCGGCAGCCTTTCCAAGCGCTACAAGGTGCTGAGCAACCCTCAGTCCTGGCGCCTTGGCATGATCTCGCGGGCTGATGTTGCACACTTCATCATTAATTGCGCGCGCGATGTCTTACACGTCAAAGAAGCGGTTGTGCTGGCCTGATTATTCTGGCTGGAAACGGGCTGATTAGGGTCAGGACCCATTAATTTTGCGGATCTTGGTAGGCGTTCATTGGTTTTTCTGGAAGGCGCAAAGGCGCAGGAAACCATGAGGTTTTCAAACCTTTGCAACGCACCAGAAGGGCCAATAAGGCCTATCGCTTCAGCGACGCGCGTTTGGCTTTGATCTGCGGTGTCAAA